>NZ_JBEPTH010000022.1:0-77654 GCF_040549385.1 Bradyrhizobium sp. LB11.1 | reverse complement strand
GCTCATCGTCTCTCCTGATTCGCGGGTCAATCTTGCCCGCCGTCAGGCAGAAACTCCACTTATCGCGCTGTTCAGATTTGCGGGACCAGCTCAGACCGATTTCACTATCGAAGAATTCACCGACGCCGATCAACCAATCCGTCTGCTCCGCAAGCAGATCGCCAAAACGAATGTCAATCCGACTACCAGTCGTGGGAATCAAAAACGACACCGATCGAAGTTCGTATGTATAGACCAAGAACCAAATCACCCCGGCCACAATGACCGTTGCCAAGTATATGTTTCCTTGCTGTGTGACCCAGTTGTCGGCTGTCTTCGAAACCCTGGTTACAATTTCTGTCGCCAACCATATGGCGCCGACAACGCTGAGGGCCCTTGTGACGCCGATTTTCCACCGGCGGCGGATGCCCACAGTGAGTGATCTAATTACTTCTCTAAGCATTTCGCATCCCTGCCGTCACGATTGTTATCAGCAAGATAGCGCAATGCTTGGTTGTCGTCTTGGCTTACTCGGGTTTGTTCCACCAAAATTCTGATCATCGCCGATAAGCGTTCTTCCCCAGCCCAAAAGTAGGCCCGCGCGCGCGCGTGGTCGTTTGGTCATGGATATCATCGAAGAAGCACAAGGCGCTTAAGGCCGCGTTTGAACCGCTGAAACGCGCTCAACTTCACCTCAGGCAATGTCTCGACGATGGGGTCTCTGGTCGACGGAGCGAGGCCCGTTACCTCAAATCCACTATGGTCACCGAGCGCGACGATATCGGAGAACAAGCATTCCGGGTTGCATTTCCCGTGTTGGGGTGGCTCCATGAAGCTACCTACAAAATGATAGAGTTGCTGACCGGGATTAGACCGGCCAAGCGGATCGAGAACCATCGCGAACATCTGAAGGGTCTGAAGGCTTGCACACGCCATGGAGAACGCGAAAACGTTTTCGCGGGCTTTCAGTGGATGCCCCTTCGGCAATCCCTGAATGTAGGTCGGATCATCCAGGTAACCCTCCCGCTCCAACTGAACAAGCCCGGGATCATACTGCCCGATGCATTGCATACACTGATGGCCCGCAGTGACCGCGTGTGCACGCCAGTCAGCCGCGGCCAGCTCCTCATGGCGGTTCGTTCGGACGAAAATTCCACCGTCGATGACAGGAATAAGGTGAGCATAGGCTATCAAGTTGAGAACATGTCGCCCCCAAGGGCGGTCAACGCAGGAAAAAAGAACATCGCAGTCCAGCGCGGCGCGGAATCCGGCTTCTTCATAAACGGCAGCCACCACCGGGAGGGAATCGAATCTTGCTGCCGTTGCGCATTCGCCTAAGTGCTCGGCCAGCGCTTTTGCCTTTAACTGCCCGACATTGCCGCGTTTTGCGTACAATAGCCGGTCGAGATTCTTGGTCTCGATCCTATCGAAATCGATGACCGTAATATCTTCGACCCCCGTACGAGCCATACCCTCGGCAATAAAGGCGCCAACACTGCCTGCTCCGACGATGCCCACCCGAAGCCTCGCGAGGTCGGCTTGCTTCTTCTTCCCCCAGGCCGATATCGTTCGAATCTGCGCTTCCGTCCCGCGCGGAACGGGCGCGAGAGCCTCCATGAACGTCGATCGAAGCCTTTCTCCAACCACGCGAACGGTGGCGCAGTCACGCCTCGCGTAGTGGCGCGGTGCCGTGCGCTCCCAGAACCTGGCGCTCCACGCCCCATCGCTCGCGATCGTGAAGCCTACGAACGGTAGCTTCGTGGCGCCGTAAACGGCGGCTGCATGACCTTGCTCGGTATCGATGTCATCCGGACTCATACCCTGCCATGCCAAGCCGTTTGGATGGCTGTGCATGAGAGCTACCCCTGCGCCAGCCTGAGCAGCCTCCGAAAGGACGCGGGTGAAATAGTGGGATTCGAAGCTGGCGTTGCCGTGCACGTTCCTCTCACCGTCTCTCGGCAAGATCAGTCGTTCGACCACGGCGGTCATCCGGGTCTGTCCGGTGCTCGGACGCCAGACCGCGAAGCAAAGATCTTCCTGACGGTCGGCGCGCAAGAGATGACGACGCGCCAACGCATCGACCGTCTCAGGCATGGCCGCGCTTCGAGCGGCCCTTGTCATTGCGTGTGCCACAATTTCCAGACGTGGCTCATGTAGGTCGCCACCGCCTTCTTCGCGGTACTCCAACCGGTATAGGGGCGCGACCAATATTGCCAATCACCCCCGACCGCGCTTTGAAAATCGGCGCTATCGTGAATGCCACCAGTGGGATGAACACCTCCACTTTGGTTCGGGTAGAACTTGGGCGACACGTGGATGCCACCAGGGGCCGTCAGCGGAAAATCCTGCGGGACGATTATGCCAAGTCGGACCAACTGTCCGGCGAACTTGCCGGCGGGTACTTCGTAGTCGAAGTAAACATGCTCGGGCTTGCCCGGGGCAATGGTTGGCTTGTAACCGAGCGACGCAAGCCCCGCCACAAAGCAGGCCACGCCGGTTCTGGCGTTCCCATCGGAGACCGGGGCCGGGCCGACCGAGATCACCTGGAAACTCGCACAATCGTGCAGCTCAAACGGGACGGTGCCCTTGCCCTGAAAGTTGGCCTGATGGTGGGGGTCGGTTTCGATGAGGTAGTGCGTCGTGATGTCCAGACCGGAGAACTCCGTGATGATTTCGTTCGGTGTCCATTCGCGCCGCTCGGTCTCGTAGGGTTCGGCATCAACGGAGAAATGGATGATTTTCGGGTGGTGGTGAGCCTCCTCAAGCTCTTCCTCGGCGGCATCGAGCTTTTGCTCGGCCGCGTCCAGATCCTTCATCCCGTGCTGGATCTCGTCCTTGGCTTTGCCGATATCGGCCTTGGCCTGTTCGATGTCGTGCAGAGCCTCTGCTTCATCAGACCCGCAGGCATCGTGGCCCTTGGGCCCCGCCTCAATGGGCTCCGAATGACCTTCCTGGTTCGCTTCACTCATGTTGCTGTCTCCTTTATCCAATTATCAGCGGATATGCTAATTAGCGTATTTTACGCTAAATGCGGAGAGAGTCAACGGGCAGCTAAGTCATTGATTTCAGGAGAAAAGATTACCGGAGGCTAGTTCTTGGCCCAGAATCCCAAGAATCTTCAGGCGCACCGTGGCTGCCTCGCGCGAAACAGCAAAGCCAATTACAACCGCGTTGATCAGTGCCACGCCATTTTCGCTGGTTGGCGACGAGGGCCCGTAAATATTCCGCTGCTGCTGTATATCGCCGATGACTTTGAGGTAAGTCCGTGGCATAAGGGCCGCGCCAGATACATATCCAGCCTGCCACTCCATCCAGTCAGTCTTGCTTGCGGTAATTATCGTGTCCCGCTTGCAATAAATGGCATTGGGCTTCCGATTGCCATCAACGGGTAGCTGGCGCTGCTCCAGCGCGAATAGGTAGGCGTGCAGGATCACGTGCCCGTATTCGTGGGTGAGGGTGGTGCGCAGCCGGTTTTCGAACCTGTGAACATCATTGGAAATCGACACCTTCGGCTTCCCCGTGCGGGTAAATTCCGTCACGCCTTCCACGCCAGAGCCGTACCCCGTCAGGTCCGCGTACTGGTCGAGATCCGCAACGTCCCGCTCGATCAAGGTCGTGATATCGTCGGTCGAGATGGGGAACTCGACCTTGCCGTGCTTGCTCCGCAAATGATCCGCCACGAGTTTCTCGAACATGGAATCAAGTTCGGCAGGCTCGTAATGCGGCCTCTCCCGAAATCCATGCATCGTGTCGCGGACGTACCTCAAATTGACTATTCCTTCAGTTTCTTTCGAAAGGCGACAAACGCCTGATTTATCTGGTCGGGTGTAGATTTTCTCACCAGTTTCCTGTCCTGCTCCGGCAACATCCCGATCACTCCGTACAAGGACAGCGGGTCTATTTTTAGAATTTTTGCGAACTCGCCGACCAAATGGTCGGATGACGGGTTTCTGCGATCGTGCTCGATGTCATTCAAATACTGTGGCGTTATCGCCTCTCCGTCCTCCTTTATGATTTTAGTGGCCAATTCCTTTTGGCTCATGCCCTTCTCTTTGCGCGCGGAGGCTATTGCACGTCCAAAGGACGACATATCTAGACCCATACCGTAAGACCTCTCCAATTTTTCAGAAGCTTATCAGCTAATTAGCTGATTGTCACGCGTGAAATAACGCGGAAACCGCCGGCCCTACCGGAAGAGTGGCATTTTTGGTATGCTGCTAGCTGAGCGGACAGATTGCTCCAACAGCAACCGCGGGGATCAATCAGGGGAGAGAATGAATTTGTAAACTCACCAATTTGAAATGGAAGGTCGGACAATGGAGACATATACCAGACGCGTCAGGGAGAGCATCCTTCCGCTCTCCATTGCCGACGCATTGCCAAAGGCCTTCGCCGAATGGCATTTCACAGGAACGACTCATGACCACGAGGAGCCCTGCGAGACCTGCCAGCTTTGTGGCCAGGAAGGCCTGAGATACCATTTTGAGATTCAAAACGGATTCACCAATCACAGCCTCGATGTCGGCTCGCACTGCATTCTTCAGTTTAACGTTGCCGTCTATGAGAATGGCCGTCGATTGACTCCGGCAGATGCCAAACGGCGGCTCGACAAGCTTGTTCAGAAGATGCGGTTAGATTCCTGCATCCGAGCACTGGAGAGATTGGCTCGGGCGGAGAACTCGCAGATCCTTAGTGGTGCGCTGGAGTATTATCGAACCAACAAGAAGCTGACCCCTAAGCAAGCGTTTGTCGTGTTTTGGCGCTTGCGCACGAACCGTATCGACCACGACCCTTCGTTCTTCAACGTCACACTGAAAAAGAAGCGGTACATGGACGATCTGGCGGCTATGGACACAAGCAAGGTTCATTATTTCTGGCGCGCTCTGACTCCAAGCCAGCGCAAACATGCGGTCACACTGGGGCATAGTGTACCGGCGCGTTGATGCCTTTGCTCGTGCGATAACCCAACCGGCAGTCAGATTAAGGTCCTACGGCTTCAAGGGTTTACCATCAACGCGCGAAAGTGTGGCGAGACCGACCAACCGTGGATCGACTGTGCCGCTAGTTATCGCGCCGCTTTTACCAGCAATATGGCTGGTTACAGTTCAATTGGGATCTCGACGCCGACCTGCACCGCAACAGGGGTATAGATATCGATATCGGTGTTCGGTGTATGTATCGATACGATAAGCGAATACCGCACTGATCGATTGAACCGGCGCTCCTTCTTCCGGGTACGCCACCATCCAATGGTTGGATGAACAGCAATGTGTCCACGATTGGCAAGTTCCTGGGCTGTTCCATGCCACGTGTTCGAATGAATCGAGCCGTTGGTCGGCTTGCCCGTACCTAGCTCCCAAGTCCCCGTTTCACCGGCGTGGTCTTCATCGTAATCATCGTCACGGTCATGCGCGTTGATGCGTAACTTGAACTGCTCCAGATCCTCAGTCGGCCGAATGACCTTAAAGCGAAGGCCATGGGAGGGGTAGCCATACTTGCGGTCCCAACCACGCTCGCCTGGACTGGGCTCGATAAAGTACGACAACGTCACCCGCATCTCGATTGGAGTATCGAACGGTAAAGCCAGAAGAGCATCACGCGGCCAAGGTAGCGCGTGAAATTTGATGTCGCGACTCTTGAGGGTCTTACCGTCTTCTTCGTCTTCAAAAAACGGCTGGATTGTTTCTTCCGCCACGAGCGTCAAATTGTTCTGAGCGCTATAGAACAGCATTTCTGGGTTCGGCGCTCCATGACCGAACGTCCGCAACAATCGCTCGGTGTCGAACCGACCGTGTTGGTCCCGAACACGTGCCAACATGGCATCAGACCACCTCGCGCTATGAACCATAAATCCCCGCACCGTCTCGGGGGTAAAGTCGGGATAGCGAGCCACCAGCCTCGTGGCTAGGTTCGCTGCTAGCGCGACGGAGGCGCTGGTATCGTGAAACTCGACGAACGGTGCAACGCCGCCCGTGAACTCATTATTTGTCGTGAGGAGCTGAAGTTCGGACAGAAATTCAGGATCGCCACCTTGCGGTGGCGTGCCCATGTTGCCCGCCTCCATGACAATGTCAGGTTTGTAAGGCGTCTTTAACGAGCGCGACCACGTCATTGATGTGGTGCTGGAAGGCGCGAGATCGCCGTGACGAGCAAGTGGTGTCCATTCCGCATTGGCCTCCACGTTAATAAAGGCCTTCTCGGTGTAGCCTCCGACCGTGAGAGCGTTCCATGCCTGCGCCGGGTCATGCACCGACTCAGACTCGTTGTAAGCCGGATAGTTGATACGTTCGAAGGGATCGGTGTTTCCAGCTGAAATCAAGATGAGCCTTGGCGTGTCATTAATTGTGCCAAAGGCGAGGTTGTCGATCGCGGCTGACCAAGATGAGGGGCGTCCTCTGTCGCGAGAGTCCGACGTAATCGCCATACAGTATATCTTTCGGCGAGCGGCGTCGATTTCGAGGCGGGAGATGCCTTCAATCGTTACGGTGCCATACAACTCAGGAAGATGCTGGTCGGGGGCGTGGATTAACTTTAGCGATTGCACGCCGTGAGTGAGCTCAATCGGTCCATCACCGGCCAGCACGTCAGTTAAATCGCCGTATATGGCAAGGCCGGCCATTTGGGTGCCATGCCCGTGGTGATGCGTATCGTGACCGCCCCACGCTGGTTTCAGCGTCTGGACATCGGCGTCGCCAATTACTGGAGCCAACAGCGGATGGCCATGATTGACACCGGTATCGAGTAGCCCGACCGCGGGTGCATCCGGTGCTAATTGTCCTAGGCGAGCCGCGACGCCGTCTACCAATTGGTGTTGTTCGGCGGCGGCCAGGGTTGAATAGAAATCGGCTGTCACCTTCGCTTTGCGAACCTCGGCGATGATGCCCAGCACCTCGGCGCCACGGGACAGTTGCTCGCGTGTGCCGCGTAGTAGCACAACGGTTCGGTCGACGAACGTCAAATCGTTTGAGACGACTTGGTAAC
Organism: Bradyrhizobium sp. LB11.1; assembly: GCF_040549385.1. Lineage (NCBI taxonomy): Bacteria > Pseudomonadati > Pseudomonadota > Alphaproteobacteria > Hyphomicrobiales > Nitrobacteraceae > Bradyrhizobium > Bradyrhizobium sp. LB11.1. Next base: position 70,694 of record NZ_JBEPTH010000022.1, on the reverse strand, counting down.
CAAAATCTTCAGCGCTCGCGCGGAGTCGGTCAATCGGAACACCTTCGCCGATTTCCGGTCGTCGTAACCACACTTCCCAGTTAATGACCGTATTCGCTGCGGGGTACAGATCCCGCTCGTCGGTCCAAAGTTCTTGCAGCGTCGCCAGTTTGATATTGGCGATGCTCTCGACGAGCTTACGGTTGTCGCGCTTTCCCTCAGCGGCGTTGCGATACGCTTCCAATTTGCGCAAAAGAACGGCGACCTTATCGTCAGGAACGCGGATCGTCGCAATCGTCCGATTTTCAGCGTCGGTGATAACTGAAAGAAGTTGGATTTTGCTAGGCTGCAAATCCAGACTTTCAAATGCCAGCTGAAAATTAGGATCGCTTTCAAAAGACAGAATGAGTCCAGGGGACTCATAGAAGCCATTGCCAACCTGCACTGGGAACGGCTCGCGTTGGGCTTGCGCAGTCTGCAAGGCGCCTATGACGTGGGCGGCGTGCGTAGCTCGCACCCGGTCCGGAGTATCGAATTCCTTGGAATGCCCGCGGTTCGCGGTGTATCGCGCAGTCTCTGCAACGTTTACTAGAAGTAAATGAGGGTATCGTGGCATCAACGGCCTTTAAGGATTTAATTTATCTCTTGGAGCTTCCGTGCAGGAGAGCAGATTTTCGCTCTGCTATGGAGGAAAGCAAATCCGCATGAGTGAGCGCTCGGCCTTCAATCAAAGCGTGCTTTAACGCATCGCCTGTCGCCCGAGTCACATCGGCGTAGCTAAGACCTCTCGCCAAGGCTGAAAGCTTGACCCAGTTCATTTTGGTCGAAGTCTTTGCACCTGCAAGCTTAACTTTCAGAGTGGTCTGAATCTCGTTGGTCGAAGGCAATGAATATTGAACGATATCGTCGAAGCGTCGGAATAGCGCGCGATCAAGAATTGCGGGATGATTTGTTGCTGCGATAATGAGACTGTCGGACGTATCTTGCTCGACCATTTGTAGGAAGCTATTGACGATCCGCCGTATTTCTCCCACGTCGTTGCCGAGTCCACGCTCTGATCCGATACTGTCGAACTCGTCGAACAAATAGACAGCGCGCGTTTGCGCGATCGCATCAAAGATCAAGCGGAGCTTCGTCGCGGTTTCGCCCATGAAGCGAGTGATCAGGCGGTCCAACCGCACCACAAACAAAGGCAGCGAAAGTTCGCCGGCGATGGCGGATGCAGTCATGGTTTTGCCGGTCCCAGGCGGGCCGACAAGAAGGAGTTTCTTCCGCGGAGCCAAACCATGCGCACGGATATCACGGATGGTTTTATGTTCACGTATTACGCGATCGAGAACCCTGCGCGTTTTTAAGTTGAGCACCAAGTCGTGCAAATGGATATGCGGGTAGGTGACCGTCAACAGATCGGCGATTTCCCCGCGGGGACGCGCTATAGGTATCGGCGATGGCCCGGCGCTCGGAATGCGCACTCGCGATTTATCAATCAGTTCGCGAAGTTCTTCAGCGAGCTTGCCATGACCGGTACGGGCTTCGCCGGCAGCGATCTGCATGGCGATCGAATGAAACTGAGCATCGTCGCCCTGAGCGTACGCTTTAATGAGCGCCTTGAGTTGATCTGCGCTGGCCATGGGGCGTGCTTTGTTGGTCACGTGAGAGTCTACCTGTAGGTTGCAGATTCTGGCAACCGAAACCAGCCGGTAGCCTTTATTTGTCGTGTATGCGTGGTGCGGGCGGCCGGACTCGAACCGGCACAGACCTTTCGGTCCTACGGATTTTCTTACCACTTCGACTTTCGTCGCCACCGCAAGGTGTTCGTGGTCTGGACTATCCCTTCACCAAGGCCAATTGCCGTAGGTGCCGCCCGTCTAGTCTCTACACCTTCCCCCAGGGCGGGGGCTTGGCTCGGGATTGCCATTTAAAAGGTTTCCCCGAATTTGGGCAGTTCTACATCCCGGGTTTCCCGCGAGAGCACTCAATCAGTCGCTTAAGTCCGTTGCGTCTACCAGTTTCGCCACGCCCGCGTACCACGGCCTTCATAACCCGTACGGCTCCGGTCGCCAAGGTGTCAGTACTGTCAGTGCAGTTTACGCCGCGTGTAATTCTTGCTGGTCGGGCGCAGGCGGCCTTTTGCTGTTGCTGGCTTTGCGGGTGGGGATGCACCCGGTGCAGCCTTGTCTTCTTCGTTTCGCGGGAGGCGCTTGACGTTGATGGCCGCTGCGCTCAACTGGTTCTTGATGTGCGAGGCATAGAATTTCTCGATCATCTCGACGCTGGTGCGGCAGTTCTTGGCAACCTGGTAGATGTCAGCACCCTCCATGAGACGCAGGCAGATATAAGTGTGCCGCAGGCTGTAGGCCGTGCGGCGCTGCCCCTCACGGTCGAACTTGAGTTCTTCTTCCTCAAGGATGTTGTTGAACAGGACATGCTGGTCGTTGGGGAAAATCCGGTCCGTCGGCTGAGCCTTATTACGCTTTCGCAACCTGAAGAATGGTGCGACGGCACTCGGCATGCTCTTGCAGTAGCCGACACCGCGTTTGCCACGCACCTCGATTTCAAGAATGCGCTCGTCGGTTTCCCGGTCCTGTACCACCGTCACGTCGCGGTATTCGAGCCGTTTCGCTTCGTCAGGCCGCAGGCCGGTGTTGGCCATGAAGATGATGAAGTCGTAGAGTTCCTGGCCGTGATAGCGATAGCGCTCTTTCTTGGGATCGTTTGCCCGTTTTGCGGCGGCGAGGTACAGCTGTCTGTATTCAAGCGGCGAGAACCAGGCGCGATGGGAAATCTTCCCGTTGCTGCGATAGGGCTGTGACATGTCGGGCAGATGGGCCAGCCAGCCATGCCGCATTGCAGTTTTCAGGGTCTGGCGCAACGCGACCATCTCCTGGTGCATGGTGTTTCGAGCGGGCGCCTTGCCACGTTTTTCTTTCGATTTCTCGATGCGGTCGATGCGATATTCCTGGATCGCGCCGGATGTGACCTGGGAGAGGGGTTTGTCCCCGAAAAAGGGGACCAGGTAGTTGCGCAGGCGCCTTAAGTGTCCTGCGGTGTAGATGGCGCTGCGTTGTCCTTCGGTGAGTATCGGAAATTCGCGGAGGAATTGTTCTGCGGCGTCCTTGAAGGTTTTCTCCGCATTGACGGGGACCAGCTTTCCCAGTTCGCCGCGAATGTGCTTGCCGCGCAGTTCAAGATACCATTCTTCGGCAAATTGCTTTGCGGCGGAAAAGCCTTCGAGCTTGGTGCTCGCACGATGATTTCTGCCAGAGACGTAGGCGGCAACCTGCCAGTGTTTGCTGTCGTCGCTGCGCTTGTAGATGTAGCACTTGCCGCCCATCAGTTCGTGACGCTCGATAGTGCCGTCCTTTGCCGGTTGAAGCTGTTCGCGGGCCGCCGTCTCCATCGGGAAACCATCCCTTTTTGTGTAAATGTGTAAGCCTTGTGGAAGACTAATGCAAATTTCTATTTTCGTCAATCTACTTGATTCCATTCAATAATTTATCATTTAGAGCGACAAAGGAAAAAATTTTAAGTCCCTTGCGTCTACCAATTCCGCCATGCCCGCTTGATCCAACGCGATCAAACACTTAAGTCCCGTCCAGCGGTCTGGAATTGGCGCTTGTGCGCCGGACAGGCGGTTCTTCCTTAAGCGAGCCGGCGGTCCAAGGCAAAGCCTCAATCCGGGATATGAGGCTAAGCCTCAATCCGGACATCTGGCCCTGCTTTAGGCATTCTCAATTCACGGGGACTATTTTTCCGGCCATGCCTGGTTCGCTTTCCTCTTCCCTGCGCGTTGGTTGCGCGGTTGCCGCGCTGGTCGCGGCCGGCTTCGCGCTGTCCGGCTGCGCCGGCGTGAGCGAGACGATCGCTCCGGCCTTTGCCGATCCCGCCAGATACGAATTGTATGATTGCAAGCAGCTCGAGGGCGAGCGCAAGGCGCTCGCCGCGCGCACGGCGGACTTGCAGAAGCTGATGGACAAGGCGGAGACCGGAACCGGCGGCGCTGTCGTGTCCGAGCTCGCCTACCGCAACGATTACGTCGCGGTCCGTGGCTCGGCGCAGTTGGCCGAAGACGCCTGGCGCCGCAACAAGTGCCGTGAAACGCCGCCCAATGCGCCGCCTGCGGCCTCCGTGCCGCAGCGGCCGGATATCAAGCCCGCTCCGAAACGCTAGGGCGCTGCGGCTCACGCGTCAGGGACGCCAGCCGTAGATCCAGTCCTGCCGCGCCAGCATGCGGTCCGGCCCGAGCGCGCGGATCGCGAGATCGCGCGCGAGCGCGAATGGGCCGGCGAGATGATAGATCCGGCCTTGCTGCCGCGCGGTGCGCTGCACCTTCCTGACACGGGCCTGACGTATCAGGCCATATCGCTTCAGAGCAGCCGCAACGCTGTTTGCGTCCTCGGCGGCCTCGACGCTCAGATGCCGGGCGAGCACGGCAGCATCCTCGATCGCCATGCCGGCGCCTTGAGCTGCGAACGGCAGCATCGCGTGCACGGCGTCGCCGAGCAGCGCGATCGGGCCGTTGCTCCAGGGGCACCCGTCCGGCACGCCGAACAACGCCCATTTGCGCCAGCTGTCGACGGCCGCCAGCATCATCCGCGCCGTCGACGGCCAGTGTGGTGCGGCGAAGGCGTCCATCACCTCGAAGGGATCGCCGGGCGTGCTCCAGCCCGGCCTGTTCCAGGTGCCCGGCAGCACCGCCACCACGTTGAGCTGGCTGCCGCCCGCGATCGGGTAGGCGACGAGATGGGCGTTGGAGCCCATCCAGAGCTGCACCCGCCGCGCGGTGTACTCCTTGGGCAGCTGCGTGGCATCCAGCGTGCCGCGCCAGGCGATCAGCCCGGAGAAGCGCGGGTGCACGTCGGGAAACAGATGCTGGCGGACCGTCGACCAGATGCCGTCGGCGCCGATCAGGGCGCTGGCGAGATCGCTGCGGCGGATGGTTCCACTGCGATGGACGACCGTCAGTCCCTTGGCGTGGGGTGCGACATCCTCGAATGCCGCGCCCAACTTCAGATCGATATCGGGATGGTCGGCAACCGCGCCGGCGAGGGCGGATTGCAGGTCGGCGCGGTGCACCACCCAATAGGGGGCGCCGGCGCGATTGGCGGCAGCCTCGCCGAGCGGCATGCGAAGCAATTCGCCGCCGGCGCGGGCGCTCATGATCGAGACCGCGTCCGGAACAACGGCGCGCCGCTTCAGCCGCTCCGTCAGGCCGAGCTCGACCAGCACGCGGCTGGCATTGGGGGAGAGTTGCAGGCCGGCGCCGACGTCCTCGAGCCGCTCGGCCTTTTCCAGCACGACGATGCGAAAACCGCGGGCGGCGAGCGCAAGCGCAGCCGTCAGTCCTCCGATCCCGGCACCGGCAATGACGATCGTTCGCGGGAGGGCCACCCCTGACCGAAGCGAACGGTCAGGCCACCTTGTCCTTCAGCACGCATTCCGGCGGACGGGCTTCGCCCGCCTTCAGGTCGGCGGCGAAGCGGTACAGCGTCGAGCAGTACGGGCAGATGATCTCGTTGTCGTTGCCGAGGTCCAGGAAGACGTGCGGATGATCGAACGGAGGATTGGCGCCGACGCACATGAACTCTTGCGAGCCGATCTCGATGACGGGGACGCCGGCATCGTTATGGAAGTGCGGGACGACATGGTCGGACATCGTAGTTCATCCTGGAGTGGCAATGGCGGCAAATACAATCAGCGGCGACGCGGCATAATTTCGACGCCGCGGACCATACTGATGGGTGCAAGTGATTGCTAGCCCGGCGGAACCGAAAGGTTCGCAACTGCCCCATGCTCATTTGCTCATGCAAATTCGACACAATCTTGCGGCTTGAGAGAAGCCCTTCTTTCGTCGGGGAGGTTGTGTCGCAATTTTGGCATACTACGTCTGTGGACACCTGCAATCGCGACGAAAGACGAACCATCGGGGCAAGTGATCTAGCGAAATGTCCGAGCTTTCAGCATGAAGTGGTTGCGAATCAGCTCAGCATTGACCGGGATCGCTGCATGCAGCCTTGTGCTCGCACAGGTAGCGCCGCATGCCCGCGAGGCCGGTGCGATTCTCGCCGCGCAGGACGATCCGGCGGCCCTGTCCGAGCTCAAGCTCGATGCGGCTCTCGCGCACAACGATCGCTTGGTTCAGGACAATATCGAGGCCGCGCTCAAGGCCGGCGATGCCGATCTCGCCGATAGTTTTGTCGGGCTTGCGCGTGATCGCAACATCGCGCTGCCCGACGACCTGCTGAGCCGGGTCAGCGATGCCGTCAAAACCGAAAATTCCACCTCGCATTTCGCCAGGCGCTTTGCCACCGGGCTCGTCACCGGCAATGCCGACGACGTCGCGAGCCTCTCAGGAACGGTGGCCGGCGATCTCTTCGTGATCGGCGACATCAGGGACGTCGTCCGCGAAAGCAAGCATCTCGCGATGGGCGAGGACACCGATCGCCTCGTGCTCGGCCTTGCAACCGCGGGCCTCGCAGTGACGGCGGTGACCTACGTGTCCGCCGGCGGTGCGGCGCCGGTGCGCGCCGGGCTGACGCTGGTGAAGGATGCCCGCAAGGTCGGGCGGCTCGGCGAAGGTCTCGCCGCATGGGCCGGCCGGTCGGCGCGCGAGGTGGTTGATACGCCGATGCTGCAGAACGCGGTCGCCTCCGGCTCGGTGCTGCGGCCGGGTGAGACGATGAGCGCGATCAAGGCCGCGTTCCGCGTCGAGAAGGTCGGCGCGCTGGTCCGCCTCGGCAAGGACGTCACGCGCGTTGCCGAGAAGACCGGCACACGCGGCGCGATGGATACGCTGCGCATCGCCGAGGGCCCGAAGGACGTCGCGCGAGCGGCGCGGCTTGCGGAAGCGCAAGGCAGCAAGACGCGCGCAATCATGAAAGTGCTTGGCCGCGGCGCGCTGCTGCTCCTCGGCGGCGCGTTCGATCTTACGCTGTGGCTGCTGGGTGCGGCGCTGACGCTGTTCGGCCTGCTGTCCTCGATCAAGGCGACCACCGAGCGTCTGACCCAAGCCTGGTGCGATCGCAGACGGGCGCGCCGGTTGCGCAAAGCACAGATCGCGGCCGAAGCCGCTCTGGTGGATGCGGCGCTTACCGCCTAAGATCGATCTCTCCCCCTCAAGACTGCGGAACTGATGATGCCGAGCTTTCACAACGGCGCCGTTGAAATTGCCTATCTCGACGAAGGCGATGGCGATCCGATCATCCTGGTGCACGGCTTTGCCTCGAGCAAGAACGTGAACTGGGTCTACCCAACCTGGGTCTCGGAGCTGCGCAAGAACGGCCGCCGCGTCATTGCGCTGGACAATCGCGGCCATGGCGACAGCGCAAAACTCTACGAGGCCGCGCAGTACTCGATCCCGACCATGGCCGGCGACGTGCTCGCGCTGATGGACCATCTCGCCATCCCGCAGGCCGACATCATGGGCTATTCGATGGGCGGCCGGATGACGGCCTGGCTCGGCCTCAACGAGCCGCAGCGCCTGCGCTCGGCGATCCTCGGCGGCATCGGCATCGGTGGCCTGATCGAGGGCACTGGGCCCGGCGAGAACGTCGCCAAAGCGCTGGAAGCGGCCTCGCTCGACGATGTCACCGATCCCGTCGGCCGCACGTTTCGTGCGTTTGCGGACCAAACCCGTTCCGACCGCCGTGCGCTCGCCGCCTGCCTGCGTGGCACGCGCGATCTCATGACCAGGGACGAGGCCGCGCGCATCGGCGTGCCCGTGCTGATCGCGGTCGGCTCGGCCGATGACGTCGCGGGCTCGGCCGGCGCGCTCGGTGCGATCATCCCCGGCTCGGAAGTGCTCGATATTCCGGGCCGCGATCACATGCGCGCGGTCGGCGACAAGGTCTACAAGACCGGCGTGCTGGATTTCCTGTCACGCCGCGGCTGAGGTTTCTTCTGCCGCCTCATCGTCGCCGATCGATCGAAACAGTGCCATCAGCACCACGAAGGTCGCAACCCACACCATGCGCGCGCCATAGCGGTCGTGTGGGCCCGAGATGACGCCGCAGATAAAGGCGTTACCGAGCAAGGCCAGCGTCACGGTCGCCGCCAGCAGCGTCAGATCGTCCAGCCTTCGATTGACGAGCGCGTGTCCGAGCAGCGCGAGCAGCCCCAGCATCGAGACCAGCGCGACCGGGACGTGCAGCCAGTTGACGTAGTCGAAATCGAGGCTCCAATTCTGCTGGCGCGCTGCGCGCATCGGCGCGACCTGCGCCGGGATGTAGCGCTCGATGATGCCGTAGGTGTGCGGGATCCAGACACTGGCGCCTTCGCCGGTCGCCACATGCAGCAATTGCTGTCCCATCGCGCGTAAGGCAGCGCCGGCCTGCCAGGCTGGATAGTCGGCGAGTGATTGCACGACGATGGTGCCCATCTCGTCGTTCATGCCATCGAAGCGGCCGAGCGTGTTGAACATGCTGTTGCCCCACAGGAATTCGTCGGCTGTCGCCGGCAATTCGTTGCGATAGGGACAGAGCTTGAAAGTCTCGCGCGAGCAGTGGTCATTGAGAAAACGCGCGACGATGCCGTCCTGCATCATGCGGCCGAAGGCGACGCCGGTGCCGCCGGGTGTCCAGGCCCATTTGCCCGACAGCGCATGGTTGGCCGAGATCAGCATCAGGCTGCCCGCGACGATCGTGAGGCTCGCCTGGGCCAGTCCGGCGATCGGAAGGCGACGCCGAAGGAATGGCCGCGCCATCCAGCCGAGGGCGCAGAGCCCGAGCAGCACGCCGAGCGTGCCGCTATGGGTCGCTGCGGCAAAGGCGGTGAAAACGAACAGCGCGACCTTCTCGGCCCACGAGATGCGGCTGCCGCCGACGACGAGCAGAAACAGCGACAGCACCGACAGTCCCGCAAAGATGTCGGTGAGCAGCATGCTGGCAAGCCAGGGCAGGGCCGTCGACAGGATCAGCAGCAGGCTGATCGCGACGAAGCGGAATGTCTGCATCAGGCCGAGCACGCGCAGCGTCAGCTGCAACAGCCACAGCGTCGCCAGCGACTGGATCGCGAGATTGCCCCAGAAGCCGAAATTCTCGCCATAATGCAGATAGAGGCCGAACACGGTGGAGCGGCTGGGGACCAGATAACCTTCGTACCAGCGCGCCAGATAGCCGCCGGTATCCCATTGCAACAGCGGATAGCCGTTCCAGAACGCCGGCGCGATCAGCAGGAGGGGCAGAGCCACCGCCGCCAGCCGCAGCCAAAACGTACCCGCGGCGCGCGCGCGCAATTGATCGGTGGTGATGCTCAAAACAGCTCCGTCGTCGTCCGGACCATGCCCGCAATAATGGTTGAGACGAAATTCACCAATAGTTTGACGCCGCCCGGCTTGAATTTGGCGAAACTCTGACCACTTTGAGCCAACCTTGCCGCCTGGGGCGTTCTGGGAAACTGTTGTGTTTCAACGCGTTGGTATGCTTTCGCGGGGCAAGGCACTGTTCACTCTCAGGCAAGCCCGTCAGGACTTTGTCGCCTAGACTGTGCTATAGAGCCAGCCAAACGAGCCAATCCGAAAGAGCAGATCCCATGGCAGTGCATCAGGTCAATCCGGGAGGAAAGCTCGCAACGCTCGATCCGATCTGGGATCGGATCCGCGGCGAGGCGGAGGACATCGTCCACCGCGAGCCGGAGCTTGCGACCTTCATCTATTCGACGGTGCTGCATCACAGCCGCCTGGAAGATTCGGTGATCCATCGCGTCGCCGACCGGCTCGATCACGCCGCGCTCTCGGGCGATCTGGTGCGCCAGACCTTTGACGAAGCACTGCGCGACGAGCCCGATCTCGGCAACGCCTTCCGCGCCGATCTCGTCGCCGTCTACGACCGCGACCCCGCGACCTCGCGCTTCATCGATCCCTTGCTCTACTTCAAGGGCTTTCACGCGCTCCAGACCCATCGCCTCGCGCACTGGCTCTGGCTGAAGGGCCGCAAGGATTTTGCGTATTATCTCCAGAGCCGCGCGTCCGCGGTGTTCCAGACCGACATCAATCCCGCCGCGCGCATCGGCCGCGGCGTTTTCCTCGACCACGCCACCGGCTTTGTCTGCGGCGAGACCGCTGTCATCGAGGACGACGTCTCGATCCTGCACGGCGTCACGCTCGGCGGCACCGGCAAGGAGAATGAGGATCGTCATCCGAAGATTCGCCACGGCGTGCTGATCGGTGCCGGTGCAAAGATTCTCGGCAACATCGAGGTCGGCCATTGCGCGCGCATCGCGGCGGGCTCGGTCGTGGTCAAGCCGGTGCCGCACAATGTCACGGTCGCGGGCGTGCCCGCCAAGATCGTCGGCGAGGCCGGCTGCGCCGAGCCGTCGCGCACCATGGACCAGATGATCAACGCGATGGGGCTTTAGGCTCGCGAGCTAAGGGTCGGATTTTCCGGCCCTTTTCGCCCCCAAATTCTTTGGCAATTCATGCTGGCGGTTCGGCGCGTCTCGTCCTAAAACCCGCCGACCAATTTCGATCGGAGACTTGCCGTGGACGTCAAAGAAGTCAGAAAGCTCGACGCGTATCTGAAGCGCGTATTCGGCAATCCCAAGATCCGCGTCGTGCCGCGGCCGAAGAAGGACGATTCCGCCGAGGTCTATATCGGCGAGGAGTTCATCGGCGTGCTCTTCGTCGACGACGAGGATGATGATCGCTCGTTCCAGTTCCAGATGGCGATCCTCGAAGACGATCTGGTCGATCAGGAATAGTTCGACGTTGGCATTGCGAGCTGGGCATCCAGAACCTGCTCACGTCGTGCTGCGTCCGAGGGCGCGCATCGGAAATCGAGGGGCGCTCTCTCCACATCGTCATTGCGAGCGAAGCGAAGCAATCCAGAAATCTTTCTGCGGAGGGATTCTGGATTGCTTCGCTTCGCTCGCAATGACGGGGGTTAGGTCCGTGACCCGCGCTACCAGAGCGTCATCGCTGAGCGGTCATCGACGTTGCCACCGCTCGTAGCTCGCTCACGAATTCGGCGATTGCTGGGTTTTGCCTTTCGAATGATTCCCACCGGCTCTCGCCGCGCGTCAGTTGCGCGATATGGACAGGCCCGCGAGAAGCGGAGCGTATGCGGCGAGCCTGCGGGATACGAACTCCGTGAAGAGCCGCACGCGCTTCGTCTTGCGAGACTCCCCCTGTGTGAGAAGCCAGAGCGTTCCGTACATGTGCAGGTCGGTGCCCGGCACCCGCACCAGCAGGGGGTCGGCGTCTCCGACGAAGCACGGCAGCGTCGTGATCCCGAGCCCTTGCCGTACCGCAACGATCTGCGCCTCGGCGTCGGTGATCCTGAACGGAACCCCCGTGGTGCGAACCTCGCCCTCGGTGGCCCAATCCGGAATTCCATGAATGCTGATGACGATCCACCGGATGGGATCAGGCGTGCCCGCACGCCATGCGGCTAGTCGATCGCGGGACATGTAGACGCCGCCGAACAGCTCCGGTCCCTTCAGGCCGTGAAGATTGAGCGGCAGGGTTTTGCGGTCGTAGACGACGCGGATCGCCACGTCGGCCTCCCGGTTGGTCAGATTTGCCAGCTCGCCGTACGACAAGATGTCCATCTCGATGTCCGGATGCAGACGCGCGAAATCGGCGAAGTCCGGCATGAGCAGGTGTGTCGCGAGGGGCGGCGCCAGCGTCACCCGCAGAAGCCCGCGCACGCTCTGGTCACGCCCGAAGACGCGCGTCTCCAGCAGGTGCGACGACGCTTCCATCTGGTCCGCGAACTCGAGGACCTCCTCGCCCGCTGCCGTCAGGCGGTAGCCCGAAGGCAGCTTTTCGAACATGTGGACACCGAGGCGTTCCTCAAGCTGGGCGATGCGTCGCAGCACGGTCGCGTGGTTCACACCGAGGCGCTCGGCGGCAGCCCGCACCGAGCCTCCGCGCGCAACGGCCAGAAAGTAGCGAACGTCATCCCAGTCGATCATGGTGCAATCCCGCACCGCGCGGTGCGCCTTTCAAAGCCCTTATCTAACACATCGAACAGCACTACGGGCGCTCAGGCGTGCAACAAGCACGGCCTATTCCAAAATGGCGGACTCCGATCGTCGCGGCTGGCGTCAGTCGTCCAGCCGGATCGATTTCGCACCACCGATGTGCGTGCTTCGGCACTCAACGCCTGACGCCGGCAGACCCATCTCGAGGTTCTCGGGGGCAGATGCTGTCCCGACACCACGACAGGAGAAGTTATGGGAAAGCTTGACTGCAAGGTTGCGGTCATCACGGGTGGATCGAGCGGCATGGCGCTGGCGAGCGCCAGGCGGTTCGTTGAAGAAGGCGCCTATGTTTTCATCACGGGCCGCAGGCAGGAGGCGATCGACGAGGCCGTCAAGCTGATTGGCCGGAACGTGACCGGCGTGCGCGGCGACGCGGCCAATCTCGACGACGTCGACCGTCTGTTCGACACGGTCAAGCGGGAAAAGGGCAGGATCGACGTCCTTTACGCGAGCGCCGGCATGGGCGAAGCCGTCCCACTGGGCGAGATTACCGAGCAGCATTTCGACGCGACCTTCGGCCTGAATGCGCGCGGCACGCTGTTTACGGTTCAGAAGGCGCTGCCGCTGTTGAGCGATGGCGGATCGATCTTCATGACCGGGTCGGTTGCTTCGGTGAAAGGTTTTCCTGGTTACGGCGTGTATGCGGCGAGCAAGGCGGCGCTGCGCTCATTCGCACGCACCTGGCTCAACGAACTCAAGGGCAGGAATATCCGGGTGAACGTGCTGAGCCCGGGGCCGATCGCCACGCCGATGCAGGACCAGGTTCTCACCGAGGAGGCGAAGCGGATGTTCGAATCCCTGATCCCGCGGGGAAAGATGGGTCGTCCTGACGAAATTGCGGCAGTCGCGCTGTTTCTTGCTTCGGACGATTCGAGCTTCGTGAACGGGGTGGAGCTGTCTGTCGACGGCGGCTTCTCGGCGATCTGAAGACCGGGCTATCAATATCAACACGGATCGGAGAAGTATCATGAGCTATGCGATTGTAGGATTCGGTGCGGTAGGCCAGGCCCTCGCCCGCGCCTTCGCCCGTAAAAACATCAACGTGACCGTCGCGAGCCGCCGGTCGCCCGAGGCGTTGGCGCCACAGGCTCGGTCAATTGGACCCGCCGTCGTCGCCAAGTCGCTGCGGGATGCCGTCGAGGCCGACACCATCATCCTGGCGGTCCCGTTCGGGGAGCATCGCGAGGTGGCGAAGGCCCTTCCGAACTGGAAAGGCAAGACGGTCATCGACGCGATGAACCTGTTTCCTGTCCCTGAAGAGCTGGACGGTCTCCCGGCCTCCGCCGTCGTCGCGAAGGCGTTCACCGGCGCCAAGCTGGTGAAAGGTTTCAATCATCTGGCTGCGGCCACCCTGGCTGCCGATCCGACCGTCGAGGGCGGGCACCGGGTCGTCTTTCTGTCTGGTGACGACGAGGACGCGATCGCCCCCGTGGCGGCCTTGGCCAAACAACTCGGGTTCGCACCCGTCAAGTTGGGAAAGCTCAACGAGGGTGGCGCACTGGTGCACGCACGGGGCCGCACTTGGGGCCGGCTCATCTTCCAGGATTTGTTCAGGAAGGAGCAGTAATCGATGTACGGCCGTAGGTCGATATTGCAGGCCGAGTGACAACTGATCTGGTTTGATTGCTGCGACGCCGACAGCTTCGGGATCGTCCGATGCCTGTCGGTGCCGCATCAACTCGATCGCGCCATGATGCCACCATGCTCCTGTTTTGCCCGACGGGTCAAGTTATTTTTCGAAAAATACGAATTACGAAAAATATGAAATCTTGCGGGGCGCTTGGCTACTGTGCATGGGGTTGTTTTCGACATTTGTTGCGAGGGCTCCCGCCCGTCCCGGCGGCGGCTTCGCGCTCAGCCCTTTGGCCCGCGCAACTGCGCCGTCAGCTTCTCCATCGCGTTCGCGACGTCACGCCATTGCGACAGCCAGCTGCGCGGAAAGCGGAAGGTGAGGTCGGCGCCATCGACGCGGCGCTCGGAAAGGCACATGCCGGGCGTGGCCGCATCGCGTGTGCAGCGCGCCGTCAGCGCCGGGCTCGCCGCGGAATAGAAATCCTCGCTGCCATAGGGCGTGTCGCTGCGGAACGTCCGCATCGTCAGCCCGTCGTCCGGTGTCGCTAGAGCCTGCTCGAAATAGCGCGGATAAATCGTCGCGGTTCGCTGTTCCGGCGAGAGCGCATCGTGATGTGCGGCGATCGACAGGAAGATGCGGTCGATCGGCTGCATCGCCGTGTCCACCGTATCCGCCGTCACGTGCCGCGGCCCGGTAGGTGTTTCCAGCGACGGATAGAGGAAATCGAGATCAATGCGCTCCTGCGGTCCGGAGTGCCGCTGGATCTTCATCCGGATCGCCGATATCGGCAGGTTGAACAGCGTGCCGCCGATGCTGACGGGCAGCTTGTCCGGCGCGTCGGCACCGCCCGTGCTCCAGGTCGGCCACAACAGATAGGCAACCAGCGCGATCGCGCTCACCGCGAACCCGCCGGTCAGCGCAAACGGGACGAGATGCGCCCGGGCGCGCGTCATTGCGCTTGTTCTGGAGCGAGGAGAGGTTACCGAAAACACCGTCATGACGTCGCAAATGGACCCAAGGGTCGGCCGGTGGCCGACGAATCACCGGCGAATATGCCATGCGGCGGCAATGTCGCGGAAGGTTCCCGGCTATCAGGAACGACAGGGGGCTCTGCGCGGGCCGGGCAGCGCCGTTAACCCTCGCTTAAGGATAATGTAGCGTTAACCGGCACGTTTTGTCACAGGAAGGCTCCGGCGTTGCGTATGGGCGGACTGTTCCGATGACACCTGAAGCATTCAATACTCTCTTCTCGATCTGCATCGGCTTCGCGCTCGCGGGCGCGCTCGCAAATGGATACCAGGCGATGTCGCAACGGCCCGCCGGTTTCGGGCTGTTGCAGGCGGGCGTGGCTCCGAAGACATTTGCGGCGGTGCCGTTCCTGGTATTCGCGGCGCCCTTCATCATCATGCGCAACACGTTCCGCGGCATGCGGCTGGAGAGCCGGCGCTTCGAATTCGTGATGATGGCGACCGTCATCGCCGGCTTCTGGAGCATGATGAGCGGCACCTTCTTCCTGATGACGCTGCGGGCGACCGGCGTTTTGGGCTGACGCCTTGCAGGGCTGCGTGGCGCGGCGGCCCTTTGCCTCCGCGCCGTCGTTTCGCTATGGCTTGGGTTGACGCGACAGGAGACCTCCATGGCGATCTATGAGCTCGACGGACAGGCGCCCGATCTTCCGCCGGACGGCAATTACTTCATCGCGGAGACCGCAACCGTGATCGGCCGGGTGCGTCTGAAACCGGGTGCTAGCGTCTGGTTCGGTGCGGTGCTGCGCGGCGACAATGAGTGGATCGAGATCGGCGAGGGCGCCAATGTGCAGGACGGTTCGACCTGCCACACCGATCTCGGCTTTCCCATGGTGATCGGCAAGAACTGCACGGTCGGCCACAACGTCATCCTGCACGGCTGCACCATCGAAGAGGGCGCGCTGATCGGCATGGGCTCGATCGTGATGAACGGCGCCAGGATCGGCCGCAACAGCATCGTCGGCGCCGGCTCCGTCATCACCGAGGGCAAGGAGTTTCCCGAGCGCTCTCTGATCATCGGCTCGCCCGCACGCGTGATCCGCACGCTCGACGACGCCCAGGTGCAGAAGATGGGAAGTGCGGCGAGGTTCTACGTCGCCAACGGTCCGCGCTTCAAGAAGGGCCTGAAGCGGATCGGCTAGTCGCCTTCGGACTCGCGCGCTTCGATTGCGCCGGCAACTTTCTCGTGGCCGGCGGCCCACAATGCATGCTCGGCACTGCCATCCTGATACGGATTGGCTTCGGCAGGGATGTTCTCGCGCGCCGCGCGTTCGCCATCTGCAAAGGGATCGCGATCCGTCATCGTGATTTTGCCTTTCGGGTCCTGGAGCGCGCCGTCGTCTTCTCCGCCACGCCGTCGAGTCTCGCGCTCTTGCGCAAGGCGTCCCTGAGGTCAATCGGGATGCCGTGCTTCTTCAAGAGGTCGGCGAAGGCTTCGTCCGCGAGCTCCTGAATCGTCGCCATCCTGTCGCGCCCCAATTGCTTCAGCTTGTCGAACGTATCCTCGTCGAACGCGACCAGTTTGCGCATGATCGTGATTGCCTTCCTGTTTCAAGCTGATGTGAGGGGATTTGTTCCGGAACCTGTCCTTGTCGCAGCCGTTGATGCTCGGCTTCGGGTGCGAACCCCAGTGCCGATGCGACGGTGAACACAGAGAACCAGCTGCTCGACAAGAAAGTTGAAGAGCATCTGTCGCGGCTGCTGACGCTCGCGCGGAAGTGAGCCGCCGCGCCTATCATCAACGATCGCCCGACATTAGCTTGGCGTCTGTTTGGAGTGTGGAGCGTTTCCACGCGGAGGATGATGAGTTGATGTTACGCAAGATGATGATGGCCGCGCTGGCCGTTGCGGCAGTCGGTCTCGCAGCGCCCCAGGCGGCGCAGGCGTTTGGCGGTGGGCATGGCGGCGGCGGCCATATGGGCGGTGGCCATTGGGGCGGCGGAGGCGGTTGGGGGCACGGTGGTGGCTGGGGCCACGGTTGGCATGGCGGCGGCTTCTGGCCGGGTCTTGCAATCGGCGCCGGCATTGCGGGCGCCGGCTATTACGGAGCCTATGGCTACGGCTACGGCGACCCCTATTATTACGGCGGCGACTATGACGATGGCGGTTATGGCGCGCAGTGTTACCTCGTGCGGAAGCGCGTGATGACGCAATCGGGCTGGCGCGTCCGCCGCGTTCAGGTCTGTGAATAAAGTCTGCGGCTAATGAGGGTGCCGGACAGAGGCACCAGAATACCGGAGAACTAAAAAACAAGGCCGTTGACGCAGTATACCGTCAACGACCTTGCCAGCCCCGGACATTAAAATCGGCTCACGCCATCCGGTATGGGCAAGCATCGCGCGGAATCATACGGACAAGTGTGATCCATTTCACAAGTGGCAAAAATAAAAGGCGGCTGCCCGGGATCTAATTAGCTGCGTGAGCGTTTGCGCGCGCTGCTGGCGCGGGCGCGGTGACTCACCGGTTTCCTTGGGGTGACCGAGGATAGATCGGTCTCGTTCGAGCGCACGCTGGCAAACGATTGCCGCAAGCCGTCGATGGATTCGTTCAGATTGGCGACCTGCTCAGACAGGCGCTTGGTGTCGGCCTGCTGCGAGGCGAGCAACCGTTTCATGGTCGAAAGCTGGTCCTGCACGACCTGGAGCTGGTCGATCGATTCCTGCTGGGTCGCCTCCAGCCCCTTGGTCTTCTCGACGAGCTGCTCGGAGGCCTGCGCGGCGCGCGCCTGCAGCTGCCGCGATGCGACCACCCGGTCGGTCTCGGGCGCCGCGCCAGTATAGGCGCGCCAGATCGCGATCGAGGTGACGCCGGCGATCAGCAGCAGCAGCGCTGCAGCCGTCAACGCGATCGGCTGAGCACCGAGACGGAGGAGGGGATTGGACGGTGTGTCCTCTGCGAGATCGATCATCGCTGACAAAACCCAAATTGACACTTGGTGATTGGCGAAGAGCGGCAGCACAAGAACGCAGAACAAGGCGGCCGGGACGTCCCGAAAGCGTTACACTTCAGCAACAAATGGGACGAAAAGGTGGCCGCCGGTGGAAAAAACGCAGTTGACCCAACGCGACGGCTCTGGCGGGCGAGGGCGGCGCGCCCAAAAGAAGTCCCTGTTCGGGCCGAATTCGGGTTGAGCCGAGAGTATCAGGGTATAGCCTATCGTGATGCGATGGATGGATGCAAGCCCGCGATAGACGGGCGGGTCTCATCGCGGGGCTTATGGCTGAAACGGCGCAAACGGGCCTGAATAGGTCTTCGGACGCGGCGCTGCGTAGGGGCCGAGCCGGGAGGTCGTCAGCCCGAGCCGCACCAGTCCTTCCGCAAGCGTCACCGCGGCCGCAACGCCGTCGACCACCGGCAGGCCGTGCGTGGCGGAGAGCTCGGCGGCAAGATCGGCCATGCCGGCGCACCCCAACACGATGGCCTCGGCGCGGTCGTCGCGGATCGCGGCCGCGATTTCCGTGGAGATTTTGCCAAGGGCGTCTGCGTTGCGCTCCTCCAGCGCGAGCACAGGGACCTCGGCGGCCCGCACGCGGGCGCAGCGCTCGGCAAGGCCATACTTCCGCAGATTATGCTCGATTGGCACGATGGAGACACCGAGCGTCGTCACCACCGCAAAGCGCGCCGCGATCAGGCTCGCCACATGGAAGCCGGCTTCGCCAATGCCGATCACCGGCGTTTTCGCGGCGGCACGTGCGGCATCAAGGCCGGTGTCGTCGAAGCAGGCGATGATGTGGGCATCCGCGCCATCGCGGTCGGCCTCGCGGATGCAGCTGAGCATGCCGGGAACGGCAAAGGCCTCGTCGTAGAAGCCCTCGATCGAGACCGGCCCCATCGCGGGCTGACGCGCATCGATCACCGTGTCGGGCAGGGCGACCGCGCGCGCGGCAGCGCCGATCTTCGCCGTCATCGACGCGGTGGTGTTGGGATTGACGACGTGAAGTCGCATCAGATCAGACAAGCCCCTTGCCGGCATCCGAGCCCTTGGCCGCCTGCCGCCTGTTGAGCATGTGGATGGTGCCGAGCGCAAGCGTGATCACCGCAAAGGACACTGCGGAGATGATGGTGCCGAGCGCGTAGATGTCCGGGTTGGTCACTGTCGTGGTGAGGCCCTGGAGATCGAGCGGCAACGTATTCACCGCGCCGATCGCCTGGCTGGAGCGGGCGAGCTCGTCCCAGGACAGAGTGAAGCCAAACAGGCCGATGCCGATCACCGAGGGCAGGATGATCGGCAGCACGACATGACGGAAGGCCTGCCACGGCGTCGCACCGAGATCGCGCGCGGCTTCCTCGAGCCTTGGATCAAAGCGGTTGAAGATCGCAAACATGATCAGGAGGCCGAACGGCAGCGTCCAGGTCAAATGCGCGCCGAGCCCTGAGGTGAGCAGGCCCATCGAGGTTTCGAAATTCTCGTTGAAATAGCCCTTGATCAGATCGTCGATGATGCGGAACTCGAGCGAGATGCCGAGCGACGTGATGATCGAGGGAACGATGAGGCTCGCGATCGCCGAGTAGAATAAAATGCTCTGCGCCTTGAATTTTCGGCGGAAGGCCATGCCGGCGGCGACGGACAGCACGACGGTGACAGCCATCACGATGATGCCAAGCAGCAGTGAGCGGCGGAAGGCCGCGCCGAGATCGACGATACCGGTGCCCTGGAACAGCTTCGCAATCCAGAAGGTCGACACGCCATTCATCGGGAAGGTGAGACCGCCTTGCGGCCCCTGGAACGACAGCACGTAGATCGCGATCATCGGGCCGTAAAGAAACAGCACATAGGCCGCGAAGAAAATCGCGAGCACGTAGAAAGAGCGCGGGCGTCCTTCCTTCATCGCCTACAACTCCTTCTTGATGTCGACGATGCGCGACATCATGGTGATGATCAGGAACGTGATGACGAGCAGGATCACGGCATTGGCGGCTGCGGCGGGGAATTGCAGCGCATTAACCCGCGTCTCGATGATCTTGCCGGCCGCCGCGATCTGCTGGCCGCCCATCACGCCGATGGTGATGAAATCGCCCATCACGATGGTGATGACGAAGATCGAGCCGATCACGATGCCGGGCTTGGCGAGCGGAATGATGACGTTGACCAGCGTCTGGAAGCCGGTAGCGCCGGCGTCGTAGGCGGCCTCGATCAACGACTTGTCGATGCGGATCATCGAATTGAAGATCGGCACCACCATGAAGAAGGTGAAGAGGTGGACCAGCGCCAGCACCACGGAGAATTCGGAGAACAGCAGCCATTCCACTGGCTGGCTGACCAAGCCTGTCTTCATCAGTCCGGAGTTCACGAGGCCGTTGCGACCGAGCAGCGGGATCCAGGCGATCATGCGGATGACGTTGGAGGTCCAGAACGGGATCGTGCAGAGTAGCGACAATCCCATCTGCCAGGTCTTGGATTTGACGTGGAAGGCGAGGAAGTAGGCAACCCAAAAGCCGATGAAAAGCGTGATGGCCCAGACGAGGAAGCACAGCTTGAGCGTCTTCAAATAGGTTTTAGCGATGGTGCAGAGATCGGGAAGCTGCGCGATGCAGCCTTCGAAGGTGTCGGTGTAGCCGCGGCCCGAAAAGGCCGGCAGCAATTGATATTCGTTGTAGTCCCAGAACGAGACGATGACGACGAAGACGAGGGGGATCAGGAAGAAAGCGAGAAACACCAGCATCATCGGTCCGGCCTGCAGCCAGGAGACGAAGGAGGGCGACAGGCGCGCCGCTTTCGCAGGGCGCGCCGTGTCCGATCCCCGGACGAGGTCCGGGGATGCCTGTTGCAGGATGTCTTCCGACGTATCCGTCACGCGGCGATGAACTCGTTCCACTTGCGGACCATGTAGTCATTCTCGTCCATCACGGCGTTCCAGCACGCGACGCCGCCCATGCGCTCCTCGTAGGAGCCGCCGTCACGCACGGAACCCGCCTTCTCCAGCAGTGAGCCGTCGGGCGCCTTGATGTCCTTCTCGGCCGGCTTGCCTTCCATCCAGTAAGCCCACTCGTAAGGCTCCATGTTCGCCTTCGCGGTGGAGAGCACGGCCGAGTAGTAACCCTGGCGGTTGAGGTAAGCGCCGGCATAGCCGGACAGGAACCAGTTGACGAACTCATAGGCCCAATCGAGCTTCGCGCCCGATACGCCCTTGGAGACGCAGAAGCCCGAGGCCCAGGAGCGATAGCCTTCCTTCAGCGGCTGGAAGGTGCAGGCGATGCCCATCGAGCGCACCTTCGTCACAGCCGGCGACCACATCGACTGGATGACGGTTTCACCCGAGGCCATCAGGTTGACGCTCTCGTTGAAGTCCTTCCAGAACGCGCGGAACTGGCCGGCCTTCTTCGCCTCGGTCATCACCTTCATGGTGAGATCGATCTCTTCCTTGGTCATGTTGCCCTTGTCGGCATATTTGTACTTGCCGGCGGCTTCCACGACCATCGCGGCGTCCATGATGCCGATCGAGGGGATGTTGAGGATCGAGGCCTTGCCCTTGAACTCAGGGTTGAGCAGTTCAGCCCAGGAGCTGATCGGGCGCTTGACGATATCAGGGCGGATGCCCAGCGTGTCGGCGTTGTAGACGGTCGGAATCAGCGTGACGAATTCGGTCGCCGACGTCGCGAACGTCTTCGAGTGCTTGCCTTCGAGATAGAGCACCTTCCAGGGCGCCGTGCCCTGGCCGCCGATCTTCTTGCCGCCGGGCGTTTCACCCTTGGTGAAGACTGGCGTGATGTTGTCGAACTGCTTGATCTTCTTGGCGTCGAGGGCAAGGATGTTGCCCGACGGCACGATCTTCTTCAGCGAGAAATATTCGGTGTCCAGCACGTCGAAGGAGTTCGGCTGGGTCATCACGCGCTTGGTGACGTCGTCGGTGGTCGCGGTGATGTATTCGATCTTGATGCCGGTATCCTTCAGGCACTGCTTCGAGATGTCGTCACCCTCGTTCACGGCGGTGCCGAGATAGCGCAGCACCTTCGGCTCGGCCGACATCACGTAGGGGAAGCCGGTGATGGCCCCGGAGCCGGCGGCGAGGCCAGCGAGACCTGCGGTGCTCTTGAGTAGGGTGCGGCGGCTGACGCCGGTCTTCTTGGTGGTCTCGGTCATTCCAGTCACTCCTCTGTGTTGCGCATTTTCCAAAGTGATGGGGCTATTGCAGGCGTTGCGCCTTGGCGGGATCCCAGGTGGCCAGCACACGATCGCCCGGACGGAAGGGGTGGACGTCGAAGGCGGCCTCGGGAACGTGAGAGAATAGGGCGGTGCCATCGTCGAGCGTGAGCGAGACGGCGACATAGGAGCCCTGGTACTCGGTCTGGGTCAGCAGCGCCGGTGCGCCGAACGTGCCGTCAGCGAGCGGCTTGATACCGAGCTGATCGGCGCGCACGGCGATAAGCTTGCCGGCGTCGCTGAGGACGTTGTGACCGCCGATAAAGCGGGCCACGAATTCGGTGCGGGGATGGTGAAAGATGTCGCGCGCCGTGCCCTGCTGCTCGATCTTGCCCTGGTTCATCACCACGATGTGGTCGGCGAGCGCCATCGCCTCGTCCTGGCCGTGGGTGACCTGGATGAAGCTGATGCCGAGCTCGCGCTGCAGCCGCTTCAACTCGCCGCGCATCTTGACCCGCAGGAACGGGTCGAGCGCGGACAGCGGTTCATCGAGCAGGAGAATCTGCGGCTCGGTGATCAGCGCGCGGGCAAGCGCCACGCGCTGCTGCTGGCCGCCGGAGAGCTGGGCGGGCAGGCGGCCCGCGTAGGGGGTCATCGCCACCAGCTCGAGCAATTCGCCGGCCCGCTTGTGCCGCGTAGCCCGGTCGACGCCGCGCATTTTCAGGGCAAACGCAACATTGTCGAGCACGCTCAGATGCGGAAACAGTGCGTAGGACTGGAACATCATCGCCGTGCCGCGCTTGGCGGGCTCCAGATCCGTGACGTTCTGCGGCCCTAAGATGATGTCGCCCTCGCTGACCGCCTCGTGGCCGGCGATCATGCGCAAGGTCGAGGTTTTGCCGCAGCCGGACGGGCCGAGCAGGCAGCAATAGGTGCCGGCGGGAATCTTCAGATTGACGGTGTCGACCGCCAGCGTCGTGTCATAGCGCTTGCTGACGGCGACCAGTTCGAGAGCAGTGGGAGTGGCCATGGCGTGTCCGGGCGGTGCGATGTTCCGCCTCTCTCCGCAAGGTCCGTGCCAACAGCGCAAATTTGTGTGAACAAAAAAACTGTGCTGCGGAGTCAGGTCGTTAGATCGAATCCAGCGCGGTTGTGCGACGCACGGGCCGGGCAAGGATGTGCACACGAAATGGGCGAAGATTGTATAAAGTTTCGCCTGTGATTGGACACAGCTCGTCGACTACCATTCGAGACCGAACGTCGTCGACCAAGCCCTCAAACCCAGCCCTTCGAACTAATGGCCGCCAAACCACGCCCGAAATCAGATGCGCGCGACGTGCATGATCGCGTTAGCCGGATCAGGGACGGTGTGACCGCGGCAATCCTCGAGCATCGCCTGCTGCCGGGCACCAAGCTCGGCGAGGACGAGCTCGGTGAGATCTATGGCGCGAGCCGCACGCTGGTCCGCACCGCGCTTCAGCAGCTCGCGCATGAGGGTATCGTCAACATTGAGAAAAATCGCGGCGCCTTCGTCGCGCGTCCGACGCCGGCGGATGCCCGCGAAGTGTTCGAGGCGCGCCGCCTGATCGAGCCCACAATCGTCGATCACGCTGTCGATGCCGTCTCGCCAGCATGGATCAATCGCCTTCAGCAGCATCTTGCCGAGGAGCGCGAGGCCGAGTTGCGTGGCGACGCGCGCGCCTCGGTCCGGCTCTCCGGCGAATTTCACGGTCTCCTTGCCGAGATGAGCGGCCACAGCATCTATCTCGGTTTCCTGAAAGAACTGATCGCGCGCTCTTCGCTGATCATCCTGCTCTATCGCCGTCACGACACGCCGGCCTGCGGCACGGATCATCACGCCGAGATCGTCACCGCGATCCGCAAGCACGACAAGCAGGCTGCGCGGACGCAGATGCTGTCGCATCTGAATGAGATCGAAGCCGAGCTGTTCCTGAAGGACCCGGCTGCCGACGAGTTGCGGCTTGCGGACGTGCTGGGCGTGTAAGCATCATACTTGGCGTCGCTATCGCGTGTTCGAGCCGATATTCCCGTTTTGAGTTGAGTTCGACGCAAGTGCGGCAGTCGCGCTTACCTATCTGCCTGCAAATCTCGTTCGGTGCGGTCCACCGGAGCGTTCTTGTCGTGCCGTATGGCTGAGTTGCAGAGACGCCCTGTGGTTGCAAGTTGACACGATGCTGTCGCATGCCTCAAGTCAGGGGCCCGTTGAGCTCTAGAACGGAGCCGAGAGTTGGAAGCCGTTCTGGGGAGTAGTGCGATGGCGTCGCGTTCAATCGTCTGGGACCGAGGGAAAGCTTACGTCGGACTTTTCAGAGCAGCCGCGCTCCTTGCGTTAATTGGAATGAGCCTCTGTATTTCATCACCGGCTCCCGCCCAGCAGGATTCGATTGTTCTGCTCCGCAACGTCCGGATTTTTGATGGAAAGAGCGCGACGCTCTCGACCGCATCCAATGTCCTCGTCAGGGGTGGCAAGATCGAGAAGATCTCGACCGCAGATGTCGCGGCCACCGGCCAGGTGATCGACGGTGGCGGCCGGGTGCTGATGCCGGGATTGATCGATGCGCACTGGCACGCAATGCTGGTGCGCCCGACGCCGATGGCAGCTCTTGCAGGCGATATCGGCTACAACAATCTGCTCGCTGCCAGCGAAGCGACCGCAACGCTGATGCGCGGCTTCACCACCATACGCGATATGGGTGGGCCGACCTTTGGCCTGAAGCAGGCCATCGACGAGGACCTCGTCGCCGGTCCGCGCATCTATCCGTCCGGCGCCATCATCACCATCACCGGCGGCCATGGCGATTTCCGTCAGCTTTCCGATCTGCCGCGAACCATCGGCGGCATGCTCAGCCGCATGGAGCGGATCGGCGGCAGCATGGTCGCCGACAGCCCCGACGAGGTGCGCCTGCGCGCGCGCGAGCAGCTGATGCAGGGAGCGTCGCAGGTCAAGCTCACCGCGGGCGGTGGCGTGGCGTCGCCGTTCAGTCCGTTGGACGTCTCGACCTTCACCGAGCCCGAGCTGCGCGCCGCAGTCGAGGCCGCCGACAATTGGGGCACCTACGTTGCCACCCACGCCTATACGCCGGTCGCGATCCAGCGCTCGATCGCCGCCGGCGTGAGATGCATCGAACATGGTCACCTCATGGATGAGGCGAGCGCAAAGCTGATGGCGGAGAAGGGGATCTGGCTGAGCACGCAGCCTTTCCTGGATCTATCCGCCGCCGCCGCGCTCGGGCCTTCGGAACAGGACAAGATGCGGCAGGTGGTTGCCGGCACCGATCGCGTCTATGCGCTGGCAAAGAAGTATCACCTCAAGACCGCATTCGGAACCGACGTCCTGTTCTCGCAGGCGCTGGCGGAGAAGCAGGGCTCGATGCTCGCCGCGCTGACGCGCTGGTACACGCCGGCCGAAGCGCTGGCCATGGCAACGTCGACCAATGCCGAGCTTCTGAGCCTGTCGGGCCTGCGCAATCCCTACCCCGGCAGGCTCGGCGTGGTCGAGGAGGGCGCGCTCGCCGATCTCCTCCTCGTCGACGGCAATCCGCTCGACAACATCAACCTTGTCGAGGATCCCGCGAAGAATTTTGTGGTGATCATGAAGAACGGCAAGGTCTACAAGAACATCCTGCCGCACTGAAAGCCGTGCCCCCAAAAAGTTGCGGCCAGCCATTGGGGGATGGCTGGCCGCGCGCGAACCGGTCTGGGACGGGGAGGGGTGGGGATGTGACCGGGTCGCGTAACTCGCTCGTTTGTCTCTACTGATCTCTTGCGCTGGCGGTGGAGACCGCCGGCTTGGTATCGCCGAGCGACACCCAGACGTTGGGATCGGCCTGCGACTGGCGCTTGACGAAGCGGTAGCCGGTCTCCGTCCAGGCAACGACGCTCTCGTTCTGATTGTCGAGAACGAACTCGCCCTTGTCGGTCTTCACCGTCAGCACCGCGTGTCCTTCGCCCTTCTTGTCGCGCACGACGGTGATGAGCAGGGCCTCGCGTGGCCAGCCGGCATCAATCAGCATCTTGCGCTTCAACAGCACGTAGTCTTCACAGTCGCCGTAACCATCGGTCGGCAGCGACCACTTCTCGATCACGCCCCAGTGGTCCTGGTCGGTCAAAGGCTTGATGGTCTCGTTGACCCAGCGATTGACCTTGGTCAGGTCGCGCCATGCGGTCTGCGACATCACGATGTCGCGCGGCTGCGTTGGCCCGGCCTGACACTGAGCGGTATTCTCTGCACAAAACTCGACCCAGCCGATCGGCGCACGCGTGGTGTCGCCGAGGCTCGCATAGAGCAGACGGCTCTCACCGGCCTGCGCTGCTGCGCTGATCCCGAAGAGCATGGCAGCAAGTGCCAGTCTCTTCCCCTGTCCCCTGAAGTCCAACATTGCGGCCCCCGTTTCTTGTTGGGACCACATTTCGCACGGAGCTTTTGAGTTGCCGCTAAGTCAGCCAAGTCAAATCGAGGCGAATACAAGTAAAAGGCGGGGCTAATTCGATCTATACTTGAAGAAAATTCGAGTAAAATTTTAGAATACTGCAATTGATTCAAATTTTAGGGATTAACGCGGAAACGCTTGTGGAATGGCTATATGGGCGCGCGAACAGGTCGCGCGTTAACCCGCGTCAGGCGCCAGCCCGACGCGAAAAAGGCGGCGTCCGGATCACGGAAGCCGCCTTTGAGGCCTGGAAAACAGGGGTCTTGGCGCTATCGCGCTTTTACCGCGCGGTAACGCTCTCTTCGAGAGTCTCGATCGGCTGCGAGTGCAAGAACTCCAGTGCGAAGCCGTCTTCGACGTTTCGGACCACGCGGCCCTGGACCCGGCCGAGCAGAACCGTCGATTTCAGCGGCGGCCGGTTCTCCGCTGCGATGGCGGCGCCGGACAGCGAGAGGTCGATGATGCGGCAGGTCATCTTGGTGCCGTCCTCGAGCGTCAGCACCGCGATCGGGTTGCGCGGCACGATGCGGTCGTGGCGGCGGTCTTCCGGCAGGTTGAGGATGTCGCGGTTGGCGAGCCATGTCAGCTGGGCGGCGAGCTTGTCGCGCTTGCGCGGCGTCGCCCCGACCGTCATGGCGAAGCCGTTGTCGATGATCCGGGTGATCTTGCCCTCGACGCGGCCGATATGGTCGAGATAGGCGACCACGCGGTCGCCGACATTGCCGATGCCGGGGGCGAGCAGCGCGAGCCCGCCCGGTGACATGTTGATCACCTGGCAGGGGAATTCACGGCGATCCGGCAGCATGTAACGGCCGAGCAGGTGCACCTTCACCCGCTGGAAACGCCGACGTTCCTCGGCGGCCGGAAGAAATTTTTTGTTCGCCAACGCCATTTTCACAACCCGACCCCCCGCCTGGCGGAGTCCGAGACGACCCTAAGGTGCATAGGGTTAATGCCGCGTTATGATTTGGCGCGTCGGTTGCGGACAGACACAATGCGTTCGAAAAGCCACATCAAGGGCGGGCAGGCCAGTACCGTCAGCGCGCCGAGGTCCAGCGCGACCGCGGCGGTGCCCGCCGATTTGGCCAGCCGCCCGGCCACGGCCGGCCCCAGCATCATCGCACTATAGAAGAGTGTGTAGAACACACCCATCCCGATCGCCCTGGTTTCCGGGGCGAGCACGCGGGCGGCCAGGCTCATGATCGGGCCGGCCGGAAAGCCCCCGATCAGGCCGATCAGAACCAGGGTCGTGATCACGGAATCCGACCGACTCAACCAGGCCAGCAGGGCGGCCACCACGAGGCTGGCTGCGATCGCCATGAAAAAAGGCCGCTTGAAACGATCGGACAGATAGCCGCCTGATGGCACCGAGATCACCGACAGCCACATCACGAGGCTGATCGCCGAGCCGGCCGCCGCAATGCTCCAGCCGCGCTCGGCGAGCAAAGAGGGGCCGAACGAGAAGATCATGGCGAAGCCGACATTATAGAGGCCCCAGATCAGGCCCGCCACGATCACCGCCAGCAGTGCGAGGCGATCAAGCCGTCCCGAGCCAGTCGCGATCGCCGTTGCGCCCGGCGGCGGCTGGTAGAGCATGATCAGGGCAATGCCGATTGCGCTCAGTGCACCGGTCGCCATGAACACGGCGCCCGCGCCATAGGCCGTGCCGATCGCCGGCAGCACCAGCAGAGAGATCGCAACACCCGCCGGCCAGGAGTTGACGAAGATCGCCATCGCGGTCGCGATCTCCTTACCCGCAAACCAGTCGGTGCCCATCTTGGTGAGCTGAACCGTCAGCAGCACGCCGCCGGCGCCGGAGACGAGCCGGCCCGCCATCTGCAAACCCCAGATGTCGGTGGTCGCCATCACGAGGCTGCCTGCCGTCATCAGCAGCAGCGCCGCGATCGTGGCCGGCTTGTCGCCAAGCGTTCGCCCGATCGCGCCGCCCGGCAGCGCCAGCACGACGCCCGGGGTGAAATAGAGCCCGATCAGGATGCCGATATCGCCGAGCCCGACGCCAAATGTCTTTTCAAGCAGGGGCGCGACCGCGGCCACGCTCTGGAACTGAAACGCAATGGTGAGGCGAACGGCGAACAGGATCGCAAGAATAGCCCAGCGACTGCGCAATGCCTGATCTCCCCAACCCGCTTGTCGAGCGTGCGGTCGGGAGGGGCGAGAGTCAACCGACAGTCTTCCTCGCCGCGCGTTGATAAAGGACAAGCAGCAGCGCCAGCAGCACTGCGGCCGAGAGTCCCAACGACCAATGAATGCCGATCGCAGCACCAAAGACGCCGACAGTGATGCCGCTGAAGGCGCGCATGCCGAGGCCGGCCATATTATAGAGACCGACCACGCGGCCGCGGATGTCGGTCGGCGCGTTCAACTGCACCAGCGCCTGCGCCATGGTGTTGAACGACAGCTCGAAGAAGCCCGCGCAGAACAACAGCACGATCGCGACCGGATAGATCCGCACGGCGGCGAAGCCGAGCAGCGATACGCTCCACAATGTTGCGAGCAGGATCGCACTGCGCGGCGTGCCCTTCAGCCGTCCCCACGATTCCAGCGCGATGCCCGCGAGCAGCGCGCCACCGGCGTCGGCTGCGAGCAGCACGCTGTAGGACACGCCGGGATCGCCATGACCGAGATCGCCGGCAAAGCCCGGCATCTGCGCGTGATAGGCGTTGCCGATCATGAAGGAGGTGAGGCCGGCAAGCCACATCATGGCCGTCAGCACCGGCTGCGCGCCGATGGCACGCATGGTGTCGACGATGTCCGCAATGCCGCGCACTGCAAAGCGTCGCACAACGACGCTCTTGTCGCGCATCGGCGCCCAGAACAGCCAGAGCAGCATCGGCAGATAGAACAGCGTGTTGAAGACGATGCCGTGCGAGGTGCCGAGCGTCAGCATGATGACGCCGCCCACCGCGGGCCCAACCAGGATGCCGAGATAACGCGCCATCGCGTTCAGCCGCACCGCGCTCGGAAGATCTGCGGGCCCGACGAGATCGTAGAGCAGCAACTGGTTCGGCGTCTGCCAAAGCACGCCGGCGCAGCCGTGGATCACCAGCAGGAACATGGCGTGCCACATCTGGATCGTGTCGGTGATGAAGAAGAAGCCCCATCCGGCCGAGGCCACGATGAACAGCAGCATGCCGCACTGGATGATGCGCCGCGGATCGAAGCGGTCGGCGAGCCCGCCGACCGCGACCGAGAACAACAGGAACGGTAGCCAGTGCGACAGCACGGCAAATCCGCCCAGCGTCGGCGAGTGGAATTTCTGGAACACCACCCAGTAGCTGATCACATGCTCGATATTGTCGGCCATCATCGCCAGCACGTAGGCGATGAACTGCAGCCGGTAGGGCACGGACTTCATGGCCGCGAACGACCCGGACGCGGCCACGGGATTTTGGGGCAGGGGATTCAAGCGATCACCAGGACAGGGCTTTTGCGGAGTTACACGTTCGCTGGCGCGTGCTCAAGACAATTGGGCGGCTTGAACAGCAGCCATGCGCTGCCGCAACATGCTCCACCGTCATCCCCGCGCAACCGCGAAGCGGTTGTCGCTGGAGGTGCGCGCTCTTTGCGCGCCTCAGGATGACGCCGCGCTCGTGGCTGCGATGTAGCCCGGATGGAGCGGCTTGTCCGCCGTAGCTCAACGAGCGAAGGCGGAAGTGCAATCCGGGCCGCTGTCCCCGTATTCCGCTTCGCTTCATACGGGCTACAAGGTCGCACCTTGGCACGACCGTGCATCTCCCATACGCTTCGCCTCAGGTCCGCACCCATCAATCATAACAGACGGGCCGCGAGGAAACAGCCATGCAACAGATCCGCGTCTGCACCCACGCCGGACCGGGCTCGGAGCCCGTGATCAAGACCGTGCCGTGGCCGCAGGTCGGTCGCAAGGGCGCGCTGATCAAGATCGGCGCATGCGGTGTCTGCGGCACCGATTTGCATATCCTGAAAGGCCATTGGCCGAAGCCGCTGCCATGGCCGTTCACGCTCGGCCATGAGATTGGCGGGGTCATCGTCGAATGCGGCGACGAGTTCACCGAGGATTTCATGAGCAAGCCGCTCAAGGTCGGATCAAAGGTGATGATCCCGCCGCTGATGCCGTGCGGGCGCTGCTATTACTGCATCCATTATCCGCAGACCGCCAACAAATGCCTGACGCCGGTCTATTACGGCCGCTATCTCGGCTTCGACAAGGCGCCGCACATGTGGGGCGGCTGGGCTGAATATGTCTATGTCGATCTCGACATGCTGCCGGGCACCAAGATCTACAAATTGCCCGACGACATGTCGCTGCGGCTGGGCGCGCTGTCGGAGCCGCTGACCTCCTGCATCCGCGCCTTCAACCGCGCGACCCGCGCCGGCGGCTTCACCTGGGCCGACACGGTGGTGATCCAGGGCTCGGGCCCAATCGGCATTCTGGCGGTGGCGGCGGCGAGGGAGATGGGGGCCGGGCGCGTGATCTGCGTCGGCGCGCCCGAGGAGCCGCGACTCAAGCTCGCGCGCGAGTTCGGCGCGGAGGCGACCGTGAACATCGAGGAGATCAAATCGCCGCAAGATCGCATCGCGCGCGTGCGCGAGATCGTCGGCGGTTTTGGCGCTGATCTGGTGATGGATTGCTCGGGCCACCCGACCGCGGGCCCCGAAGGCATCGAAATGCTGCGCGACGGCGGCACCTATGTCGAGATGGGCCAGTTCACCGACGCCGGCTCGATCGAGACCTCCTGGCACCGCATCTGCACCAAGGACCTCAACGTGCTCGGCTCCTGGGGGTTTACAGGCAACGATCTCCCGCTCGGCGTCGACATGCTCTACCGCACGCGTGACAAGTATCCGTGGCTGAAGATGCAGACGATCTATCCGTTCACGGAAGACGGCGTCGCGCAGGCGGTGAAGGATGCGATGGCGATGAAGACGGTGAAGTCGACCATCGTGCCGTGGCCGGAATTGGTGGATTGAACAATCAACCACCAAACGTCTTGCGGAGCGCGTTATGTACCGGGTCATAGCAGACAGTCTTGAGGCCTATCTCAACTTCGATCCCGAACGGAAATCCGATCTCGTTCGGCTGCACGAGGTGATACGGAAGGCTGCTCCGAGCTTGAAACGCTATTTTCATAAGGGCACTCCGGTCGGCGAAGCGGGCATGCGCATGAGGATGATTGGATACGGCAAGTTTCGCTACGCGATCAGATCGGGCGATCTCATCGAATGGCCAGTGGTCGGCGTGGCGCTCCAGAAGAATTACGTCAGCGTCTATGTGGCAGCGACAAAGGGGGACGCGCCGATTGTGAAGGGCTATGCCGGCACGCTCGGCGAACTCAGATCGGGCCGCAACAATTTCAGCTTTGAGCGGTGCGCCGATTTGAACACGGCCGCTCTGTCGTCGCTGTTCGCGGAAGCTGCGGGCATCTTCGCGGCGGACCCCCAAAACCCGGTTCGATATATGCAGGGTTCCTAGCCAGATTCCGCTGCGGCCGCAGCACCGCCAGGTGAGGGTCGCAAAAGCTTCACGAAGAATCCTCGAGATATTCGCTTGGAGATGAAACTTAAGCCCCAGTTCCGGCTTTCAGTTCAGGGGAGAGGTACCGTGAAGCGAATCCTGAAACCCGTCACCTACATCCTGGCTGCCATCTACTTCCTGGTGGATGCGGTGTTCATGGCCGTGGCGCGGCCGATCTCGCGCTGGCTCGGGTGGCATTTCGAATTCAAGCGGCTGCGCGCCTGGATCAAATCGCTGTCGCCCTATCCATCGCTCGCGCTGTTTTCCGTGCCCGTGATCATTCTGGAGCCAATCAAGCCGCTGGCGGCCTACCTCGTCGCAACCGGTCAGTTCCTGAGCGGGGTGACGGCGTTCGTTGGCTGCGAGCTGCTCAAACTGGTGCTGGTCGAGCGCCTGTTCCATCTCACGCGGGACAAGCTGATGCGGATTCCGGCTTTCGCGTGGGCGTATGGGAAGTTCACCGAAATGAAGGCGTGGCTGGAGGCAACCGAAGCCTGGCGCGCCTTCCGCGCTCTGAGCCAAACCGCGAAGGACTTTGTCGTGCGGACCAGGGCAAGGCTGGCCGGCGGCTTCAGCAGGCTCGTGACCTCCCGGGACTAGAACCGCGCCCCTCTACGCGAGCTTGCGCGCCGCGGCGGTGGCCTTGTCGCCCGTGTTCGGCGTGCCGGAGGGTTCGATCAGCAGGAGATGAACTTCCTCGCGCGCCACCGGCCGATGCTCGACACCCCTGGGTACGACGTAAAGCTCGCCCGGTCCGAGCGTCACCGTGCGGTCCCGCAGCTCGATGTCCAGAATGCCTTTCAGGACGAGAAAGAAATCGTCAGTGTCGTCGTGCTTGTGCCAGGTGAATTCTCCCTTCACCTTCACCACCATCACGTCGCAATCGTTGAAGGTCGTGACCGTGCGCGGCGACCAGAACTCCCCCGAAGGTCGCGAGCTTGTCGGCAAGCGATATGCTGTCGGCCATGTTTCACCCGTATCCTGCCTGTGTCCTGGTACGTCCAATGCCGCAATTTAGGCGAGATGACCCCAAAAGTCCGGCATTTCGGCCGAAAAGGCGCGCTGGACGCGTCGAAGCAGACCAGAAAGTGCTGTTGAAGGCCCCCCGAGCCTGTTCACCCTGTCGTCAATGCCATGCATCAAAGCCATGGTGATTTGGCGGCTTCTGGCGTAAAGAGCATCCAAATCAAAATCATCATGGGTGTGAGCGGGCCTTCTGCAGTGACTGCAGCGTCAGGCCCCTCGGCTTTCCGTTCCGCGCCCCCGGACCAACCAAGGTTTTCCATCCCGTGTCCTTTCCGGCCCTGACCCCGCCGCTCGCCCGTGCC
Source organism: Bradyrhizobium sp. LB11.1 (assembly GCF_040549385.1). Classification (NCBI taxonomy): domain Bacteria; kingdom Pseudomonadati; phylum Pseudomonadota; class Alphaproteobacteria; order Hyphomicrobiales; family Nitrobacteraceae; genus Bradyrhizobium; species Bradyrhizobium sp. LB11.1. The sequence continues at coordinate 37,763 of NZ_JBEPTH010000022.1, read as the reverse complement.
TTGGCTGAGCGCAATTACGATTCACCGACCCCCGTTCAGCTCGCCGTGCTCGGCGAGGATGCGGTCGACCGCGACCTGCTGGTGTCGGCCCAGACCGGCTCGGGCAAGACCGTCGCTTATGGATTGGCCATGGCCAAGGACCTGCTTGATGGTGCCGAGCAGTTCGAGCGCGCCGCCGCACCGCTGGCTCTGATTGTCGCGCCGACTCGCGAGCTCGCCTTGCAGGTCCAGCGCGAGCTGACATGGCTCTATGAACATGCCCACGCGCGCGTCGTCTCCTGCGTCGGCGGCATGGACCCGCGCCGCGAGCAGCGCGAGCTTGCCGCGGGCGCCCACATCGTCGTCGGCACGCCCGGCCGTCTCTGCGATCATCTGCGGCGCGGCCGTCTCGACATCTCGGAATTGAAGGTCGTCGTCCTCGACGAGGCCGATGAGATGCTCAATCTCGGCTTTCGCGAGGACATGGAGTTCATCCTCAAGACCACGCCGGACACGCGGCGCACCTTGTTGTTCTCGGCGACGTTCCCGCGCGGCATCGTGGCGCTGGCGAAGCAATATCAGCAGCAGGCGTTCCGGATCGAGGTCGCGGGCGACGAGGGTGGTCACGCCGATATCGAGTATCGCGCCATCCGGGTTGCTCCCGGTGATGTCGAGCACGCGGTCGTCAATGTCTTGCGCTTTTTCGAATCGCCGAGCGCGCTGGTGTTTTGCAATACGCGAGATGCGGTCAGGCATTTGCAGGCAGCATTGCTGGAGCGCGGTTTCTCCGTAGTCGCGCTATCAGGCGAATTGACGCAGAACGAGCGAACCACGGCGCTGCAGTCGCTGCGGGACGGACGTTCGCGCGTCTGCGTGGCGACCGACGTCGCCGCGCGCGGCATCGACCTGCCGAGCCTCGACCTCGTCATTCACGCGGATCTGCCGAATGACGCCGAGGTCATGCAGCATCGCTCGGGCCGCACCGGACGGGCGGGCCGAAAGGGTGTCAGCGTGCTGCTGGTGCCGCCCGTACGCCGGCGGCGCGCGGAGGTGCTGCTGAATCTGTCCGGCATCGATGTGATCTGGGGCACGGCGCCGCAGGCGGACGAAATCCGCAAGCTCGATCACGAGCGCATGCTCAAGGATGCGCTGTTCTCCGAGGAGACGACCGCCGAGGATCTGGCGCTGGCGCAAGCCTTGCTGGCCGAGCGGTCGGCCGAGGACATCGCCGCAGCACTCGCGCGGCTCTATCGCGCGCGGCTGCCGTCGCCGGAAGACATCATCGATCCCGGCGAGCGAAGCAGCCGGCCGCGCGACGATCGCGGCCGTGACGATCGGACATCGCGCGGCGATCGCACGCCGCGCGACGATCGAAAGCCGCGCGGCGATGACCGCTCCGAAAGGCCTCGACCCAAATCGGGGAAATCGTCGCCGAAGCATGGCATGGCCGAGTCCACCGTATGGTTCCGGGCCAACATCGGGCGAAGAAAGAATGCGGAAGCGCGCTGGCTCTTGCCGATGATTTGCCGTCGCGGCGGCATCGACAAGGGCGACATCGGCGCCATCAAGATCATGGACACCACGACCGAGTTCGAAATCTCCGAGCGGGTTGCGGAATCCTTCGCTGCCAAGATCAAGCGTCCGGACAAGGAAGACAATATTCGCCTCGAGCCGATGACGGGTGCGCCGCAAGCGCAGGCGCCGGCGGAGAAGCGCTCACGCGCTCCACAGCGCGGTGAAGGTGACGACGATCATGCGGCCCGCCGCGGCGACGATCGATGGAACGCGAACGGGCCGAAGCAGCACGACAGGTCGCGGGGAAAGCCGGAAGCCAAGCACCAGGGCAAGCCGCATGCCAAGGCGCACGTCAAGGCTCACGCGAAGCCTGATGGCGGCGGCAAATTCGGCAAGCCGGCGTTCGGGAAGAAAAACAAGACATTCGAAAACAAATCCGGTGACGCCAAATATGCGCCGTCGGTCACCGAATGGCCTGGTGCTTCCGCGAAGAAGGGTAAGAAGAAGCACCGCGGCTGAAGGTGCTATAGGGCGAGCCCGCGCAGCATGTAGGTCGCGCTCGCGCCATAGGACGAGAGTTTGTCGCGCAGCGCCGCATCCGGTGCGACGGGGTGGAAACCGAGGCGCTCCCACAGCGGTCGCGTGGCGTAGACCGAGACCAGCGCAAGCGTCGTGATGCCTGATGATCGCGCGAGCTCTTCGATCGTTGCGACATAATCTCGCGCGACGCCGCCGCGGAAGTCGGGCAGCACGGCGACATCGTGCAAATAGAGGCAGTCGGCCGCGTCGGGCAATCGGTCGAGGAAGCCGTCGAGCGGCGGGATGTGTTGCTGTATCCAGGGATGCGCGAGGCCGTAGCCCGCGATCTCGTTGCCGGCGGCGAGCACGCGGCAGCCGTCCGGATAAAGCCGCATCTTCTCCGAAAGCACTTCGGGGCGCTCTGGGAGATCAGGATGTATTTGTGCCGCGATCGCGCTGATCGCTTCGATGTCTTCGGCGTGTGCGCGGCGCCAGTGCGGCTTGCTCATCTCGACTGTTCCGTATCAACCAACGCAATTTATTCCGTCGCGCTGATGTGCGCAGCCAAAAATATCTTTACCGCCGTTTCAGGAATACCACGCGCATTGCGGCGTCCTACTTCGTGCAAGCCAATTGCATGACAGGAGACATCATGACGACATCCTCGATCCGCCTCGCGCTCACGCTCGCAGCAACGCTGGCGCTCACCTCCGCTGCGCTCGCGGCACCGCCGACCAAAACGGGCAAGACCGACAAGGGCAACGTGCTTACCGACGCCAAGGGCATGTCGCTCTACACGTTTGATAAGGATATGGACGGCAAGTCGGCCTGCAACGGTCCGTGTGCGACAAACTGGCCGGCGGTGAAGGCCGAGGCCAGCGACGCCGCAGGAGATGGCTACACCATCATCGCCCGCGAAGACGGCTCCAAGCAGTGGGCCCACAAGGGCAAGCCGCTTTACACCTTTGCCAAGGACACCAAGCCCGGTGACGTTAGCGGCGACGGCTTCCTGAACGGTGCCTGGCATCTGGCGATGCCGTGAGGACAGTCTCGTGCCCCGGCGCAGCAGCGTTGCACGCTGCAGCGCGTCCGGGACACGGGAGAGAGTTATCGCAGCCCCTCATACACCATCAGCCCGCGTGCGATCTGCAATTTGCGGATGGCGCGCGGCAACAACTTCTCCGGCTGGTGCAGATAGCGCCAGGAGGTGACGGTGAAGGCGCGAAGCGCGCCGCATTCGTCGTCGAACGGCGCGAGCACGCCGGTCACGCTGACCGGCGTGTGCGGGCGGGCGTTGAAGGGCAACAGCAGCAGTTCGAGATGCGCCTTGCTGCCGTCCTCGCGGAGCGCAGTGAGGCCGGCGATGGCGCCGAGCGTCTCGTCCGCGACGATGGTTGCGATCTCCTCGATCTCGCGGCGGCTACCTTCCGCGAACAGCGCGGCAAAGCCCTGATCCTTGAGATCGCAGCCGGCGAGCGCGCAGACGCGGGTGCCGGCGACGCGGAATGGAAAGCCGGATTTCGGCTCGCAGGACAGGACGAAGATGTCGCCCAGTAGCTCGCGAACGGCGGCCGGGTCGATATCGGCCCGATCAGGGGCTCGCGCGCTACCGCGCTTCTTGTCCCAATACGCGAAGAACGCGCGGCTCGATGGATGTTTCATGACTGACGCTCACCCCGGGGCGCAACCTCATGGGACAAATCTGTCCCGCTTCAGTGCACCTGAGATCCCTGTGTTGTTGTGCAGGAGGGGAATTGCAGCGTCCATGCCGCGGGCGCGTTTTCGGTCCCCTGCGCGCTGCCTTTGCGTTGTTAACGTTAAGTTAACTATGCGCTTTGCCCCGGCGTCGCGGCTGCTATGGTGATCGTGGTCGCAAGCTTCGCCGCTTTCTTCCAGGTTCTGGGCGAAGCCTGTACACGGGCGTCAAACAGTTTGGTCACTGGCCGCGGGGAGGGGTGGGGATACACCTTTTTCTTCTGTGGTGCCGGGAAGGCCGACACGGACAGGCAGGGCCTTCCCAGGGCCCTGCCTTTTCCTTTTGTGCACTTGCGCAAAGCCGGTAAAGGCGACTATCTCCAAGTGCCTTGTTTCGAGAAGTGCCTTGCTTGGAGAAGCTTGTTGCTTCGATCGCGCCTGAAAGCGAAACCGCCTTGGATTCCCCGCCACCACCACCGTCAGACCAGCCGGTCGTCGTCGAAGAGGCCCCGCGCGAGCCGGCCCTGACGCTGCCGTTGCCGCTGACGGCTTACGTCGTCCTGCTGGCAGCGATCCATCTGCGGGTGCTGCTGCCGCCGGAGCTGGAGAACTGGACCATCGACGTCTTCGGCTTCATCCCGAAGCGCTACGATTCCTCGCTGGTCAATTTGCAGTTCGAGGGCGGCGCCGGTGCCAAGGTCTGGACCTTCGTCACCTATTCGCTGCTGCATGCCAATCTCACTCATCTCGCCTTCAATGTGCTGTGGCTGCTGCCGTTCGGCAGCGCGCTGGCGCGGCGCTTTGGCGCTATCAGGTTCTTCGTGTTCATGGCGGTGACGGCCGCCGCCGGTGCGCTCGCCCATCTCGCCACCCACGAGCACGCGGTGGTGCCGATGATCGGCGCCTCGGCCTCGGTGTCGGGGGCCATGGCGGCCGCGATCCGGTTCGCTTTCGTGCGCGGCAGTTTCCTGTCGTTCAGCCGTTCGGACGCCGATACCGCCGCCAAAGTTCCGGCACTGCCGCTGTTGCAGGCACTGCGGGACCGGCGCATCGTCGGCTTCCTGGGCGTGTGGTTCGCCCTCAACATCATCTTCGGCGTCGGCGCGATCGGCGTCGAAAGCAACAGCGCGGGCGTCGCCTGGGAGGCGCATATCGGCGGCTTCCTCGCAGGGCTGTTGCTGTTCGCACTGTTCGATCCCGTGCCGCGCGTGCGAAACGATGATGCTGCGGATGCGTCATCACAGGACATTTCAAACGGTATTTGAAGCGGCGCTTGCGGCGCTGCCCGAATTCATCCATCATTCCCGAGAAGAATGTTCCGAAGCAGCAAGCTCATAGAAGCTGCGCTTCGCAAAGCGCCTGAACGTGAAACCGGCGCCGAAACTGTTAGTTGAAGACTCGCGAACAAGTCCAAGCCGCGCCAAGCGGACGGATCCGATTCAGGGAGGCGACAATGACGGTACGTTCTATCCTCAATGCCAAGGGCCACCAGATCATGAGCGTCGCGCCCGACGCCAAGCTGGCCGCCGCGGTAAAACTGCTCGGCGAGAAGAAGATCGGCGCGGTGCTGGTGATGGACCAGAGCCGGCTCGAGGGCATCCTGTCGGAGCGCGACATCGTGCGCGTGCTCGGTGAGCGCGGTGCCGGTGTGCTGGAAGAGCCGGTGTCTCAGGTCATGACCCGCAAGGTCGTCACCTGCAAGGAGACCGACACGGTTGCCGAGCTCATGGAGATGATGACCACCGGTAAGTTCCGCCACCTTCCGGTGCTGGATAACAACAAGGTGGTCGGGCTGATCTCGATCGGCGACATCGTCAAGCGCCGCGTCCAGGAATACGAGTCCGAGCAGGAAGCCCTGCGCGACTACATCAAGACGGCCTGAGCTGGTCTTACTCGATGGCCTTCGGCGCGGCGCTTTCGGGCGCCGGAGCCAGCACGTCGATCGTTTCCTGGATCGACTCCAGCGCGCGTTCGGCGGCGCGGGTGCCGTGCGCGATCATTTCCTCGGCACGATGGAAATCGAACCAGCCGAACCGGCCGACCCGTGGCGTGATCAGGAGGTCCGGCGGATCGCCGGCGAGCCGCGCGCGCGTGATGCGGTCCTGCATGATGTTGAAGGCGTCCACCATCACCGAGGAGATTCCGGGACGACCGGCGGTGCCGAAGAACTCGCGCTTGACGGTTTTCTCCGGCGAGAAGAAGCGCGGAAAGCGCCGCTTGGCCGGGGGTTCCGCAGTCACGGGGGCGACCGGCGCGGGCATTGCACCGTGCGCATGGATCGTCGTCGAGTGCGTGAAGATGTCGGTGGACAGATTGACGGCGATGACGATTTCGGCGCCGAGCGCCCGCGCCGCCGAGACCGGCACCGGGTTCACCAGCGCGCCGTCGACCAGCCAGCGGTCGCCGATCAGCACCGGCGAGAAGATGCCGGGCAGGGCGTACGAGGCGCGCATCGCATCGACCACGCGGCCGTGCGTCAGCCAGATCTCGTGGCCGGTGCGGACCTCGGTCGCGACGCTCGCGAACTTGATCGGAAGGTCTTCGATCAGGGTCTGGCCGACCGCCTCCTCAAGCCGGGTGGCGAGCTTCTCGCCGCCGATCAGGCCCGAGCCGTCGAGGCGGATGTCGAGATAGCCGAGGATGTTGCGCATGCCTTGCAGGCTGCGACCCCATTCTTCGAGCGTATCGAGCCGGCCGGCCGCATGGAGGCCGCCGACCACCGCCCCGATCGAGGTGCCGACCACGACATCGGGCACGATTCCGTTGGCCAGCAGCGTTCTCATGATACCGATATGAGCAAAGCCGCGCGCCGCGCCGCCCCCCAACGCAAGGCCGATGACGGGCCGGCGGATGCTGCCGAGTCCGACCTTCTCGCCGTTCGCGCCCCGACCTCTCAAGATATCCAGCACCGAAACCCTCCTACACCGGGCCCAACCGCACTCGCCAGACTAGGCACCGCACGTGCTCGCCGCCAGATCGAGCGCCAAGCATGGTTTATACCGTTCGGGACGCAGGGGGGCGGGAGTATGGCGAGGGCCGGTTGCCTCTGATGTAATCACGCAGGCGTCAACCGGGTTCCAAAGAACCGTCCCAAGGCCGTGTTTCTGGGGGTTTCAGAGGCTTGAATTTGCCGCGTTTTCGGTGAAAAGCAGGTGGCATGACTCTCGGGGGTGACGGCATCATCGGATGGCGGCGCGGCAGCAGGCTGCTGCCGGCGCTGGTGGTTGCTGGCTGCCTCGCAATGTCAGGCCAAAATGCTGCGCAGGCGCAGCTTTTCTCCGATCGTCCGCCGCCGGTGCCCCCGGCTTCGGTGCCCGACCCCGGCGGCGCCGTCAGCCTGGCGCCGCCCTCCGGTCCGGGCGCCGGCCCTCCGAGCCTGCCCCCGACCCTGACGCAGCCGAACACACCCAGCATGCCGCCGCCCGCGGTGACGAGCGTGCCGCCGCCGGCACCTCTCAATGCGGCCGCGCCCGGGCAGGCCGTGCTGTCGCTGACCGCGAAATACGGCAAGGATACACCTGCGATCACCAGCGGCCTGGTGTGGCGGGTGTTTGCCGATCGTCCCGACGAGAACGGCACCTTCAAGCTGATCCGTGAGGATCGCAGCGCCACGCCCAACATCGTGCTGCCGCCGGGCAATTACGTCGTGCACGTCGCCTTTGGTCTCGTCAGCGCGGTGCGCACGGTCAGCCTGAAGGCCGAGACCGACCGCGAATCGTTCGTGCTGCCGGCCGGGGGCTTACGCATCGAGGGCCGCGTCGGCACCAGCCGCATTCCGCTGAACCAGATCTCGTTCGCGATCTACAAGGGCAGCCAGTTCGAATCCGGCGAGCGCGCCTCGCTGGTGCCGAACGTCGCAGCCGGCGACGTCGTGCTGCTGCCGGAGGGCACCTACTACATCATCTCCAACTATGGCGACGCCAACTCGGTGGTGCGCTCTGACATCCGCGTCCAGGCCGGCAAGCTCACCGATGTCACCATCACCCACCGCGCCGCGGTAATCACGCTCAAGCTCGTCAGCGACAAGGGCGGCGAGGCGCTCGCCAACACCGCCTGGTCGGTGCTGACGCCGGGCGGCGACGTGATCAAGGAATCGATCGGCGCCTTCCCGCGCGTCGTGCTCTCCGAAGGCGAATACCGGGCCATCGCCAAGAACGAGGGCAAGGTCTACGAGCGCGGCTTCAATGTCGTGAACGGCGTCGACGGCGAAGTCGAAGTCGTCGCGCGCTGACGCTTTCTTGTCCCGGACGCGGTGGGCATGAAATGCCGTTTCGCAGAGCCGGGGCAGGACAGTTCGCTTCTCATTCAGCGCACGCAAATCCCATCATGCGCTGGCCGATCTGCGCGGGAGATCGCTTCAGCGAGGGTGGCGCGGGCGCACATTTCCGTCTTGGTATCGCTGTAAGCGCTACCAGGCTCCGCCGCGGAGGGATTGGGAAACACCGGCGGCATCAGCTTATTCCAGGTGTGGTGTGACTTCGTCATATCCGGTGCAAGATACATATTTCCGATATTCAATTTCATTCGCTTTCCGTCCTGCTGCGTTATATGTCGGGCATCCGTCCGATGGGGGAGGCCGGCGCAGCCTTGATGGGCTCGCGCGACCGGCAAGGAGCAGGGGACCAAGCGCGTCGGCATGTTCGAAGTGATCCTCACCAGACGCAAACGGTTGGGTTGGCGGTGGCAGGTCTGCGACCAGTCCGGCAAGATATGTGCCGACGGCTTCGAGCGCACGCGGCCGTCCGCCAAATATTTTGGCGAGCGCGCGCTGTTCTTCCTGTTGTCGCAGGCTTATTTGCGCAACCGCTCTGCGGCGTCGAGCGAGGACTAGCGGCGCGTGCACCGTCAGATATCGACGACCAGCTTGCCCGTGGCGGCGTGATCCCTGATCAGCGCATAGGCCTCGCCAACACTCTCCATCGTGAAGCGCCGGTTGTCGAGCAGCGGCACCAGCTTGCCGGCTTCGGCCAGCCGCGTCGCGTCCGCCATGATCTCACCGTGATGTGCGCGGCCTTCGCCTGAGAGCAGCGGCAGCAGCGTGAACACGCCGGAATAGGTGGCGGCACGGAACGACAGCGGCGCCAGCGTATGCGTGCCCCAGCCGAGCGCGCTCACGACATGGCCGAAGCGGCGCACCGCCGCAAAGGACGCATCGAGCACCTTGCCGCCGACAGTGTCGTAGACGATGTCGAAGCCGCGGCCGCTCGCGTGCTCGGCGACGTAAGCCTCAACCGCCGTGTCGCGATCGATGAATACAGCGCCAAAGCCTTCGATGGTCGCGCGCTGCGTTGCCGAGCCGGTCGCGTACACCTCTGCGCCGAACGCGCGCGCGATCTGGATCGCGACATGGCCGACGCCGCCCGCGCCGCCATGGATCAACACCTTCTGTCCGGCCTTCAGGCCTGCGCGATCGATCAGGCCTTCCCACGCCGTGATGAAGATGAGGGGCAGGGCGGCGGCCTCGCGCATGCTGAGATTGGCTGGCTTCAACGCCAGCAGGTCCGCATCGACGGCGGCGAATTCGGCCAGCGATCCCTGCACGCCGCCGACGCCGCCGGTCATGCCGTAGACCTCGTCGCCCGGCCTGAACCGCGAGACCTCGCGTCCGGTCTGCTCGACCACGCCGGCGAGATCGATGCCGGGGATCGCAGGCAACGGGTGGCGCGCATGCGCCGCAGCACCAGCGTGGATCTTGGTGTCGAGCGGATTGACCCCGCTTGCGCGGACGCGCAGTAGCACCTCGCGCGGGCCGATCTCGGGCGTGGAGATGGTTGAGAGCCGCAAAGGGGCGTTGTGGGTCTCCAGCACGCCCGTGCGCATCGTCGATGGTGTCGTCATGATCGTCTTGCTCCGTTGTCGGCCTCCAATATGCCCATGATTTTTTGCATGGAAAGGAACAGGGATGTACGATGATCGTGCATTTTTGAATGAGCGGGATTTCGATGGAATGGAGCGATCTGCGCATCTTCCTGGCGATTGCGCGCGAGGGGACACTTGGCGCCGCCGCGCGCAAAATCGGCCAGACCCAGCCGACGATGGGGCGGCGGCTGCGCGCCCTCGAACAGGCGCTCGGGCAGACGCTGTTCCAGCGCACCGCCGACGGCTTTGTGCTGACCGACGAAGGCACGGCCGTGCTGGCGCATGCCGAGCGAATCGAGGAGGAAGCGATCGCGCTTCAGCGGCAGGCGACGGGTACGGAGACGCAGCTCGACGGCACCTTGCGCCTCTCCTCGTCGGACTGGTTCGGCGCGGTGATGCTGTCGCCGGTGATCGCGGCCTTCGGCAAGCTCCATCCGAAGGTGATCGTCGAGCTTCTGACCGATGCGCGGCTCTACAGCCTGCCGCGGCGCGAGGCTGATCTGGTGTTTCGCATCAAGCCGTTCAGCGAGCCCGAGGTCATCTCCAGAAAACTGCTCCACATTCCCTACGCGCTCTACGGCAAGAAGGGCGGCAAGCCACCGCGTGCCGGCGACGGCAGCGGTGCCCGAATCGTGACCATGAACGCGGAATTTTCTGACGTGCCCGACGCCGTCTGGCTCAAGCGCACGCTGCCGAAAGCGGAGATCGCCTCGCGCAGCAACAATCGCCAGGCGCAGGCGGAGCTCTGCGCCGGCGGCGGCGGCCTCGCCGTGCTGCCGCGCCCTCTCGGCGATCGCGATCGCCGCCTCGTCGCGCTCGACATCGGCGCGAGCCCGCCCGGCCGCGACACCTATGTCGGTTATCACCGCGATCTCAGGCGGCTGGCGCGTTTACGCGCATTGCTGGATCTGGTGATTGAGAAGATTGCAGACGCGAGGCCGTAGCCCGGATGGAGCGAAGCGAAATCCGGGGGCCACTGTGTCCGCAGGATAGATTCCCGGATTGCGCTTCGCTCCATCCGGGCTACGCAGGCCACAACCCCTTGCGCTGCCTGACGGGCAAAACACCCAAACCCTCGGTCAATCCACGTCGCCGCAAATATTCCACTTTACCGAAATTCGGAAACGGCGTATGTATCGCGCAACCCGGCCCATGGAAGAGGGGCGTATCGCGATCGTCACGAACGCGGGCCGGATGGCGGTGGACGTGGGTCACATCGGCGCGAAGGGTTTTGCAGGGCGGGCAACCGTGAGCGAGACCATCGCGCGTACGACCGGTGTGATTTGCGTACGGCAAAATCGTGTGGTCCTGGCGCCCGGGGTCTGTGCGCCAAGTCTCGTGGTGATGCGTGTGACTCAACCGGGCACGCGTATCAGTCATCTGCGAGGCGACGGGGGCAATAGTGCATCGCTCCCCGGGGAGAGCACGACATATGCCGTCAACCCACTGCGCAGGGAAGGCCGGATGTTGGGCTTCACCTGTATGCCGCTGTGCAGCTTTTCGTAGCGCAATTGTCGCACAGTGGACCGCGGGTGCCAGCCGGCACCCGGTCTTCCCTGCGCCCTCTTTCAAATGAGGGTGAGGCGATAAAGCAAAGCTCGGGCGAACAGCCGCGAGGATGCGCAAGTGTGTCTGCTTGCTCCGTCATTGCGAGCGCAGCGAAGCAATCCAGACTGCCGCTGTGGAAAGATTCTGGATTGCTTCGCTGCGCTCGCAATGACGACGTGGAGACAGCTGCGCGCGAAAATTTTGATCGCGCAGACGCATCGCTTTTCAAGCAACCGTCATAGTCTCTAACGCCCACTAACCAATACGCGACTTAAAACTGCAATAATCACTAAAGTGGAACCGACGACGGGCGCCCTTTTACACGCCGTTAAGCGGGCCGGCATTTGGATGCGCGGGGAAAGTGCGTTGGGGACTGCAATGAGTGCCGCGAAGAAGATGCCGGGCAAACCGGCCACCGAAATGTTTGACGACATCCCGGTGCTTCAGCGCAAATGGCGTGCCGCGTTGAAGCCGGGTGACCGGCTGCCGCGCTATGAGGACGTGATGCTCGGCAGCCTCGGACGGCTGGCCGACCATATCGCGTTGCTCAAGGGTGACGGCGCGCTCGAACTCTCGCGTAGCGGGCGCTACGTGCAGAAATGGCTTGGCGAGGAGCGCTGGGACATTCCGGTCGCTGAGCTGTCGCCGGATTGCGCCACCGCGCTGTCGGAGGCGGTGGCAAGCGCGCTCAGGAACGGACAGCCGCATCAGGCCAGCGCCCATTGCGTGCGCGACGGCATGGTCCGGACCTACGATGTGCTGGCATTGCCGACGGCCTCGCGCTGGGGCGCGACGCTGGTCGGCGCGTATGTCAACGAGCGCGGCGCGCAATATAATCTGCTCGATGCGATCTTCTCGTCGACCGACGACGCGGTGGTGTCGCTGGCGACCTTGCGCGACGCCAACGGCGCGCCGTTCGATTTGCAAATCGTGCACCACAACAAGAGCGCCGAGCTGCTGCTGAAGATCGCGAGCGGAAACCTGCTGTGGCGGCGGATCGGCGAGGGCAACACGCTGCTGGCCGCGTCCGAGATCATGGAATTTCTGCTCAAGGCGGTCTCCGGTGGCCGCGGCGAGCAGCTCGAGATCGAGCACGAGGCCCGTTATCTCCGGCTCAGCGCGACCGCCTTCGCCGACGTGGTCTCGCTGACGATCTCGGATGTCACCGCGCTAAAGCGCCGCGACGCCTCGTTCCGCCTGCTGTTCGACAACAACCCGATGCCGATGTGGGTGTTCGACGCCGACACCAAGCAGTTCCTTGGCGTCAACGACGCAGCGGTCCAGCATTACGGCTACAGTCGCGCGGCGTTCCTGCGCATGAAGCTGCATGAGATCTGGCCTGAGGACGAATGGGACAGCCATGCCGAGGCGCTCGAGCGTGTCGGCGAAACCTACCACTCTTCGCGCAACTGGCGCCACCTGCGCGCCGACGGCAGCGAGATCGAAGTGCTCACCTTCGGCCGCCGGGTCACCTTCGACGATCGCGACGGCTATCTGGTCGCAGTGGTGGACATCACCGAGCGGCGCAAGGCCGAGGCGCGGATCGCGCACATGGCCCATCATGACGGGCTCACCGATCTGCCGAACCGCGAATATTTCCAGGAGCGCTTGAAGCAGGCACTCGATCAGGCCGTCGGCAAGCGCGTCGGTGTGCTCTATATCGATCTCGACCTGTTCAAGAACATCAACGATTCCTTCGGGCATCCGGCGGGCGACCGTCTGCTCAAGGAGGTGGCTGAGCGCCTGACCACCGCGGTCCGCGGCGTCAATCTCGCAGCAAGGCTCGGCGGCGACGAGTTCGCCGTGATTCTGGCGGCCGACGTCTCGCCGAACGAGGCCAGCGCCTGCGCGATCGTGCTGATCGACATGCTGAAGGCGCCCTACGACATCGACGGCCAGGAGATGGTGATCGGCGCCAGCATCGGCATCGCGTTGTCGCCGGGCGACGGTGTGACGTCGGAAGAGCTGATGCGCAACGCCGACATGGCGCTGTACCGGGCGAAATCCGACGGCGGCGGCATGCATCATTTCTTCGAGCGCGAGATGGATCTCCAGGCGCAGAAGCGCCGCGACATGGAGCTCGATTTGCGCCGTGCGTTCGCCAATGGCGAGTTCGAGCTGCACTACCAGCCGCTGGTGTCGATCGCCTCCGACCGAATCTCCGGCTTCGAGTCGCTGTTGCGCTGGCATCACCCCGACAAGGGCATGATCTCGCCGGCGGAGTTCATTCCGGTCGCCGAAGACATCGGCCTGATAACCCAGCTCGGCGAGTGGGTGCTGCGCGAGGCCTGTGCAGAAGCGGTGAAATGGCCATCTGACGTCAAGGTCGCGGTCAATCTGTCGCCGGCTCAGTTCCGCAGCCGTAACCTGGTTCAGGTCGTGATCTCGGCGCTGGCGCAATCCGGCCTGTCGCCGAAGCGGCTCGAGCTCGAGATCACCGAGTCGATCTTCCTGGCCGAGACCGATGCCAACCTTGCGATCCTGCATCAATTGCGCGAGCTTGGCGTCAGCATCTCCATGGATGATTTCGGCACCGGCTATTCCAGCCTCAGCTATCTCCGCAGCTTCCCGTTCGACAAGATCAAGATCGACCGCTCGTTCGTGAAGGATCTCGCACAGCGGCCCGATTGCGTCGCCATCGTGCGTGCGATCTCCGGTCTCGGCCGCAGCCTCAACATCACCACGACCGCGGAGGGCGTCGAGACCGAGGATCAGCTCGATTGGCTCCGCGCCGAAGGCTGCAACGAGGTACAGGGTTTTCTGTTCAGCGCGGCGCGGCCCGCCGCCGAGATTGCAAAGCTGCTCGCCGATTTCGGTCAGCGCGCTTCACGGGCGGCGTAACTCTTCGGGGTAGCAGTCGTAGACCAGCGCCTTGAACGCCGGCGTGATGCGGCCGCGCTCGTTCTGGGTCTGCTGCATCAGGACGTAGACCATGTCGAGCTTGGGATCGACGCCGAAATAGGTGCCGCTGCCACTGTCCCATTTCAACTCGCCGATCGAGCCTGGCGGCGGCGGTTTCGCATTGCCGGGATCGGTGCGCACCGCGAGGCCATAGCCATAGCCAAAACCGTCACCGGGAAAATAGAAATAGTCGCGGTCGACGCCGGAGCCGGGTCCGATCTGATCGGTCGTCATGTCCTTGAAGGCGGCTGGGCTGAGATACCGCTTGCCGTCGAATTCTCCGCCGTTGAGCAGCATTTGCGAGAAACGCTGATAGTCGGTGACGGTCGAGAGCAAGCCGCCGCCGCCGGATTGCCATTCCGGATGGTCGAGGCGCTCGCGCTCGGCATCGAGCAGGATCTGGTCGCTTGGCAGCGGACGCGCCATACGTTCGAGCTCGTCCGGCGTCGTCAGCACGAATTTGGTGCTGGTCATGCCGAGCGGATCGAGGATGCGCTGTTTCAAGGCGTCGTACAGCGTCTGCCTGGTGATGATTTCGATGACGCTTCCGAGCACGTCGGTGGAATGACCATAGCGCCACAGCGTGCCCGGTTGGCGCGCCAGCGGCAGCTTGGCGACGCGCTCGGCGAATTCCTTGTTGTCGAAGTGGCCCTCGAAGATGTTGGCGGCCTTGTAGGCGAGCTCGACCCATTTGCCGCCGATATAGTCGTAGGTGATGCCCGAGGTGTGCCGCATGAGGTCCCGGATCGTCACCGGGTGGACCGGCGGCACCAGGTCGAGCGCCAGCGAGCCGTCGGGCTTGGTGACCTCGAGCCCCACCTTCGTGCCGGCGAAGAGGGGGATGTATTTCGACACGGGATCGGTAAGCGCGAGCTTTCCCTCGTCGATCAGCATCATCGCAGCCAGGCTGGTGATCGGCTTGGTCATGGAGTGGATGGCGAAGATGGTGTCCGGCGTCATGGACAGCCGGGTCCTGACGTCGCGCACGCCGAACAGCTTGAAATAGACCGGCTTGCCGCGCTGCTGGATCAGGACCGTAGCCCCCGGCAATCGACCGGTGGTCACCTCGTTCTCGAAGAAAGAGGTGATGCGTCGCAGCCCGTCGGCGGAGGGGGCGGGGACGTCGGCGGCACGGCTTCGCGCCATCGTGCCGGCCAGCATCGCGGCCCCGACCAGAAATTCACGACGCTTCATCCGGGCTTCCTCCCTCGCCGGGAACAAAGCCGCAAGACGTCGGAGGCGTCAACAAGACTTCGATTAAAAACGCGTCACGATTTCAGAAAGGACCGGCCGCGGACGATCCTCGCTCGGCTTGGTCGGCGTGCCGATGTGGACGAGGCCGGCGAGCTTTTCGTCGGCCTTGAGGCCAAGCCCGTCCAGCACGTCGCGATCGAAGGAGAACCAGCCGCTCAGCCAGCAGGCGCCGTAGCCCAGCGCGGTCGCGGCCGTGACGATGTTCATGACGCTCGCGCCCGCCGACAGTTCCTGCTCCCACGCCGGCACCTTGGGATGTGGCTTGGTGAAGCTGACGATGCCGATCACCAGCGGCGCATCGGTGAGGCGCTTGCGCTCGGTCTCGATGTCGGCTGCGGGGGTACCGGGATTCTTCCGGGCAAAGACTTTTGCGATCACCTCGCCGGCGCGCTGGCGGGCATCGCCTTCGAAAATGATGAAGCGCCAGGGCGCGAGCTTGCCATGGTCGGGCACCCGTGCGCCGATGGTCAAAATGGTCTCGAGCTCGGCCGGCGAGGGGCCGGGGCCGGTCATCTCGCGCGGCTTGACCGAGCGTCGGGTCTTCAGGAGTGCGATGGCGTCGGGCACGGGGATATCCTCTTCGGCTGGTCGTCGGGCGTGCAATCCCCAGATAGGAATGCACGCCCGCAACCAAAAGCGAATTTAGATCGATTTCAGGGATCAGACCGCTTCGCGCATCCGCCGGACATCCGGAGGGGTCGCCTCGTCGACCAGGGCGGCGATCGCCTCCGCGGTCGTCGACACCTTCTGGCCGTCGCTGCCGAGCCGGCGGACCGAGACCGAATGCGTTTCGGCCTCTTTCTTGCCGACCACAAGCAGTGCCGGGATCTTGGCCAGCGAGTGTTCGCGGACCTTGTAATTGATCTTCTCGTTGCGCAGGTCGATCTCGACCCGAAGCCCTGCGCGCCGCGCCTGTTCCAGCACCTGCTTGGCGTACTCGTCGCCCTCCGAGGTGATGGTGGTGACCACCGCCTGCACCGGCGAGAGCCAGAGCGGGAAGTTGCCGGCGAAGTGCTCGATCAGGATGCCGATATAACGCTCCATCGAGCCGCAGATCGCGCGATGCACCATCACCGGCGGTTTCTTGCCGCCGTCATGGTCGATGTAGAACGCACCGAACCGTTCCGGCAGGTTGAAGTCGACCTGCGTGGTGCCGCACTGCCAGTCGCGGCCGATGGCGTCGCGCAGCACGTACTCGAACTTCGGTCCGTAGAAGGCGCCTTCGCCCGGGTTGATCTCGGTCTTGATGTGATTGTTCTGCGACTGGATTTCGCGCAGCACGGTGGCCATCACGCGCTCGGCGTGATCCCACATCGCATCGGTGCCGACGCGTTTCTCGGGCCGGGTCGAGAGCTTCACCGTGAGATCGCCGGTGAAACCGAAGTCCGAATAGGTCGAGAGAATGAGATCGTTGATCTTCAGGCATTCCTCGGCAAGCTGGTCCTCGGTGCAGAAGATGTGCGCGTCGTCCTGGGTGAAGCCACGCACGCGCATCAGGCCGTGCATGGCGCCGGACGGCTCGTAACGATGCACCACCCCGAACTCGGCAAGGCGCAGCGGCAGGTCGCGGTAGCTCTTCAGGCCGTGCTTGAAGATCTGGACATGGCCCGGGCAGTTCATTGGCTTCAGCGCAAACCAGCGCTTGTCCTCGGCCTCGTCGCCGGCCGACTGCGCGGCGAACATGTTCTCGCGATACCAGCCCCAATGGCCCGAGGTCTCCCACAGCGACTTGTCGAGGATCTGCGGCGCGTTGACCTCGTTATAGTCGCCGGTCAAGCGGCGGCGCATATAGGCGATCAGCTGCTGGAAGATGGTCCAGCCCTTCGGGTGCCAGAACACGACGCCCGGGCCCTCCTCCTGGAAGTGGAAGAGGTCGAGCTCGCGTCCGAGCTTGCGATGGTCGCGCTTCTCGGCTTCCTCGATCTGCTTGAGATAAGCGTCGAGGTCCTCCTGCTTGGCAAAGGCCGTGCCGTAGATGCGGGTCAGCATCGGGTTGTTGCTGTCGCCGCGCCAATAGGCGCCGGCTACCTTCATCAATTTGAAAGCGTTGCCAACCTTGCCGGTCGAGGTCATGTGCGGGCCGCGGCAGAGATCGAACCAGTCGCCCTGGTAGTAGATCTTGATTGGCTCGTTGCCGGGAATGGCGTCGACCAGCTCGACCTTGAAGGCCTCGCCCTTGTCGCGGAACACTTGCTTGGTTTTCTCGCGGTCCCAGACTTCCTTGGTGAAAGGTTTGTCGCGCGCGATAATCTCGCGCATTTTCTTCTCGATCGCGGCAAAATCGTCCGGCGTGAACGGCTCGTTGCGGAAGAAGTCGTAATAGAAGCCGTTCTCGATCACCGGGCCGATGGTGACCTGCGTGCCGGGCCACAGCGATTGCACGGCTTCGGCAAGCACATGCGCGCAGTCGTGGCGGATCAATTCGAGCGCGCGCGGATCGTCGCGGTTGACGAACTCGATCTTGGCGTCCGCTTCGATCGGATCGTTGAGGTCGGCGACTTCGCCGTCGAGCGCCATCGCAACCGTGCGCTTGGCCAGCGACGGCGAGATGCCCTTGGCGATATCGAGGCCGGTGATGCTCTGGTCGAACTGGCGCTGGGCGCCATCGGGGAAGGTGAGGGTGACTTTGGCTGCTGGGGTCACGGGCTTCAGGTTGCTGAGGGAATATTGGAAGCCGGATTCGGACTTCGCTTGATCAGATTTGGCTTGTTCAGATTTGGTTTGATCAGACTTCGGTTGATCAGATTTGGGCTGGTCGGTCATTGCATTTCTCCTGAAGCTCACTCCTGCGAACGAGCGCAGGTAAGCGGGAACGAGCGATATATCAGGCGATTCGGCCTGCGCAATTCGGCAATTCCAAGAAAGTGGCGCGCAAAAGCCGGGGCGGTGCTCCAACTATTTCGAGCGACGCCCTTTCACTGGCCGCGGGTCTGGTCTACATGCATTTGCATGGAAAATCCCCGCGTCGGCCGTTTCACGGCAACCGCCCTGATGCTTGGCAATCTCGTCACCGGTTGCTCGGTGCTGGCGCCGGCGGGGATGCTGCCGGAATTGTCCGCGGGGTTGGGGATCAGCATCCATGCGGCAGGGCTGCTCATCACCTTCGGCGCGATCACGCTGTGCATCGGCTCGCCGCTGACGGCGTGGCTGACCAGCCGCATCGAGCGGCGGGTCTTGCTCTCGACCACGCTCGCGGTCCTCGCCCTCGGCAACCTCGCCTCGGCATTTGCGCCCGACTATGCGAGCCTCCTTGTCATCCGCCTGGTGATGCTTGCCGTCGGGGCGCTCTATACGCCGCAGGCCGCGGGCACGGCGGCGCTGATCGTGCCGGCGGAACGGCGCGGCAGCACGATTGCCTATATCTTCCTCGGCTGGTCGTTGGCTGCCGCCGTGGGCCTGCCGCTGATCACCTTCATCGCCAGCCGCTATGGCTGGCGCGCCGCCTATGCCGGGATCGGTGCGCTCGGCTGCGTCAGCTTCCTGTTGCTGCTGGTGCGCCTGCCGGTCGGCTTGAAGGGCACGCCGGTCGACCTCAAGACCTGGAGTGAGGTCGGCCGCAACAGGGCTATCCTGCTGCTGCTCGCGATCACGATGTTGCAGATGTCCGGCCAGTTTACGGTGTTCACGTTCATGGGCCCGCTGCTCAAGAAGCTGACCGAGGCGAGCCCGGATGCGATCGGCATGGTGTTCGCCATCTATGGGGTCTGCGGCTTCCTCGGCGTCGTGGTGGCGACCCGCATCGTCGACACATGGGGGCCGTACCGGACCTCCTTGCTGTTCACGTGCCTGTTACTGGCGGGCATCACGGGGTGGGCACTGAGCGCGGGCACCCTTGTGATGATGGCGATTGCGGTTGCGATCTGGGGACTGGGCTTTGCCTCGACCAACTCGATGCAGCAGGTGCGGCTAGTCGCGGCCGCGCCGCCGTTCGCGTCCGCAACCGTCGCGCTCAATACGTCCGTCCTCTATATCGGCCAGGCCATCGGCTCTGCCGTCGGAGGGTTGCTGTTTGCCAGCGAGCTGCTGCACAGCACAGGCTTCGTGGCGGTCGGCTTTGTTGTGCTGGCGCTGGTGCTGGTGGTCGTGAGCCGTCCCCGGCCGACTGCTACCACCCCAGGCTGAAGCCAGGCATTTCCTGTGTGCAAGGCGCTTGGCAAACCGCGCGGGAGAGCGCTAGAAGGCCGTCATGGGGACCAGAGAGAGTTGACTGAAATGAGGATGATTCTGGCGGTTGCCGCGGTGCTCTATTCAGCCTCCGCGTTGGCGCAGACCGACAAGCCACCGATGGTGGGGGACAAGCCGCTGGTGCAGGTCAAGCCCAAGGGGACCAAGGCGGGCACCAAAGAGGCGGCTGCCAAACCCGCCGCTCTGGCGCCGAAGGGCAAGCCGCAGTCGATCGCGGTTCGGCTCCAGGCCTGCCTCGACCTCGACGACGGCACCAAGGACCGGCTCAACTGCTACGATGCGGTGATCGCGCCGACGCCGAAGCCGAAGCCGGCGAAGGCCAAGGGCTACGCCGATTGCCGATTCTTCAAGGAAGAGGACGAGCGGTTGGCCTGTTTCAACGGCTTTGCCGAGAGTATTCCGAAGCTGCCGAAAAGCTGAGGCTTGCGAGCCGGACGCCTAGTCGGCGATCCGGCTCAGCATCGCTCTGAAGGCAACGCCCGGCAATTGCAGGGCGGTGCCTTCGAACTCGGCCGTGTCGCCGTCCTCCCGGCCGGCGAGCGTCAGCGTGATCCGGTCGATGCCGAACAGCGCCTTGAACGACGGATCGTCGTTGTAGCGCTCGGTCGAGATCTTGACCTTGATGCTGTTGCCTTCGCCCGTGTAGGTGCCAATGAAGGCGAAGGCCGAATTGCCGCCGCGCATCTTGCCATCCGTCACATAGACGACTCCGCAGCCAGTTCCATGAACGGTGTGGAAGTCGACCTTGTACAGTCCCTGACGCACTGCCTGTCCTCGCGGTATTCCAAACGCACTCGTGCAGTTCGGCCGGTAACATAGGGTCGTGGCCAGCCGAAGCAATCCGGTGGCTGCCGAGGATTGTCGGCCATCAACATTACATTTTGATCATGGCCTGACGGAATTGCAGTCAGCGCGGCGAAATGCCGGCGCGCGCAAAATCCAGCCTAACGGTTTGAGGCGGCAGAGCTGGTGGCCGCCACGCGTGTCAGCGCCAGCGCCGGCGTTGCCGACATCTTCACCAGCACGTCCTTCAGCGGGTATTGCGTCCACGCGCGGTTGACGTAGTCGCGGTGGGTGATGCCGTCGCCCGTTTCGACGAACACGACGCTGCCAGGACGCAACGGGCCATCCATGTCCTCGGAGACGCCGATGCCCTTCTGTCGCAGCGTGCTCATCAACTCGCGGTCGCGTTTTGCGGTGTGGTGGGTGTAGGAGCTAACGAAGAAGCCCGCGCGGTGGCTCTCGATCCAGGACGCGAACTTGTCCATCTCACCATAGACGGCGTCGAGCAGAACGACGCCGCGGACGCGATCGCTGATGCCGCCGACCTCGAGGCTCCAGGCGGTCGGCAGGAAGCCGCCGCTATAGCCGACGATCACGATCGGCATGTTGGCAAAGGCGCGCGCGCTGTTGGGATCGCCGGTCAGCTGCGCGAGGTGGCTGGCTGACTCTTCCATGAAGCGCTTGAGGCCACCGGGCTGCCAGAATTTTCCGGCACTGGAATCGGCGGCATCGACGGCCATCTGCGGTGCAAGCAGCACGGCATTGGCGCCGGAATCGGTGATCTGTTGCGGTACCAGCTGGCGATCGCGCACGTCACGCTCGAGCGTCGCGCCGTTGCCGTGGAAGAACACCACGATCACGCCGGGCTTGCGCACGTCGAAATGCTCAGGCACGTGCATCAGCACGCGGCTGTCATTGTAGGTTTCGTCCTGCCAGAACACGCGCCCCGAAGAGCTGCGGTGGCCGCGGCGGTCACCTTTGGAGATGTTGAGGAAGGGCGAGTCGGACGCAGGGTTGTTGCCGAAATAGGGGAAGGCCGAGGACTTCATGCTGACGAGCGTCGTCAGGTCCTCGCGTGGCGGACGCTGATAGGGCACCTGCGGCGCGAGCGAGGCAACCTTGTAGGGCGCTTGCTCAGGCTGAGGCTGTTGCTGAACGGAGCGCTTGGGCGAGAAGTCCGACATCTGCCGTTGCAGGAGACTTTCGCTCGCCGACGGGAAGCGCTCTCTGAACTGTGGGGCAGGGAAGCGATCTTCGAACGTGTCGCCGGTTGCGACTTGTTGATTGGACAGTCGCGAATTGGTCTTGGCGACCACCTGGACATTCGCTTGCGAGTTGGCCGCAAGCGCCGTCGGGTTGGGCGCATTGCCGCATTGAACCAGCGTGAGCGACAACGGCACCAAGCCTGAGATCACGGCGATCCGAAGCGCACGACCGCGCGCCCCGGACGCCTTGGCCCGGTCAGCGCGCATGTCTGCTTTCAATCTCGGAACGGCCCCGACCATCCACCCATGACCCCAAGCCATGAACTCACGTCCATCGGCAACCGTAAGACAATTGAGCCGACTGGCGTTTAGGCGACGTTAAGTGTCCGGAGCAATTTCCCCACATCCGGAACGATCAAAAAAGACCACGCAATCGTGTCGCGATTGTGGGAGGGGAGCGGGTATTCCAGCGGACGATTACGGGGTTTATTGCCCAAGGGAGACACAGAAGGTGCTGAATTACCTGTTCTGATCGCCTCATTTAGCCCTTGTTAACCCTGCTTGAATTGACTGCACCAAACTGCACGATGCCTCCCACGAGGCGCGACGCCTGAGGCTAAGGACCCAGATGACGGCATCAGATGCGGGAACCGCGCCCTGGACCGGGCGGCTGACCGGAGGCGGCTCCGGGGTTTCTGTTCTGGTCGCAACCGCGATTGTCGTTGCGGACATGATCGGGGTCGGCGTCTTCACCAGCCTCGGCTTCCAGGTCAAGGACATCCCCTCGGGCTTCTCGATCCTCGCGCTATGGACTGTCGGCGGCATCGTCGCGCTGTGCGGCGTGTTCTCCTACAGCGAGTTGGGCGCGATGTTTCCCCGCTCGAGCGGGGAGTACAATTTTCTCGGGCGCGCCTATCATCCGGCCTTCGGCTTTCTCGCCGGCTGGGTCTCGGCGACGGTTGGCTTCGCGGCGCCGGTCGCGCTCGCGGCTATGGCCTTCGGCGAATTTGCCAAGTCCGTCATGCCCGGTGTGCCGCCGATCCCGCTCGCGATCGGCGTGGTTTGGCTGGTCTCGATCGTGCAACTGACCGGCGTCAGGCACGCCTCGACCTTCCAGTTGATCTCGACCATCCTCAAGGTCGTGCTGATCGTCGCTTTCCTCGTCGCCGGTTTCGTCATCGGCACGCCGCAGCCGATCTCTTTCGCACCGCAGTCCGGCGATCTGGCCCATATCGTCAGCGCGCCTTTCGCGATCGGGCTCGTCTTCGTGATGTACTCGTTTTCGGGGTGGAATGCCGCGACCTACATCATCGGCGAGATGAACACGCCGCAGCAGAGCCTGCCGCGTGCGCTGCTCGCGGGTACACTGATCGTCCTGGTGCTATATGTCGCTCTCAATGCGGTGTTTCTCTACTCGACGCCGGTCGGCGCGCTAGCCGGCCAGCTCGACGTTGCTCGTGTCGCAGGCAGCGCGATCTTCGGCAACCTCGGCGGCCGGATCGTCGGCGCGATGATCTGTGTCGGCTTGATCTCCTCAATCAGCGCGATGATGTGGATCGGCCCGCGCGTGATGATGACGATGGGGGAGGACATCCCGGCGCTGCGCGTGTTCTCGAAGAAATCGGTGAGCGGTGCTCCGGCCTACGCGATCTTGTTTCAGCTCGCGGTCGCTAATTTGCTGCTGTTCACGCGTAGCTTCGAGGCGGTGCTCGACTTCATCCAGTTCGCGCTTTTGTTCTGCTCGTTCTTCACGGTTGCCGGCGTGATCAAGTTGCGCATCACCGATCCCGACCTGCCGCGCCCCTATCGCGCCTGGGGATACCCGTTCACGCCTCTCATTTTTCTGCTCGTGACCGCGTCCATGATGTACTACCTCTTGACCGAGAGGCCCGTGCAGTCGCTGTCGGGGTTGCTCGTCATGCTCGCTGGTCTCCTGATTTATGCTGTTTTCCGCAGGCGGCCGATCACCGCTGCCGCATCATCACATCGCGAATGAACATGACATCGCGAGTAAACATGTTTCGACCCATGAGAATTGCGGCCGTCGCTCTTGCTCTCCTGGCTGCGGTCACCTCGTCCGTGCGTGCGGCCGAGGTTACCTTCGACGACACCGCGCGTTTCCTCGCGGGCATGCAGCCATCGGCTGACTCGCCGCTGGCGGCGCTCACCAGGGATCCGTCCTGGCAGCATCACGCAAAATTCTTCGACGGCGCCTTCGCCCAGCTCGAGCAGCGGCAATTGTCGAGAATCCGGAGCTGGTCAGACGTCAATCTCGCCGCGCCGCGGCCGACCATGTTTTATTTTTTCAGTGGCCCGGATTTCCTTTACGCCAACGCCTTCTATTCCAAGGCCAGCACCTATGTGCTGGGCGCGCTTGAGCCGGCCGGCGCGGTACCAAATCTGACCAGGCTGTCGCGCGGCTCGGTCGATGCCGCGCTCTACAATGTCGAGCGCTCGCTGGGCTCGATCCTGAGTTTCTCCTTCTTCATTACCAAGCAGATGAAAGCCGACCTGCACACCAACCAGGTCAACGGCACGTTGCCGATCCTCTACGTCTTCCTGGCGCGCTCCGGCAAAACCATCCGCAACGTCGAGATGGTGGCGATCGACGACAAGGGCGGGATGCACACGGGCAACGACAATCCGGGGCCGAACGCCACGCGCGGAGTCCGCATCACCTTTGCAGGCGCCGACGGCGAGGCGCGCACGCTGTATTATTTTTCGACCGACCTGTCGAATTCCGGCGCACGGGCCGCCGGCTTCCTGAAATTCTGCGAGACGCTCGGGCCCGGCAACAGCCTGCTCAAGAGCGCGTCGTATCTCTTGCATGCGGGCAACTTCACCGTTGCTCGCGACTGGCTGCTCGCCAACAGCGCGACCATCATTCAGGACGATTCCGGCATTCCGCTTGCCAGCTACAATTTGCGGCAGTGGCGTTTCTTCCCGTTCGGCCGCTATCTCGGACCGATCAGCAAATTTCCCGGCCGCTATCAGGAGCGCTACGCCGAACTGTTCACGCGTGCCCAGCCGATCGATTTTGGCGTCGGCTATCGCTGGCGGACGCATGAGTCGAATTTGCTGCTGTCGGTGAAGACGGCGGGGAGCGAGGCCGCGCCGGCAGCGGAGATCACATCGTCAGCCGAGCCGCCGCCGAAACCAGCACGGCCGAAGCGGCCACGTCCACTCGAGCCGGTCCCGCCGCCGCCCGGACGCATCTTCTGGTTCCGTTAAATTAGCTACCAGTGCACGCTCTGGCTCGGCACGATGAACGCCGTGGTGCTCGGCTGCGTTGCAAAGCTTGTCGCCAGATACCAGCCGGAGCCGAGCACGAGTGTGAGCAAGGCTATAATTGCCATCATATCGATGGTTCTGGGGTCGTAGTGGTGGTGACCCCTGTGGCCAAGATCTGGACCGAGCCTGAAATGAAAATGAGGGCTGATTTTCCAGCGCATTGTTGTTTCCTCCCGTGGGAGCATCACAACAACGCAAGGGCGGAGTTCCGGTTCCGGTCAGAGCAGCGATGCGTAAAGCACCGCAGCATGCTTACGAAGCGTTGACGCCGCGCCAGCGCGCGTATCGCCATGGCAAATACCAGCGCGCAGTTCGCGGCGCAGTGAGAGGCACGTTGTCGATGCCAGAGGTACCGAATGGGTTGCAGCGCAGCAACCGCGCGAGCGTCATCCAGCCACCGGCCCAAAGCCCGAACCGCCCGATCGCCTCATCGCCATACACGGAGCAGGTCGGCAGATGGCGGCAGTTATAGCCGACCAACGGCGACAGCGTGTGCCGGTAGAGCCAGATCATCGCGCGACCGAACCTGCGCGGCAGCCGCAGCGCTTCTGTCACAGAAGTGGAACAGTGCTCGCAGGTTGAGTGCTTCATGTGCGCAATGCTGCCATCCTGAGCGCCCAGCTGCGCGGTTCCACCGCAGGGAACGGCGAGCTGTTGTGCGCACGCCATACTTTGCCTGCTTTCAGGGAGCAGTGCAGCAAGTACCTATGGACGATCTGTATTCCCCCGGATACCATTTTTGTGACGTCCATGTGTAGACTCATCGGACGCCGAACGGGGCTTACCTGAATCGCTTTGGGGCTTGGGAAGGGACCAGTTTGAAAGTTCTGAAGTCGCTCAACCTTCGCGGCTGGTTGCTGGTGGGAACCGCTACTTGTGGGATCGTATTGGCGGGCGTCGTCGCGACCTTCGGTTCGTCGGCCAGCGCCGGCGTCTCGCTGGAAGAGCGCAAGCTGCCGATGAAGTTTGGCTGGGTCGCCTGCGAGCCCAATTGCCGCGGCTGGGTCAGCGCGGTCGGCATCATCACCGCTGATACTCCGAAGGATTTCGACGACTTCGCTCGCGGACGCCAGCTCGGCGGCGCCACCGTCGTGCTCGACTCCAGCGGTGGTTCCGTCAACGACGCGATCACCCTCGGCCGTCGCTTCCGCAACCTCGGCCTTCTGACCACCGTCGGCATCACGCAGCAGAACGGCGGCGGGCAGAGCGCCCGTCCGGCGGTCGCCTCGGAAGCCTATTGCGAATCCATGTGCGTGTTCCTGCTGTTGGCAGGCAAGAAGCGCTACGTGCCTGATGCAGCCCATGTCCGCGTTCATCAGATCTGGATGGGCGACCGTGCTGATGATCCTAAGGCGGCGAACTACAGCGCGCAGGATTTGATGATTGTGGAACGTGACATCGGCCGGCTTGCCAAATACACCTTCGACATGGGCGGGGCGGGCGACCTGCTGTCGCTCGCGCTCAACGTGCCACCTTGGGAAGATCTGCACGAACTCGACGCCGCCGAGCTGAAGCTGACCAATCTCGTGACGACAGATCTGGTGGCCGACGTGCTCCCGCATGTAGACGTCACCGCGCCCGCGGTGGCCGAGCTTGCGCCGAAGACGCAGGCAAGGTTCGGCGAGATGCCGGAGCCTGCCAAGTCGACCAAGACGGCGGAAGCCACGGTCCCGACCGGCGGCGTGGCGACGCCGCAGAAGTAAGTGCTCAAGGCCAGCCTCAGCCCTGCGCGGTAGCCGGTTGTTTCGCCTTGGCCTCGATCTGGCCGATCGCATCGACCACGGCATCGAAGGTCAGGAGTGTCGAGGCGTGGCGCGCCTTGTAGTCGCGCACCGGCTCGAGGAACTTGATCTCTTCCCATTTGCCTTCCGGAGGAGCGCCATTCTCCTTGAGCATCTTGCGAACGGTCTCGCGTAACTCACGGAGTTCGCTCGCAGTCGAGCCGACGACGTGACTTGCCATGATGGATGAAGAGGCCTGGCCCAGCGCGCAAGCCTTCACGTCATGCGCGAAGTCGGTGACGGTGTCGCCCTCCATCTTGAGGTCGATCTTCACGGTCGAGCCGCAGAGCTTGGAATGGGCGATGGCGGAGGCATCGGGGTCCGACAACCGCCCGAGGCGCGGAATATTCCCGGCCAGCTCGATGATCCGCTTGTTATAAATGTCGTTCAGCATGTGATGGAGTCCAGGGCTTCCGGGCCGGATCGGCCTTGGCGGGCGCCGTCCACGGTCCTATATAGGGCTGGAACTGGCGGATAAACAGTCCGGCGGTACGTCGGTGGTGATCCAGATTTGCGCTGCCGGCGTTGTTGCCAAGGGACCTCTTTCGCCAAATACTGTTCTCTTCAGGCGTCCGGCGGCTTGCCCGCCCCGTCTGCCGGTGACACTCCGGCCGCAAGGCCGTCGAACGGAGTAGACATGGACGCTGCAATCCAATCCATCCGCCCCCACAAGCCCTCTGACAAGCAGCCCGAGAGCCGCCCGGCGGAGCTTAATCCCGCCGAGTTCCTCGCGGCCGCTGTCCGCGCCGACCAGCCGCGTCCCGCGCGTGCCGAGGCGGAAGCGGCGGTGAAGACTCTGCTCGCCTATATCGGCGAGAACACCGCGCGCGAGGGCCTGCTCGATACGCCGCGTCGCGTGGTCGAGG
The DNA here is from genome assembly GCF_040549385.1 of Bradyrhizobium sp. LB11.1. Lineage (NCBI taxonomy): Bacteria > Pseudomonadati > Pseudomonadota > Alphaproteobacteria > Hyphomicrobiales > Nitrobacteraceae > Bradyrhizobium > Bradyrhizobium sp. LB11.1. Next base: position 10,382 of record NZ_JBEPTH010000022.1, on the reverse strand, counting down.
CCTTCGACGAGCTCTATCAGGGCTACCACCAGTGCCCGGCCGAGGTGCTCGACCGCACCTTCGGCGAGACCGCCGGCTATGACGACTTCGTGCTGGTGCGCGATATCGAGTTCACCTCGCAATGCGAGCATCACATGATGCCGTTCTACGGCAAGGCGCACATCGCCTATACGCCGGTGGAACGCGTCGTTGGCCTGTCGAAGCTGGCGCGCCTGACCGACATCTTTGCCCGTCGGCTCCAGACCCAGGAGCATCTGACGGCACAGATCGCGGCCGCGATCGACGAAATCCTGAAACCGCGTGGCGTTGCCGTCCTGATCGAGGCTGAGCATACCTGCATGTCGGTGCGTGGCGTCGCCAAGCATGGCGCCTCTACCTTCACCAGCCGCTACACCGGTATGTTCCGCGACAATCCTGCGGAGCAGGCCCGTTTCCTGTCGATGGTGCGAGGCCTGACGCGCTGACCTCGCGAATAACTGGCGAGGTTTGTCGTGTCCGCTCACTCCCATGAGATCGAGGAAGGCCTGGCCTTCCTCCCCAAATTCGATGCCGCCGGCCTCGTGACCTGCGTGGCGACCGACGTCGTCACCGGCGACGTGCTGATGGTCGCGCATATGAATGACGAGGCGCTGCACAAGACCATTGCGACCGGCGAAGCCTGGTACTTCAGCCGCTCGCGCAATGCCTTGTGGCGAAAAGGTGAGACCTCAGGTCAAACCCAGCGCGTGGTCGAGCTCCGCACCGATTGCGACCAGGACGCGGTCTGGCTCCGCGTCGAACAGATCGGCGCGGCCTGCCACACCGGTCGCCGGTCCTGCTTCTATCGCGAGGTCGAGGTGGAGGGCGACCGTGCGAAACTCGTCTTCGTCGATGCTGACAGGCTGTTCGATCCGAACGCGGTCTACAACAAGTAGCTCTCGCCACTCCGAGGCGCGCTGCTGGTCCGTCCGAAGCTCGAGGAGCGAAGGCAGATGCGCCCCGGAATGACAGCGACCGCCAAATTAACCACGCGTTAACCATAACCGTCCCACGGTGAGACAATCAGGCGCCCGAACTGCCGGCGCCGCTCAAACGCCGCGCGGGCCGGTTACTCCATCATGTCGGTCGACAATTCCAGTGCCTCGCAGACGGCCGCAACCGATCAGTCGCGGCGCGTCGCGGGCGCGATCAAGCAGGCCTCGAGCCAGACTGGTGTCAGCTTCGAATACATGCTGACCACCGCCAAGATGGAATCGGATTTCGATCCATCGGCCGGCGCCAGCACCTCGTCCGCCCACGGCCTCTATCAATTCATCGACCAGACTTGGCTCGGCACCGTGAAGGAGGCGGGCACCCAGCTCGGCTATGGCAACTATTCCGACGCGATCACCCGGACGTCGTCAGGCACTTACACCGTAGACGATCCCTTCATGAAGCGCTCGATCATGACGCTGCGCGACGATCCGGGGGCCGCCTCCAGCATGGCGGCGGCACTGACGCAGTCCAACAGCTTCAAGCTCACTGGTCTGCTCGGCCGCAGGCCGTCCGACAGCGAACTCTACATGGCGCATTTTATGGGCGTCGGCGGCGCGGCAAAATTGATCGCCAATGCCGAGGACAATCCGCAAGCGGTCGGCGCGCGGCTGTTTCCCAACGCTGCATCCGCCAACCGTTCGATCTTCTACGCCAAGGATGGCCGCGCTCGCAGCGTCTCCGAAGTCTATTCGGTGCTGAACGCCCGCTATGCGAGCGCCTCGAACGCAAGATCGACCCGCAGCGCGATGGCGATGTATGGCGACACGCCGTCGACCACGCAGGTTGCCGCCGCCAATGGTGTGCAGCCCACCGTGCCGATGGTCAATGGCGCTGCCTATCTCCAGACCTTTCCGGATGCACGCGGCGTGACGCCTGTGAGCGCGACATCGTCGACAACCGTCGCTGACAACACGCCGATCACGCCGGCATTCCGGTCGATCTATCAGCCTGGCGATGCGACGCAGCCGGTCTCGACGACAGTGCAGAAATTGTGGGGCAACAACGCCTCGCTTACCTCGGTTGCACCTGCGACGCCCGACATGCGTCCGCCGCAGCCGCTCGATCTCTTCAGCGATCGCAGCGGCACCTTCTCGAGCTAGCGCGCTGCCGCACGTTGCGGTGGCTCTCAGCCCTTAACAAATCATCAATAAAACCAGCCAGTTATGGTGAACGCTTTGTTAAGCGTCGTGGTTTATTTTGTGTTGCGGGTGACAAGCCGTCACCGTTTCATTTATTCGTTGCGTAAGCCGGAAGCACAATGATTGTTCGGCAGTTCATCAATTGGATCAGGACCGCGCCGGCCGGTGAGCGCGCCGAGGCAACGCGGGCATTGGCGCGGGCCTGGCTGATCTCGGACCTATCTCACGACGACCGTGTCGCCGCCGAAGGCGCGCTGCTGATGCTGCTCGACGATCCCTCGCCGCTGGTGCGGCAGGCGATGGCCGAGGCATTTGCGCGCAGCACGGATGCGCCGGCGTCGATCGTGCGGGCGCTGTCGGCGGACCAGCCGACCGTGGCGCTACCCGTGCTCGAACATTCGCCGCTGCTGATCGATGCCGATCTCGTCGACATCGTTGCGACCGGCAATGATGAGGTGCAATGCGCGGTCGCCCGCCGCATCGCGCTGCCGGTCTCGGTCTGCGCCGCCATCGCCGAGGTCGGCTGCGCGGCCGCCGCGCTGGAGCTGATCGAAAATCCTCACGCCGAGCTGGCACCATTCTCGTGGAATCGCATCGTCGAGCGCCACGGCCATCTCGCCGCGATCCGCGAGGCGTTGCTGGTGCTGGATGACATTCCGGCCGCCACGCGCGCCGCACTGGTGGCAAAGCTTTCCGAGACGCTGGCGCAATTCGTCGTGGCGCGGAACTGGCTGAGTGCCGATCGTGCCGAGCGCATGACGACCGAGGCGCGTGACCGCTCCACCATGAACATCGCAGCGCGCTCGCGCGGTGACGACATGCAAGGCCTGGTGAAGCATCTCCGTATCACAGGTCAGCTCACTGCGGGCCTGATCCTGCGCGCGCTTCTGTCGAGCAACCTCGAACTGTTCGATGCGGCTCTGGCTGAACTCGCCGATCTGCCGCTCGCGCGCGTCTCCGCGCTGCTGCACGATCGCGGCGGCAACAGTTTGCACGCGCTGCTCCGTCGTGCCGGATTGCCCGAGGCGACGTTTGCGGCGTTCCAGGTCGCGCTCGATGCTTGCCACGAGCAGGGCTTTATCGATACCGACGACACCGCGGCCCGGCTGCGCCGGCGCATGGTCGAGCGCGTGCTCACCCATTGCGAGACCGACCGCGGTGCCACCGAGCCGCTCATGGTTCTGCTGCGCCGCTTCGCCACCGAATCCGCGCGCGAAGAGGCGAGATTATTCTGCGACGAGATCACCGCGGAAGACACAATCGATCCGGTGTATGACGATCTGATCGCGGCCTAGCTAGATCCGCAAACTCCGTCATTGCGAGCGCAGCGAAGCAATCCTGGGTCTCTCCGCGGGAGCGGTCTGGATTGCTTCGCTGCGCTCGCAATGACGAGAGGAAGAGCGGGACGCTACTCCGCCGGCACGATGCTCGGCGCGAGGATCACTTCGAGATGTTCGGGGCGGTCGCGATTGACGTCGGCCAGATAGTCGTCTGCGACCTTGCGCAGACGACGGCTGAGCTCGGCGGAGACGCTGATGCTGTCGAGCTTGGTGTTCTCATGCAGGATGGCGAGGATTGCGTTGATGTGGTACGTGAACAGCTCGGCCGGCACCCTCTCCAGATCCGGCGCATGCTCGATGACGCGGCACAGACTCTCGGCAACTTCCGCTGCGGCCGGAAAGCCGAATGTGGCGGCGTCGCCCTTGATGTCGTGCGCGGCGTGGAACAGCTCGTCCCGCCGCTCCTTGGTGAAGCCGTCGTTGCGGATGGCGACATAGGCAGACGACAGCCGGTTGACCTCGGCCGTCATCCAGTTCCCGAACTCGCCGGACAGATCGGCAAGCGCCTGCTCGGCGCGTCCGATCGGATCGTCCATGTCCTTTTCCTCGACCCGACGCAAAACTTTCCGCAACGGATTGGGCTGCGTGATGACGTGATGCGTCGCGAAAGCCGTGACCTCGATATCCTTTGCGCTGTTCTTCGCCATGATGCCTGCCTCGTCGGGTGAGACGTTGCGCTAGATGGAGGAGCGGGCCTTGTCGAGCAGCGAGGGCTGCTGAAGCACCTCGTGCTTTTCGCCGACGCGGCGCTCCGGGCCCATATAGGCGGAGTTGGTGTTGCGGCGCCGGTCCGGGCCGAAATACGTCTTGGTCTTGATGAAAGGCCGGGGACTGGCGACCACATTGAGGATGCGCTGGTAAAGGCCCTTGGCCGAGATCGGCTTGGCCAAAAATTCGGTGACGCCGGCATCGCGCGCGACGGTGACACGGCGCTTCTCGGAATGCCCCGTCAACATGATGATCGGTGCGTAGGGGTTGCCCTTGGACTCGGGCTGCCGGATCATCTGCGCGAGCTCGAGCCCATCGAAGATCGGCATCGCCCAGTCGGCGATGACGATGTCGGGCACATAGTGGCTGTACATTTCCAGCGCGGTGGCGCCGTCCTCGGCTTCATAGACTTCACGTGCGCCAAAGGAATGCAGCAGCGTCCGCAGGATGCGGCGCATGTGCGGATTGTCGTCGCAGATGAGGAAACGCAGCTTGTTGAAATCGATGCGGAACATGGCGCCCGGGCCGAAGCGGTCAACTTTCGTTAACCATATCGCACCGAGGGTTAACGAAGCGTTGCGAACGGCGCGGCCGGCGGGCAGGTGGCTAGACGATTCAGGACCCGAATTGTTCGCGCAGAATGCGCTCTTCCAGACTGTGGCCGGGGTCGAACAGCATGCCCATCGAAATGGTCCTGTCGGCGAGCACCTCGACGCGGCGGACATCGCGCACCTCGTCGTGGTCGGCGACTGCCGCCACCGGGCGCTTGTCGCCTTCGAGCACCTCGATCACGACGTAAGCCGTGTTGGGCAGGAGCGCGCCGCGCCAGCGGCGGGGACGGAAGGCGCTAATCGGCGTCAGCGCCAAGAGGGCAGCGTTGATCGGCAGGATCGGACCCTGGGCGGACAGATTGTAGGCAGTGGATCCCGCCGGCGTCGCCACCATGATGCCGTCAGCGATCAGCTCGGGCATACGTTCGCGCTCGTCGATCAGGATCCGCAGGCGCGCCGCCTGGTAAGTCTGTCGGAACAGCGCGACCTCGTTGATGGCATGATGCAGGTGAACGCGGTCGTTGACGTCGGTCGCGCGCATCAGCAGCGGGTTGATCTCGGATTCATGCGCAGCCTCAAGCCGGGCGCGCAGGTCGACCGTCGAGTACTCGTTCATGAGGAAACCGACCGTGCCGCGGTGCATGCCGTAGATCGGCTTTCCCGTGTGCATGTGCTGGTGCAGCGTCTGGAGCATAAGTCCGTCGCCGCCGAGCGCGACCACGATGTCAGCCTCGTTTGGGTCGCAATTTCCGTAGCTATCGGTGAGCTGCCTGAAGGCGGCCTGCGCTTCGCTGCTCGGGCTGGCAACGAAGGCGATCCGGTCGTATCGCGATGGCTTGGTCATGGCTTCCAGGCAGGTGTCGCCGGCTCGAGAAAGTTCCGCCGGGCTCGTCTATACGACCTGGGCCTCTATTGTCGAGGATGACCGCTCGACAAGGCAAACGGGTCGGTCGGGGACGGCAAAAGCCAGGCGGATCGGCCCTGAAAGCCTTTCCTGGGCCTCCGATTCCCCAAACAGTCGTAATTGCCGGCTATAATTGCGGCCAGCGACCGACGGGCGGGGCAGGGAGAACAATCATGGTCATAGGCTTGCCGACGCTGCGCTACGCGGGGCTGGTGCTGGCGGTGTCTGCCTTCGCGCTCGTGGACATGGCGCGCGCGGACGATCCGCCGCTGCCGCGCAACGAGGCGGCGGCGCCCGCGGGACAGAAGGGCGGGCGCGGCGGCAATGCAGCGCAGGCCTCGCCATCGACCGCCGAGCAGCATCGTCTGCCGGGAGACCAGACCACTAAGCAGACCCTCGATCTGCCGGGCCGAACGCTCAACTTCGCCGCGACCGCAGGCTCCATCCGGGTGTTCGACGAAAAGGGCGAGCCGCTCGCCGACATCGCCACCACGTCTTACGAGCTCGATGGCGCCGATCGCGCCACCCGCCCGGTAACATTTCTGTTCAACGGCGGGCCCGGTGCCTCGTCGGCGTGGCTGCAGTTCGGCGCGGTCGGGCCGTGGCGGCTGCCGCTCGACGGCGAGGGATTGTCACCGTCGGCCTCGCCGGAGGTGAAGCCCAACGCGGAGACCTGGCTTGATTTCACCGATCTCGTCTTCATCGATCCTGTTGGTACCGGCTACAGCCGTGTCATCGCGAGTGGCGAGGACGCGCGAAAGCGGTTCTATTCGGTCAATGGTGACGTCAATTCGATCGCGCTCGTGATCCGACGCTGGCTCGAGAAGCACAACCGGCTGACCTCGCCCAAATTCGTCGCGGGCGAGAGCTATGGCGGCATCCGTGGGCCCAAGGTCGTGCGCCAGTTGCAGCTTCAACACGGCGTCGGCGTCAGAGGCTTGATCCTGGTGTCGCCGCTGCTGGATTTCCGCGAGTTCACCGGCACGAGCCTCCTGCAATATGTCGCGAGCTTGCCGAGCTATGTGGCGGTGGCGCGCGAAGCCAAGGGCCCGGTCAAGCGCGCCGATCTCGCCGATGTGGAGGCCTATGCCCGCGGCGAATTCCTGACCGACCTCGTCAAAGGCGAGGCGGACAAGGAAGCCACTAATCGCCTGGCCGACAAGGTCGCGGAGCTGACCGGCCTCGACCCGGCAGTGAGCCGCAGGCTCGCCGGCCGCTTCGACGTCGGTGAATTCCGCCGCGAACTCGACCGTAAGAACGGCATGGTGACCGGGCGTTACGACGCCTCGGTGCGTGGCTTCGATCCCTATCCGGATTCGAGCGGCTCATGCTTCGGCGATCCCTCAGGCGATGCGCTCCAGGCGCCGTTGACGAGTGCCGCCGTCGATGTTCTCACGCAAAAACTCAACTGGCGGCCGGACGGCTCCTATGAAGTCCTCAATGGCGCCGTCGAGCGCAACTGGGACTTCGGCGGCGGCATCAACCCGCCGCAATCGCTGTCGGAGCTGCGTCAGATCCTCGCCACCGATGCGAAGCTGAACGTGCTGGTCGCGCACGGCCTGTTCGATCTGGCCACACCCTATTTCGGCACGAAGCGGGCGCTCGACCAGCTGCCGGCCTTCGCAACGTCCCGCGTCAAGTTCGTCGTCTATCCCGGCGGCCACATGTTCTATTCGCGCGACGGCTCGCGGCAGGCGTTTCGAAGCGAGGTCGAAGGATTGATCAGGGAGTAGGCCGGCGCTTGCGGGGCGGATATCTCCGCGCGATCTCGCGCGCTACGACGCTCGCGGGCTTGAGGTTGGCGCCGCCAAGCCAGATGTCGCTGACTTTGCCGCGCTTGTCGCGGACGCGGCGCACGGGTTCGCCGTGGCTGGAATAGCCCGCCGCCCAGACGAGCTTGCCGGTGTCGCGCCCAGTGACCTCGATCTCGGCGGCATCCATGAACGGATTGTTGAACTGTGGATTGGCGACGAGCACGCGGTTGCCGGCGGGCACCAGATCGCTCGCGCCCCAGATCGTCCACCAGCGGCCGGTCCAGTCGCGCACGCGGCGGTCGGGGGCGCCGCGTGTCTTGAACACGCGCAGGATCTGCATCGCGCCGTCCATCCAGAACGGGGCCGCTCCGTCGATGGAGTTGCTGAGGATGCTGATCGCGAGCTCGCAGCCAGGAATCGTGCAGGTCCGGGAGATGTAGCCCTGGAAGCCGCCGCCATGGCCGAACCAGTCCCAGCCGTCGGTCTTGCCGGCGTTGACGCCGAGGCCGTAATAGCCCTCGAAGGTCTGCGGTACGCGCCAATGGTTGCGCGTCATTTCGCGGCGGCTCGCGACTGACAGCACGCTCTTCCTGGCGTTGGGGGCGAGCTGGGCGAAGAAGCGCGCCGTGTCCGCGGCGGTGGCGACGAAGCCCGCGGCGGATGCCATTGCATGCGCGGGATTGTCGCCGGGGATCACGCAGCGCTCGCCGAGCGGCAGCTTCCGCGTATGGCCGCGCGCAAACAGCGCGCCCTTGGGAAGCGGCGCATTCGGTTCGGTCTCGCGAAGGCCTGCAGGCTCGATGATCTCGCGCTTGATCCAGGCGGAGTAGGGCTCCTTCGTCACGCTTTCGATGACGAGGCCCATCAGGCCAAAGCCGTGATTGGAATATTTGAAGCGCGTGCCGGGCTCGATCGCGGTAGGCCCCTTCAACTCGGCGAGCAGCTCCCTGGCGTTGAGATAGGGACGGCTGTCGATGAACTGGCCGGAATCGGCGCCGTCGCGCGTCAACCCGGCGCTGTGCGAGAGCACCTGGGCAATCGTGGTCTCGGCCACGCGCGGATGCAGGCCGCTCACGTACTGGCCGACGGGATCGTCGAGCCTGAGCTTGCGCTGCTCGCGCAGCTTCATGATGCCGGCCGAGGTAAAGCTCTTCGAGTGCGAGGCGATGCGGAAGCGGTGGCGCGGGGTGAGCTTCTCGCCGGTGTCGAGATTGGCGAGGCCGAACGCATGCTCGGCGACGACCTCGCCGCGATGGACGAAGGCGACCAAGACGCCGGGCTGTTGGAAGGTCGTCTGCTGGAATTCGATCCAGGAGCCGATGTAGTCGATCGCGGATCGCAGCCAATTGTCCATTGCGCTACCGGTTTGCGAGGGGATCGGTTGCGAAGCTAGCCGAGAAAGCGGAACGGGCACAACCCGGAAAGGTTGTGCCCGTTCGCGTCATGCGAAGATGCGATGTCTCAGTAGACGAGCGTCGCGCCGGTCGGCTTGTCGAGCGCGGCAGCCAGCGAGCGATACTCGGAGCTGCCGGTGCCGGCGAGCGAGGCGATCTTGTTCAGATGATACTGCGCCTGTTCGCGGTTGCCCTGCTCGAGCTGCCAGAGGCCGTAATACTGCCAGGTGCGGACGTGGTTCGGATCGTCCTTCAGCGCGATCTCGTAATAGACCTTCGAGGACTGGTAGTCGCCGAGCTTGCGATAGGAGTAGCCGATCAGGTTCGCAACGTCGGCGACGTCGTCGCGCTCGAGCGACTTCAGCTGACCGATCGCGCCGGTGTAGTCGTGATTGTCGTAGATCGTGGTGTAGGCGGTGCGATAGGCCGCAAGGAATTTCGGATCGCTGACGGAAGAGCTCTTCTTCTTGCCCTTCTTGGACGAGTTGTCCGACTTCGGCGGTGGGGAGGGCTCATCGCCGCCCGCAGCATAGGCGCTGGTCAGTACCGGCGCGGCCGCCAGCGACATGGCGACGAGTCCAGGCACGACAAGCATTGAGAGTTTGCGCATTGAAGTTCTCCCGTATGGAACGTGGCGATCCTACACGATTGCCCAAAGACCGGAACACCCGGTACGCAAAAACATTCCCCGCACCCCGGTCTATTCGCCTTTCCTCAGATGACAAACTTGTCATCCAGATGAACAGAAGCTGGCCGCGGACTTCAGGCAGGGTTCAGTGCGCTCCTCCTAGGCTCTGACCCATGATCGAAGGGTTGGCGAGAGGGCGCCCGCCTCAAGATCCTTCCAAGAGGAGACCACCATGTTGAAGACCATTTCCGCAGCCTTGCTCGCAGCCTCCGTCATCGCAGCCCCCGCCTTCGCCGCTGAAGCCGGCAAGACCACGACGACCGCCCCGGTGATCAAGGCGGACCAGACCCAGAGCAAGGTCTCGACCATCGCCGCCAAACCCGACGCGAAGACCGCCGACATCAAGTCGGGGGCCAAGGTCGACACCAAGGCGAAGGCGATGAATGCCAACGCCGCGATCACGCCCGACGAGCACAAGGCCGTGCGGACGCATCGCCATCACCACAAGCATCTGTCGGCCAGGAAGTCGCTGAAGACGCAGTCGGGCCTCACCAAGCCGGTGACCACCGAGAAGCGCAGCTAACCGCTGATCCTTGCGCGGCGGCATCCCTGGATTGCCCTGCTGTCGCGTGCAGAGTTCAGGCCCGGCTCGCTCGTCACGCCCCGCGCGCAAGCGCAAGGTGCTGGCGGCGGGCCGGTGCGTGCCGGGGACCGCAAGCGAATTGCTTCGTTTCGCGACCGTAAACAAAATCTCGAAAACAACCCCATGCACAGTAGCCGGTGACACGCAAATCGATGGGTCCCCCTCTACGGATTTTACGAATCCGTTTGACTCGTCGGGCAAAACACCTCTAGCAGTCTGCTGAAAAACCCCTCGCCAGGGAGGGGACTTGATGATTCACTTTATCATCTCGAATCGGCGGAGACGATCATGCGCGGCAGGTTTACGG
>NZ_JBEPTH010000021.1:0-86491 GCF_040549385.1 Bradyrhizobium sp. LB11.1 | reverse complement strand
CTGGCGAGGTCGACCGCGGTCAAGAGATCGCTGACGGTCGCAAGCGTCGCTGGCGTACCGGTGCTACCCAGATAGACGGTGGTGTTGCCGCTGCCGTCGGTGACGAGGTGGCCGCTAACGCCCGAGCCGGACGCAACTGCGGTCGAGGCCGGAGCCGTGCCCGCACGGAAGGTGATGGTCTTGCCGTTGACGGTCAGCGTGTCGCCGTCGGCGGGCTGGGCGTTGCCGAGCAGGCCGGTTGCAGTCGTGCCCGAGGTGGCGATCAACGTGATGGCGCCGGTCAGGGCCGTGGTGCCGTCGCCGGCCGTTCCCGCCGTACCGGTCAGGACACCGATGCTGGCGCCGAGCGTCGTGGTGCCGCTCGCCGCCGTGGTGCCACCCGCCGCACCGTCAAACAGCACGTTGCTGCTTGCAGTTGCGCTAGCGAAGCTCGTGGTGCCGCGCAGGTCGGCCGCCGTCGCACCGGAGATCGTGGTGGAGACGTTGGACTTGGTGGAATAGCCGACGGTGGTCTGCAGCGCCTGATTGGCGATCGACTTGGCGCTGTCGATCAGCTTCTGCAGCGAGGTAATGCCGGTGTTGGCGGCCTGCAGCACCTGGACGCCGTTGGCGATGCCATCGAGCAGATTGTTGATGTCGCTGGCGCGGTTGTCGAGCGACTGGGCCGTGAAGAAGTTGGTGGGATTGTCCAGAGCCGAATTGACGCTCTTGCCGGTCGACAGACGGTTCTGTGTGGTGGCGAGGAGGTCAGCGGTGGACTGGAGGGAGAGGAGGTTCTGACGAACCGAGGACGAGAGAACGATACCGGACATTGGGTGTTACCTTTCTGGTAAACGACGCCTACTGTTACGCGTCTACTGGGATCTTGATTGACCCAGCGACCGCCGGACCGTGGCTCCGAGAATCTAACGAAGCATGAAATGAAAATGGCGCTTTCGCTGAGTCGCGGCGTGATTCGGTTGATCTGCGCAGCAGCAACGTCGCGCCGGCGGGCACTTTTGACATTGATATGATTGAGCTTTTCCGTGGCATTGGCCAGGATTTAGAACTCGTTAACTAATGTTGAGAGAGTATTGCGCCCTGATCCGCCCCAAACTCACGCTCGGTTACGAAAGCGTTGATGGAGAACAGGCAATGGCCCTCAAGGTCGAGCTCAGGCCGCACGAACGCATCATTGTCGGTAACTGCGTAATCACCAACACTGACCAGCGGGCCCGCCTTCTGATCGACGGCGACAACGTGCCGATCCTGCGCGAGCGCGATATCCTCACGCCCGAGACCGCCGATACGCCTGCGAAGCTCGTCTATCTGGCGGTCCAGCTCATGTACATCTCGCCGGACCCACAGACCCAGCACGGCACCTATTTCAACCTCGTGCGCGACATCGTCACCGCCGTGCCGAGCTCCTGGCCGATCATCGAGGCCATCAACAACAACATCCTGAATGGCGACCTCTACCGGGCGCTGAAGGATGCCCGCAAGCTGATCGTCTATGAAGAGAAGCTGCGTGACCAATACAACGCAGCACACCCCGAGGTTGACGTCAGCTCGGCTGCCTGATCTCAGTAAGACCCCGCGCAAACGACAACGGCCCCGGATCATCTCCGGGGCCGTTGTCGTTTCAGCCGGTCGCGGTTATTGCGCCGCGAGCGGCGGCGCGTCGATCTCGATCAAACCGCCAGTCCGCTGCGTACCGAACTTGATCACGGCTGACACCAACGCGTCGATATCCGTCTCCGCGGTGCGATGATTGACGATCGCCGCGCGGATCGCAAGCTTGCCGTCCAGCGTCGTGCTCGAAGGTGCGGCAATGCCGGACTCCTGGATATCGGCGACAATCTCCCGATTGATCGCATCGCCGGCGCGATAGCAGAAGCAGACGATGTTGAGATTGACAGGTGCAAGCAGCTCTAGCCGCGGCTCGGCGAGCACGCGCGTCTCCAGATATTTTGCGAGGGCGCAGCTTCGCGCGATCACCGCACCCAGCCGGTCGGCGCCGAATGTCTTCAGAGTGAACCACGTCTTCAGCGCACGGAAACCGCGCGACAGATCCGGACCGAGATCGCACGGCCAGACGGCGCCGGCCGCAAGCCCCCTCGCCTCGCGGCTCAGATAGGCCGCCGGCTGCGCAAAGGCCTGCCGATGCCGTTCGCCGTCACGCACCAGCAGGAAGCCGGCGTCATAGGGCACCTGTCCCCATTTATGGAAGTCGAGCGCGATCGAATCCGCGAGATCGATACCCTCCAGCAGCGGCGCAAGCTCGGGAGAGAGAATCGCGAGCGCACCGAAGGCACCATCAACGTGAAACCAGATGCCTTCTTCGCGGCACAAATCCGCGACCGCCTTGAGGTCGTCGATCGCACCGATGTCGACGGTCCCGGCAGACGCCGTGACCAGGAACGGCTTGAAGCCGACCTCACGATCAACAGCGATTTGCGCGCGCAGCGCGGCGACGTCGATGCGATGATCGGCATCGACATCGATCTTGCGCAGCGCGTCGGTGCCGAACCCGGCGATGTCCATTGCGCGAGAGATGCAACCATGCGCGGCCTTCGAAGCATAGGCCGTGAGCAGCGTGCCGTCATTTCCGATACCATGCTGCCGCGCCAGCGCGCCGAGCGCGCTCGTGCGCGCTACCAGCACCGCCATCAGATTGGCCATCGACGTGCCGGTGACGAAGATACCGCTCGCGCCTAGCGGAAAGCCGAACAGGCCGCGCATCCACTCGACGATCTGGCGCTCGACCTCGATCGGCATGTGATCGCGCCCGCCGAGATTGGCATTGAGGCCGGCGGCGAGCATCTCCGCGAGCATGCCGACGGCGGTGCCTCCGCCATGCACCCAGCCCATGAAACCGGGGTGAACGTTGCCGGTCGCGTAAGGCGCGACGTGCTCGGAGAATTCGCGATAGACTTCGGCGAGATCGGTCGCCTGGCGCGGCACGTCGGTTCGAACCGCCGCGCGAACCTCATCGGGGATCGGCTGCCAGACCGGACGCGCGCGGACATTGGCGATGCCGTCGATCGCCTCGTCCAGCATGCGATGCGCAAGCGCGCGAAACTCGCTCCAGTCCTGCGGATCGAGCGATCCGCTCGTAACAGATGCCTGCGTGTTGCGGATGATCTCGTTCATGCAGCGCTCACCTCGCCCGCCCCGTCGATCGCCTTGGCATGCCGCGACAGCATCGCGGTGAACGCTGCAAAGATCTTGCGCATCTGCGGCGGCTTGTATGGAAACACGACCGGCGAATCCATGTTGTGCACGACGGCGGTGTTGTCGGCCTCGAACACCAGAAGCTCGCCGTTCTGATTCTCGGCGCAATCGACGATGAAATAATCGAGCCCGACCCGCCGGGTCATTTCGTCCAGCGCATTCTTGTGGCGCGCCGCGAAGGTGCGATCGAAGTCCTGCATGAAGACGGCTTCTTCAGCACGCTTCTCCTCGCTGAACGCCATATAGGCGTTGAGATACCAGATGTCCCAACGATCGGCGATCGCCATGTGGCAAGCATAGGGCTTGCCGTCGACCATCGTGAGCCGGATTTTGCGATAGAGCCCGTCGGGGCTCGCATAGTTGACGAAACGCGCGACGAAAAAGTCCTGCTCCTGCCGCTCGGCAAGATAGGCCGCGAGCGCGGAAGCATCGTCGATCTTCGCAAGCCCGACGCCGGCATGCGTGCCGCGCGGACGCACGATCATCGGAAAGTGCAATTCGCCCGTGATCTCCGCGCAAGCGATCCGCCCCTCCGAGAGAGCCGTCAATTGCGCACGCGTCGCGTTTGCGGTTACGGGAATATCGAGACCGGGGACATCCGCCAGCAACCGATAGAGCTTGTCGCGATCGAGATTGCCGATGAGTTCGGGGCTATTGAGCAACGGCCGCGGCCAGCGCGTCGCCGCTCTCTCGATCAGCGCTAGCGCTTCGCGGCATTCCTCGGAGTCGGATGCGACCACGATGGCAACGTCGTGATCAGGAAGCGTTTCCGGCAGACCTGTGCCTTTGGTGACATAGAGTGTCAGGAGCTCGATGTCGGAGCCTTCAAGCAAGAATTCGATCGGCGTGTTGCCGCCCATGTCGATGTCGGCCGCAAGCGCAAGCACGCGCAAGCCCGGCTTTGCCACGGCAGAGGGCGTGCGAAACAATTGGTGGAACGAGAGCACCTCGGATTGGATCACGAGGCCTGCTTCCTTCTCGCCCATCAGTTGGGCAATCAGCGAAAGATCCAGCCCCTCGCCCGCCTGCGCCGTCCCCTCCGCGATTCGTGCCAGCAGCCGCTCGCGCAACGGACGCAGATCGACGCCCTCGAAGGCCTGCCGGGTCAAATGCGCAAAGCCGATACGGTCGGCATAGTTCGGCGCGGTAAGCGGATGCAACATCTCACACCTATAAGGGCTACGCCGGTACAGCGGCGGTATGGTCAAGCAGCAGCTCGGTCTTCGCGAGGATGAGGGCGATGCGATCGAGGATGTGCAGCACATTGCGTTGCGCATGTGCGCTGTCGGCCGACCAGGCGTCGGTGACGAGCCGCGCGCCGATGCATAGGCGCAACGCGGCCTGCGGCATGCCGTCCGGTTGCTCCAGCCGCACCGGTTGGCCGACGAGACAGCGCTGTGCGGCAACCTGCCGGTCCGCCGCGCTCCCGACAATGTCGTCGTTCATGTCGCGCGTCAGCGCGCGATGAACGACGCTGGTGTCAGCGATGGACACCGGCTTGCCGTTACGAAGCAGCGTGAATGGGAAGATCGTACGCCGCGCGAACTCCTCGTCGTCCGCATCCGCCTTGTCGAAGGCCGCCGGAACGGCGCGCAGCGACGGCGACAGCGCGATCATGTTGTCGATGCCGGTCGCGAGCCCGGCCATCGCCTCGGCGCGGAACGCCCCGGGCACGGCGTAATAGTTGCCGGTCTCGGCAAGCGCGGCTTCCCAGCGCAACCATTGGCCGAAATTCGGGCGACGTTCAAAGCGGGAGCGCAGCGCCGTCCAATTCATCGGCCAGTCGCAGCGGCCGACATAGTCGAAAAAGCCCGGCGCGATCCCCTCAATCCGGTCAAGCGCGCGCGAAAGGCCCTTCGGCACCAGCAGCGCACCGCTGAAGGCAGGCCCACCAAAGAACTTCGAACCCGTCATCAGCACCATGTAGCCGCGATCGAGATAGGAGCGCAGCCGGCGGCGGCCGAGCCGTGCCTGACAGGCATCGACGACGACCTGAACCTTGCGCGGCCAGCGCCGCGCGATCTCATCGAGACAGGCGGCACCCGGCGCCCGCCAGCCGAGCTTTGACGAATCCATGATGTGCAACAAAACGCGCCGGCCTTGCGCGAGGCTGTTCTCGATTGCACGCATTACCTCGGCATCCGCGTCAGCGCGCATCGCGAGGCCCGACGTGGCGCCGCTCGCCGTCATCGTGCTGAAATGGTGCCCCCGCGCAGTATGCGCCGTGCCGCTGCCGGTCTGGTCGGCCCCGACCACGATTGTCACCGGCCGCGCGCCGAGCACCGCGCGAGCCAGGAACAGGGCATGGAGCTGGGAGTCGGTGCCCGATGGCGAGAACACGACATCGACGCGCGGCGGGAGCTGGAAGTGCGCACGCAATTCGTCGCGCATGTCCTCGCAGCGCCGGTCGAAGGCGATCTCGACTTCGTCGAACAGCGATTTGTGCACCAGTTCCTCGCGTGCCAGCGCGGCACGGTCGTAGCCGGCCTGCGAGATCGGCGATGCCGTCGACGAGGCGAAATTCCAGATCTCGGGTTCGGGCGACGGCGCGCAACCATAGGCATTGACGCGCGCCTTCGGGTCGAGCGCCAGCCGCTGGTCTCCGCCGGAGGCGAGCAGCGTATCCAGCGGCGTGAAGAGATCGCGCAGGCGATAGCGCGAGCCGCTCTCGGACGCTCGCTCGATGTCTGCGATATGGGATGCGCCGATGCTCATCCCGGCAGGCTCACGCCGCGTCGGCCGCCGCCGCGGGCGCGGCTGCGAATTGCGAGGCGATGTCGCCGTGGAACACCGAGGGACCGACGTGGTCGAGCGAGCTCTGGATGTCGGCCCAGATCTCGCCGCCGATATCGGTCCAGCGCTTGCAGAAGGCGAAGTCCTCGGAGAGATACGTTCCGGTCGCCGGATCGATCATGCATTCGAACAGCGCGAACCGGTTCTGGCTCGCGACAAGCGTGTCGTGCGAATGCTCGCGAAAGAATTGCAGATTGGCGTAGTCCGGATGGCGGCACATCGCCTCGAGCGCCTGACGGCGGATCATCAGGAAACCGGTGCCGGCATAGCGCACGCGGGTAAAACCGTTGACCACGACGATGCGGTCGGGATCCTCGATCTCGAGCACGTAGTCGAGCGACGCCGCCGGCACATCGGTGCGGCCGGACTGGATCGCGCGCCTGGCCTTGTCCCAATTGACCTTCTTGATCGGATAGCAGCCGGCGACGACGTCGGCCCCGCATTCGATCAGCCGGAACACCTGCTCGGGCTTGAAGCCGATATCGGCATCGATGAAGAGGAAATGCGTCGCGTCCGGGTCGTCCAGGAACATCGCGACCAGATTGGCCCGTGCACGCGTGATCAGGGCGTCGCCGTCGCGCAACAGCACCTTGAGCCCCAGATTGGACATGCCGTGCACGGCGCGCTGGAGCGCGAAGATCGAGCTCGCGTAAATGCTCGACACCTGCCCGCCGAAGCACGGCGTGGCCACCACCAGTTGCATCTTGTCCGACATTGACGGCTCCGCGCGCCCCGTTCAAATCCTCACCAAGAGGTAAACAGGCATGGTTAACGGCGCCTTAATGCGCCCTTACAGGTACTTGACCAGCGAGAGCTGCGCGAGGTTGGCGGTAGTCTGGTAGGACGCCTGCAGCGCGTTCTGAAGCGACAGGATTTCGCTCGCGACCTGGTCGGGCGAGGCCGACTCCGCCTGGTCGACGATGCTCTGGAGCTGCGCCTTGGCCTGGGTCTGGCGCGTACTCGCGTCCTTCATCGTGTTCTGCGACATTGCAATATCGGTCTGGATGTCCTCGATCTTCTGTTGCCCGGGCTGCGGCGTCAGCGCCTGCGTCGTCCGCAGGCTTAGCGCCGCGACCGCTGCGCCCGAATACTGCCCCGTCGGCGAGGTCGAGAATGTGCCGTACACGGCGATCGCCTGCAACTGCTTGCGGATCGCGTCCTCGTCAGCCTGCGCGCCGTATTGCACCGTGACGGAATCGTCGACCCGCGCCACCGCGGTCGAGCGCGGCGAGCCCGGTCCGTCATTGCCGGTGTACCATTTCACGGTCGTCGCCGAGCCGTTCACCAACGTCGTCGCCGAGCTCGCAGGCGAGGAGCCGACCCGCAGCGGCGGCTGCGTCGCGGTGATCGGCGACGAGGCGAAGCCCAGCGCACCCAGCGCGGCGGTCGCGCCCGGGGTCGAGCCCGAGATGCTCAGGCTCGCCGCATCGTCGGTGTTGATCGTGATCGAGCCGCCATGGATGGTCGACGGCTTCGAGGTGCCCGTGATGGCGTCGATCTTGCTCATCAGGGTCTGGATGCTATCGCCGACGTTGAGCTGGTTGCCGGTCGCGCCCGAGGCGACGAAGCTCAGCGTGGTGCCGTTGACGGTGATGGTGTCGCCGGCGGAGAAACCCGGTGCAATCGAGTTGGAAGGCGCCGTGCCCGACAGCGCGGTAGCACCACTGATCGGTGCCGCCGGGGTCGCCTGGTTGGTCTTGGCAGCGCCGATCGC
Organism: Bradyrhizobium sp. LB11.1; assembly: GCF_040549385.1. Classification (NCBI taxonomy): domain Bacteria; kingdom Pseudomonadati; phylum Pseudomonadota; class Alphaproteobacteria; order Hyphomicrobiales; family Nitrobacteraceae; genus Bradyrhizobium; species Bradyrhizobium sp. LB11.1. The sequence continues at coordinate 78,771 of NZ_JBEPTH010000021.1, read as the reverse complement.
CGAGCTATCGGTGTTGAAGAAATTGTCGCCGGCGGTGACGGCGGATGCCGCCACCAGCGAGGTGTTGGCGAGCTTCGTGATCGCGGTGTTCAGCGCGGTATTGAAGTTCGTTGCCGTGGTGACCGGGTTGGGTGCAACCGGCGGAGCGGCACTGGGGTTGCCAGTGTCGATCGCAAAGCTACCGACCGGAACAGGCGTCGCCGTACTCGCGGTCAGGTCGATCTGCTCGGTCGAGCCGTCCGGCAACGTGAACTGAACACTGAGCTTGTCACCGCTACTGGGAGGCGTGGCGCCGAAATTGACCGAGAACGACACCGGCGAGCCGCTCGGACCCGTGACCGTCGCGCCCGTCAGCGTCGACGAGACCGCGGAGATCTTCAGCCCGAACGGCGATGCCGGGCTGTCTTCCGCGACCTGCACCGAGGTCGTGCTGGGCTGCGACTGCACCAGTCGCCCCATGCCATTGGCGCCGAGGTCGGCGGCCTGACGCTCGGCCATGACCGTCTTCAGGCCCGCTTGCGTCGTGGTGCCGTTGATGATGTCGCCGGCATTTGCGACCGATTGGGTGTTGTAGGCGGACCCGGAGAACAGGTAGCGGTTGCCCGACTGCGTGTTGAGGACGCCGACCATCGAACCGAACTGCGCTGCGGCGGTGTTCTGTGCGACCGTCTGGCCGTTGACGTTGAGATCTTGCGCGCTGGTAGCGGAGCCCGTCTGCACGGTGTTGCGGATCGTCGTCATCGACTGCAGCGCGGTGTTTTCGAGGTTGATGTTGACGTTGACGTTGGTCATCGTGTCCGTATAGGCGGCGATGTTCGAAAGCTGCGCGCGCGAGGCGATCGCAAAGCCTTCGTTAGTTCCCATGCCGGAATAATTCTGCGACAGCTTGCCGGTCGAGAGCTGCGTCGACAGGTCCGTGAGCTGCTGGTTGATGTTACGGATCTGCGCGCCGAGGACCGACGTACCGTAATTGATGCTGCTGATCGACATGTTTCAGAGCCCTGTACTGGTTACACTTGAGCCTGGAGCAACGTATTCATCATGCTCTGCACCACCGACATGACGTGGGCGTTGGCGGCATAGGCATTCTGGAGCTGGATCAGGTTCGACATCTCCGAGTCCAGGTTGACGCTGGAGGTCGAGTTGAATTTGGCCTGGAGCGTCGAGACCACGACGCTCTGGCCCTGCTGGAGCGCAGTCGCCTGGGTCGAGGCGTTGCCCTGCACGCTCAGAAACTGCTGGAGATAGTTGGAGACACTGCCGGTGAACGGCTGGCTCGCCGAGCCGAGACCGGTCTGCGGCGAATAGGAGTACACCGCGCTGGTGAGCTGCGAGTAGAGATAGTCCGAGCGCGTGGTGTCGCCGGTGGGCGTCACCGGCGAGGTGCTGTAGACCGACAGCCTGGTCGGGTCGGTGGTCAGCTGCGTGTTCACGGCGATGCGGCCGGCGAGACCGGTCATCTGCGAGCCCGACGCCGTGATCGCGCCGGTATAAAGCGCCTGGCCGCCGTCGGTGAACAGCGGCAGCTGCGGACCGCCCGAGGTCAGCGACGAGACCGTCTTGGTGCTCGACGCCGAATTAACCTTGGCAAGGCCGCTGTTGTCGTCGGTGACCCGCAGCGTCGTCGCGGTCGCCGGCGACGGAGCAGCGGAGAACGACAGGTGCGAGCCGGGCAGCGCGGTGTTGAGCGCCGAGGCGATCGCGCCCATGCCGCCGGAAAAATTGACACCGATCTGCATCGGATTGGCGTTGGTGGCGTTCTGGAGCGGCAGCGCCGCCGGATCGGTCACGTTCACCAGCGTGATCTGGCGCTGGGTGTTGGTGGAGTCGGTATAGGTGAGGTTGACGGTGTTGCCCGGTTGCGCGCCGGCGAGATCGATGTCGAAGCCGGCGGGTGGACCGGAGACGGTGGCGCCCGCCGTGGTTTTGTCAGATAGCGCGCTCGACATCGTCGCGGCGAGCTGGTCGACCTGGCTCTGTGCCTGCACCAGCGTCTGGTCGCGCAGCTTCAGGTCGGCCGCGATCTGGCCGGAGGAGACCACATTGTTGCCAGCGACGTCGATTGACGAGCCATTCGGCAGCTTGATGGTGAGCGCGCCGACCCCGGACTTGGCCGGATCGATGTTGTAGAGCGAGGTCGCCGACAGCGCGCCGGCCGACGCAAAGGAGAATTGCGAGGCGAGCCCCGCGCCGACCAACTGGATGCCGGTGGTGGTGTAGATATTGGCCTGGTTCGAACCGTCGGTGGTGACACGGACGTCGACATATTTGGACAGCGAGTTGATCGCCTGGTCGCGCTGGTCCATCAGCGTCGCCGCGGAAGGGTCGGTCGAAGCCAGGCCCTGGAGCTTGGTGTTGATGTCGGCGATCTGGTTCATCGCCGCGTTGGCCTGCTGCGCCGAGGTGCCGAGATCCTGCTCGACATTTGAGCGCAGCGACTGGATGCCCTTGGTCGTGACGTTGAGCTGCGTCGCCAACGCCTGCGCCGCACCGAGCGCGACGGTCTGCGCCGAAGACGAGCCTGCGCTCGTCGACAGCGCCTGGAGCGAGCTGGTGAAATTGTTCAGCGCGGTTTCGAGTGTGCCGCTGTTGCCGGGCGTGCCATAGACATTCTGAAGCTGCTTCAGAATGTTGGCCGTCTGGTCGGCGTAGCCGCTGCCGCCGGTCTCGGTGCGCAGCTGGTTCAGCACATAGCTGTCGATGTCCCGGCTGACGCCGGTCGTCTTCGCGGTCGAGCCGAAATCGCCGGTGGTGACTTCGATCTGGTTCGGAGTCTGGGCGACGTAACCCGGCGTCTGCGAATTCGCGACGTTCGAGGAGACGATCGAAAGCGCGGCCTGGTTGGCACGCAGACCGCTCATCGCACTGGCAAGGGCTGAACTCAAACCCATGTTGACTAGCCGCCTTTGGTTACGTTACGCGCCAATCAGCGCAACACGTTCAAGAGATCCTGCACCATCGAATTCGCTGTCGTGATCACCTTGGTGTTGGCCGAGTAGGCCTGCTGGGTCACGATCAGCTTGGTGAATTCGTCGGCGATGTCGGTGTTGGATCCTTCCAGCGACGAACCGCTGATGGTGCCCGAGGCGCCCGCGATCGCCGGACCCGACTGATCGGTCACGGCATAGGCGCCGCCATCCATCGCCTTCAAATAGTTGGTGCCGTTGAAGTGCGACAGCGTCACCGAGGCGAGGTCGAGATTTTGGCCGTTGGAGAAGGTGCCGACCACGAGGCCGTTGTTGTTGACGGCGACCGAGCGGAGCTGACCGGCCGCATAGCCGTTCTGCGTGATGGTGTTGATGGTCACCGCACCGCTGGTGCTCGCATATTGCGTCAGCCCGCCCGAGGAGATGTTTAAGGCGACCGAGCCGAGCGATTGACCGCTGACGGTGACGTTGGGGATGGTGATGCCCGAACCGCTCGGCGAGGTGAGCGATCCATCGCTGGCGAAGGTGAAGGTCTGCCCTGTGTTCATCCAGCCGACCGTCGTGCCGGTCGCATTCGGGTCGGTCTGGTAAAACAGGTTCCAGCTATCGGTATGGCCGGCGCCCAGCGAAGCGCTGTCCGTCTTGGCCCAGCGCAATTGCAGATTCACCGGCGTGCCCGCCGCGTTGTATGCGGTCACCGCGCCACCGCTGATCGATTCCTTGGTGAAGGTCGCAATGTCGTTGCCGACCACGGTGCCCGTGCCGGCGGTACCGCCGCCGCCCCGGCTCTTGGTGATGGTCGACGTGAAGCCGAGCGCGGCAAACGCGCTGGGGTTGGAGCTGGTCACCGACAGGTCCTTGACTGTACCGGTGTTCAGCGTGATCACGCCGTTGGAGATCGAGGAGCCTGTCGCGCCGGTGAGACCGTCGATCTTGGTGAGCAAGGTCGAGATGTTGTCGGTGATGTTGATCTGGTTCGGGCCGGACGCACCCGCAGTCATGAAGGTCAGCGTCTGACCGTTCACCGTGATCGTATCGTTGTTGGCAAAGGCCGACGAGAGGACCTCCGTACCGCCTGCCGTCGCAGCGCCGCTCAGCAAGGTTGCGCCGGTGATCGCGGGCGTGGACAGCACGTTGCCGCCGCGTGTCACGCTGCTGATGCCGAGCGTGGTGGCCGCGGTGCCGCTGACCGCCACGTCGACACTCGTGCCGCTTGATATCTGGATGTTGCCACTGGCGGTCAGCGTAGCGTTGACGCCAGTGCCACCGGCGTTCTTGATTGCGGTCAGGATGCTGTTAACGGTCGTGCCGGAGCTCGCCGCCATACCGATCGTGGTGACCGCGGGGGGGCCCGCCACGGTCGTCACGCCTGAGGCACTGCTGTCGAAGGCGATCTTGGTGCCGTTGACAGTCATGAATGTGCCGTCAAGCGCAGTGAGCATGGCCTGATTGAGGTGCGAACCCTGCGTACTGTCGAGGGACGTACCCGTGCCTGCCGCTGCCGAGGCATTGTCCTGCAGCGCCACCGAGCCCGTCGCAATCGTCGACGTATAGGCCGAGCGCGTATTGCCGGTGGCGGCAGCGCCGGAAGCCGCCGCACTTGTATAGGGTGCGGGCGGAGTGCCCACCGTCAGCGGATTCGAGGCATAATCGGACGGATTGAGTCCACCAGCAGCCAGCAGCGTACCGCTCGTCGCGGTCGAGCTCGACACCGTATTCGGCTGGGAGGGCAGGTTCGCCGCGTACTGAATTGAGGTGGTCGCCTGCGCCGGGACGAAGTTGTTCTGGAATTGCAGCACCGTCGGCACGCTGCCGGTCGGATTGCCGGTCTTCGGGTCGACCGTGACACCCATCAGATAGTAGCCGGCGCCGTTGACGAGATTGCCGTTAGCGTTGACCTGGAAGTCGCCGCGGCGGCTGTAATAGGTGACGCCGTCGAACACCGGCACGTTGTCGACGGTGCCGGTCGCCTTCTGCACCGAGAAAAAGCCGTCGCCGGTGATCGCCATGTTTGTGGCGACGCTGGAAGCGGAGATCGTGCCCTGAGTGGTGATGGTCGCCTGTGCGTGTGCAGTGACGCCGCCGGCGACCTGCTTGCTCGGCACGGAGGCGTCGGGGATGAGATCCTCGAAGCTGGTCCCGATGCCCTTGTAACCGGTGGTGGATGAGTTCGCGATGTTGCCCGAGATGTTCTGAAGCGCGTAGGATTGCGCCTGCAGGCCACCCACCGAGGTGTTCATTGCATCGAAGATACCCATAACTTTGTCTCCAAATCCGATCTCGGCGGCCGGCAGACCAATGGCCGCAGTCGGAGGAGACGTCGCAAGGCCTATGCCAATGCGGGTATCACTGTAAAATCAGTCACTTAAATAGACATGCCCCGGTCGAATGACCGGGGCATAATTGCCGGACCGGCAACAATTGCCGGGGAAACGCGTCAAATAAAGCTCTACGTCGCCGAGGCCGTCCCCGGGTGGAACACCAGCCCGAAACCGTCGATGCAGTAGCGCAATCCGGTCGGCTTCGGACCGTCGTCGAAGACGTGGCCGAGATGGCCGCCGCAGCGCCGGCAGTGCACCTCGGTGCGGGCCATGCCGAAGGTGCGGTCCTCGGTCTTGCCGACATTGCCGTCGATCGGCTGGTAGAAGCTCGGCCAACCCGTGCCGCTCTCGAACTTGGTCTCCGAGGCGAAGACCGGGAGATCGCAGCCGGCGCAGGCGAAGGTGCCCTTGCGGTGCTCCTTGAGCAGCGGGCTTGTGCCCGGCCGCTCGGTGCCTTCCTTGCGCAGGATCTCATATTGCTGCGGCGTGAGCTGGGCGCGCCATTCGGCGTCGGTCTTCTCGATCTCGAATTTCTCGGCGGCTTTCTCTCCCGCTTGGGCCGGGGTGGCTCTCAGCCAGCGGAAGGCCGAAAGGCCAAACAGGCCGGCGACGGTCGTCAACAGGATGCGGCGGTCAAACATGTCTTTCTCCGTGCGCAGGAAGTCCACGCCCTGAGATACGGGTTCTAACGGCGGACGTTACACTTCCAGGCGGGATTCTTCTCAACTTATTGCGAGACGCTCTGCTCCTGGGAGACCGGTTCCGCGTCCGCCGTCGCAGGCGGCTGCGGCGCCGGGGCCACCCGCGGCCGAACTCCGGGCGGCGGACGGCGGGGACCGGTGCCGGCGGCCCGGTTGGCAGCGGCCAGCCGCGCCTCGCGCTCCCTGTCCTTGACCCGTACGCGCTCGCGGTAGCGGGCGAGCGACCCGGCGGCGGCGGAACTCGCCCTGCCCCAGATCCCGACCAACTGGCCCGCGACTCGTCCGGTGGTACCGCCGGCCCAAACCAGCTCGAATGGCGAGAACAGCTTCCAGCGCTCGTCGCCCCTCAAAATGCTGCGCGCGATCAACTGCCCAGCCATGGCGGAGGTGTTCATGCCCTGGCGGCCGAACCCGCTCGCCACCCACAGGCCTTTGCGCAGCTGGCCGATCTGCGGCATGCCGTGCACGGTCTGGCCGGTGGCGCCGCCGAACGTCTCGGTGATCTCGACATTGCCGAGTTGGGGGAAGATCGACCGGATCCGCCGCCTGACGGGACCGCCAAAGCGCTGCGGCCGCGCGGCCCAAGTGGTCTCCGGGCTCTCCCACATCAGGCGGTCGCCGTCGACGATGCGGAAATGATCGACGCCGTCGGTATCCATCACCGATCCCTTGAAGCCGATGATCTCGTGCACCCGCTCGCCGAGCGGCGCGGAGATGCCGGCATAGCGCCAGACAGGCAGCAGCGTCTCCGACAGGCGCCGCAAGGGCGCACCGAGATGGATGTTGCCGGCAAGCACGATATGGGTGGCGCGCAGCCGCGCCGACGGCGTGACGATGCGCTTGCGGATGCCGGAATGATCGATGCTGACGACCGGCGTGTCCTCGAAAATGCGGGCACCGGCACGCCGCGCCAACGCTGCCAGGCCGTGTACATATTTGCGGCCGTCGACCTGGAACGCCCGGGGGTAATAGACGCCGTGGAAATAACGATCGGTCTTGAGCGCCTCGCGGACGCGATCGACCTGCCAGCCCTCGGCCTCGGTGTCGAAATCCTCGTTCAGCATCTGGAGCCGGCGGATCAGCTGATCGCCGGCATCGACATTGGAGACCTCCAGTACGCCGTCGGTGAGGCCGATGCCCGGCATGTTCTCTTCAGTGGCGTTGGCGCGGACGAACTCGGCGCCCTCCTTCGAGAGCGTCCACAACTCCCTGGCGTCTTCGAAGCCGATACGCTCGATCAGCTCGGTGAGCGGCAGCGCGAAGCCCGGCGTCACTGTGCCGAGTTGGTTGCCGGAGGCATTCCAGCCGATATGACGGCCCTCGAGCACCGCGACGCTGGCCCCGAGCCGGGCTGCCTCCAGCGCAATTGAAAGGCCGGCAAGCCCCGCCCCGATCACGCAAATGTCGGCGTCGAGATCGAACGACAGCCGGACACGTTCACGAAAGCCGGCTTCTTCCTGGGACACGCTTGTGAAAGTCTCGCTCATAGCGTTTTCTTAGAGCATGATCCGGAAAAGTGCGCAGCGGTTTTCCGATAAGATCATGCTCGAAATAACAACCTAGTACCGATCGGGCGCTTGTCACCTTGCCCTCAACCGGCGCCTGTAGATTATTCTTGACGTGGAACGATTCGGGAATGCCATGCGCCGTTTGATGCTGCTGCGTCACGCCAAGACCGAGACCGACGCGCCGAGCGGCCGTGACCAGGACCGCCGGCTCGACGATCGCGGCCAGCGAGATTCCGCCGAGATGGGCGACTGGATCGCCACCCATCCGCCTGTCCCCGAGGCCGTGCTGGTGTCGCACGCCGTCCGCGCCAGACAGACCTGGGACATCGCCTGGGAGGCGATGAAGGACCGCGTCGCCGCGCCGCAGGTCGAGATCCTGCCGGAACTCTACGGCGCCGATCCCGCGCAGGTTCTCGAAACCGTTCGCACTGCAACGATTCCGGCGAACCCCCGACAATTGCTGCTGATCGGGCACAATCCGGGCATGCACGAGGCTGCCCTGATGCTGATGGGCAGCGGCGATCCGGTCGCCGCCAAGGCGCTCGCCGACAATATGCCCACCGCGGGGCTTGCGATCCTGGACTTTGACGTCAAGGATTGGGACGACGTGGCCTACCGCCGCGGCAAACTGGTGCTGTTCGTCAGCCCCAAGTTGCTTCGACTTGGATGAGACGCGCGGGCGCCGTCTCGACCGGTTGATCAGCTTGGTCATTAGGGAGGCGCAGATGTTCAAGTCCATTCTCGTGCCCATCGATCTTGCCGACACTGATCTCGCAAAACCTGCGATAGCGACCGCGACGACGCTGTCGCAGAACTGGAACGGATCGATCCGGCTGCTCAACGTGCTGCCGATGACGCCGGTGATGCTGGCCGAATATGTCCCGGCCGATTTCGACGAGCAGCAGCGCCAGACCTCGGAAGAGGCGCTCGCCATCGTCGCCCGCGAGTCCGGCATCGACGCCTCCCACATCTCCAGCGTGGTGCGTCAGGGCGGCATCTATCACGAGATCCTGGAGGAAGCCGTGCACATGAAGGCCGATCTGATCGTCATGACCTCGCACCGGCCTGCGATGCGCACCTATTTCCTCGGCTCCAACGCCGGGCATGTGGTGCGTTATGCCAAGTGCTCGGTACTGGTGGTCAGGCACTGAGCTCTCACCACGAACTCCGTCATTGCGAGGAGCTCTTGCGACGAAGCAATCCAGACCGCCTCCACGGAGGGACTCTAGATTGCTTCGCTTCGCTCGCAATGACGATGCGGAAGCAGCAGCAGCCCAATTTCATCGCGCTTCGAAACTCGGAGCAATGCCGTGAAGCAATTCTGGCGGAGATGGACCTACGAGGTCCCGCTCCGACGAGACCCCGCCGCAAGCCTGACCAGTCCGAGGACGATCGAGCTTATGGCGGCATGTGGGGCCAGTTCGCGGTGGCCTGACGCTGCCTCGGTCCGTAGCCCGGATGGAGCGCAGCGAAATCCGGGGCCGCTGTGTCCGCAGGATAGATTCCCGGATTGCGCTTCGCTCCATCCGGGCTACGAAGGCCACGAGATCTTGCGTTGCCCGTCCGGCAAAACACGCTAGGCGTGGGGCAATCTGCACTGTCAAAAATATTCCACTTTACCGAAATTCGGAATTGGCGTATGTGTTGCCGCAACCCGGCCCAAGGAAGAGGGGCGTATCGCGATCGTCACGAACGCGGGCCGGATGGCGGTGGACGTGGGTCACATCGGCGCGAAGGGTTTTGCAGGGCGGGCAACCGTGAGCGAGACCGTCGCGCGCACGACCGGTGTGATCCGCGTACGGCAAAATCGTGTGGTCCTGGCGCCCGGGGTCTGTGCGCCAAGGCTCGTGGTGATGCGTGTGGCTCAACCGGGTTCGCGTATCAGTCATCTGCGAGGCGACGGGGGCAATAGTGCATCGCTCCCCGGGGAGAGCGCGACATAAGCCGTCAAACCACTGCGCAGGGAAGGCCGGATGTTGGGCTTCGCCTGTATGCCGCTGTGCAGATTCTTGTTCGCAATTACCGCACAGTGGACCGTGGGTGCCAGCCGGCACCCGGTCTTCCCTGCGCCCTCTTTCAAGTGAGGGTGAGGCGACGAAGCAAAGCTCGGGCGAGATGAGTCGCGAGGATGCGCAAGTGTGTCTGCGAGGCTGTAGGATGGGTAGAGCACTTGCGAAACCCATCATCTTTTCAGAAGCGTTGATGGGTTTCGCTACGCTCTACCCATCCTACGAACTTCGCCACGCCCGGACGTGCCGAGCGTCGCGAAGGCGCTCACAGATACCGCGTCAGCTCGGCTTTGAACTGCCCATAGACGGCGTCCTCGATCTGGCTGCGGTTGATCCCGATGTCGCGCAGGGCGCGGTCGTCGAGTTCGTTCAGCGTCTTGACGGCGGTGCGGCGCTCCAGGCGGTCGAACAGGGCATAGGCGGCGTTGACGAGCGTGGCAAAAAATCCGCTCGATGAGGATGGGCGTAAATTCCGCCCGGCAGTTTGCGAAATCATGGTCATTTTTCTTCTCCGGCCGATGTCCCGCGCGGCGAAGCAGGTGCCGTTGGCGCAAACGCCAGAGCGTCTGCACCTCGTTTGCCATCGGATTGCTCTCGCTCACCTCGGCTCAATCGCGGAACTTGATGGAACTTAAATGCTCCAGTACACTCCTCGGAGCAAGGAAAACATTGCTCTCGGTGCAATATGTCCAAGTTCGAGTACGTGAAGCTTGCCGATGCCATTGCCTCGGATATCTCTAACGGCACGTTAAGGGCCGGCGACCGGCTGCCGCCGCAGCGCAATTTTGCCTATGATCGTGGCATTGCGGTCTCGACAGCGAGCCGTGTTTATACGGAGCTGTTGCGTCGCGGCCTCGTGGTCGGCGAAGTCGGCCGCGGCACCTTCATCTCCGGCGACATCAGGCGCGAGGTCGAGACCATCACCGAGCCGCGCGATGCGCGTATCGATTTCGAGGTCAATTATCCCCTGTTGCCGCAGCAATGGGCGATGATCGCCAAGAGCCTCGCCGGGCTCGAACGCGTCGACGCGCTCGAATCCGCGTTGCGCGTCTCGACCAGCACCGGCACCAAGAGCGCGCGCAATGCCGCCGCCGCCTATCTCGCGCGCAAGGATTTTGCGCCGCAGGCCGAGCAAATCGTGTTCACCGCGAATGGCAAGCAATCGCTCGCGGCCGCACTTGCAGCCCTCGTTCCCACCGGCGGCCGCTGCGGCGTCGAGGCGCTCACTTACCCCTACGTCAAGAGCATCGCCGCGCGGCTCGGCATCACACTGGTGCCAATTCCGATGGACGAATATGGCGCGCGACCTGATGCGATTCAGAAGGCGCATCGCGAAGCGCATCTGTCGGCGCTGTATCTCCAGCCGATCATCCAGAATCCGCTCGGCGTCACCATGAACGCGACACGGCGCTCCGACATCATGCGCATCGCCGAGAAGCTCGATCTCACCATCATCGAGGACACCGTCTATGGCTTCCTCGCCGACGATACCCCGCTCGCAGCGCTCGGGCCGGACCGCTGCATCGTGCTCGACAGCCTGTCCAAGAAGGTTGCGCCCGGTCTAGCGCTCGGCATCCTCGTCGCGCCGCCTCACATGCGCGAGAGCGTGATGAGCGCGGTCCGCACCGGCGGCTGGATCGCCTCGGGCCACGCGCTCGCGTCCGGTCAGCGATTGATGGCCGACGGCACCGTCGCCGAGCTGACGCGGCTGAAACGCATCGATGCCGCCCGCCGCCAGCACACCGCGGCACGACTGCTCGCCGGCTACCAGATCGCCGCCGATGCGCGCTCCTATCATCTCTGGCTGACGTTGCCGCCGCACTGGCGCTCGCAGACATTCGTTGCCGCGGCGGCCCGGCGCGGTATCGCGCTGACGCCGTCCTCGACCTTCGCGGTCGCGCATGGCCATGCACCGAATGCGGTGCGATTGGCACTCGCCCCGCCCTCGTTCGAGCAGCTCGATTCCGGCCTGCGCACGATCGTTTCGCTGCTCGGCACCAAAGAGGAAGACTTCGACTCGACGGAGTAGCTCTACGGCAGCAGGGATCGAGGCAGCCGATCAAAGCTGTAGCTGCGCGGCTGGTTGCGCCGGACGAAGCCGCCGACCTGCCAGATGAACAGCGCGGCGAAGCCGAGGATGAACAGCACGCCGGCGAATTCGCCGATCATCAGCGCGCGGATCAGAAGCCCGGCCATCGCCACGGCCAGCATCGCCAGGAATGCCAGCACTGCCGCATAAGTTTTGCGGCCGAGGCCCGCGGTCAGCTCGGCCCGGCTGCCAGCCTTCGCCATCCGCGCGTGCAACTCGACAAGAAAGTCGCGAAACCCGCTGTCCTGCGGCGCCATCAGCGCCGCAGTCTGCCAGCTCGTCGACAGGATCGCGATGCGACCGCCACCGGCGCGGCTGACATCGGCGCGAAACCGGTGCTGCTGCATCGAGACGGGGCGGAACGACAGCCGGATTGCACTGATCTCGTCGTAGCGCCAGACGCCCGAGCGGCCGGCGATGTGCCATGCCAGGCCCTCCTCCGTCAACTCGAAGCGATGCGCCGATCCGATCAGCGACGCCTTATAGGCGTAGCTCGTGACTGACCCGCCGTGCCCGTTCGAAACCCCCATCTCGATCATCAATCCTGTCCGCGATCGGCTTGCGCGATCGCCCTCCCCCATCCTACAAGCGGGGCATGGCTGAGACGATCTATTTTCCGCGCCGCCTGATTCTCGGGGCCGCCATGATCTCGGGCGTGCTGCTCGCGCTCGCGGTGCACATGTTAGGTGCGCGCTACGGGCTCGACCTGGGTGGCCTCTGGCGCTCCGACACGCATGAGTTCATGCCGACGGGCGCGGCGATCGCCTGGTGGCTGATTGCGACCGTCGGATTCTCCGGCGGCTATTTCACGGCGTCGTTGATGCAGAGCGCCGTCTCCGGCCAGATCCCGCAACGGATGCGCCAATTCCTGATCGCGGTCGGCGTGCTCCTGCTCGCCGGTGCCGGACAGGCGGCCTCGGCGCCGAGCCCGATCCCGACCATCTCCGGCGTGCTCGCGGGCCTCGCGGCACTGTGTCTCGGCGCGGTGATGGCGTTTTGCGGCGCGCATTTCGCGCTGCGCCGCGGCTAGGGCTTTTTAGGCCGAGGCAAGCAGCCGCGGGCGCTCCAGCATCAAAGCGACTTCGGACGCGGGCCTGGGCATGCTGAACAGATAGCCCTGCGCCTGGGTGCAGCCTTCGCGCCTGAGCAGTTCGAGCTGCGCGTCGTTCTCGACGCCCTCCGCCGTGGTGATGATCCCGAGGCTGCGGCCGAGGCCGGTGACGGCGCGGATGATCGCCACCGAATCTTCGCGCGTGGCGAGCTCGGACACGAACGAACGGTCGATCTTGATCTTGTCGAACGGGAAGCTGCGTAAGTAGCTCAGCGACGAATAGCCGGTGCCGAAATCGTCGAGCGAGATGCGCACGCCCATGGCGCGCAAATCGTGCAGCGTGGTCAGCGTCGCCTCGCTGTTCTGAAGCAACACGGATTCGGTGATCTCGAGCTCGAGCCTGTTCGCCGCGAGCCCGGATTTCTCCAGCGCCTCGGTCACGGACGCAATCAGGTTCGGATTCTTGAACTGCACCGGCGACAAATTGACGGCAACGCCGACGTCATCCGGCCAGGTCGCGGCATCCGTACAGGCTCGGTGCAAGACGAGTTCGCCCAGCTGAATGATGAGGCCGGTTTCCTCGGCGAGCGGAATGAAGTTGATGGGCGCGATCAGTCCGCGCAGCGGATGGTTCCAGCGGAGCAGCGCCTCGAAGGCGACCACGCGGTCGCTCGCGACATCGCGAATCGGCTGGTAGTACGGCTGGAACTCGTCGCGCTGGAGCGCCGCCCGCATATCCATTTCCAACAGGCGGCGCGCCTGCGCCCGCGCGTCCATGCCAGTCTCGAAGAACCGATAGGTGCCGCGGCCGTCGGCCTTGGCGCGGTATAGCGCGAGGTCGGCGTTCTTCAGCAGCTCGTCGGGATTGCTGCCGTCCTGCGGCGACAGCGAGATGCCGATCGAGACGCCGATCACGATCTGATGGTCGTCGATCTCGTAAGGCGCGGAGATCACCTCGACGAGACGGCCGGCGAGCGCTCGCGCGGCAGCCTCCTCAGAGCGACCGATTTGGACCACGGCGAACTCGTCGCCGCCGAGGCGGGCCACGGTGTCGTGTTCGCCGACGGAGGACTTCAGCCTGCGGCCAACCTCCTTCAGCAGCGCATCGCCGATGGGATGGCCGAGGGAGTCGTTGATGTCCTTGAAATGATCGAGATCGAGACAGAGCACCGCGAGCTGGTCGTTCGAACCGGCCCGGCGCAATCCCTGTTCGAGCTGCTCGTGGAACAGCACGCGGTTTGGTAAATTGGTCAGCGCGTCATGGCGCGCCATGTGCGATATCTTGGCCTGCGCCTCCAGCCATTCGGTGATGTCCTCGAAGGTGGCGACCCAGCCGCCGCCTTGCATCGGCTGATTGACGACGCGGATCGAGCGGTCGAACCGGCGAACGACGTCCGTCGTCGTGCGTCCCTCCCGGGCATCCTCGACAAGGCGCGCAAAAAATTGTTCGGGCTCGCCATTCCACTGCTCCTTCGCCGCCTCCTCGCGGAGAATGTCGAGCAGGACGCGACCCGTGAGCTGCATGCCGGAGCGGCGAAGCATTGCCGCATAACGCTCATTGAACAGGATGATCTTGCCCTCGGCATCGAACATGCACAGTCCCTGCGACATGTTCTCGAGCGCTGTGTCGAGCACGACCTGCTGGCGTCCGATCTCGCCTTTGGCGCGACGGTCGAGCACGGCCGCCGTGAGCGCAATGGCGATAATGGCAACAGCGGCGCTGGCGGTCAGGATGGACAACGACGCCGGCGGGATCGAAAGACCGCTGATCGCAAGCGCAGGATCGGGCGTCAATACCAGTGCGCCCATCGCAGTGAAGTGATGTGAGACGATGGCAACGGTCAACAGAATCGTTGCGCCCAACGCATTCGACAGGCTGTCGCCACGCCCCGCAACGAGCAGCGCGAGCGATCCGAAGACGATGCCGAGCAAGATCGATACCGTCACGGTCCCGGTGGTCCAGCCGACATCCGCAGGAATCTCGAACGCCATCATGCCGGTGTAGTGCATCGCTGCCACGCCGGCGCCCACGACGGCGCCGCCGAGCGCGACCAGAATTCCGCGCGTCGTCGAAACCGAGATGCTGAGACCGATGAAGGTGACTGCGATCGCAAAGATCAGCGACAGGATTGTTAAGGGGATATTGTAGGCCCCCCCGGCCCCCGGCCCGTAGGCCTGCATCGCAATGAAGTGTGTTGCCCAGACGCCGCAGCCGGCGACGACGGCATCGAGCGTGATCCAGACCAGGCGAGCCGACCCGCCCGCCGCACGCGCGCGGTGAAACAGGCTGATTGCCGCCGCGCTGGCGAGCAGACACACCGCTCCGCCGAGTGCGACCAGACGCCAATCATGCTGGTCCGTGAGACAAAACAGAACTTGATACATTGCCGGCCCCTATTCCATCGGGCACTAGAACCGGCAGAGATGGATAGTCGGTAACCGGCTATGCGCCGGTTACCGGAATGGTGAACAGGGAATGTGTGCGGCTACTCACATTGTTTGCCCGCCAACCTTTGCGCCGAGGCCGATCACGCCGGCGGCCAGCAGCAGCACGGCCGCGGATATGATTAGCGCCTGGTGAAGGCCAGTCATGAATGCGCTATCGGACGCCACCAGCGCCCCGAACAGCGCAACGCCAAGGACGCTGCCGGTCTGCCGCATCGCATTGAGCACACCCGCAGCGATTCCGGAGCGCGCCTTCTCGACGCTGCCAAGCAAGGTCGAAGTCAGAGGCGGCACCAAGAGGCCAAGCCCGCCGCTGATCGCGATCATCTGCGCAAAGATCGCCCAGTAGCTCGTGCCGGCTTCGATCCAGACCAGACCAAGACAGCCGAGCGCCGAGATGCAGGCGCCGACAACGATGGTCGGGCACGGGCCGATACGCTCGGCAATGCGTGGCGCCAGCAGATTGACCGGCAGCACCGCGCCCATCATCGGTACGAAGGCAAGCCCGGTCCACCACGCCGACAGGCCGTTGATCCGCTGGAAGTAGAGACTGAGCACGAAGATCAGGCCGTAGATCGCGATGTTGACAAGGAGGCCGACGATCGTGGTCAGGGTAAACAGCCGATGACTGAACAAAGACAGCGGAAGCATCGGCTGCGTCGTGCGGCTCTCGCGCGAGACGAACAGCGTGGCGAGGACGGCGGAGACCACGAATGCTGCGATCACGGCAGGATGAGCCCATCCCAATGCACCGGCTTCAATGATTGCGCCCGCGAGCGCACCCAGCGCGCCGATCGCGGCGAGTTGGCCGGGCAAATCGATCTCGCGCGAGCGGGCGCGCGCGGTCTCAGTCGCATAGCGCCAGCTCAGCCAAAGGCCGGCGAGGCCAATAGGCAGATTGACGAGGAAGATCGCGCGCCAGCCGACCAGCGTGATCAGCGCGCCGCCGACGAAGGGACCTGCGGTCAGCGCCAGACTCGCGCCCGCGGCCCAGACCGCGACGGCACGACCGCGCGCACGATCATCCGTATAGGCGTGGTTCAGCAGCGTCAGTGAATTCGGCACCAGGATCGCCGCCGCCAACCCCTGAACCAGCCGCGCGCCGATCAGTACGATGGCATTGGGAGACAGCGCGCACGCCAGCGAGGCCGCGGTGAAGATCGCAAACCCCGCCATGAAGATGCGTTTGGCGCCGATCCGGTCGCCGAGCGCACCGGCTGTCAAGATGAAGGCGGCAAAGGCGATGGTGTAGGCGCTGACAACCCATTGCAACTCGGCCACGCCGCCTCCGAGCGTCTTGCCCATGGCGTCGAGCGCAGTGTTGACGATGGTGACGTCGAGCTGCACCACGCCATAGCCGAGGCTCATTGCAGCCAGTGTGAGCGAAGTTGCGAGGCGCGGTGGGGTGCGCGAGGCATCTTTCGCGCCGAAGGTTTCATGTCTGATGGTGTTGGCTCGCATGCTGGCACCTCGATTGCAGCCCCATGCGACTTATAAGCCTCCAGCCGTCGTCATGCTTCGACAATGACCGAATGATGGTTACCCGATATGTGAACGCCGCGCGGATGACCGCGCGGCGCTGTTGCACCGTGCATCTTCCTCGAGCCGCGTGACGTGCTGCTTGGTTTCTTCAACGTGCGTCAAAAAGCCCTGCTTCAGCTGCGGATCGGTCGCCTTGTTTGCCATTTTTCGGCAGTGCCTTGGTGAGCTGCTGCTCGGCGTAGTAGATGTCCTGTAACTGATGCACGAACAGGTCGTTCATGGTCTTGATGTCTTTTGTGAACAGTCCCATCGTTCCGATCCTCGCAGGTTGCGGGAACAAGGCAGCACCGGCCTGCACGAGAAGCCTGTGTTTTGCCGTGTTCGATTACTGATCGGCCGGTAACCTGGGCGTTGCAGCGTCGTTCCAAAAAATGCCCGGATCGTTTGCTTCGGAACAACGCTTGCGACCGCAGGATTTGAAACCATCTCACCTTGCGGGCGCACGATGCAAGTCGGTCCCTCGACTCAGACATGCTTAACACGCGCGCCATGTGAACCACTTATGACAAAACACCCGGTCCGGCGCAGAACCCGGCGTTGTCAAGGGCTGCACAAGTCGCTGTTTTTGCCTTAAATGAGCTACATCATGCCTAGCGATCGACGCCCATTTCGGGCAGTGATCGCAACCGACTGGCCAATGCCTGGCCCGGTCGGTCTTGCCCCCGCCGGGAGGATGAATGCACGGACTGCTGCCCGCGCTGAAACGCGGTTTCAAGAGATGGATCGGCTGGCGACGGCTCGGTATTGCCGCAAGCGTGATGATCATCGCCTTCGCGGTCACCACGCTGCTGCGGACCCTCAAGGGCATCGATACCAGCGTCATCCTGACCGCTTTGACCGATATTCCCCGCGGGCATATCGGCTTGGCCGCTATCTGCGTGTTCTTCGCGTTCTGTACGCTGACTTTCTACGACTTTTTTGCACTGCGAACGATCGGCAAGAAGCACGTGCCCTACCGCATCGCAGCGCTGTCGAGCTTCACGTCTTATTCGATCGGCCACAACATCGGCGCCACCGTGTTCACGGGCGGCGCGATCCGCTTCCGGATTTACTCGGATTACGGGCTGAATGCGATCGACGTCGCCAAGATCTGTTTCCTCTCCGGCCTGACCTTCTGGCTCGGTAACATCTTCGTGCTCTCGATCGGCATGACCATCCACCCGGATGCGGCCTCCTACATGGATCAGCTGCCGTCGTCGATCAATCGGCTGATCGCACTCGGCGGCCTCGCCTCGATCGGCGCCTATCTGGTCTGGCTCTGCATGGGCGATAAACGCCGCGAGCTCGGCCAGAAAGGCTGGAAGGTGGTGCTGCCGTCGGCGCCGCTGACGCTGGTGCAGATCCTGATCGGGGTGGTCGATCTCGGCTTCTGCGCCTTGGCGATGTATTTGCTGATGCCGGCCAATCCGCCGATCGACTTCCTGTCGCTCGCCGTGGTGTTCATCCTGGCAACGCTGCTGGGCTTCGCCAGCCATGCGCCTGGCTCGATCGGCGTGTTCGACGCCGCCATGTTGGTGGCGCTGCCCGAATTCGGCCGCGAGCAGCTGCTGGCGACCCTGCTGGTCTTCCGCATCCTCTATTTCGTGATCCCGTTCGGCCTTGCCATCTCCATCATGGGCACCCGCGAGCTCTGGATGAACGTCGTCCAGCCCTGGCAGGAACGGCGGCGGCTGGCGGAAGCCTGTGCGCAGGCCAACCTGCCCAAGCAGGTGACGCCGATGGAGCGCGAGCGGTTGGTGCGCCAGGCCGGCAAACGGTAAGGCCGGCCCGCCGGTGCCCGCAATAGCGGTAGACAAAGGTTGCGGGGCGGCGGGCTACGCTCTCTTATTTCCGCCTCAACTTTGCCGTTGAAGACGCGGATCATGATCCCTGTTTCCCTTCGTACTTTTCTCGTGGGCGCCCTGCTGCTAGCCGGGCCCCTCACCGTTTTGCCGCTCCAGCGCGCTGCCGCGCAGGATGCCGGCGCCATGCAGATCAATTGGGAGGTCCGCAACCGCTTCCGCCTGTTCCGCGAGGAGCGCGACTTCCTGCTTCATGTCGAGAACGCGCGTAACCGCAGCATCCTCGCCGCCGAACAGTCGCTGGAACTGCAGAGCGAGGGCCGCGGCTGGGCCCGCAACATGGTCAACCGGCTCTGCATCGATCTCCAGGGCCGGGTCAACCAGCCCTGCACCCGCGACAATGTCAAAGAGAACTACATCACGCCGATCGACCACCCCATCACCGTGCGCCTGACCGGCGCGGTGCCGGTCGGCGCCACCTGCGCCTGGTCGTTCGACGACGGCGACGGACCGCAGACCTCGACCTTCGACTGCGCCGAGCCGGTCAACCTGCGGGTCCGCTACGGCAAGCAGACGGTCGCGAGCGTCGACGTCTCCTCCGGCTCCGATCCGAGCCAGCGCGTCCAGACCGAGATTCAGGTCCGCGACATCTTCATCGCCGGCCTTGGCGACAGCATCGCCTCCGGCGAAGGCAATCCGGACCGGCCACTGGCGCTGTCAGACGAGGGTTTCTGCTTCCGCTCCTATCTCGGCACCGCCGGCGGACAGTATTACCGGCCGAGCCGCGCAGGCTTCAAAGGCGGCCGCGCTTGCGAGGCGCCGGATACGCTTGCCAACTGGCAGCACTACAGCGCGCTCTGGTTCAACTCGCCCTGCCACCGCTCGCTCTACAGCTACCAGGCCCGCACCGCTCTCGCGCTGGCGGTACGTTACACTCATATCGCCGTCACCTATCTGCCCCTCGCCTGCACCGGCGCCAGCATCAGCGACGGGCTGCTCGGTTCGCAGCGCGCCCGCGAATGCCCGCCAGGCAAGTCCGGCGTCTGCAACACCAGCGTGAATGCCCAGGTTGCCGAGCTGCGCGAAGCGCTCGCCGCGGCGAAGAAGCGTCAGCCGGATCGCAATCTCGACCTGGTGCTGCTCTCGATCGGCGCCAACGACGTCTACTTCTCCGGTCTCGTCGCCGACGTCATCGTGGACACCGCAACCGAGCGTGCACTGTTCCGCCGCTCCGGCGTGATGGCGAGCGTCGACGATTCCCGCGATGCGCTACAGCGCGAGCTGCCGCAGAATTTCGTCAAGCTGCGCGAGGCGCTGAAGCCGTTGGTCGGCGGCGACCTCTCGCACGTGGTCTACGTCTCCTACGCCAATCCGGCGCTGGCCGATGGCGGCGTGCCCTGCCGCGGCGGCCGCGGCGGCTTCGACATCCATCCCGCCTTCAACGCCGATCCGCAGCGGCTCGCGCGCGTCTCAACCTTCGTCGACACCGAGTTCCTGCCGCAATTGAAGGGGCTGGCCACTTGCACGGGCGGCGCGTTGTGCCGCGATCCCGAGGCTGACCGCATGACCTTCGTCGATGCGCATCAGGCCGCGTTCGCCGATCACGGTTTCTGCGCTCATGCCGGCAATGATCCCGAATTCGATCGCACCTGCTTCGCCGAGAACGGCCAGAGCTTCAATCCGGATATCGTCAGCGCGGCGAGCCAGCCGATGCTGTGCGGCCGCGGCGCCTCGGAATATCGCGCCTACCTGCCGCGCGCGCGCTGGATCCGTGACGCCAATGACAGTTATTTCACGGCGATGACCTATCCGCAGGGATTGCCGGCAGCGAGCCAGCCGACCGACATCCACGACGCGACCTGGGGCGTGCTCTCGGCCGTCTATGGCGGCGCCGTGCATCCGAGCGCCGAAGGCCACGCGGCGATGGCGGACGCCACACTGCCGGCCGCAAGCGCCGTGCTCGGCCTGGATGCCGCGCCGCCAGGCGTCACACGCGGACTCCTGGCTCCGCTTCAGCCGGGCGCGCAGCAGTAGAGGCAACAGCGCGCGCGCTCCTCGCCGAATTCACGGTCACGTTCCCGCTCCCTGCCGTTCCATCAATTCAAAAACGGCATCAATCGATACACCCTTGAACTTGGACACTTTCCGGCGCGCGCCTCTAGGAGTCGCCCTGAGGAAACATTTCGAATTCAAGGAGGCGCCTGATGAGCGCAGTGATGTCCGCTACAGATGTGAGGAGGTCTCGCGTCAGGCTGTTCATCGTGACCATGCTGTTCCTGGTCACGACGGTCAATTACGCCGACCGCGCCACGCTCTCGATCGCGGGCACCGCGCTCTCCAAGGAACTTCATCTCGACCCCGTCGCCATGGGCTGGATCTTCTCGGCCTTCGGCTGGTCCTATGTCGTCGCGCAGGTGCCGGGCGGCTGGCTGCTCGACCGCTACGGTTCGCGCCTCGTCTATGCCTTCAGCATCATCGTCTGGTCGCTGTTCACAATGATGCAGGGTTGGGTCGGCTTTCTCAGCGCCGGCACCGCCGTCGTCGTGCTGTTCGCGCTTCGTCTGCTGGTCGGTGTCGCGGAAGCGCCGTCCTTCCCCGCCAACGCCCGCATCGTCGCGGCCTGGTTTCCCGGCAATGAGCGCGGCACCGCGTCCGCCTTCTTCAATTCCGGACAGTATTTCGCCACCGTGATCTTCGCGCCGCTGATGGGCTGGATCGCCCATGATTACGGCTGGCGCTACGTGTTCTTCGTGATGGGCGGACTCGGCCTCATCATGGGCATCGCCTGGATCAAGACCGTCTACGGGCCGAAGGAGCATCCTTCGATCAACGAGGCCGAGTTCGACTACATCAAGGAAGGTGGTGCGCTGGTCGATCTCGACGCGCCCAAGGAGGAGCGTGCGCCCGAGTCCGGCTCCGGATGGGACCATATCCGCCAGCTGCTCTCCAATCGCATGATGCTTGGCGTCTATCTCGGCCAGTACTGCATCAACACGCTGACCTATTTCTTCCTGACCTGGTTCCCGGTGTACCTGGTCAAGGAGCGCGGCCTGTCGATCCTCCAAGCCGGCTTCGTCGCGACGCTGCCTGCGCTGTGCGGCTTCATCGGCGGCGTGCTCGGTGGCATCATTTCCGACGCCATCCTGCGCAAGACCGGCTCGCTGACCATGGCGCGCAAGATCCCGATCGTCGGCGGCATGCTGCTGTCGATGTCGATCATCGCCTGCAACTATGTCGACGGCCAGGCACTGGTGGTCGGCTTCATGGCGCTCGCCTTCTTCGGCAAGGGCATCGGCGCGCTCGGCTGGGCGGTCGTCTCCGATACCTCGCCAAAGGAAGCCGGTGGCGTCTCCGGCGGCCTGTTCAACTCCTTCGGCAACCTCTCCTCGATCACCACGCCGATCGTGATCGGCTACATCGTGGCCGCGACCGGCTCGTTCAGCGGGGCCCTGGTGTTCGTCGGCATCAACGCGCTGGTGGCCGCGGTCGCCTACCTCGTCGTGGTCGGCAAGATCGAGCGGGTGGTGCTCAAACGTTCCTCCTGAGCGCTCCGAGTCATCGGAGCGGGACAGGCAACTCAACGGCGGCCCTCAAAAGCCGCCGTCTTTGTTTTGGGGATGATCGATGCTAGAAGTGCCGGGGAAACGCCTTATTCATCTAAGGCATGTATCGATGTTCGACCTCAACCAGCTCCGCTGTTTCGTTACAGTAGCGGAGGAACTGCATTTCGGCCGCGCCGCCGCGCGGCTGAACATGACTCAGCCACCGCTGTCCCGGCAGATCCAGGTGCTCGAGCACATCATCGATGCGCCGCTGCTGGAGCGCACCAGCCGCTCGGTGCGCCTGACGCCGGCCGGGCGCAGCTTCCTGCCCGAGGCCCGCCGCATCCTGAAGCTCGCGGAAAGCGCCTCGCAGGTCGCCCGCCGCATCGCACTCGGCAAGACCGGCTCGTTGAAGATCGGCTTTACGGCCGCAGCCGCCTATGGCTTCCTCCCCGAGCTGGTCGCGGCCTGCCGCGCCAAGCTGCCCGAGGTCGATTTCTCACTCAAGGAGATGGTCTCCGGCGACCAGTTCGAGGCGTTGACCTCGGGCCAGATCGATGCCGGCCTGCTGCGGCCGCCGATCGCGCGACCTGAACTGACCAGCCGCCGTGTCGTCGCCGAGCCCCTGCTCGCTGCGATCCCGAAGAAGCATCCGCTGGCGAATGCGGAAAACATCACCATCAAGGACTTCGACAACCAGCCCTTCGTGATGTATTCGCCCTATGAGAGCCGCTACTTCCACGATCTGCTGGTGGCGCTGTTCACTCGCGCCGACATCCTGCCGCGCTATGTCCAGCATCTCAGCCAGATCCACTCGATCCTCGCGATGGTGCGCGCCGGCCTTGGCCTCGCCATCGTGCCGGCCGCAGCTGCCGGCCTGAAAATCTCCGACGTCCGCCTGCGTCCCCTGAAACTGCGCACACGCGTTCCCGTCGAGCTGTTCATGGTCTGGCGCCGCGACAACGAGGATCCGCTGCTGGCGGCGCTGGTCAAAATCGCAGGTGAATTGTCCTCAGCCGAGCTGGTGGAAGATTGATGCTCAATCCGCATCGGTCGATATAGGCTTTGGCTTGGACGCGCATCGAACGGTCTCCTAAACAACGGCGAATGGACGCGGCCTGCGTCCTCCACAACACACAATCAGGGAGCAGCGCCCGTGAGCAAAATGACCCCGCAGGAAATGGCCCAGAAGATCGGATCCGGCCTCCTGTCCTTCCCCGTTACGCCGTTCAAGGCGGATTATTCCTTCGACGAGGCGACCTACCGCGCCAACATGGATTGGCTGTGCGGCTATGATGTCGCAGGTCTGTTCGCCGCCGGCGGCACCGGCGAGTTCTTCTCGCTGACCCCGACCGAGGTCCCGCACGTGGTCAAGGTCGCAGTCGAGGAGACCAAGGGCCGCGTGCCCGTGCTCGCCGGCATCGGCTATGGCACGGCGATCGCCCGCGAGATCGCGATCGGCGCAGAGAAGGCTGGCGCTGACGGCCTGTTGCTGCTGCCGCCTTATCTGACCCATTCCGAGCAGGACGGCCTTGCCGCCCACGTCGAGGCCGTCTGCGCCTCCGTGAAGATCGGCGTCATCGTCTATAACCGCGACAACGCCATCCTCCAGCCCGACACGGTCGCCCGCCTCGCTGAGCGCTGCCCGAACCTCGTCGGCTACAAGGACGGAATCGGCGATATCGAGCTGATGACCCGCGTCTACACCAAGCTCGGCGACCGGCTGACCTATGTCGGCGGCCTGCCGACCGCCGAGACGTTCGCGCTGCCCTATCTCGACATGGGCGTGACGACCTACTCGTCGGCTGTGTTTAATTTCGTTCCGGAATTCGCCACCAACTTCTACGCCGCGGTGCGCAAGCGCGACCATGCGACGATCCACGCCGGCCTGAAGGATTTCATCCTGCCGCTGATCGAGATCCGCAATCGCAAGAAGGGCTACGCGGTCTCGATCATCAAGGCCGGCATGAAGATCATCGGCCGCGATTCCGGCCCGGTCCGCCCGCCGCTGACCGATCTCACCGAGCAGGAGGTTGCGGAACTGGCCGCGCTGGTGAAGAATCTGCCTGCCGCAGGATCGACACGACAGGCGGCAGAATAAAGCAAGACAACAGGGAGGAGCGTGCGATGGCCCAGACTGAGATCTCCGGCACGCCAGTCGCCGGCGCACCGGTCGTCACATCGATGCAGGTGATCCCGGTCGCGGGTAGCGACAGCATGCTCCTGAATCTGAGCGGCGCGCACGCGCCGTTTTTCACCCGCAACATCGTCATCCTCACCGACAATGCCGGTCACACCGGCCTCGGCGAGGTGCCGGGCGGGCAGAAGATCTGGCAGACGCTCCAGGATGCCCGCGATCTCGTGATCGGCAAGACCGTCGGCGCGATGAACAACATCCTCGCGGATATCAGAACCACCTTCGCCGACCGCGACGCCGGCGGCCGCGGCAAGCAGACGTTCGATCTGCGCGTGATGATCCACGCGGTTACCGCCATCGAATCCGCCCTCCTCGACCTGCTCGGCCAGCATCTCAATCTTCCCGTCGCGGCCCTCCTCGGCGAAGGCCAGCAGCGCAAGAGCGTCGAGACGCTCGGCTATCTCTTTTTCGTCGGCGACCGCCGCAAGAGCAAACTCGACTACATCAAGGGCGAGACCGGCAAGGCCGAATGGTTCAACCTCCGCCATCAGGAGGCGATGACGCCGGAGACGGTGGTGCGACTGGCGGAAGCCACGCAAGACCACTACGGCTTCGCCGACTTCAAGCTGAAGGGCGGCGTGCTCCGTGGCGAACAGGAGATCGAGGCCGTCACGGCCATTGCAAAGCGCTTTCCCGACGCGCGCGTCACGCTGGACCCGAACGGCGCCTGGTCGCTCGACGAGGCGATCCGTCTCTGCAAGGACATGCACGGCATCCTCGCTTATGCCGAAGATCCCTGCGGCGCCGAGGCCGGCTTCTCCGGCCGCGAGATCATGGCCGAGTTCCGCCGCGCCACGGGCCTGCCGACCGCAACCAACATGATTGCGACCGACTGGCGCCAGCTTTCGCACGCGCTGCGGCTTGGCGCGGTGGACATTCCGCTCGCCGATCCCCACTTCTGGACGATGCAAGGCTCGGTGCGCGTCGCCCAGACCTGCCGTGACAACGGCCTGATCTGGGGCTCGCACTCCAACAACCATTTTGACATCTCGCTCGCCATGTTCACACATGTCGGCGCTGCCGCCCCCGGCAAGGTCACCGCGATCGACACCCACTGGATCTGGCAGGACGGACAGGCGCTCACCAAGGAGCCGCTCCAGATCAAGGGCGGCAAGATCGCGGTCCCGGATCGTCCGGGCCTCGGCATCGAGATCGACCGTGCGGCCATCGAGGCCGCGCATGAACTCTACAAGCAGCATGGACTTGGCGCCCGAGATGACGCCACGGCCATGCAAGACTTGATCCCCGGCTGGACGTTTGACGACAAGCGTCCCTGCCTCGTGCGTTAAGAAACTCAGGCTTGATCCCGGAAAAGCGGAGACCGGTTTTCCGATAAGGATCATGCCCCTTAAATGGAGGAACGAGATGACTGCGATCCTGAAGAACTTCATCGGCGGCGAATGGGTCGACGGCTCCGGCGTCACCAAGAACATCAACCCCTCCAACACCAACGATCTCGTCGGCGAATACGCCAAGGCCGACAAGGCACAGACCGAAAAGGCGATCGCCGCCGCAAAGGCCGCCTTTCCCGCCTGGGCGCAGTCGACGCCGCAAGCGCGCTATGACGCGCTGAACAAGATCTCGCTCGAAATCATTGCCCGCAAGGAAGAGCTCGGCCGCCTGCTCGCCCGCGAAGAAGGCAAGACGCTCCCGGAGGGCATCGGCGAGGTCGCGCGTGCCGGCCAGATCTTTGCGTTCTTTGCCGGTGAAGCGCTGCGCCTGATCGGTGAGAAGGGCGCCTCCGTGCGTCCCGGCCTCGACGTCGAACTCACCCGCGAGCCGGTTGGTGTCATCGGCATGATCACGCCCTGGAATTTCCCGATCGCGATCCCGGCCTGGAAGATCGCGCCGGCGCTCTGCTACGGCAATACCGTCGTGTTCAAGCCGGCTGAACTGGTGCCGGGTTCCGGGCACGCGTTGTCCGAAATCATCGCGCGCTCCGGCATTCCGGCTGGCGTGTTCAATCTCGTGGTCGGCTCCGGCTCCGTCGTTGGCCAAACGCTGCTTGAGCACCCGGACGTTGCGGCGATCTCCTTCACTGGCTCGGTGCAGACTGGCCGCAAGATCGCGCAGGCCTGCGTGCTCTCGAACCCGATGAAGAAATTCCAGCTCGAGATGGGCGGCAAGAATCCGCTGGTCGTGCTCGACGATGCCGACCTCAAGACCGCCGTCGAGGTCGCCGTCAACGGCGCCTATTTCTCGACCGGCCAGCGCTGCACGGCTTCCTCCCGCCTGATCGTCACCGAAGGCATCCATGACCGCTTCGTCGCAGCGGTGGCCGAACGCCTGAACGGCCTGTCGGTCGACGACGCGCTCAAGGCCGGCGTGCACATCGGCCCCGTGGTCGATCAGAGCCAGCTCGACCAGGATCTGCGCTACATCAAGATCGGCCGGGACGAAGGCGCCAAGCTCGCCTTCGGTGGCGAGTTGCTCAAGCGCGAGACGCCCGGCCACTACCTGCAGCCGGCACTGTTCACCGAAGCCAACAATAACATGCGCATCGCGCGTGAAGAGATCTTCGGCCCCGTCGCCGCCGTCATCCGCGCCAAAAACTACGACGAAGCGCTGGCGATCTCCAACGACACCGAATTCGGCCTCGCCTCCGGCATCTGCACCTCCAGCCTGAAATACGCCTCGCACTACAAGCGCAACAGCGAGTCCGGCATGGTGATGGTCAATCTGCCGACCGCCGGCGTCGACTATCACGTGCCGTTCGGTGGCCGGAAGGGTTCGAGCTATGGCGCCCGCGAGCAGGGCTCCTATGCGCGCGAGTTCTACACAACGGTGAAGACCGCCTATACCTATCCCGGCTAACCAAGAGGAAGATATCGTAGGGTGGGCAAAGCGAAGCGTGCCCACCGCTTACGTTCGGTATGAAGTATCGTGGGCACGGCGCGTTGCGCCTTTGCCCACCCTACGACTTCAGTTTCTGAGGTAAAGCAGATGGACCAGGACGTCGCGGCAAAAGAACAGCCCCGCTACATCAAGCTCAACGCGCGCGACAATGTCGCGATCGTGGTCAATGATTTCGGGCTTCCCGCCGGCTCCCGCTTTGCCTGCGGACTGACGCTGCGCGCCTTCGTGCCGCAGGGGCACAAGACGGCGCTGGTCGACATCGCACAGGACGCAGAGATCGTCCGCTATGGCGAGGTGATCGGTTACGCGCTCGCGCCGATCCTGGCCGGCGAATGGGTCGATGAGGCGCGCATCCGCATGCCGGAGGCCCCTGACCTCGACAAGCTCGAAATATCGACCGCTGTCCCCGCGCCGCTGCCGCCGCTCGAAGGCTTTACCTTCGAAGGCTTCCGCAATACAGACGGCTCGGTCGGCACCAAGAACATCCTCGGCATCTCCTCCTCCGTGCAATGCGTCAAGGGCACGATGGAATATGCGGTGAAGCGCATCCGCGCCGAACTGCTGCCAAAATATCCGAACGTCGACGACGTCGTGCCGCTGACCCACGCCTATGGTTGCGGCGTTGCCATCAATGCGCCTGATGCGGTGATACCGATCCGCACGCTGCAGAATATCGCGCAGAACCCGAACTTCGGCGGCGAGATTTTGGTCATCAGCCTCGGCTGCGAAAAGCTCGCGCCCGAGCGGCTGGTGCCGGAAGGCGTGAGCGATGCCATCGTGCGCATGCAGGACGAAGCCTTCGACGGTTTTGGTGCGATCGTCGACGCAATCATGACCCAGGCGGAAGCGCGCCTGAAGGTCCTCAACAGGCGTACCCGCGAGACCTGCCCCGCGTCCGATCTCGTGATTGGCCTGCAATGCGGCGGCAGCGACGCGTTCTCCGGCGTCACCGCCAACCCGGCGCTCGGCTTCGCTGCCGACCTCCTGGTGCGCGCCGGCGCCACCGTGATGTTCTCGGAAGTCACCGAAGTGCGCGACGCCATTCAGCTGCTCACGCGGCGGGCCATCAACGAGGATGTCGGCCGCGCGCTCGTGCGCGAGATGGCCTGGTACGATTCTTATCTGGCCCGTGGCGGCGCCGATCGCAGCGCCAACACCACACCCGGCAACAAGAAGGGCGGCCTCGCCAACATCGTCGAGAAGTCGCTCGGCTCGATCGTCAAGTCCGGCTCGAGCGCGATCACCGGCGTGCTCTCGCCCGGCCAGAAGGCGACGCAGAAGGGCATGCTGTTTGCAGCAACGCCCGCGAGTGACTTCATCTGCGGCACGCTCCAGCTCGCTTCCGGCATGACCCTGCAGGTGTTTACCACCGGCCGCGGCACACCCTACGGACTGGCGGCTGCGCCCGTGATCAAGGTCGCGACCCGCACTGAGCTTGCCCGTCGTTGGAAGGACTTGATCGATTTCGACGCTGGCGGCATCGCCACCGGCGCAAAGACCATCGAGGAAACCGGCTGGGAGCTGTTCCGCCTGATCCTCGACGTCGCCTCTGGCCGCACCAAGCCATGGTCGGATCGCTGGGGCATCCACAACGACCTTACGCTGTTCAATCCGGCGCCCGTGACCTGAGCGCGACTTCCGCGCCTGCAGGACCAAAAGGACCGCTCGATGTCCGGCATTACGACCCTGCGCACGATCCGCATCGACGAGCGCCCGAACTTGATCTGGGTCGAGATCGAGACCGACGAGGGACTGACCGGCCTCGGCGAAAGCTTTCGCGGCGCGCAGGCGGTCGAGGCCGCGTTGCACGAACTCGTCGCGCCGCTGGTGCTCGGCCAGGATTCCCGCCGCATTGAAGCGATCTCGCGGCAATTGCTGACGCCCTATCTCGGCTTTCACAGCGTCAGCGCCGAGGTGCGCGCGGCCAGTGCGATCGACATCGCGTTGTGGGACCTCAAGGGCCAGCGCCACGGCATTCCCGTGCATGAGGCACTCGGCGGCGCCAGCCGGCTCGAGATCCGCGCCTACAACACCTGCGCCGGCTATGCCTACAACACCAGGAGCTCCAGGCGCCGCGAGATCGGCGCTGACGATGCAGCGCTCGGCCCCTATGACGATCAGATCGCCTTCATGCGCGATGCCGGGTCGCTTGCCGAAAGCCTTTTGAGCGAAGGCTACGGCGCCATGAAGATCTGGCCGTTCGATCCCTTTGCCGCGAATGGCGGCCACGCGATCTCGCTCACCGACCTCAAGATCGGACTGGAGCCGTTCCGCAAGGTCCGCGACGCGGTCGGCGATCGCATCGAGATCATGTGTGAATTGCACAGCCTGTGGGGCACGCACGCCGCCGAGCGCATCTGCCGTGCGCTCGAAGATTACGGCGTGTTCTGGGTCGAGGATCCCCTCAACAAGATGGATGATGTGCAGGGCCTTGCCGATCTCAGGCGCCGCGTGAAGACACCGATCTGCGGCAGCGAGACGCTGGCGGGCGCGGCGAGCTTCCGCAATTTGCTTGCGGCAGACGCCGTCGACGTCGTGATGCTCGATATCGCCTGGTGCGGCGGCCTCAGCGAAGCGCGCAAAATCGCTGCACTTAGCGAAGCCTACAACAAGCCGCTCGCCCCGCACGACTGCACCGGACCCGTCGCACTGATGGCGGGCCTGCATCTGGCGCTGCATGCGCCGACCGCGATCTTCCAGGAGGTCGTGCGCGCGACGCTGTCGACCTGGTACCGCGACCTCGTCACGGCGCTGCCGATCGTGAACAACGGCATCGTGTCAGCACCGACGGCACCGGGCCTCGGGCTCGCCCTCAATCCGGAGCTGCGCCGCCGCGCGGACGCAGTGGTGCGAGAGACCAAACTCGGCGCGTAGCACGATCGCCCGTCTTTCGCGAAGCCGTCTGGAAACATTTGACGCGGAGAATTTCTTGCTCATTTCGTCATGTCGTCTCACGCAACCAAATTTATCCGCGTGCGAGAGACGAATGTCGGTACACAAGCGAACCTGTTGCGGCAGTGCCGCGACCTAACGCCCGCATCCAGTGCGGGCGCCGTCAGCATTCTCACGTCATGCTGCCCGGCATGAAACACCGCACGCGTGGGTGACCGTCGATATAGTGCTTCCACACCATGGTGCGGCCGATCTTGTTCGGCTCGGTGACCACGGCACCATCGGGGACGACGACCCATTCGTCGTCGAGATGCACGCGGTAATGTCCTTTATCGGACTCCCAGTCGACATCGGCGACGACATAGCCGTCGGCATCCGAACAGCACTGTCCGTACTCGCTGCGCAGACTCTCGAACCAGGGTTTGAGCGGCGAGTTCGCATAGCGTCCGTCGTCGCGCGCCATCGCCGATGTTACCAGCAGCAGCAGCAACGTCGCCGCACACGGTCTTGCAAATCCCATAGCGTCATCTCGCGGATCGAAGTCGGCGCCACGAGGAACAGACGACGTTGCTCACGCCCTTTGACCATGCGCGGAAGCGGCGACTCGTCCCTCCAGCAGATTTGCCGACAGCTATGCAAATCCAGCGCCAGCGCGCATTCCGGGGAACTACTGGCGCAGACCTGGCGAGCATTCGTCTTTCGACGCATGCGCCGCTGAGGGGAATGACAATGACGTGTGAGGCAGCGGCCGCGACGGCTGCGCGGCCAGCTTACTTCTTCGCTGCCGGCGCCATCATCATCGCGCCGCCCTTCTTGGTGGCGGGCGCGGGCTTCGGCGCAGTCGCGGCGGCCTGCGCGGGGAGATATTTGGCGATGATGGCCGGATCGACCTCGGCCATGTTGGCATCCGGCAGGCGCTGCCAGGTCTCGTCCTTGCCGAACAGGGAAATGCCGAGGAAGCCGCGCATGGTCAGGACCTGACCGTCCGGGCTGACCGTCATCTTGGCCTTCCAGATATTGCCGTCGCGCGGATTGACCACGTTGCCACCCTCGTACTTCAGCCCGTCACGCTTCATGTCGCGGATGAAGGAAAGCCCGAGCACCGGCTGGTTCTTGCGATCATCCGTGCACTTCGTGCAGGTCTCGTTCGGGTCGTCGCCAGCACGCGGGAAGGTCTTGGCGATGACGCCTTCGAAGATGCCGTTGTGGTCGATGAAGAGGAACCAGCCGACCGTCTTGCCGTCCTCGACCTTCTGCCAGAGGCCAGCAGCGGTTGGCTGCTGTGCGGCAGCCGGCTTCGCCGCGCCAATCGACAGCACGACGGCGAGTGTCAGGAGCGAGAGCAGCCGAAAGCTCGAAAAAGGATTCCGCATCATGATCACCTTGCTAAGCCGCCACTGCAATGGCCGCAGACTACGGCGATTTCGCGAACGATTCCAGCACCAGAAACATGGGGCATCGCCCGTCCGTTCCCGTCGCGATCAGTTGACACCGAGTTTCTTTTGCAGGCTGGAGGACGAGGTCGTGTACTGGAACACGAGCCGCTTCTCCGGATAGACGTAGCGGTGGGCTTTTTGCGACATCAGTGCGGCCTCGTGGAAGCCGCACAGGATCAGCTTGATCTTGCCGGGATAGGTGTTGATGTCGCCGATGGCGAAGACGCCAGGCACGTTGGTCTCGAACGCGGAGGTCTCGACCGGCACCAGATTGTTCTCCAGCGCAATGCCCCAATTCGCGACCGGGCCGAGCTTCATGGTCAGTCCGAAGAACGGCAGCATCGCATCGCAGGCAATATCGCTGACATTGTTGTCGTTGCCCTTGACGGTGGCGCCGGTCAGTTGGCCGTCAGCGCCTGACAGCGCGGTGACCTGGCCGAGCCGCAAATCCAGCTTGCCGTCGGCCACCAGCGCGCGCATCTGCTCGACGCTGTGGGGCGCGGCACGAAAATCGTCGCGCCGATGCAGCAGTGTGATGCGCTTGGCCAGCGGATGCAAATTGAGCGTCCAGTCGAGCGCAGAATCGCCGCCCCCGACGACCAGCACGTTCTTGTCGCGGAACGTCTCCATCTTGCGCACGGCGTAATGCACCGAGGTGCCTTCATAGGCTTCGATGCCCGGCACCGGCGGACGCTTCGGCTGGAACGAGCCGCCGCCCGCCGCGATCACCAACACCTTGCATTCGAACACCTTGCCGGCGTCAGTGGTGCAGCGAAAGGCGGGGTCGCCGATTCTCTCCACGGTCTCGATCATCTCGCCGAGATGGAAAGTCGGGTGGAACGGCTTGATCTGCTCCATCAGTGCGTCGGTGAGACCCTGCCCCGACACCTGCGGAATGCCGGGAATGTCGTAGATCGGCTTTTCCGGATAGAGCTCGGCGCACTGTCCGCCGACCTTGTCGAGGATGTCGACGAAATGCGCCTTCATGTCGAGAAGGCCAAGCTCGAAGGCGGCGAACAGACCGCAAGGGCCGGCGCCAATAATCAGCACATCGGTTTTGATCACGTCGCTCATGTCGTCTCTTTATCGGTCGTTATCGGTTGGACGGCGCCCTTTTGGGCCGAGGTGACCCTGCCTGTCTAGCCAACGGGGATGGATCAGGGAAGGCATAAAAGCGGGTGCGCCCCGCAGCCGCGCCCACTTGCAGGGTCAAAATAACTGGGCTGTAACGAGGTTGGATATGACGGAGATCAATCGGTGAACGCACCAAGCCGCCTCGATACGACGCCGCGCCTGGAGGACTTCCCCTTTCGCCTCGGCGACAACGTCCGCTTCGGCGATCTCGACCCGAACCAGCACGTCAACAACGCGGTCTACGCCACCTATTTCGAGACCGGCCGTGTCACGCTGATGAAGAGCCCGGAATATGGGCTGACACCGCCGGGGCTCGCCTGGATCATGGTGCGGCTCGACATCCACTTCCGCGCCGAACTGCGCTGGCCGAACACGATCGAACTCGGTCTCGGCGTGGTGAAGCTTGGGCGGACGTCGGTGACCTTCGAGCAGGTCGTGTTTTCGAACGGGACGTGCATTGCGTCGGCGACGTCGGTCGGTGTCCTGCTCGACGAGACGACGCGCCGGCCAGCACCGCTGACCGCTGAGGTGATCGAGAAATTCAGACCCTGGCACAAGCGCGGCATCGAGGTCCGGCCGCCGAGCACGTAAGCAAGAAGAATCAGGCCTGGCGTTCCGGCGTCGCCACCACGAGCCCGTCGAGTTCGTCGGAGACCTTGATCTGGCAGGACAGGCGCGAGTTCGGGCGCACATCGAAGCCGAAGTCGAGCATGTCTTCTTCCATCGGCGTCGGGCTGCCGACCTTCTCCCGCCAGACTTCGTCGACATAGACATGGCAGGTCGCGCAGGCGCAGGCGCCGCCACACTCGGCTTCGATGCCCGGAATGCTGTTGCGGATGGCTGCTTCCATCACGGTCGCGCCGTTCTCGACGTCCACTGTGCGGGTTTCGCCCTTGTGATCGACAAAGTGAATTTTGGCCATGTGTGCTCGTGCTGCCGCGATCTGGGGAAAAGGAGGGTCCGGGCTGTCCTATAACGGGTCGATCCGGACCGCGCCATAGCGTTTTCAAGCGAAGTGGATACCGGTTCGCGGGAAGAAAACGCGTCAAAACAAAAGACTAGTGCGCAAGGCCCCTGACGCCGGGGGCGCCAACCTAGTGCTTGAGGATCGCCGCAATAGCCGCGCGAACTTCGGTGACCGCCTCTTTCAGCGTGGTGAAGGCGTGGGGCTGGTTGTGGCCGATCCGGATCGCGGTTTCGAGGCTGGCGGCGGCATCGGCGACCGCAAAGGCTCCGATCCCGCGCGCCGAGCCCTTGAGCTTGTGCGCGAGCGCGCCGGTCTCGGCCGGAAGCGCCGTCATCGCCGCGATGAGCCGAACCGCCTGCTCGGCGAACATCGCAAGTACTTCCTGCTCCAGTTCGGCATCGCCGAGCGTCATGCGCGAGAGGTGGTCGAGGTCAAGCGGGCTGTCGATGGGCGCTAGCGGGGGCGAGGGCATCCATTCCATCCGTTGCAGTTCAGGCGTCATGACACAGGCCCCGGCATCGCGGATGTTCCGCCGGTCCGGCGGTGAGCTTTGCCTCACCCAAGCATGGAAATGGTTAACGAAGTGTTGGCACCGTTTTACGCAAATCCGCCCGTTTATTGACGAAAAGTTGCCGCAATCGGCCAAGTTCCGTGGAGAATTTCATTTAGGGCTAAGGCGTTACGGCGCGATCCTGTTAACGATGATTAAGATTGTCTTAATCGCGGGCATTTCATTCGCGACGCTCTGCCAATAGGATGTTGCGGAAATTGGCGGACAAGCCGTCCGGGTGGGGATGGCTCGGAGATCCGCGCAAGCGGCATGATCCGGTCTGTGGGCTTGCGCAGCGCGCAGGGCTCGCGGGGGGACGCGTACAAGTAACGAGGGCTCGGATTGAACATGGCCAACACTCCCAAAAAGGTCAAAGACCCCACAGAAGTTGCGCTTTCTGCAATCCAGGAAGCCCTCAACATCAGCGACACGGCCGCCGATACCAGCCGCAACGCATCGATGCGCAACGAAACGGGGCCTTCGGTGGCGCCGCCGATGCCTCCCGTGTTCGACGAGGCGGCCTTCGAGCCGCGCCCCGCCGCCAATGAGCGCGCCGTGTTCGATCCGATCGAGGAACCGCGCTCGTCGCGCCGCGCCGCCAATGACGACCGCGAGACCATCGGCCAGCTGCTGCAGTCGCTGCAGACGGGCCGCCCTGCCCGCAACATCTACACCGGCGCAACCATCTTCACCGTCGTCTGGCTTGCGGCCTGTGCCGCGCTGACGGTCGGCTTCCTGCCCTCGATCCGGGCCTCGATGGGCGAGAGCGGCGGCGTGCTGGCGATCGCCGGCCTCGTCACGATGTTCTTCGCGCCGATCATGCTGTTCTACTTCCTCGCCAGCCTGGTCTGGCGCGGCCAGCAGATGAGCCAGGTCGCGCAGGCGATGGCCCAGGTCGCGATCCGCTTCTCCGAGCCCGAAGGCTCGGCATCCGATTCCATGGTCACCGTCGGCCAGGCCATCCGCCGCGAGGTCGCGGCGATGGGCGACGGCATCGAGCGCGCGATCGCGCGTGCCGGCGAGCTCGAGACGCTGGTGGCCAACGAGGTCGCAGCACTCGAGCGCGCCTATTCCGACAACGAAGTGCGCATCCGCGCTTTGCTCCAGGACATCGCGCATCAGCGCGACAATCTGGTCGGTCAGGCCGAGCAGGTTCGCAGCGCCATTTCCGGCGTGCAGATCGACCTCCGCCACGACATCGCGCTGATCTCGGACGCAATCGCCTCGCGCGTCGACGAGGTGGCGAAATCCATCACCGGCGCGCTGGAAGAGCGCGGCGCCCACATCACCGGTGCGCTGAGCCACGCCGGCGACAACATGATCCTGGCGCTCGGCGAGCGCGGTGGCGACCTGCTCGACCGCCTCGAGGAGGCCAGCGCCGAGACAACGCGCGCGGTGCTCGACGCCAGCGAGCGGCTGACCACCAGCCTCAACTTCAAGACCGGTCATGTCCACGACGAGTTCGTCGACCTCGCCGACCGCGTCCACGAGATGCTGAACGAGCGCATCGACCGCATCACCGGCGAGTTCGAGCAGCGCTCTTCGGCGATCGTCGACGGCATCTCCGACCGCACCGAGCAGGTGCACGACTCCCTGAAGAATTCGTCGGACTCGCTGCTGCTCGAGCTCGAGCTGCGCTCCAACGACCTCTCCGCCAAGATCGACGACGCCGGCAACCGCCTCGCCGGCCAGATCATGACCTCCGGCGACAAGGCGAGCGAGGCGCTCGACGCCACTGTCAACACGCTGGTCGCCAAAGTCGTCAGCCAAACCGAGACCGCGCACGACTCGCTGTCGCTGCAGATGAGCGCGTTCGACGAACTGGTGAAGAATCAGGGTTCCGAACTGGTCGAGAAGTTCGCTCGCGATTCCGGCACGCTGGGTGCCCTGATCACGCGCCACATCTCCGAGTTCGACCGCACCGTGAAGACCTTCGGCGGCGACATCGTCGAGCGCATGGGCCAGCGCACCCACGAGATCCATGAGTCGCTGAAGACCTATGTCGATAATTTCGACACCCGCTTCACCTCCAACGGCGGCGCAATCACCGCCGTGCTCGACCAGCGCCTGGTGCAGTTCGAGACCACGATCGGCGAACGCGTCACCAACCTCGATAACTCGCTGAACGGCAAGATCGCCAGCCTCGACGGCACCATCGAGGGTCACATCAAGACCTTCGACGACCAGCTCGTCGGCCGCGTCGCCGCACTCGAGCAGTCGTTCGACACCCGCGCGAAGTCGGTGACCGAGACCATCGACGGCCGCTTGAACACGCTCTCCACGTCCCTGACCGACGGTGCCGCGCAGGCGATCCAGTCGATCGACTCCCGTTTGACGCACCTCACCGCGACGCTGACTGACGGCGCTTCGCAGACGATCCACTCGATCGATACGCGTTTGACCCATCTCACGACGGCGTTTAACGGCGGCGCCTCGCAGGCGCTCGAATCCATCGACACCCGCCTCACCTATCTGACGACCGCTCTGACCAACGGCGCCTCGCAGGCCGTGCAGTCGATCGACACCCGTCTCACGCTATTGACCTCGACGCTCACGGACGGCACCGCGCAGGCGATCGAGGCGGTCGACCGCCGCATCACCGGCGTCGCCGATCTCATCGACGGCCGCACCATGCACCTGACCGACACGGTCACGGCGCGCTTCCAGGACATCCACCAGGCAATCGAGACCAAGGTCGGTTCGGTTGCCAACGACATCGACGTCCGCGTGGCGCAGTTCGAAGACCTGCTCGGCTCGCGTGTCGAGGCCGTCGCCGGCCGTATCGAAAGCAGCGGCCGTCAGGCCAGCGAGGACATGATGTCCCGCGCCGAGATGATCTCGACCGCGATCCGCTCGCATGTGGAAGACGCCGAGCGTTCGCTCACCAACCTCGTGGTCAACACCAGCGAGACGATCCAGACCGGTGCGCGCACCGCGCAGCAGTCGCTGATGACGGTCTCCTCCGACGTCAACGCCCAGCTCAAGATGACCTCCGCCGAGGTTGAGCGCGCGCTGACCGCAGTCGGCACCGGTGCAGCGAACTCGATCCTGACCAGCGCCCGCGAGGCGCAATCGTCTCTGGTCGCGGCCTCGGGCGATGCATCCAACCAGATCAAGGGGCTCGCCGCCGACGTCGAGCGCACGCTGTCTTCGGCAGGCTCGGCCACTGCGGCCTCGATCCTGGCCGGCGCGCGCGAGGTGCAGACCACGCTCGTCACCGCCTCTTCGGACGCGGCCAACCACGTCAAGACGCTCACTGCCGACGTGCAGCGTTCGCTGTCGCTCGCCGGCACCAGCACGGCGGAATCGATCACCGCCGGCGCCCGCGATGCGCAGGGCACGCTGATCGCGGCCTCGACCGAGACCGCCAACCAGATCAAGGCGCTGTCCTCGGACGTGCAGCGCTCGCTCTCGATGGCAGGCACCTCGACGGCCGAGACGCTCATGAGTGGCGCCCGAGAGGCCCAGAGCACGCTGGTCAATGCGTCCTCGGATGCGGCGAGCCAGGTCAAGTCGCTCGCGGCCGAGGTGCACCGCTCGCTCTCGCAGGTCGGCCAGTCGACCGCCGAGACGATCACGACCAGTGCCCGCGACGCGCAGAGCACCCTGCTCGCGCTCTCGGCCGAACAGACCGGCCAGGTCCGTTCGCTCGCAGCCGAAATGCAGCGCGCGCTGGCGACCGCCGGCGGCGCCACCATCGAGGCGCTCACCAGCGGCGTGCGCGAGGCCCAGGGCACGCTGATCTCGGCATCGACGGATGCTGCAAGCCAGATCAAGTCGCTGACGACCGACATCGAGCGCACGCTGACCTCGGTCGGCGCCGACACCGCCTCGACGATCCTCAGCAGCGCACGCGAGGCGCAGACCTCGCTGACCTCGACCTCGGCTGATGCCGCGAGCCAGATCCGCACGATCTCGACGGAGATCGAGCGCGCGCTGAGCACAGCGACGTCGAACGCCACCAACGACATCCAGACCAGCGCGCTCAACGCCCAGAACGCGTTGATCAATGCCTCGAACGAGGCGAGCTCGCGGGTCAAGTCGAGCTCGGCCGACGTCGAGCGCTCGGTGCTCGCCGCCAGCAGCAGCTTCGGCCAGGCCATGACCGGCAAGACCGACGAAATCGTCACCTATGTGCAGCAGCAGGCTGATCGCCTCTCGAACATGATCGACGCCAAGCGCGGCTCGCTCGTGGATGCGATCGGCACCAAGACCAGCCAGCTCACGCTCGACATCGACCGCGTCACCTCC
Source organism: Bradyrhizobium sp. LB11.1 (assembly GCF_040549385.1). Classification (NCBI taxonomy): domain Bacteria; kingdom Pseudomonadati; phylum Pseudomonadota; class Alphaproteobacteria; order Hyphomicrobiales; family Nitrobacteraceae; genus Bradyrhizobium; species Bradyrhizobium sp. LB11.1. The sequence goes on along the minus strand of NZ_JBEPTH010000021.1, from coordinate 40,572 downwards.
GACGCGCTGAAGTCGATCGAAACGCGCGGCACGGCCTTCTCGCAGACCATGATGGGCAACGGCAACGAAGTCGCCCGCACCATCAATTCGGCGAGCGAGATCGCGACCAGCGCGGTCGGCAGGTCGCTCAAGGACCTCGAGACGGCCTCGCGCGCGGCGATCGACCAGTCGCGCCAGGTCTCGATCGCGGCCGTCACCGAGATGCAGGAGACCAGCAAGATCCTGCGCACCGACACGGTCGCCCTGTTCGAGCGCCTGCGCGAAGGCAACATCCTCCTCCAGGAGGTGCTGACCGGTGCCCACGACAACCTCAACTCGCTCGAGCGGGCGCTGGTGACGCGCGTCGCCGACTTCGTCTCGGCGATGAACGACGTCACCTCGCGCAACGGCGCTGCGACGCAGAACCTGGAAGACCAGCTCAACGTCTTCAACACGAAGACCACGCGGGCGCTGCAGGATCTTGGCGAGCTGTCGACCCAGTTCGACGCGCACGGCAAGGCGCTCGTCGAGGCCGCGCAGGTCGTCGAGCAGAGCAACAAGAACACGACCGCCTCGCTTGCCGAACGCAAAGCCGCGCTGGAATCGCTCGTCACCACCATCGACCTGCGCACCGCCGATCTCGACCAGCGCCTGTCGCGCTTCACCGGGCTGCTCGATGAGTCGCTCGCTGCGGCCGAAGAGCGTGCCCGCGACATTGCCCGCGTGGTCGCGGAGACCGCCGGTGCGGGTTCCGCCGCGATCACCCGCCAGTTCGAAGCGGTGCGGTCGGCCTCCGAAGAGGAGCACCGCCAGACCATCGATGCCATGCACGACATCTACCGCCAGACCACCGACGAGGCGGATGCGATGTTCAAGCAGTCGACCGAGAAGTTCGGCAACCTCGTCGGCAGCATGAAGCAGATGGCGTTCGAGATGCACAACGAGCTCGAAGCCACCCGCAACGAGCTGCGCCGTGGCGTGCTCGAGATGCCGCAGGAGGCCGCCGAGAGCACCGCGCAGATGCGCAAGGTGATCGTCGACCAGATCGAGGCGCTCGCCGAGCTCAACCGCATCGTCGCCCAGCACGGCCGCGGTCTCGACGTCACCACGACGGGCCGCGCCAGCGTGCAGCGTCAGGAAGAGCCGATGATGGCGGCCGTCGGCGGCCGCAGCAGCGAAACGCGCGTCCGCGAAAGCACCAGCGCCTCGACCCTGCCGCCGCCGGACCTCGGCGTGCCCGCCGCTCGCCGCACCGAGGCGCCGCCGGTTGCCCCTGGCGGCAACGACCAGGGCCGCGACGGCTGGCTGTCGGATCTCTTGAACCGCACGGACGCCAACCAGGCTGCTCCCACCGGTCGTGAGACCCCGCGCGGCCGTCAGGCCGCACCCGCCCCGCAGCCGCAGGCCCCGCAGAGCAGTGGCAATCCGCTGGAATCGCTGTCGCTCGACATCGGCCGGCTGATGGACCGCAACCTCGCTTCCGAAATGTGGGACCGATACCAGCGCGGCGAGAACAAGGCCTTCACCAAGCGCCTCTACACGCCCGCCGGCCAGAAGGCTTTTGACGAGGTCGCCCGCAAGTATCGCGCCGACCGCAACTTCAAGAGCACGGTCGACCGCTATATCGGCGAGTTCGAACGCCTGCTCGACGAAGTCGCCCGCGACGGCCGCGGCCCGCAGGAGCTGCGCAGCCACCTGACCTCGGAGACGGGTCTGGTCTACACACTCCTCGCACATGCGGCGGGTCGGTTGGGGTAACACTCGCAAGTAGCGAGTAGCGAATGCAAACGGAGGCCTCCCGGCCTCCGTTTTTGTTTGAGCGTGTTATTCAAACGAACGCTTGGGGGCCGCGCGCGCCAATCCATCCCGTTACCCTGAGGCGCCGGAGCGTAGCGGAGGCCTCGAAGGGCGACAGCCCGGCGGCGTATCTCGGCCGTTCATCCTTCGAGGCTCCTCGCGCGCCGCGTTGCGTCGCGCGGCTCGCACCTCAGGATGACGGGACTGATAGTTAGGTCTGACCCAGCAACCGTCATTGCGAGGAGCACAGCGACGAAGCAATCCGGCTGTCCCCGCGGAGACAGACTGGATTGCTTCGCTTCGCTCGCAATGACGGAGGTGAGAGACGCGAACGCCGCCCCTACTGCCGCCTACGCTCGTTCGCGGGCGCCGGCTTCGGTGCCTCGGCCGGCGGCGGGGCGGCGGCTGGTGCGCTGTTGCTGGCGCCGAACAGCACGCGGGTCGGGTTGCGGTCGAAATTGTTCACGGCGCGGCTGATGTCGCCGAGCGTGCGGCGGCCGTCGGTTATCAACGCACCGGAGCGCTTATCGAAATCCTCGGCGAGCTCGCGGATCGATTTCACCGTCAGGAACAGCTCGCCACCGTCCTTGCCGCCAGCGAGCGAGTTGAGGCCGAGCATGAGGTTGTCGGCCTTGAGCATGACGCCGTCGACCTTGGCCATCACGCCGTCGATCTTCTCGGAGTTGCGCGCGAGCGAGTTGGTGAAGATCTCCAGGTTCTTTAGCGAGTTCTTCACCGATTCCTGGTTGTCGGCGACGATCTTGTTGATGTTCTGCAGCGTGCCGCGGATCGCCTCGGTGACGTCCTGGAGCTTGTTCGGATCGGCCGTCAGCGTTGGGATGCCGTCCTCGGCGAGCGGCGGCGGCGGAGCCGCCTCCTCGCCGCCCTTGAGCGAGATCGCGGCTACACCCGTCAGGCCCTGGAATTCGAGGCCGACCAGAGTGTCCTTGCGGAGCGGAGTGTTGTTCTCGATCATGGCGAGTGCGACAACCCGCCGCGGATTGTCGAGCTTCACCGAGACCACCTCGCCGACCCGGATACCATTGAAATTGACGCTGCCACCGTTGCGCAGGCCCGCCGCGGGGCCCTCGAACACGACGCGGAAGGGGCTGCGCTGCTTGGTGGTATGCAGCGACTGGAACCACAGCACGAAGCCGATTGCAGCCGCGATCACGGCCAGCGTGAAGGATCCGATCAGTACGTAATTCGCCCGCGTTTCCATCAGCTGCTCCGGCTACTCAAGTCACGACCGAGCGGGCGCGCTTGCCATGGAAATACTGCCTCAGCCAGGGATGCTGCGAGGCCTGCATGTCGGCGATCGACCCTGCCGCAATGATCTTACCGTTCCCTAAAACGGCGATCCGGTCGCAAGCTGTGTAAAGGCTGTCGAGGTCGTGGGTTACCATGAAAACGGTCAGTCCCAAAGTACGCTGCAGCGTCCTGACCAGCTCGTCGAAGTCGCCGGCGCCGATCGGATCGAGGCCGGAGGTCGGCTCGTCCAGGAAGACGAGATCGGGATCGAGCGACAACGCGCGGGCCAGCGCGACGCGCTTGATCATGCCGCCTGAGAGTTCCGAGGGGAAACGCTCGGCCACCTCAGGCTTGAGGCCGACCATGGCGAGCTTCGCCATCGTGATCTCGTCCATCAGCCGCTGCGAGACTCGTAAGTACTCGCGCATCGGAAACTGGATGTTCTGCCGCACCGTGAGCGAGGAGAACAGCGCGCCCTGCTGGAACAGCACGCCCCAGCGCCGCTCGACATTGCGGCGCTGCAAAGTGTTGGAGGAATCGAGATCGACGCCGAACACCTCGATCGAGCCCGCGACCTTCGGCACCAGGCCGATGATGGTCCGCGTCAGCACCGACTTGCCCGCGCCCGACGGGCCGACAAATCCCAAAATTTCGCCGCGCTTGACGTCGAGGTTGAGGCCGTCGAGCACGCGCGTCGCGCCGAACTGCACGGTGATGTCGCGAACGCGGATGATGGGGTTTTGAATCGCGTTTTGCGCTTCTTGCGCCATCGTCACATTCCGATCGACGCGAAAAAGATGGCGAACACGCCGTCCATCACGATGACGAAGAAGATGCCCTTCACCACGGACGCGGTCGTGTGCTGTCCGAGCGATTCCGCGCTGCCCTGCACCGCGAGGCCCTCGACGCAGGCGACGATGCCGATCACCGCAGCCATGACGGGCGCTTTCACGATGCCGACGATGAAATGATCGATCGAGATGGCGTCGCGCAGGCGCAACAGAAACGCTTCGGGATCGACGCCGCCATAGAGCCAGGCGACGAGCCCGCCGCCATAGAGCGCGGCCATGGCGCCGAGGAAGGCGAGGATCGGCAGCGCCAGCACCAGCGCGAGCATCCGCGGCAGCACCAGAACCTCGATCGGGTCGAAGCCCATGGTGCGCAGCGCATCGATCTCTTCGCGCATCTTCATCGAGCCGAGCTCGGCGGTATAGGCGCTGCCCGAGCGGCCTGCGACCATGATCGCGACCAGCAGCACGCCGATCTCGCGCAAGACCAGCACGCCCAGCATGTCGACGACGAAGATGTCGGCGCCGAAGCGGCGGAAATGGAAAATGCCCTGCTGGGCGATGATGCAGCCGATCAGGAAGGTGATCAGCACCACGATCGGCACCGCGCGCCAGCAGACCTGCTCGAGATGATGCACGGTCGAGGTCAGACGAAACGAGCGTGGGTGGATCAGCGTGCGCGCACTCGCCGCGAGCACCGCGCCGAGCATGTCCATCAGGCCGGCAACCGTCCCGCCGACGCCGGCCACGGCGCGGCCGATCTGCTCCAGCATGCCGGTGATGGTGATCGTGCTGCTGTCGATGACGGGGGTCGCCCGGACCCGGCGCACCTCGTCGACGAGGCTCGAATAATTGGCGGACAGCCCCGCGATCTGCGCCTCTACAGCGCCTTGGGTGAGGCTGCGGCGCAGCCGCTCGATCAGCCAGGCGCCGAACGTGTCGAGCTTGGCGACCTCGGAGACGTCGATGAAGATGCTTTGGGGGCCGCCGGCGAGCTTCTCGGCGTCGGCCACCATCCGCTCCAGGACCGGCGCGAAGCTCGCAGTCCAGGTTCCGGTAGCGCAGAGGGCCAGCGCGTTGCCTTTGGCAATCCGTTCCAGCTTCGGATCGCCGCTCAAGGTGTCCGCTCCCGTACTTGGGCGGAGGAAATCAAATCGTTGCGCACGCGCCCTTACCCAGAATAGGTATCCCCAACTGGTTAATGTTAGTTGCTAGAGGTAACCAGCAGGTTCAGATTTCGCCAGAGTTCAAAATGACTTCCAGCAAAGTTCCGGCCCTCGCCGCCCGAATCGAGCGGTTTCCCATCGCCGGCAGTTTCACCATCAGCCGGGGCGCCAAGACCGAAGCCATAACCGTTGTGGCTGAAGTGAGCCAAAATGGCCTGACCGGCCGTGGCGAATGCGTCCCCTATCCCCGCTATGGCGAGACGCCCGAAGCGACACTGGCCGCGATCCAGGCCATGCAGTCGGCCGTGGCGGGCGGACTGACGCGGCAAGCCCTCCAGGCCGCCATGCCGCCTGGAGCCGCCCGCAATGCGCTGGATTGCGCCCTGATCGACCTCGAGGCCAAGGCGGCCGGCCGGCGGGCCTGGAACCTGCTTGACCGCCCGGTGCCGGGTGAGCGCACCACCGCCTACACGATATCACTCGGCACGCCGGACGCCATGGCGGCAGCGACCGCGAAAGCGGCGCACCGGCCGCTGCTCAAGATCAAGCTCGGCGGCGACGGCGATCCCGAGCGGATTGCGGCCATACGCAAGGCGGCACCTGAGTCCGAGCTGATCGTCGATGCCAACGAAGCCTGGACCGAGGCCAACCTCCAGCACAATCTCGCGGCCTGCGCGGCCGTCGGCGTCACCCTGGTCGAGCAGCCGCTTCCGGCCGGCAAGGACGACGCGCTGGCGCGGATCAAGCGACCGCTCACGGTCTGCGCTGACGAGAGCGTGCACGATCGCAACTCGCTGGCGCCCTTGCGCGCGCGCTACGACGCCGTGAACATCAAGCTCGACAAGACCGGCGGCCTCACCGAGGCGCTCGCCATGGCCGATGCCGCGCAGGCGCTCGGCTTCGAGATCATGATCGGCTGCATGGTCGCGACCTCGCTGTCGATGGCGCCCGCCATGCTGGTGACCCCGCAAGCGCGCTTCGTCGATCTCGACGGCCCCTTGCTACTGGCGCGAGATCGCGATCATGGACTGCGTTATGACGACAGCCTGGTCTATCCGCCGGACTCTTCGCTGTGGGGATAAGCCTTGAGCCGATGCCGCGCCGACCAGATGACAATCGCGCCCGCAGCGGCCATCGCGGCCATGACATAATAGAGGCTGTCGCCGATGCGGGCGTAGATCGCGCCTGAGGCGATCGAGGTCACCGCGCCCAACAATCCGCTGCACGCTGCGAGGTAGCCCTGCCCGCGCGCGATTTGATGCGACGGCACGCGCTGCACAAGCAGATTCATGGTGCCGACAACAGTCATCCCGAAGGAGAGGCCGTGACCGAGCTGCGCGATCGCGAGCAGCGCCAGCGACGGCTCCTGCGCCGTGACGATCCAGCGCAGCACCGCGCTGACGCCGCCGATCGCCATCAGCGATGACGGATGCAGCGAGAAGCGCGGCGACAGCGCGAACACGACGATCTCGGCGATCACACCCAGCGTCCACAGCCCCGCGATGGTCAGCCCGCTCAGACCCTGGATCTGCCAGTTGATGGCGGAGAATATGTAATAGGCGGCGTGACTGCCCTGGATCAGCGCAGCCGAGGCGATCACGGCCCAGAAGCCGCCATCGCGCAACAAGGCCTTGCCGGCCGGGGTCTCCGTCGTCTTGCGCCTGGCATCGTCGAGCGGCTGAAGCAGCATGCTGGCGAGCACCGCGACCACCGCCCATGCGACGATGATCCAGATCAGGTTGCGCGCTGCGATGCTGTCCACGAGGTAGCCGCAGGCCAGCGAGCCGGCCGCGAAGGCCGCCGAACCCCACAGCCGCAAAGGTCCGTAGTCGAGCCCGTAACGCGCGACGCCGCGCAGTGCATAGGCGTCGGTGAGCGGCGTCGTCGGCGTCCACATCACGCAGGTGAGAGCGTAGATCAGGAACAGCGCCAGCGGCTGTTGCTGCAAGCCGAGGGCCGCAAGGCCGATCGCGGTGGCCAGCACCGAGATCATGATGCCGGCGCGAATCGCGTGTCGCTTTTCGGCAAAGGCGGTGATCTGCGGCAGTGTGGTGAAGCGCGTGAGCGACGGCAGCGCGTTGATGATCCCGATCCAGGCCGCATCGACGCCGACCGCCTTGAGCCAGACCGGGAAGAAGGGCAGATGCGTGCCCGACACGGCGAACACGGCCGAGTAAAACAGCGCGAGACGCACGGCGAATCGCCGCTTGACGGGTGTCGCGATGGGGATTTGTGATTCGCCTGCCATCAAACCAATTGCGATTCGGTCGATATCGTGGTGATCGTTACAGTAACGCGTAGTGATTTGCGCGACGAGATTGTCATGGCCAACGAAGCATTCGCCCTCTCGCCTATGTCTGCCCGCGCGGCCGAGCCGAACGAGCAGGATTACGACGCGATCAGCGAAGCCTTCATGGAGACCGCGCGCGGCCGCTGGTTCCTCGGCGAATACGCCAAGCGCAACCGCAATGCCGACACCAGCATGGTGCTCGACGCGGTTGCGAAAATCGAAGAAACCCTTGCGGCACAGCGACAACCTGTCGTCGAGGACCGCCTGCCTGAAGCGTTGGTCGCGATCCGCCGCGCGGTCGAGGACACCGAAGCGTCCGTCGCCAAGGCGCTCGATCCGGGCGCGATCGAAGCGAGCCTCGCGGCAATCCCGCGCGGCGTGCGCATCATCAAGGAGATCTCCTGGCGCTGGCGCGAGATCGGCGCCGACGGGCGAATCTGCGACCTGATTGATTCGCAGCTCGCATCGATCGAAGCGGCCTGCGCCCAGATTTCGACTATCGACCCGCGCGCCGACCTCAAGGCCGCCTTCGATCTGCTCAAGGACCGGGTCGAGCAGACGGATGTTGGCGGCATCGCAGCGTCGCAATGCTCCGTGCGGCCTGCTCCGGCGCCAGCGACGCCCGTGGCGGAAGCGCCCATGGCAGAAGTGCCGGCTCCGGCGGCGAGCGAAGCACCTGTGGCATTTACGGAGACGCCACCGGAGATCGCTCCCGAGCCCGAGGCGACAGCAGACGTGAGCGGCATCGCCGAGGACGCGGTGATGGACGTCGCGATCGAGCCTGAGATCGCCGCGAGCACCGTCGAAGAGAGCTTTGCTGCGGTCGAGGATGGCGTCGCCGATCCTGCAGCCGTTACCGAAAGCACCGACGAGTTCTCGCTCGATGCCGCCGCGGAGGCCGAAGACGACGCCGTGCTCGCGCGGATCGCAATGGAGATGGCCGCGCCCGATCCGGAGTTCGACGAGATCATCGAGCCCATGGAAATGGAAGCGGCTATTCCCGAACCGATGCCGGAGCCAATGGTCGCGGAGATCGCGGAGCCGGTCGCAACGGAGGCGCCGATCGCACCTCCCTTGGAGGAGCGGGTTGTCGAGCAGCCGCTTGCCGAAGCCCCGATCGCGATGGAATCGCTCGCGCGCCTCACCGATGCCATTGCCGAAGCCGCCGCCGAAGTGATGGAGCAGCCGGCCCTCGCGATGACGGCCGCAGCAACATTCGGCGCAGCACCGACCGCGACGCTGCCGATGCCGTCCCCCCTGCCCGACCCCTCACTTGGCGCCACGATCCTGGCCAGCGGCATCCTGCAAAAGCCCCGCCCCGCCGCCAACGACGCGATGGCGCCGATCCGCCGCATGACCCAGGCCGAGAAGATCGCGTTCTTCTCGTAGACTGGCCGTCGCGGCTGACGACTCCTCCCGGCCCGAACATTCAGGCCCAGAACAATCCGATCCGCATCAACAACGGCGTAAAACTCAACAACAACCCGGTGAACAAGGTGCAGGTCCAGAACAGCCGGCCGCAGTTCAAAGCGATGGGAAATGGCGGCGGCAACAATGTCCGTCAGTCGATGAACCAGTCAAACAAGAACGGCGGCAACAACCGCCGCGGCTTCGTGAACTGATCGCGACGATCGCACACGGCAAAGGGGCAGAGCGGCAACGCACTGCCCCTTCTTCATGTCAGATGATCAGGCCACCAGCTCGGCGAACAGATCGGCGTCGACATTGCCGCCGGAGAGCACAATGACCACGTTCTTGCCCGCGACGTCGAGACGCCCGGCAAGCAACGCTGCAAGACCCACCGCGCCGCCCGGCTCGACCACGAGCTTCAGCTCGCGATAGGCAAAGGCGACGGCCGCGCCGACTTCCTTGTCCGACGCGGTCACGCCGCGCGCGAGCAGCTTGCTGTTGATCGCAAAGGTCATCTCACCGGGGATCAGCGCCATCAGCGCATCGCAGATGGTGCGGCCCGCCGGCGGGTGCGGCTCGCGATGGCCTGCGGTCAATGACAGGCCGTGATCGTCGAATGCCTCGGGCTCGGCCACCACGATCTCGGCTTGCGGATAGCGCGCCTTCACGGCCGTCGCGACGCCCGCGATCAGGCCGCCGCCGGAGGCCGGCGCCACCACGATGTCGGGTGAGAGACCGAGAGTTGCCATGTCCTCCGCGATCTCGCGGCCGGCGGTACCCTGCCCTGCAATCACGAAGGGATCGTCATAGGGCCGGACCAGCGTCGCGCCGCGCTTCTCGGCGATGCTACGCGAGATCGCCTCGCGGTCGTCGCGGTCGCGATCGTAGAGCACAACCTCGGCGCCATAGGATTTGGTGCGCTCGCGCTTCGACAGCGGCGCGTCCGCCGGCATCACGATGGTCGCCTGCATGGCGAGGATTTTTGCCGCCGCCGCCACGCCCTGGGCATGGTTGCCGGAGGAGAACGCGACGACGCCGCCGGCGCGCTTGTCCTGCGGGATCGAGAACACCTTGTTGAAGGCGCCGCGGAACTTGAAGGAGCCGGTGCGCTGGAGCATCTCCGGCTTCAGAAAGACCTTTGCGCCAACGCGCTCGTTGAGCACGGGAAAGGACAGCAACGGCGTGCGGACGGCGAAGGGCGCGAGCACGCGCGCTGCGGCATCGATATCGGCAGGGCCGATCGGAAGAGGCTGTTCGGTCATGTCCGATGTTATCGCGGTCGGCAATGCCCGGGCAAGACACCTCCGCGAGAGGATTTACCGTTCAGGCGACAAAGCGCGGCTGTTCCGCGCCAGCCCGACCGGGGAGTACCGCGCCGACCGCCGAAATGCTGTCGACGAACGCCCGGGCCGAGGCCTCCCAGGTGTACTTGGAAGCAAATTCGACGCAGGCCGGCCGCGAAATCTCGAGCGCGGCGAAACAGGCATTGCGCAGATCATGGTCCATCGCGCCGACCGGCGCATCGCCGATGACGTCGCGCGGCCCCTTCACCGGGAAGGCCGCGACCGGCAGGCCGCTCGCTAGCGCCTCGAGCAGGACCAGGCCGAACGTGTCGGTCTTGCTCGGAAACACGAAGACGTCGGCCGCCGCATAGATGTCGGCCAGCTCCTCGCCGTGTTTTTCGCCGAGGAAAATCGCGTCGGGATAAGCCTCTTCCAGCGCGTTGCGCGCCGGCCCGTCGCCGACGATCACCTTGGTGCCGGGCAGATCGAGGTCGAGGAACGCTTCGAGATTCTTCTCCACCGCGACCCGGCCGACCGAGAGAAACACCGGGGCCGGCAGGCAGAGGTCGACGGCCCGTGGGTGGAACAAATGCGTGTCGACGCCGCGCGGCCACAGCACGACATTGTCGAAACCGCGCTCGGCGAGCTCCCGGGCCAGCGCAGGCGTTGCCGCCATTACGGCCCGGCTCGAGCTGTGGAAACGCCGCAGCGCCCGCCAGATCAGGGATTCCGGAACCGGCACCCTGGCACGGACATATTCGGGAAAGCGGGTGTGGAAGCTGGTCGTGAACGGCAGCTTGCGCTGCCGGCAGTAGCGGCGGACCATTAGACCGATCGGCCCTTCCGTCGCGATGTGAATGCTGTCGGGCCGCGCTTCCTCGATCAACTTTGCGATGCGCGCCGGACGCGGCATGGCGAGCCGCACGCCGCGATAGCTCGGCATCGCAAAGGTGCGGAACGATTGCGGCGTCAGGAATGTGAACTCGACGCCAAAACCTTCGAAGCCAAGACCTTCGACGCGAAGCGTCTTGGCGGCGTCAGCGAGCTTGGTCAGCGTCCGAACCACACCGTTGACTTGCGGGTGCCAGGCATCAGTCGCGACCAGGATGCGCATCAAACGGCTTTCGTTAGGCAGCTCTTGCTGCCACCTGCGGGACTTCCGCCGGCTTTTGCACATGATCCGCCCAGGTGATGATCTCGAAACGGCCGTCGTCGTGTTCGACGAGCGCAGTGCAGCTCTCGACCCAGTCGCCGCAATTCATGTAGCGAATGCCGTTCTCGTCGCGGATCACGGCGTAGTGGATGTGGCCGCAGATCACGCCGTCGGCGTTATGGCGCCGCGCTTCGGCGGCGAGCGCCTGCTCGAACGCGCCGATGTAATTAACGGCGTTCTTGACCTTCTGCTTGGCCCATTGCGACAGCGACCAGTAAGGCACCTTGAACATGCGGCGGAAGAAGTTGACGAAGCGATTCATCTGGATCGCGAAGTCGTAGGCCTTGTCGCCGAGATGGGCGAGCCAGCGTGCGTTCTGAACCACGAGGTCGAAGATGTCGCCGTGGATGACGAGATAGCGCTTGCCGTCCACGCCGGTGTGAACAGTGTTCTCGACGACGTCGATGCCGCCGAAATGCGTGCCGTAATAATTGCGCAGGAACTCGTCGTGATTGCCGGGCACGTAAATGACCTTGGCGCCCTTGCGCGCCTTGCGCAGCAGCTTCTGCACCAGGTCGTTATGCGATTGCGGCCAGTGCCAGCTCGATTTCAGCGCCCAGCCATCGACGATGTCGCCGACGAGATAGATGGTGTCGGCATCGTGGTAGCGCAGGAAGTCCAGCAAAAGGTCGGCTTGCGAGCCGCGGGCTCCGAGATGAACGTCGGAGATGAACAACGTGCGAAAGCGCCGCTCCGGGCTCTCGTCACTCACATCGTAACTTCCCATGCGACAGCCTGTAACAATATCCCGTGACAGGGGGATGACGATTGAACCTTTGAGGCACCCTCAGATACGAATCAGACCTTGCCTCGCCCTCCCCGCGAATAGCAGTCGCATGCGACAATCCGGCGACATGAAACGGCAATGATTGTCCGCAAGACGCCGGAACCGCGGCCTCATTGGAATGCCGGAATGAATGGCGCGGCGCGGAGCCCGCGTCAGTAAAACTTGTGGAAATGATGGATCGGCCCGTGGCCGTGTCCAACGCTGAAGCGATCGGCGGCCGCGATCGCCGCGCTGATCCAGCTCTTGGCATTGCGCACGGCCGTCTCGAGATCCTCGCCCTTGGCAAGGCCCGCCGCCACCGCCGAGGACAGCGAGCACCCGGTGCCATGGGTGTTGCGGGTTGCGACGCGCGACGCGGCGAGCGCAATCGTGTTGTCGGCACTGACGAGATAGTCGATGCTCTGACTGCCCTCGCCGTGCCCGCCCTTGATCAGGACTGCGCGGCAGCCCAGCCCAAGCAGACGACGCCCCTGGCTTTCGATCTCGGCCTCGCTGCGCGCGACCGGCTCATCCAGCAGTGCAGCCGCCTCCGGCAGATTGGGCGTGATCACCGAAGCAAGCCGCATCAGCTTCGTGCGCAAGGCGTCGACGGCTTCTGCGGCTAGCAGGCGATCGCCGGAGGTTGCGACCATCACGGGATCAAGCACGACATGGCCAGGCTTCCAGCGCGCCAGCGCCGAAGCAATCGCATCGATGCTCTCGGCTTGGGCCACCATGCCGATCTTCACCGCGCCGACGTCGAGATCCGAGAACACCGCGTCGATCTGCGCGGTGACGAATTCGGCGGGCACCGCGTGAATGCCGGTGACGCCTTGGGTGTTCTGCGCCGTCAGCGCCGTGATTGCGGACGCGCCATAGACGCCGAGCGCGGCAAAGGTCTTCAGGTCGGCCTGAATGCCGGCCCCGCCGCTCGAATCCGAGCCGGCAACGGTGAGCGCCACTGGCGTGGTCATCGCAGGGTACACTTGCTTGAAGAAAACATGGCCATGATCTGTCCTAGAGCACGTACTTATAGCCGAATATTTGGTTCGGATGGAGCGAGAGACTTCAAACCTTCGGCTGCCCTGAGCTCGAAGGGCTTGGCCATCTGTATTCTCGCAACAACGAGCGCTCGCTCGAAATGAGTTCTCGCTCGAGCGGTGTTTGGCGGAACGAGGGCCAGCTCCACCTCTGCAGCAATGCAATAGGCCTCGGGCTCGTGCCAGCTTTCGCCGCTTTCGCTGATCCTTGCCAATGCGTTTTCGACAAGTCGCTGTCCGGCTTCGGCCCGCCCGCTCCGGGCATAGGCTGCGGCCAAAGCACTGAGATACCACGGCGCATAGGCTGTTGCGCCGGTGGATCTCATCGCCGAAATGCCCGCTTCGATCAAGTCGGCGGCCGCACTGTCGTTCCCCTCAAGGGAGAGCCCGCGGCCGCGAAGCAGCATGCCGTAAGCTTTCCAGAAAATTGATCTCTTTTCTTCCGCCAGCTGCACAAGTTCGTCAGCGAGTGCAGCCACTGCCGCGAGCTGCCCGAGCTGGATGAGCGTAAGCGACACGTGAGCAAGTGCATACATCAAGCTGGCGGCATGCCCGAACTCGCGTGCTTCCCTCAGCGCGTGCTCAGCGTCAGCCTTTGCTGCGTCGGCGCGACCGAGCGCCCAGTTCGACAGGGCTCGCCACGACAAGCCGGACACGAGGATGTCGTGGCCGAACCGCGTCGCGAGCGAACGATGCCTGGCGCGATCGTAGAGAACCTCGACTCGATCGAGTTCAACGAATCCGGAAGTAAAGTCCCCGGCGAGCACGAGTGAAATTCCCATCAACAGATGTCCGAGCACCAAGGGTGTTTCTGCCTTACGCTGCTCGGCGAGCGTCTGGAATTGGGCCGCGAGCTCCCGGGTTACCTCGGCCTGGAACGACATGCGGCTGGCAACCCAGAAGCCATACAGCACCGCAAAGAGCACGAGGGGATCGTCCGTCTCCTCGCCCAGGCTCTCCGCCTGCTGCACCAACGCGCGTGCCTGCGCAAAGACCGCCCGGGTCTCGGGGGCAGCATGGCCCTTCGTATGGATCAGGGCATTGGCAAGCTCGATCTGCAGCGTGATCCGCTCGCGTCGCAGCACCGCGGTCTCGGGCAACGCAGCGATCAAGTTGAGCGCGCGCGAAAGCTGCTCCGCCGCCTCGACCAGCGCCGATCTTGAAAGAGAGCGCCGTCCTGCCTTGCTCCATACGCTTGCGGCCTTTTCGAGCTGGCCGGCTTCGCTGCAATGCCGGGCCAGCACCTCCGGTTGACCGTCGGCGATATCTGCGAAATCCAGTTCGATCGATTGGGCCAGCGCTGCATGAAGCGCGCGGCGCTTTTCACGCAGGAGCGTTCCGTAGGCGGCTTCCTGGATAAGAGCATGATTGAACAGATAATTTGCATGGGGTGGCTCGCCCTGGCGGAACAGCAGGCCCGCCGCAACGAGACGGTCGAGCGAGCGACCGAGCTCGGGATCGGCAACTGGCGCGATCGAGGCCAACAACGCATGGCTGAACTCGCGACCAATCGCGGCCGCCATTTGAGCCACTTCCTTGGCCGGACCAAGCCTGTCCAGCCGGGCCATCAGCGACGCGTGCAGCGTGGCCGGGACCGCGCTTGCGGCGGCCGGGATCGCGCCGGCCATTCGCGCTTCGGTACCCGCCTCCAGTACCGCCTTGGTCATCTCCTCGACAAACAAGGGTATACCGTCGGCACGATCGATGATTTCCTTCAGCACCGGCGCCGGAAGAGAAGCCGCTCCGATCACCTCATTGACCAGAGCTTCCGTTTCCTGCGGATCAAGCCGAGTGAGGGGCATCGCGGTGACGTGGGGGCCCGCGGTCCAAGGTGGCACAAATTCGGTCCGAAACGTTGCAACCAGCAACACGGGAAGCGCAGCGATCGCATCGATGAGCTGGCTAAGCAATTCAAGGCTGGTCGGATCGATCCAGTGCAGGTCCTCGAATATGATGAGAACCGGACAAGAACGCGTCAGGTTCTGGATCTCCAGCACGATTGCTTCCAGCGCTCTCTGACGGCGCTGAGCCGGGGTCAGATTCTCTGCGGGATAACGACCGTCATTGACGAGTTCGAGCAGGCCGGCAAGCAGTGCCCTGTCCAGGACGGACGCAGATGAACGGCCAAGCATTGCGTCAAGCTTGTCGAGCCTCGTCTTGGTGTCATCATCGCGCGCGAAGTTCGCACGCCGTTCCATCTGCTTAACGATTGGATGAAGGGCAGTATTGGTATGCTGGGGAGAGCAGTGATAGCGTAGCTGCGTCGGTGCGTCCGCGTTGGCTTGGTCCAAAATGGCCGTTACCAGACGTGATTTACCGATACCTGCTTCCCCGGAAATGAGAACGATCTGGCCCTGGCTTGCTCGCGCCTTAGACCAGCTTCGCTGCAGCGATGCGCATTCGGGCTCACGTGCGACAAGGGCTCCCAGCCCGCGACCATGCAACGCGTCGAAGCGGCTCTCGGTGCTGTTCATGCACTCCACGGCCCAGGCTTGAACGGGACCGGCGAGACCCTTGAGATCTTGTGCACCGAGGCTCGTCAATTGGAAGAGATCACCGAGCAACCGCCGCGTAGCGTCGGCGATAACGACCATTCCAGGCTTTGCGATCGCCTGCAGTCGAGCCGCAAGGTTCGGCGTCTCGCCAACGACACCGCGTTCTTGCGCTTCTCCGGATCCAACGATGTCTCCGACGACGACGAGTCCCGTTGCGATCCCGACGCGTATCTCCAGCGGCCCCGGAACTGCCGTGTCGAGTTTGGCGACCGCGCCGATCAGGGCAAGCGCGGCCTCGGCAGCATGTTCGGCATCATGTTCGTGAGCCCTCGGGTAGCCGAAATACACGAGCACGCCGTCGCCCATATATTTAGCGACGAACCCGCCATGTCGTTCGACGACGGCCGCGCAGGTCCGGTGGTATGCACCGATGATCTTCCGCAGATCCTCCGGATCGAGCTGCGTGGACAGCGCCGTCGAGCCGACGAGATCGCAAAACATGACCGTCAGCTGGCGCCGCTCCGCGGAATCGAGAGGCGATTCTGCCGAGGCGGCAGGGGACGCGATGTCCCCGGGAGCATGCAATTCACGGATCGCGCGCAGTATTTTCTTGCGATCGCCAAGGACGACCCCGAGTTCCCTGAGGTCCTGATCGTTCAGATCCCGGAGAACGGAAATATCGACATGATTGTCGAGGAATCGCCGGGCGTAGGCAGACATGCCCAACTTCTCCAGCCATTCTTCAACCTGCCGCATCCGATTCTCGACGTCACGCTGCCTTAGGATCAAGCCGGATTATGGGGAACAGCGCAACCCGACCAATCCCGATGAACGAGGGCGCCAGGGCCTACCGCAGCCGTGTTTCGCAGCCCCGCCGGTCTCGTACCGGCGAATCAGGTCCTGCATCGCCTTGTCGTCCCGCAAGCGTGCACATCCAGTGAAATATGACCTGGGCATCGCCCGGCCTTGGCGTACCCATCCAGATGGGTGAAATGTTGGTAGATTCGCTAGCGATGCCATCTTGCGGGCCGCCCCGGCCTGCACCTCTCGGGAACCGACCATGTGGGCCTTTTTCGAACGTCTCCTCGATTCGTCGATGCTTTCACCGCACGGCATCTGCCTGTTGTGGGAGCCCGAGCTGATCTGGCTCCACGTCGCCTCCGACGCCATCATCGCCGCGGCCTATTTCTCGATCCCGTTCGCTCTCACCATTCTCGTCACCAAGCGGCGCGACCTCCAGTTCGGGTGGGTCTACTGGGCGTTCGCGATCTTCATCATGGCCTGCGGCCTGACGCATGTGCTGTCGATCTACACGCTCTGGGTCCCGGTCTACGGCATCGAGGGTCTGGTCAAGGCTGCGACCGCGGTTGCGTCGATCTTCACGGCGACCGCGCTATGGCCGCTCCTGCCAAAGATCCTGACGATTCCCTCCCCGTTCGAGTTGCAGAAGGTTCAGGCCGCACTCGAGGAGGAGGAGATCAAGAGCCGGGACGCGACGCTGCTGCTCCGGCAGGTCGGGGACGCCCAGCGCGCGATGCGCGAAAGTGTCGCGCGCCTCACCGCGGTCGTCGAGACCGCGGTCGACGGCGTCATCCTGTTCGACGCGCAAGCCCGCATCCTCCTGTTCAACCCCGCCTGCGAACGGCTGTTCGGATATCTTGCCAACGAGGTCATGAATCTCGACATCGGCATGCTGATGTCCGACAAAGAGAGGCCCTCATCCCTTGGTCATGCGCCACGTTTCGCAACCGGGGAAACCGTAGGCCTGCGGAAGGACGGATCGAGCTTTCCGATGGATCTGTCGGTGGGCCAAGCCTGGCAAGACGGCGAGCTGATTTATGTCGGCATTGTTCACGATCTGACCGCGCGCAAGCTGACCGAGCAGCAGCTCCAGCAAGCGCAAAAGATGGAGACTGTCGGCCAGCTTTCCGGCGGCATCGCCCATGACTTCAACAATCTCCTCACTGTCATCATCGGCAACGCCGAGCTTCTCAGCGAACAACTCAAGGCGCAGCCCGATTTGCGACAATTTGCCGACGACATCTGCGAGTCCGGCGAACGCGGCGCGGAGCTGACGCAACGACTGCTGGCATTCAGCCGCCGCCAATTGCTCCAGCCAAAAGCGATCGATTGCCGTGAGCTGCTGGGGTCCATGCTCAAGCTGCTCAAGCGCACCTTGCGCGAAAACATCGAGATCAAGACGGCGTTCGGTCCTGACACCATCCAGGCCTTTGCCGACCGCGCCCAGCTCGAATCCGCGGTGCTGAACCTTGCGCTCAACGCGCAGGACGCCATGCCATCCGGCGGACATCTGACGCTGAGCACGGAGCTCGCCGGGATCGACCAGGATTATCGCGCCCTGCACCCGGAAGTAGCATCCGGCGCCTACGCGCTGATTTCCATCACCGACGATGGCGAAGGCATGACGCCAGAGGTCATCGAGCGCGCGTTCGAGCCGTTCTTCACCACCAAGGAGGTCGGCAAGGGCTCAGGGCTCGGTCTCAGCATGGTTTATGGCTTCGCAAAACAATCCGACGGCCATGTCTCGATCTATAGCGAACAGGGCCTGGGCACGACGGTCCGTATCTACCTGCCGCGCGCCGGCGGCGGACAATCGCCGGCCGACGTGCTGGAGAGCGAAGAGGCCGCGCCGCGCGGCCACGAGACCATCCTGATCGCCGAGGACGATCCGTTCGTGCGCTCCTCGGTCATCCTCCGGGTGGAAGCGCTCGGCTATCGCGTCGTCGCCGCCGTCAACGGCCAGGAGGCCCTGCAACGGCTGCGCACCGATGCCGGCATCGACATGCTGTTCACCGATATCGTCATGCCCGGCGGGATGAGCGGCTGGGAGCTCGCCGATCAGGCCCGGCGGATTCGACCCGGCCTGCCGGTGCTGTTCACCTCCGGCTATGCGTTGGAGACCCTGGTCGAGCAGGGCCGCGCGCAGGCGCAGGCCGTCGTGCTGACCAAGCCCTATCGCAAGGCCGAGCTCGCCCAGCGGCTCAGGGACGCATTCGCCGCGGTGACGGTGATTTCGTAGGGCAAAACCGGTATTTGCGCGCGGGCTTACTCCCGCGCCCCGGCAAGTCCGCTTGCCAGATCCGGCCGATTTTGGCCTATACTGGCGGCCAGATATGCCTTCGGAGTGACTGCAATGGTTCCTTTCTTCGTCCAGATCAAATGCAAGCTTGGCCAGTCCTATACGGTCGCCAATGCGCTTGCCGAAGCCGAGATCGCCTCAGAGATCTACTCCACGGCCGGCCATTACGATTTGCTGGTGAAGTTCTATGTCGACAACGACACCGACATCGGCCACTTCATCAACGAGAAGGTGCAGGTGCTGCCCGGCATCCAGGACACGCTCACCATCATCACCTTCAAGGCGTTTGGGGCCAAATAGCAGGCGCGATTGGCGCAAGCCGCGATGTTGCGCAGTTGGCCTGCTTCAGCCGCCACCCTCCTTGCGTTTGGGCGGCGTCGGGCCGTCGATCGGCGGCAGCGACTTCAGATAGGCGGCCATCGCGGCGCGATCCTCGGGCTTGAGCTGCGCGAGGTTCTTGATCACCGGCCGCATCGAGCCCGATGCGCTGTCGCCTTCGGGCATGTCGCCGGTCTCGAGGAAGTCGGCAATATCCTTCTCGCTCCAGCTACCTAAACCCTTCTGCGTGATGTTCGGCACCCAGCCCTCGCCTTCGAGATTGGGGCCGCCGGCGAAGCGTTGCGCGGTGATGACGCCACCGAGAAAATTGCGCGGGCTGTGGCACTCGGCGCAATGTCCAAAACCGTTGACGAGATAGGCACCGCGATTCCACTGCGCGGAACGCTTTGCATCCGGCATGAACGGCCTGACATCCATGAACAGCAATTTCCAGATGCCGACATTGCGGCGGATGTTGAAGGGAAACGGCAGATCGTGGTCGCGCACGCGGCCGGACACGGGCGGCAGCGTTTTCAGGTACGCAAAGAGATCGCGGACGTCGTCGACCTTCGCAATGTGATAGGAAGTGTAGGGAAACGCCGGGAAGTAGTGCGTACCCTCGGGCGAGATGCCGCGCATCACCGCGTTGACAAAATCGGCCTCGCTCCAGCGGCCGATGCCGTCGGCGGCATCAGGCGAAATATTCGGGGCATAGAATGTCCCGAACGGCGAGCCAAGCGCCAGGCCGCCGCCGAGCCGCAGGCGGTCGGGCTGGTTGGGCACGGCATGGCAGGACGAGCAGCCGCCGGCATTGAACAGCTCCTGCCCATTGGCGAGATCAGGCCCGCGCGTCGGCGCCGGCAGGGCGAGCGCGGTCGGCGCGGTCAGCCACCAGTAGATGGCTAAGGCTGCGACGGCGGTAATCAGAATGACATAAATTGTTCGTCGCAGCATGGAGGATCCCATCGGGCTCGGACGAATTTACGGATCATCCCGCAGCCGCTCCAGCCACGAATAATTTAGATGGTTTGATCGGAATCCGGGAATAAAGTCGGAACCGCACTGTTTGCAAGTTGACAGCAATCAGGCGTCAACAGGGAGAGACCCATGAACAAAGCGCTTTTTGCCACGCTGGCGCTCGGAGCCGCCGTCGCGTTCGCAGGCTCGGCCAGCGCGGAGAAACTCAAGGCGACGCTGGACGGCAAGTCCGAAGTCCCCGCCACCACCAGCAGCGGCACCGGCAAGGCCGATCTCGACTATGACGCCGCCACCAAGAAGCTGTCCTGGAAGCTGACTTATTCCGGCCTCTCCGGTCCCGCCACCGCCGCGCATTTCCACGGCCCGGCCGAGACCGGCAAGAACGCCGGCGTCGCAGTGCCGATCCCGGGTGCCGCCAACAGCCCGGCCGAAGGCTCGGCGACGCTGACCGACGCGCAGGCCGCCGACCTGCTCGCCGGCAAGCTCTACGTCAACATTCACACCGCGGCCAATCCGGGTGGCGAAATCCGCGGCCAGGTGACCAAGTAAGTTTCACAGCAACTTTTTCGGCGAAGGCCGGGCGCAGCAGCGTTCGGCCTTTTCGATTCCGGCGGAGCGTGTCAGGCTGGACGCTTGCTCACAGCGACCTGATGGCTCCTGAGGATCACCTCGTGTGGGCGTAAGGGCCCCGGGCCCGCTCGACGACGCGCGCGCGAAGCTGCGACAGCCGGGAAGACTCGGTCATCAGGACCTTGGCTGCATGATGACACCGGCCATTGTCCCGTCGATCTGACGCTTTATGATCGCCTCCAGAGAAAGGGGCGCAACATGACCACTCCCGACGCGAATGATCCCGCCTTCTCAGATAAATTATCGCACCTGGGGACCTGCCGGAAGCCTGCTCTTACACCATTGCATCGTCTCGCGGGCGTTGTCGTTGCCGCCACGGTTCTTGCATTCTCTGGACCGGTCGTCGCGCAAACCGACATGGAAAGGCAGGCTCAATGCGAGCTGTCCGCCATCCGCGATACGAGATCGCCGCTTGCGGTCCAGTATATCCGCTCGGCCTGCAACTGGCTCGTGGTCAATGGCGACTCCCTGCTGAATGCGTCCAGCAAAGGCTATTATGTCTGCCTCGTGCGGCAGCTCTCGGGCGCGCAGAGCAACGAGGCTGCTGCGGCCATCATGTCGGCATGCCGCACGTCCAATCCGCTTTGAGTAGCGTTCAGGCCGCGCTCAGTGCATGCTCGAGATCCGCGATCAGGTCCGACGGATTTTCAATGCCGATCGACAGCCGGATCGTGCAATCGAGCACGCCGATCTTGCGGCGGATGTCGGCGGGGACGCCGGAATGGGTCATCGTCGCGGGCAGGCTTGCCAGCGATTCCGTTCCGCCAAGGCTGACCGCGAGCTTGAAGATCTGCAAGCCGTTGAGAAATTTCTCCGCCGCCGCCTGGCCGCCGACGATGTCGAACGAGAATGTCGATCCCGCGCCGAGGCATTGCCGCGCGAACACTCGTCCGGCCGGCGAGGTCTCCTCGTGATGACCGAGATAGTGCACCTTGGCCACCTTGGCGTGGTCGCGCAGATAGTCGGCCACGAGAAGCGCGTTACTGTTCGCCTTCTCCATGCGCAGGCTCAAGGTCTCGAGCGAGCGGTTGATCATCCAGCAGGAATGCGGATCGAGCTGGGTGCCGATGGCGCCGCGCAGCGCCTTGACGCCCTTCATGATCGCCTTGGTGCCGAGCGCGGCACCCGCAATCAGGTCGGAATGGCCGCCGACATATTTGGTCAGCGAGTACAGCGAGAGGTCGGCGCCTTGCTCGATCGGCCGCTGAAACACGGGACCGAGCAGCGTGTTGTCGCAAGCGATGATCGGCGTGTGGCCCTGGGCCTTTCCGATGGTGTCGGCGACGCGGCGCATCAACGCGATGTCGACCAGGCCGTTCGTCGGGTTGGCTGGGGTCTCGATCAGGATCATCGAAACCCGCCCCTTGCGCATCGCCTCCTCCGCGGCCTGGTTGACCGCCGCTTCGTCGATGCCGTCGGCAAAGCCGACTGCGCCAATCGAGAGCCGTGCCAGCGTGTTGGTCAACAGCGTTTCCGTGCCGCCATAGAGCGGCTGGGAGTGCAAGATCACGTCGCCGGGGCGGACGAAGGCCAGAATCGCAGTCGAGATCGCCGCCATGCCGGATGAGAACAGGGCGCAGCTCTCGGTGCGCTCGTAGACCGCGAGCCTGTCCTCGACGATCTCACTGTTGGGGTGGTTGAAGCGCGAATAGACGAGGCCAGCACCCATGCCCTCCGGCGGCTCGCGGCGCCCGGCGACGTAGTCGAAAAAGTCCTGCCCGTCTTCGGCTGTCTTGAACACGAAGGTCGACGTCAAAAACACCGGCGGCTTGATGGCGCCTTCCGACAGCTGCGGATCGTAGCCATAGGTCAGCATCAGCGTTTCCGGATGCAGCATATGGTTGCCGATATGGGTTTTTGACGGAAACGGTTTTGCCATGGCCTGTCTCGCTGTTGCCTGAGATCGCCGCCGCGCGTCGAAACTCTGACATCGTGAGGCATCAACGCCGCGACGGCGCGAGCAAACATAGTCGTTCTAACGGCGATCCGTCAGGCCATGGGAGAAGAAATTGCTGATGAGTTGCCGTAGCCTGGATGGAGCGAAGCGCAATCCGGGACAGGCCTATCCGCGTCGACAGCTCACCCGGAATTCGCTGCGCTCCATCCGGGCTACGAACTGCAACTGCTACTTCAGCTTCAGCCGATACGTCTCGTGACAGTCGGTGCAGCGGTCGTTGACCGCCGTGTAGGCGGCCTTGAGGCTCGCCACATTGGTGATCTTGCCCTTGACGTCCGCGATCGCCTTTTGCACTGGCGGGATTTTGGAGTCGAAATCGGCCTTGTTCTGCCAGACTTTTGGCGACGCCCCGTAGGTCGCGTTGACCACGTCCTGCTTGGGATTGACCTCGAACGTCTTCGCGATCTTGGCGACGTCGGTCTCGAGATTGGCGATCGCCTCGTCGACGGCCTTCTGGTTGTAGGGGATATCGCCCTTGGTCATCTTCAGAATGACGGTGTAGAGGCTTTTGGCCTGCGAGCGCATCAGATTGTCCTGCTGCACGGCAATGTCCTGCTGCGCCATCACGGCGCCCGCACCCAGAAGCAGGGAGCCCGCAACAATCAATGTACGTTTCATCGGCGTGTTTCTCCGGCTGGCGAGTCGGCTTGGGGGAGGATCATTCATGGTTAGAACCCGGCGGCGGGCGATTATTCCCGCCGCAGGCGCCACGCTTTACAGGCTGTGGCGGCGATGGTGCTCGTTGATCGCGATCCAAACACGTTCTGGTGTCGCCGGCATGTCGATGTGGTCGATCTTGTATTCGCGCCAAAGCCCGTCGACGATGGCGTTGACGACGGCTGGACACGAGCCGATCGCGCCAGCCTCGCCCGCTCCCTTCACGCCCATCGGGTTGGTGGTGCAGGGAATGTTGTTGGTCTCGAACACGAAGGACGGGCCGTCGGCTGCGCGCGGCAGCGCATAGTCCATGAAGGTTGCGGTAATGAGTTGGCCGTCGCCCGCGCCGTAGACCACCTGCTCCATCAGCGCCTGGCCGATGCCCTGCATGGCGCCGCCATGCACCTGGCCCGCCAAAAGCAGCGGATTGAGCGTCTTGCCGAAATCGTCGACGATCACGTAATTGACGATCTTGATGATGCCGGTGGCCGGATCGATCTCGACTTCCGCAACATGCGTGCCGTTGGGATAGGTGCCGTCGGCACTGGCGAAGGTGGCGCTCGCATTCAGCTTCGAAGGATCTGCGCCAGGCCGGTTGGCGAGATCGGCGAACGAAATCGAACGATCGGTGCCGGCGATGCGCACCACGCCTTCCGATATCTCGAGGTCGCCGGCGCTGGCTTCCAGCGCCTGCGCCGCGATCTCCTTGAGCTTCTGGCCGAGATCGCGCGTGGCGCGCTCGACGCTGACGCCGCCTGAGGGAATCGAGGCCGAGCCGCCGGTGCCGAGGCCCGTGGCGATCATGGCGGTATCGCCCTGGTGGACGTGCACGCGCTCAGGCGCAACGCCGAACTGCTCGGCGACGATCTGCGCGTAGGCGGTCTGGTGGCCCTGCCCGCTCGACTGCGTGCCGATCAGGACGGTGATGTCACCATTGGGGTCCATCCGCACATTGGCGGTCTCCTCGCCCATCGTGCCGCAGACCTCGACATAGCTCGCAAGCCCAATGCCGCGGATCAGGCCATTCTTCTTGGCCGCCTTGGCGCGCTTGGAAAATTCCTTCCAGTCGCCGATCTCCATCGCGCGCTTGAGATGTGCGGCGAAGTCGCCGGAATCGTAAACCTTGCCGGTTGCGGTCTTGTAGGGCAACGCCTTCGGCTGGATGAAATTCTTGCGGCGGATCGCGTCCGGCGTCGTGTCGAGTTTTCGCGCGCAGGCATCTACAAGCCGCTCGATGACATAGGCCGCCTCAGGCCGGCCCGCGCCACGATAGGCATCGACCGGCACGCTGTTGGTGAAGATGGTCCGCACGCGACAGTGGAAGGCCTGGATGTCGTAGAGGCCCGGCAGCATGCCGGCGCCGCCATGCGGGATGTAGGGCCCGAAGGTCGAGAGATAGGCGCCCATGTCGCCCATCAGGTCGCAATCCATCGCCAGGAACTTGCCGTCCTCAGCCAGCGCCATCTTCGCGGTGGTGACGTTGTCGCGACCCTGCGCGTCGCCCAGGAAATGCTCGGAGCGGTCGGCCGCCCATTTCACCGCTTTCTTCAACTTACGCGCTGCGACCGCCACCAGGGCGTATTCACGATAGGGAAACAGCTTCGTGCCAAAGCCGCCGCCGACGTCAGGGCAGATCACGCGCATCTTGTCGGTCGGGATGTTGAGCACGTTCTGGCAGAGGATGTCGCGCAACCGGTGGCTGCCCTGGCTGCCGATTGTCAGCGTCAGATGATCGTTCTTGGCGTCGTACTCGCAGACCGCCGCACGCGTCTCCATGAAGCTAGCGACCACGCGCGGATTGACGATAGAGATCTCGGCGACCGTATGCGCCTTGGCAAACGCTGCTTCAGTCGCGGCCTTATCGCCGATCGAAACATCGAACAACACATTGCCGGCCTTGTCCGGCCAGACCTGCGGCGCGCCCTTCTTGATGGCGTTGACGACGCCGGTCACCGACGGCAGCGGGCTCCATTTGACGTCGATCGCCTCGATCGCGTCGCGAGCCTGGTCGATGGTCTCAGCAACGACGAAAGCGATGGAATCGCCGACATGCCGCACCTCGTCCTTGGCGAGGATCGGGTAAGGCGGGCCGGTGAAGGGATCGGTCTCGAGATTGAACAGGCATGGCAGGTTGCCGAGATCCGCGACATCGGCGGCGGTCAGAACCAGCGCAACGCCGGGAAGCGCACGGGCGCGGCCCGCATCGATGGTGAACTTGGCATGCGCATGCGGCGAGCGCAGCATCAGGCAGCGCAAAGCAGCCTGCGGCGCATAATCGTCGGTATAGCGGCCCTTGCCGCGGATCAGCGCGTCGTCCTCCTTGCGCAACACGCTTTGGCCAACGCCGAACTTGATGGGAGCCGCCATTCTTTTTTCCCGTCCTATGGTTGTTTTGCCGGCATATTGCCGTGGAACGAGGGGGAGCGCAAATGGCTTTAGCAATTTGTCGTCCGTAAATGCCATGCGTAGAGATCGTGCAGCGCCGTGCCTGCGCGGGCTTTCCACGCCCTGCGTCCGTTCAATCAGGCCCTCAAATTGCCATAGAGGTCTTCGGGCGACCGGGCCGCATCTTGCCCGAAAGCCACTCGTTAACGCACCTCGGTTAGCGTGGGTGCGCTTCCTCGCAGGATAGGCCCATAAGTTCGGAGATGAGTTCGGAGATGAGTTCTGAGATCGGAGACGCTTCCCGCCAGGCGCGCGTCAGCCCGCACGACCGCGAGCGGCCGGCCCCGATGCCCTGGCTGCTGATCGGCGCCGTGTTTGGGCTCGCGATCCTGATGCGGCAGATCGTTCCGCTCAATACCGATGTCAGCTGGCTGCTCGTGGTCGGCGAGCGTATGCTGGACGGCCAGCATCTTTATCGCGATATCATCGAGATCAATCCGCCGATGGCGGCGTTTGCCTATCTGCCCGGCGTTGCGCTGGGCCGCCTGCTCGGCATCGATCCGCGACACGTCATCGATGCTCAGCTTCTGCTGCTGGCGATGGCTTCGCTCTATGCCGTGTCGCGGATCGTGCGGCTGTCGCCGGCATGGGCTCAGGCGAACTGGGGACCATTTGCGATCTGGGCCGTGGCCGTCGTCACCATCTTGCCGATGCACGTGTTCGGCCAGCGCGAACATATAGCAGCGCTGACCTTCCTGCCCGCGCTCGCGGTTTATGCGTTGCGCAGCGATCGCCTTTCGGTTCCGCTGTGGGCGATCCTGATTGCCGGCTTGGGAGCCGGGATCACGCTCGCCTTCAAGCCGTTCTTCGCTGTGCCGGTGGGGTTGTGCATCCTGGCGAGCGCCGTTCGCGCGCGTTCGTGGCTTGTGTTGTTTGCACCGGAAAACATCATCGCGGGGGTGCTGGTCGCCGCCATCAGTGTCGGCACCTACCTCCTCTATCCCGAATATTTCACGGTGACCTATCCGCTGGTGCGCGACACGTATCTGTCCTGGTCGATGCCGCTCTCCGTCATCTTCCTGAATGCGGCCTCGCTGCTCTTCGCCATCGCGATGCTGTCGGTGCTGTTGACGACATGGGAACGAACGCCCGACTCGCTGCTGCTCGCGGCCGTTCTGTCCGCGAGCGGATTTGCGATCTCGTTTTTCCTGCAGCGGCGCGGCTGGGCCTATCATTCCTATCCGATGGTGGCGGTCGCCATGCTCGCGATGGGATACGCGTTGCTGGTCGAGTACGAGGCGCCATCGCGCCGCCGCTTTGGCCTGGCGGCGCCGCTGGTCCTGGCCGCGACCTATTTGTTCGGCGCGCAATGGTTCAACGGCAATGTCTATGTCGGGCCTGTTGCGGAAGCGGTCGCCGCCCTCAAGCCACATCCCCGGATCCTGGTGCTGAGCGGCGAGGCCGCCATCGGCCATCCGCTGGTGCGCGACATCGGCGGCACCTGGGTGTCCCGGCAGGAGAATCTGTGGATCCGCGAATTCGTGCGGCTGACGCGCGAGAAGACTCGTGTCGATGCGGCGACCGACGCGAGGTTGAAGGATTATCTGGCGCTGGAGCGCAACTGGCTGATCCAGGATTTCCGAAAGATGCCGCCGGATATCGTGCTGGTCGATAATCTTCGCGACGGATGGGGCGATTGGGCGCGCGCCGACGCCGAGCTGTCAGTGTTGCTTAAACCCTATACGCTGGTGCGTTCGGTGGAAGGAATCGACCTGCTGCAGCGGAACGACTAGTCCTTCCGGCCGGCGCTATTTCCGCGAGACGCCGATAATGAACGTGTAGGGCACACGCGAATAATCGTCGCGGATCGCGAGATTTACCTTGCCGAAAGCGCCGCGCAGCACCTGATCGTAGCCGGCGTGATCCCTGACGAATTCGCCGCGGTCATTGTCCAGCAGCCATCTTGCGATGCGCGACTGCCCCTCGCTATAGCAGCCGTCGAGCGTGAACAGCACGCCGTCCGCCTTGAGCACGTCCCTGATATCGACAAGCGTGGTTTTCAGATCCGCGTCGGCGACGTGATGCAGCACGCCATTCATCATGACGACGTCGGCGCCGGCAAATTCCTGCGCGGCAGCGGCATCGAAATGGCGACAGTGGAAGATACCGAGATGGCCGAATGCACGCTGCGCATATGCGATATAGGCTTGGTCGATGTCGAAGCCGGTATAGTCGATTCCATCGGGCAGATGACGCAGAATGTAGCCGGGCCCGCAGCCGATATCGATCACCCGCATGCCCGGCCGCAGCGTGAGATAATCCGCGATCGCCTTGACCCGCGCGCCGAAAAAACCGCCGGCGTTCTGGTAGACCTGATAGAGCACGGGATGGTTGAGGATGGCCTTCATCAGGGCACCTCGTCGTGAAGCTGTGTCCGCGCCTCCGGCCCGGATTGCGCGAGCAAGGTCCTGAACGGCGCCCGCTCCAGATCGGTTGCCGGGTCCGCACCGTGCGGCAGCCGGCCGCGGCGGTGGATATGCGAGATCAAGAACAGCGGGCGGTTCTTCGACTGGATATAGATGCGGCCTATGTATTCGCCCATCAGCCCAAGCACGAGGAGCTGCACAGAGGAGATCATGACGACCAAGAGCGTCAAGCTGGTCCAGCCGGGCACGGTGCCGGAGAACACCCAGCCAATCACCGCCGCGATACCGACAAAGGTCAGCAGAGTCGTCAACAGGGCGCCGACATAGGTCGCGATCCGCAACGGCACCATCGAAAAACTGATCAGCGCGTCGGCAGCAAAACCGATCATCTTCACCAGCGGATATTTGGTGGTGCCGGCGAATCGCGGATGGCGGTCGTATTCGTAGGCAACCTGCTTGTAGCCGAGCCATGCCACCATGCCGCGGATGAAGCGGTCATGCTCCGGCATCTGCACGAGCTGGTCGGAGATCCGTCGGCTCATCAGGCGGAAATCGCCGGTGTCGACGGGAATATGGACGCGCGTGACTTTGGCGAGCAGGCGGTAGAACGCTTCCGCCGATTGCTTCTTGAAACGGGTTTCGCCGGCGCGGCTTCGCCGCATGCCGTAGACGACGTCGGCGCCTTCGCGCGCCATCATCTCGTACATCGGCGTCAGGAGTTCCGGCGGGTCCTGCAGGTCGGCGTCGATGACAAGCACGAGGTCGCCGCGCACGGTCGAAAGTCCGGCGGTGAGCGCCAGTTGATGGCCATGATTTCGCGCGAGCCGGACCGCGACGACGTTGCGGTCCTCCGCCAGAAGTTCGTTGATGATCTTCCAGGTGTTGTCCGTCGATCCGTCATCGACCAAAATCAGCTCGAACTTTGCGCCGCACAGCGCGCGCGCCGCCGCAACCATCTGGCGGTGGAATTCGCGCAGGCCCTCTTCCTCGTTGTAGCAGGGCACAACGATCGACAGGAACATCTTTCCAGGGCGCGGCGTCTCGTCCTGAAGGTCCATCTATCAGCCAGCCTGTCAGAGGGTGAATCGGTCCGATTCCTGCCGCCGATATTCGGCGAAGTCCGGTTAATTGTTCATCAATTTTTAGATCGCCTGATGCATGATTCGGGCAGGCCAATACCGATATTCAATCAAAACGCCGGATCGCTGGATCGCCGTATGGACAAGGCCGAATTCGATCGCTTCGCCGACGCCTATGAGGACCAGCATCGCGAGAACATCGCGGTGACCGGCGAGGGCCCGGAATATTTCGCGGAGTACAAGATCAAGGCGTTCCGGGAGATCGTCGATCGCGCCGGCATCGAGGTGAACAGGATTTGCGATTTCGGTTCCGGGATCGGCAATTCGATTCCGTATTTCCGGCGTTATTTTCCTGAGGCGGCGCTGACCTCGTCCGATGTCAGCGAACGCAGCCTCGCATTGGGCCGGCAGCGGTACCCCGAAGCCGGCAGTTGCGTGCTGATCGAGAACAACCGGATTCCGGTCGAGGCCGACAGCTTCGACGTGGCGTTTTCAGCCTGCGTGTTCCACCATATCCCGCACCGCGAGCACCTGACGTGGTTGCGGGAATTGCATCGCGTCACGCGGCCGGGCGGCCTGATTGCCATTTTCGAGCATAATCCGCTGAACCCACTCACGGTGCATGCTGTGAATACTTGTCCGTTCGACGAGAACGCCAGGCTGATTTTCGCCCGAGATCTGGCGAAGCGGCTGCAAGCCGCCGGCTGGGCTTCATCGCGCATCCAGTACAATCTGTTTTTTCCTCGCGCCCTTGCCCGGCTGCGGCCGTTTGAGAACAAACTCGGCTGGTTGCCCCTGGGGGCGCAATACGTCGCCACCGCGCGCAAGGTTTGATGCTGCGGCTATACGACGAACCACAGCACGTGAGAACAAGCAGCCGCCGTGACTGACCGCCGCTTGCTCTCAGAATGCACGTCCACGCTCGCAGTTGATCATTTACATCCCACCGCGGCTCAATAGATACCACGTGCTGTCTCTCAGCGTATCGATCGCTCGCTGAGGCGTGAGGTGGTCGATCTCGCCGCGCGTCAGACCGATATCCATCAGTTCCCTGTCACTCAGGTCCTGCAAGGTTAGCTGTCGGTTCTGGCGCCGTTCCAGAAACGCGAGCCAATATTGCCTGAGAATGCCCAGGATGCTTCGCGTCGATGCGGCCGGTGGACCGGCAGCATCCTTGTCCGGCAAAGTGTCGTCCAGCGCTGCAGCGGACGCCTTGAGGCGTGCTGCCAAAGCCTGGTCGATCGCGTCCTTCGCCTGCACGATGGAGAGGTTGAGGCCGCGCCTTGCGGCTGCGCCCTCAATCCCGGGTGACATGTTCGTCAGTTGAGGTGGCATCGCATGCTCCTGCTGTTGTGCCGGCAGGGAGCGTGGCCAAACAAAAAGGCCCCGTCCGATGCCGGCGGGGCCTGGTGGAAAAGATGTCGTCGTCGAATTGCTAGCGCACGACTCCTTCCACGGCCCAGCCGAAGCGGGTCATGTGCGAGAAGTTGACTTTGCGCGACGATTTAATCATGGAGCACTCATACCACGGCAATTGCGCAAAATCAAGAGATGTGCGGATGTCGATTGCACCCTGGAGGCGAGCACCCGCTCGCACCTTAATTTAGTTGCGCACCAACGAAATCGCGCCGTCATGATCGTTGGCCGTGATCCGCCGCGCGACATCTCCGGCAGCAGCACCGTGCCGATGGCGATGCCGCCCGCGATGGAATGCCCGCTCAAGTCGCGGTGACCAGATAATCTCTCAGGCTTGTCACGTTTGTATCTTCGACGTGCTGCCTATGGCCGCAGGGCGTCACACTCATTGCTACATCATGCAAAAAGGCGCCCGATGGAGCAACTTGCATCTGTCCACGATCGAACGGGCTTTTGCAATCTCACAAAAGCCTTGTGATGCTCCTTGCCCCCGGAAATCCCATTTTACATGAGATGCCAATCGCTGGGAACCCCGCCCAGACTGCCAATTGGATGCACGGAAAGCGCTGCCGCGTCGTCGTGGACGGCGCTCGCCAATACTCCCTGATGCCCATCGAGCGTATCGAAATTGAATGCACCGGGGGCGGTTGGGTCGACAAGCTGGAACGTGTCCGCGGTTGTTGACGCTGTCGGCGAACTGTGCAGGCGACTAAAATCGAAGGAGTCGCTCGACCCGGCGCTGCTGACAACATTCAACGCGGCCGGCGCGGCGCTCGTTCCGGCGTTGACCTGTACTTTGGACCAAATCCCATTGCCAGAATAGGCGTGGCCGTCATAGGCGATCATACGAACATCATCGGAACTGCCCGCGGCTCCCGCCACAAACGTTGTTTGTGAGAGCTGGGCCTGCGTGACCCAGAACGGGGTCGTCTGCGGCACCACGGTCCCATTTACCTCGAAATGGCCATGACCGGCCGTCGTTGTGCCGTCATAGACCAGATAGCTCAGCATATCCCCATCGGCATCGGTGGCGCTGAACAGGCTGCTGATTGAGAGCGCATGGCCAGCGGTCGTCGACACGCTGCTTCCGCTCGGCAAGGTCATCTGCGGCAGAGAATCCGCCGCGAGCACGCTCACCTTGGCCCACACCCCGCCGCCCGAATAGGCTTGCCCGTCATACGCGATCATGCGGACATCGTCGGTGACGCCGATCGTTCCCGTCACGAACGTCGTCTGTGCGAGCTGCGCTTGCGTCACCCAAGTGGGGGTCGCCTGCGGCACGACGTTGCCGTTCACCACCCAATGGCCGTGACCGGCCGTCGTCGTGCCGTCGTAGATCAGATAGCTCAGCGCATCGCCATCAGCATCGGTGGCGCCGAACAGGCCGTTGGCCGCCAGCGATGAGCCGGGAGCCGCCGCCACATTGGCGCCGTCCGGCAAGGTCATCACCGGCGCGGAATTCGCCACGTTGACCAGCGCTTTGGTCCAGACCCCATCGCCGGAATAAACGTGGCCGTCATAGGCGACCATCCGGATATCGTCGGAAGTGTCCATTGCCCCGGCCACGAACGACGTGTGTGCGAGCTGCGCCTGCGACACCCAATAGGGCGTGGCCTGCGGCACCACCGTCCCGTCCACCACCCAATGGCCATGACCGGCTGTCGTGGTGCCGTCATAGATCAGATAGGTCAGAGCATCGCCGTCGGAATCGCTTGCTCCGAAGAGGCTTGAGATCGCAAACGATTGACCTGCCTTCGCGGCAACGTTCGCTGATACCGCCGTCACCACCGGTTGGTCCAGCGTGAAGGCAATGCTGGCATTAGCGGTGTTGCCGGCGATGTCGGTGTCGGTCACCACCACGGTGTGGTTGCCGTCGACTGTCGGAGCGATGTAGGTCGCCGCCAGCGGCCCGCCATCCACTGAGTAACTGCGGCTGACATCACCGGCTGCCGTGCTGACGGTCAGCGCGGCGTTCCCGGTAATGTGGTCGGTGTTTGAGCTGCCGCTATCGTTGGTCAATGCCACAGTCGGGGTCGCGATCGTAGTGTCGAGTGTGATTGCCAGCGCCACCGTAGTTGATGAATTTCCGGCCACATCGGCAAAGCTCGCGGTGATCGACTTCGTGCCGTCCACGCCAAGATCGCCGGCCGTCACGGTCAACTGCACGGAGCCGGCCACGACCTCGCCTGCGGTGATGGTGTGCAGAACGGGATGCGTCAGCGATGCTCCATTAAGTTTCAACTCCACCGTATCGCCTGCCTGCACGGTTGGATCGAGCGCCACCTGGAACGTCGGCGCGGTATCCTTGGTGATATTATCCGTGCTCGACGAACCGGTATCGCACGCCGCGATGAGATCGGGCGCGCCGCCCGTCGGCGCCGTGGTGTCGAGCGTGAATGCCAGCGCAGGGGCAGTCGATGAATTTCCGGCTGCATCGGCGAAGACCGCGGTGATCGACTTCGTGCCGTCCGCGCCCAGATCGCCGGCTGTCACGGTTAACTGCACAGAACCAGCCGTGACCTCACCTGCCGTGATGGTATGCAGCACGGGATGCGTCAGTGATATTCCACCAAGCTTCAACTCGACAGTATCGCCCGCCTGCACGCTTGCACCGAGCGCCACCTGGAACGTCGGCGCCGTCTGGTTGGTGATGTTGTCAGTGCTCGATGAACCTGTGTCGGACGCCGCGATCAGATCAGGCGCACCGCCCGTCGGTATGGTGGTGTCCATCGTAACGGCAAGGACGGCAGACGAAGTGCTCGTATTCCCCCAAGCATCGGTCGCTTTCGCGGTGATATTGTGCGTGCCCTCGGCTAGCGCCGATGTCGTAATACTGAACGCACCAGTCGTCAGATCCGCAGTGCCCGTGCCGAGCACGGTCGTGCCGTTGCTATCGTACACCGTCACCGCGCTGCCGCGCTCGGCTGTGCCGTCGATCTTGACGTGCGCAAAGCCGGTGATGCCATCGCCGATCATACCGCTGTCGGTCGTCGCGTCGAGCGACAGACCGGTCGGCGGGACCGGCGCCGTCGTATCCGGATGGACGCTGACCTGAGCTACTGCCGTTTGCCACCATCCGTTGGCGACATATTCATTCGATATCCAGAACCCGTTCGGGTTGTTCGGATCGGCGATAGCGGTCGAATAGGTGCCCCAGCGCTGGTCGTTCAGAGCACCGGAATCGAAATACGTACTGCTCGCCTGGTAAAGCGTCGGCGTGGTGAAGTCGGAAGCGCCGGCGCCGAGCACCGTATAATAGTCGGAAGGGTATATGTTCGGCCCGGAGGCCGAGAAATTGATGAGCACGTCGCCGTTCTGGTCGACCGCAATCGAAGGGGTGAACACGGCGACACCCGTGCCGATGGACGCGCCGGAAATGACGTTCCCGATGACATATTGCGGATTCGTGGGATCGGTGACATCGAGCTTGAACCACTCGATTTGCGCGAGCCCCCCCGCACTCGGCATGGCTTCGCTCACGCCGTAGACGTAGTTGTGTCCTCCGGAGGAGGTGTAGGCAAGGCCCTGGATGCGCCCGTCGCCAATGTCCAGCGTCTTCGTCGTGCCCAACTGCGCAGCGGTGTGGCCGCTTCCGCCCACATCGGCGTCGCCAAGGAAGAGCGTTTGGGTCCCGCTGAAGCCGTGCGTCGGATCGTAGGTTTGATATGTGAGCGCGGTCTCCCTGGCGGTCGAATAGGCGCTCAAATAGTAGGTCACCCCGTTGTCGCAGGCGATATTGCGCATGATGCCGCCGATCCCAGGCACGCTAGTGCTGGCATCAGGCGTGATCGCGGTGTTTGCAGCGGCTATGACGCTGCTTTCGTTGACGACGAATTCGCCGTTGTTGTAGCCGCCTCCCGCGTCCAGAAACTCGGGCGTGGAGATGTAGATTTTGCCGTTGCTGACCGACAGATAGGGCATGTCCGATTGGGTCGTGGCGCCGTTGGACGTGTCGATCGAAGCCAAATACCAGCCGTCGCTCGGATTGCTATCTATCGACACGGCGATATCGATATTGGTGGCGAAGTTCCCGACTCCCGGTTGAAAATTAGTGGCGACGACCACGTAGTGGCCGGTCGAACTGTCATAGGCGGCGCGCGCGTCGAGAAGGTTGTTGTCGAGCGTGACGCCAAGCGGCGAGAACAAGCTATACAATGATCCGTTGGATACGATTGGATTGCCGCTGAGGTCGGTTATCGCGTAATGAGTGGTCTCCGCGGTGAAAATGTAATTCGGCCCTACCGCCAACGCATTTTGGGGCGGAGTGTTGGACGGATCGGACACTCCGGAAAATGACAGGGTGACCGAGGCGGACGACGTCGGTGGCGTCGACGAATAGAAGTTGAGCGTGGGCACGCCGGCGCTGGCGCCGATCGCCGCAGCACCATAAAGGCTTTCGATCGTGGCAAGCAGGGAATAGTGATCAGCCGGAGAATCGTTGACGGTCCCGGCCGGGATGCTTGCGCCGACGACGATCGCCGCAACGTGATTGGGGTAGCTCACCGCTGGATTGGTGTTGTTTTCGTCGAAGGTGACGATCAGCAGCGAATTGTTGGCCTGCGCCCAGGCCGCGTAGGCGGAGAGATTGGCCTGGACCCAGGCGTCGCCCGCCGGAATCCCGCCGCCGTTGTCGCTCGTCGGCGTCATGTTGTCGGCGTCGTTGGGCGAAACAAAGGAGACGGTCGGAAGGTTGGCAAAGCCGGCCGCGGTCTGAGGAAAAGCGCTGAAGTCGTGAGCGGTGTTGGCCGAATTGGCGAAGTGGCTCCAAGGCTGGCGTTCGGGATCCGCATTGGTTTCGGCGTAACCGCCGAAGGTGTACCCGCTGGCAGCGAGCGTGCTCGCCAGCGTCGGTACGCTGGCCGGAAGCTGGGGAACGGCGCCGTTGGTGGTGACGCCCTGCGTCGAGCCGGAAAACAGGGCAATGTAATTGGGTTGGCTCGGATGAGTCACACCGTAGAAGTTGGTGAGCAGCATCCCCTGAGCGATCAGCGAGTTCAGGTAAGGCGCCTGGGGACTACCTACGATGTCCGAGTAGTTCTCGTTTTCCAGGGAAAGGACGACAATGTGGCTCGGAGTCGTGGTCATGATCGTCAGCCCTCCCTTGCGGTTCGACGCGCGCAACCTTTTTCATCAAGGTGCGCTGATCTTTCCATTCGTCGCTGCGGCGACTCCAGAAGGCGGACGGGACAGGCCAAGTGTGGGAGATCGCGGTGCCTGTTGGTCGAGAGAGCAGGTTTCAGGACGACTATTGCTGCAGTCTCGGAACGACGGGTACTTGACGTCCGCATGAATTCCTCTCCGGAGTGCGGCAATAGAGATCCAGGCGCGCCGCTGCCGCGGTCCGCTCGGCCTCTTCAAAACTGCTGATAACAGAAAGCCCCGACTCGCTGAATCCGAGACGCGACGAACTGCGATTTTGTCTGGATACTCGCCGAGTTCACCTATCGAGCCAATGGCTCGGAGGAGGTACCTCATTCAATCACATGAGACGCGGTGTGCTGAGAACTCAATAGCCATTTCGGTCATCAGCGCTCACCAAACGTCTGCTTTCAATCGATGACGAAGCTTGTAGCTGCAGCGAGAAAACGATCCGGCTCGCCATCGCGCTGGAGCATTTCATGATCCTGCGCGCAATCGAACGCGGAGTGCCCGACGAAAGGGCGGCGTAAGCACCAAACGTTGACGTCCACCAGATCAAGCATTCCAGAAAGATGCTGAAAGAAGATGCCAGCAGGCCAGAACGGCCTTGCGATCTGAGTTCGAGCGCCGTCGCGCCATTCACTCATGATTGACCGCGCGGCCACCAAGCGGCGCGTCCAAAACCGATAGCCGGTGATGATGAATTCAGACCTTGCTAGGCTCGGGCCCCGGAATGACGGAGGGAGCCACTGAAGTCACAAAACTAGTTGCGCACCAGCGAGACCAGCCAAGTCCGGCCGAACAGCACAAGGATCGCGAGCGCATAGACGATGGTGCCCCCGACGGCCAATAGGACCAGCGTCACCTCGTCCCGGAAGTGCATCGCGCCCAGCGAAGAACCGCTGAATCGTGCGATCAGCCAGAAGGCGACGGCGAGAATCATTCCAGTCAGCAGGAATTTGGCGAGCGACAACAACCAAGCCCGGTCGAGCTCGAGAAAGCCGCGCCGCACGGCGAAGAAGAGAACCAGCAGCAGATTGGTCCAGACCCCGACGGCGGTCGCCAGCGCGAGGCCGATCTGGGCGAGCGATCCCATCAAGGCCAGCTTTAGCGCGACGTTGACCGCGATGCCCGACAGCGAGGCACGCACCGGCGTCGCGGTGTCCTTACGCGCATAGAACGTCGCGACTGCGCTGCGGATCAGCACGAAGGGGATCAGACCGATGGCATAGGCCGCGAGCGTCGCACCGGCGGCGGCGGCATCGGCCTTGGAGAACGCGCCGCGGGCGAACAGCGCGCGCATGATCTCGTCGGGCACGGTGAGGAAGGCCGCGACGAACGGCACCGAGAACAGCAGCGTGAAGTCGAAAGCGCGGCGTTGCGCCTTCATCGCGCCGTCATGATCGTTGGCCGTGATCCGCCGCGACATCTCCGGCAGCAGCACCGTGCCGATGGCGATGCCGATGACGCCGATCGGCAGTTGATTGAGGCGGTCGGCATAGTAGAGCGCCGACAGCGCGCCCGCGGGCAGGAAGGTCGCGATGATGGTGTCGGCGAACAGCGCGACCTGCGTGCCCATCGAGCCCAATGTCGCTGGTCCCAGTGCCCTGAAGAAGGCCCGGACGTCTTCGTCGAGTTTGAGCGGAGCAAAGCGCGGCAGGCCGCCATGGCGGGCGAGATCGCCGGCGAGCAGGAAATACTGCAGGAAGCCCGAAATCAGAACGCCCCAGGCGGCTGCGTGGCCCGCGGTCGGAAACCAGGCAGCAAGCGCCAGCGTCATCATCATCGCGACGTTGAGGAAGATCGACGCGGCCGCAGCACTGGCAAAGCGCTGCATCACGTTGAGCATGCCGCCATAGAGCGTCACCAGCGTGATCAGCAGCAAATAGGGAAAGGTGATCCGGGTCAGCTCGATCGCGAGCGTGCGCTGCTCCGCGTCCTCGCTGAAGCCGGGCGCCAGGATGCTCATGGCCTGCGGCATGAACAGCCAGGCGACGATCAGCAGCACCACCTGCGAGGCCAAGAGCAGCGTGAAGATGCGGTCGGCGAACAGCCGTGCTGCCCCCTCCCCGCGCTCGCCATGGACATGGGCATAGGCCGGCACCCAGGCGGCGTTGAAGGCGCCTTCGGCAAAGATCGCGCGGAAATGGTTGGGCAGACGCAGCGCCACGAAAAAGGCGTCGGCCACGGGGCCGGCGCCGAGGATCGCCGCGAGCATGATGTCGCGGGCAAATCCCGTCAGCCGCGAGAGCAGCGTGTAACCACCGACCGTGAAGATGCGTCCGAGCATGCGTCTCTTCTAGAGGAAGAGAGGGCTCGCTGCAAAATCAGGGCAGATCAGGCCGAAAGCGCGCCGCGCACGGCAGCGATGATTCGCTCCTGGTCGGCTTCAGTCAGGTAAGGGTGCATCGGCAGGCTGATGACGTCCTGCGACAGGCTCTCGCAGCCCGGCAGGCCGCCCTCGGCGACCGGATACTGCCTGTAGGCGGTCTGCTGATGCATCGACTTGCCGTAATAGATCGCGGTCGGCACGCCCTGGGCCTTCAGCGCGGCGGCAAAGCCGTCGCGGTCGGTCCCCTCAGGCAGGCGGATCGTGTACTGCGCCCAGACTGAGGTATTGCCGGGGCTGAGACGCGGCACGGTCACGACGTTGGACAGGCCGCGCGCGTAGCGCTCGGCGACCTTGTTGCGGGCGGCGATCTCATCGTCAAAGATCTTCAGCTTCTCGATCAGGATCGCGGCCTGCATGGTGTCGATCCGGCCGGTCAGGCCGAGGCGGACGTTGTCGTATTTGTCGACGCCCTGCCCGTGCACGCGGATGCTGCGTAGCGTGGCGGCCAGTTCGTCGTCATCGGTGAAGACCGCGCCGCCGTCCCCGAAGCAGCCGAGCGGTTTTGCCGGGAAGAAGCTGGTTGTGGTGGCGAGCCCGAAGGTGCCGAGCTTGCGCCCCTTGTAGCTTGCGCCAAAACCTTGCGCGGCGTCATCGATCACGAACAGGCCCTCGGCCTTTGCGATCTCGGCAATGGCGTCGTGATCCGCGGGCTGCCCGAACAGATCGACCGGAATGACCGCAACAGGCCTCAAGCCGGCCTTGCGGGCGGCCGCGATGCCGCGCTTCAGCGACTCCGGGCTCAAGTTGAAGGTGGCTTCATCGACGTCGACATAAACAGGCGTCGCGCCCATCCGTGCAGCCGGCGACGCGGTTGCGATGAAGGTGAACGACGGACACAACACCGCATCGCCGGGACCGACGTTCTTCGCCATCAACACCATGAGAAGCGCATCGGTGCCGCTGGCGCAGCCGATAACGTGCTTGGCGCCGCAATAGGCCGCGAGTTGCTTTTCGAGCTCAGCAACCTCAGGACCATTCACGAACTGGCAATGGTCGAGAACGCGCTTGACGGCGGCATCGAGCGTGTCGCCGAGCCGGCGACGCTGCGATGCAACATCGATGAAGGGAATGGGTTCGGAACGCAGATGCTGGTTCATGGCCTGGTTCTTGGCGCCTTGCGTGGTCGACATGGAAAGGGTTTAGCCGGCGACGCGGCGCGGGCCCGTGCGGGCGGGCGCCTTGGCCGCGGGCCGCGACGGCGTTTCGAGGCACTGCGTCGCGATCTCGAGGCTGGCGACGCCTTCATCGCCCGTGACCGCCGGCGTCTCGCCGCTACCAACGGCCTTGAGGAACGCGATCAGCTCGGCGCGCAGCGGCTCGTCATGGCCGACCGGCAGATGCCGCATCGAATAGCTGCCGTCAGGCTTGAAACCGAAGCATTCGGTGACCTGGCGCGTGAGTAGATCGCCCATCACATATTTGCCGCGGGTCGCGACGGTGACGCTGCGCGCCTTGAACGGCGTCAGCCAGTTGGTGTTGATGTGGGCGAGCACGCCGTTGGCGGTGCGGAACTGCAACAGCGCGATGTCCTCACGCTCGGCGACCGCGCTCGACAGCTGCGGCTGCACTTCGACGATGTCGGATTCGGTGAACCAGCGGATTAAATCGATGTCGTGCACGGCCAGATCAATGACGACACCGACATTGGACATGCGCGGCGGGAACGGACCGACGCGTGTGATCGCAATCGAGAGAATGTCTTCGCCCGCAATGGCCTGCTTGACGGCGGCAACCGCCGGATTGAAGCGCTCGACATGGCCGACCATCAGCGTGACGCCGGCTTTTTGCGCGGCGCTGACGATCTCGCGACCTTCTTCCACCGTGGATGCGATCGGCTTCTCGACCAGGACGTGGATGTTCTTGGCGATACAGGCGAGCGCGACCTCGTGATGCAGATGGGTCGGCGCAGCGATGGTGACGGCATCGACGCCTTCGGCGAAGAGCTGGTCGAGCGTCTCGAAGCTCGCGCAATTGGCAAGTTCCATCGCACGCGTACGATGCGTCGGCGACGGATCGACCACGCCGACTAGGCTGACGCCGGGCAGACCACTGAGCACGCGCGCATGGTTGCTGCCCATCACGCCGGCGCCGATGACGCCGACGCGCAAGCCGGCCTTTGCCGGTTGTGATCCTTTGGAACTCATCTGATCGAACCCCGATTCAACGCAAATCCCCGGGCCGCTTCTAGCACGGGTGCCACATTTGTGGCGAATGCCGGCAAAACTGCCCGGACACGATTTGATTCAAAAAATTACATGTTCTCCGGGCCTTAAGCCGCCCAATGTGGACTTTTCAGGCTCGGATCCCATGATTCGGAGTTGGTTGGTTACGACCTTTGATAGTCGTCTTCAATCCGGATGATGTCGTCTTCCCCGAGATAGGAGCCGGTCTGGACCTCGATCAGTTCCAGCATGATCTTGCCGGGGTTCTCCATCCGGTGGACCGCGCCCATCGGGATGTAGATCGACTCGTTCTCGTGCACCGTCTTCACGGTCTCGTTGACGGTGACGCGGGCTGCGCCCCGGACCACGATCCAGTGCTCGGCGCGGTGATGATGCTTCTGCAGCGACAGCCGCCCGCCCGGTTTCACCACGATGCGCTTGACCTGGTGGCGCTC
>NZ_JBEPTH010000020.1:0-91701 GCF_040549385.1 Bradyrhizobium sp. LB11.1 | reverse complement strand
CTCGGTCGATGCTTGCATCAGACGCTCCGTGGGTTCGAGTGTGGAAACCCAAACCTAACGGATAGGGCCCGCTCACCGCCCCATGGAATCTACGATATTGAGGGTGAGGCGACGCCATCGCGCCCCTCACTTCCCCTTCGCCATCCTCTCCAGCTTCCGCTGCAGCGGCGCCCAATACGTGCCGGGGCGGAAGCGCTGCAACAGGTCCATGAACCTTGCGTCGTTGCCGATCAGGATGCGGGGCTCGTTTCGCTCGATGCCCCTGATGATGCGCAGCGCGGCGTCCTTCGGCGTCGTCCTCGCCGCGGTCTCGAACCGGTCGATCATTTGCGCGCGGCGGGCATTGTCGGTGACGCCGACGCCGGTGCGCGATGAGCGCGCGATGCTCGTGGCGACGCCGCCGGGATGTACCACCGACAGTCTGACCGGGCTGCCCGCGACCGCAAGCTCATGCCGCACGCTCTCGGAGAAGCCGCGCACTGCGAACTTTGCCGCCGCATAGGCCGATTGTCCCGGTGGTGCGATGATGCCGAAGATCGAGGAGACGTTGACGATATGCGCCTCTGCCAGCGTCTTCAGATGCGGCAGGAAGGCGCGGGTGCCGTGCACAACGCCCCAGAAATTGATGTCGAACAGCCAGTCCATCTGCGCCTGGTCGATCTCCTCGAACGTCCCCATCAGCGCCACGCCGGCATTGTTGACGAGGATGTTGAGCCCGGGATGCGACGCGACCGCATCACGCGCGAATTGCGCGATGTCACTGGGATCGCTGACGTCGACGCGATGCAGACTGATCTTGCGCTGAGCGCCGATCTCGTTAGCGAGCGTATTCAATCCGGCCTCGTCGCGATCGGCGAGCGCGAGGTCGCAGCCGCGTTTTGCCAGTTCGATCGCAAGCGCACGGCCAATGCCGCTTGCCGCGCCCGTGATGGCGGCGGCGCCGGGAATCGCAGTCATGGATGGCTCCCTCTCCCGAATGGAACTTCAATGTACATTTTTTCAGTCCGGAACCGAACCATATTGGCTCTCCCCTCCTTAACTCACGTCACTTAAAGCGGATTCGAGCATTGGAGCAGCCAAATGGGACAGGCCCAGCCATTTCGAGCGACCGCGTTGATCGTTGAAGACGACCGGATGCAACGGGAGATGCTCTGTCTCCTGCTGGAGGAGAGCGGGTACCAGGTCATCCAGTGTGAGAGTGCGGAAGCGGCCGAGCATGTGCTGGACAAGAGTGCCGGCGCGCTGTGCCTGATGCTGACCGACGTGCAACTTGCCGGCCGCATGAGCGGTGTGGAGCTCGCGCACGTCGCCAAAGATCGCAATCCGAAGCTCGACGTCGTCGTCACCTCGGGCCGCCCACTGATGCAGCCCTTGCCTGACGGCGCAAAATTCTGGGCCAAACCGTGGGCGCCGCTCGACGTCCTGCGCGAAGCCGAGATCGCCCAGCTGAACTGAGGCGAATCGCGCTCTGGTTTCGCGTCTGGCGGCGCGGCTTACCGTGTCGTGACTTCTCGATCAGCGTCAGGGGTGGTAGGGACGAGGCATGTCCTGGTCATTCCTGCTCACCTCGCTCATCGTCGTCGCCTCGCCCGGCACCGGCGTGCTCTACACTCTGGCTGCGGCACTCACGCGCGGCTCGCGCGCCAGCGTGGCGGCGGCGTTCGGCTGCACGCTCGGGATCGTGCCGCATATGATTGCGGCGATGCTCGGGCTTGCCGCCGTGCTGCACACCAGCGCGCTCGCCTTCGCCGCCCTGAAATGGTGTGGCGTCGCCTATCTGCTCTACATGTCCTGGCAGGCGCTGCGCGAGCGAGGTGCGCTTGCGGTCGACAGCGAGATCAAGGAGCGCTCGAGCGGTCGGGTCATCCTCACCGGATTCCTGATCAACATCCTCAACCCAAAGCTCTCGATCTTCTTCCTGGCCTTCCTGCCGCAGTTCATCGCGGCGGATGAGGCTTCCGCTCTGGCACGGATGCTGGAATTGAGCGGCGCCTTCATGGCCATGACGTTTGTGGTGTTCGTCGTCTACGGCCTCTGCGCGGCCTCCGTGCGCGAGCGCGTCATCTCCCGTCCCGGCGTGATGACCTGGCTGCGCCGCTCTTTTGCGGCAGGCTTTGCCCTGTTGGGTGCCAAGCTCGCCCTTGCCGAGCGGTAGGCAATAAAAAAGCGGGCTTCGCGCCCGCCGTTTTCAATCTCTGAACCTCACCTGAGGCCCGGGCGGAGCATGCTCCACCCGGGCAAAGAACTTGCTGCGCTACTTCTTCTTCGCAGCCTTCTTGGCCTTTTTCTTCGTCGCCTTCTTCGCCTTCTTCGCTTTCTTAGCCATAGGATCCTCTTAAGGGTTAATGGTGAAACGCGACACGAGGAACGCG
The DNA here is from genome assembly GCF_040549385.1 of Bradyrhizobium sp. LB11.1. NCBI lineage: Bacteria > Pseudomonadati > Pseudomonadota > Alphaproteobacteria > Hyphomicrobiales > Nitrobacteraceae > Bradyrhizobium > Bradyrhizobium sp. LB11.1. The sequence goes on along the minus strand of NZ_JBEPTH010000020.1, from coordinate 89,329 downwards.
CGGTGGAGGGCCAGCCTCGCAACATCCTCGAGAGTAAACTCAGCAGATTCGCGAGCGTCTGCCCCGCGCTGTCATATCTGTGTCATCCCGTTATCCACAGCTCAGATGGATTTTCAGGTGATTTTGGTCCGCGAATCCGCATCGCGCGAGGCGTCGACGCGATTGCGATGGACGCAGACGACGTGCCTAACGATCCGATAATTGAGACGCAGCGTTCATGAATCCAAAACCAAGGGCACGCTTTCGACGATCGCAGTGAGGTTCCGTTAAGTGCAATCCGCGCATGGTTGTCCGCAAGAACACGGGGGCGGGTCATGGACGAACGGCTGCCAGGGACAGGAGGCGGGACGCTACGCGTCCTGCGGGCGCCATGTTGAACGTACCGACGCTTTGGATGGTCTTCGTCGTCAACTTCTCGGCGCTCGGCCTGATCTGGGCTTATGTGACGCGCTCCTATCCGAAATTCGAGGCTGCGCGGTACTGGATGGCATCGGCCTTCGTCGGTGCGGCCGGCGCGATGACGGCGCTGGTCCGCCTGTTCGTCGATTCCTCCATGCCGCTGCTGTTTGGGGCCGCCGGCATTATCGCGGCCAGTTGCCTCGCCGCCATGGGCATTCAGCGCTTCTATGACCGGCCGGTGCATTTGCGCCTCATGGTCGTAACGGGCATCGCGAGTTTCGCCGGTGTCGTGCTGTTCAAGATCGGCTGCGACCAGATGCAGCTGCGCATGCTTAGCTACACGGTCGGGCAGGGCCTGCCGCTCGTGCTGTCGCTGCGTCTTCTGCTGTCGCCGCCGGAGGGGCGCGTCAGCCCGGGTGCGCGGCTGTCCGGCATCGTCATCCTCACGATCATCGCGATCTTCGTGGTCCGCGCGGTCGGCAATGTGCTTGGCGGCGACTTCTCGGCGGTCGCAGGCAGTCAGAGTCATGCCGTCATGGTGCTGGCGCTTCTCTTCCTGTCGATGACGCTCAATTTCGGCTTCCTGCTGATGGCGATGGATCGGCTGCGCAACGAGGTCGCCGACCTCGCTCTGCTCGACGATCTCACCGGCGTCGCCAACCGCCGCCATCTGTTGCAGCGGCTGTCCGAGGAATGCGCCCGTTCGGAGCGCAGCGGCGAGGCGTTCTCGCTGCTGGTGATCGACCTCGACGGCTTCAAGACCGTCAACGACACCCACGGCCATGCCGCGGGCGATGCCTGCCTCCAGCATTTCACTTTGATGGCGCAGACGCGGCTGCGGCCCGGCGACATGCTTGCCCGCACCGGCGGCGACGAGTTCTGCGTGGTGCTGCCGTCCTCCTCCATGCGTGAAGGCGCGCTGATCGCTCGCCGCGTGCTCGAGGTCTGCCGCCAGGATGCCGCCGGCTGCTCCGGCAACGACATTCCGATCGCGATCTCGATCGGCGTCGCGGAATGGGATCGCGGCATCGGCCAATTCCCTGATAGGCTGATCGCCCACGCCGACCACGCCCTCTATGCCGCCAAGAAGAACGGCAAGAACGATTTTGCGGTCTATGATCCGGCGCCGCCGCTCTCGCCTGAGCCGGTCGAAGCCGCGCGCAAATTCGCCTGAACCCTGCTACGCTGGGTCCGTTGCTGGATCCCTGTGATGATGTCCCGCCTTGTCGTGGCTGTTCTCGCCGCTCTTCTGATCGCTCCCGCTGCCGCAGCCGATGCCGAGCTCGCAAAGCTCGCGCGCGGCACCGGCACGCCTGAAATTCCCGGACTGAAGATCGTCTGGCTCGCGCCATGGGGCGAAGTTGCCAACGCCCATATCTGGCGCAACATCATCGTGCACCAGACCGAAGGGCCAACCGGGTCAGCGCGCGGCGGCGCCGAGGCACAGTCGAAGGATCCGACCCGTCGCGGCGTGATGGTCTGGGTCGAGACCGACGGCACGGTTTACTGGTCGGTTGCGGACAATCTGGTGCCGACCCATACCGACGGCGCCAACCGCAACGACAACAAATACATCGACAACAGCGCGACCTATCATCAGGTCGTGCGCGACAATTCAATCGGCGTCGAGTTCGCCGGCAACTATCCCGACGTCACGATCGGCCCGACCGCGGCACAGGTCTCGGCGTGGAAGATCCTGGTCCAGGTGCTGCGTGCGCGTTACGGCATCCCGCTCGACCACGTCTATGCCCACAACTGGATCGACTTCAAGGACGCCCGCTATTGCGAAGGCTGCTGGCTCGCGACGCTGGCGCGGACGTGGGGCGAGTGACGAGCTACACCGGATGCGCCATCCAGCCGAACAAGCGCCGGATCAGTCCCGGCTGCTCCGGCAATTCCGGCGGGCCGTCTGCGGCCAGGACGCGTTTGAAGAAGTAGTCCAGGAACACCATGTCGTTCGGCTCGGTGACGGTGAATTCTTCATCGCCGAAGTACACGCTGTAATTAAAGAAGAACGGCCCCATGATCGGGATCGTCGCGGTCGAGGCATAGTCCTTGGAGATCACGAACTCCGATGGCTCGAGGCCGTGATCGCGCATGGCCTGCTCGACCAGCGGCAGCTTGCGCATGAACTGGGCGGAGAAGCCGCCGACGGTGGATTGCAGGATGATCGACACGGCGCGTGCCCGTTCTCTGGATGTGGCCCGATAGTCTTTGGTCGGGGGACCCCTCGCGTGCGTTCAAGATGCACCGTCGGGGCGCCGCGAACATGCTGCAGCTCACACGACAAAAAAAAGCCGGCGTTGCCGCCGGCTTTTCGTCTCTTGTCGATCCGCCAATTCGTGGGGGCGGAAGCCCGCGCTTAGTGCGCGGCTTCCAGCGCGGCCTGTTCGGCCCTTGCGATCGTGCCCTTGACCGCGGACTGCACCTTCTCGAAGGCGCGGACCTCGATCTGGCGGACGCGCTCGCGCGACACGCCGAACTCGGCGGCAAGGTCTTCCAGCGTCATCGGCTCATCGGCGAGGCGACGGGCCTCGAAGATGCGGCGTTCGCGCGGGTTGAGCACGCCCATGGCGCCGTTCAGCGCGTCACGGCGATGGTCATACTCCTCGTGTTCGGCCAGCATGGCCTCCTGGTTGGGCGAATTGTCGACCAGCCAGTCCTGCCATTCGCCGGCTTCGCCGTCGTCGCGGATCGGTGCGTTGAGCGACGCGTCGCCACCGAGACGGCGGTTCATGTCGACCACGTCCTGAGCCGTGACGCCGAGACGCTTGGCAATGATTGCCACCTGGTCGGGGCGGAGATCGCCTTCGTCCAGAGCGGAAATCTTGCTCTTCGCCTTGCGCAGGTTGAAGAACAGTTTCTTCTGGTTCGCGGTGGTGCCCATCTTCACGAGCGACCAGGAACGCAGGATGTACTCTTGAATCGACGCCTTGATCCACCACATGGCGTAGGTGGCGAGACGGAAGCCCTTTTCAGGCTCGAAACGCTTCACCGCCTGCATCAGGCCGACGTTACCTTCCGAGACGACCTCGGAGATCGGCAAGCCATAGCCGCGATAGCCCATGGCAATCTTGGCCACGAGCCGGAGATGGCTGGTGACGAGTTGGTGCGCAGCGTCGCGATCGTCGTGTTCGCGCCAACGCTTGGCGAGCATGTATTCCTGCTGGGGTTCCAGCATCGGGAACTTGCGGATTTCGCCGAGGTAGCGGGAAAGGCCGGATTCGCCGTTAAGGACCGGCAGAGCAGCGGTACGGGCCATTGTTAAGCCCTCCAAAGGTTCAGGCCCCCGATAGCGGCGGGCCAGGCAGACGACCACTTTGTTAAAGCCAGTCGTAGCTGCGATGTTCCGCGTTGGTCATTTCCAACGCAGGCGCAATATACCCCATGAGGGGGCAAAAAGGGAAGGATTGCTGACGTCACGTCCCCGTGTGGCAGCTATAACTTTTTGTAAGGTAACGGTTTTCTCAATGCCCCTGCGTCATAGCGCCGCTTTCAGCGCGCTTTCCAGGAGAAGCAAATCCTCCGGCAAGCCCGCCTCCCAGTGAAGAAGTTCTCCGGTCCTGGGGTGCTCAAGTACCAGCAAATAGGCATGCAGGGCTTGCCGTCCCAGTGCCGTTAAAGCGGCCTGCGACTCCGGCCCCAGCTGGTTCGCTTTGGTCTTGAAATGCGGGCCATAGACCGCGTCGCCCATCAGAGGGTGGCCGCTATGGGCGAGGTGAACGCGGATCTGGTGGGTGCGCCCGGTCTCGAGCTCGCAGGCCAGCAGCGCCGCGATCGGCTTGCTGTCGCGCCCGGTAAAGCTCTCGAGCAGTTCCCAATGCGTCACCGCCTCGCGGCCGCCCTGGCGCACGGCCATCTTCTCCCGCGCATGCGGATGGCGGTCGATCGGCGCGTCGACCGTGCCGCGATGGCGGCCGGGCAGCCCCCACGCGAACGCCATGTACCCGCGCCGCATCGGCCCGGTGCGGCCGTGGTCGGCGAATTGGGCGGTGAGCGAGGCATGCGCCAGGTCGTTCTTGGCGACCACCATCAGCCCGGTCGTGTCCTTGTCCAGCCGGTGCACGATGCCCGGCCGGCGCACCCCGCCGATCCCCGACAACGAGGTGCCGCAATGGGCGATCAGCGCATTGACCAAGGTCCCTGTCTCGTGGCCGGCCGCGGGGTGCACCACCAGCCCCTTCGGCTTGTTGATGACGATGATGTCGTCGTCCTCGAACACGATATCGAGGGCGATGTCCTCACCCCTGGGCTCCGGAGGGACAGCCTCCGGCACGTCGATTATGATCGTATCGCCGGATGCGACGTGATAAGCGGGGTCGCGGACCGCGGTGGCCTTCAGGCTCACGGCGCCCGCCAAAATCAGGGCTTTCAGCCTTGATCGCGACAAGTCGGGAAGGCGCGCCGCCAGCACGCGGTCGAGCCGGGCCGAGCCCTCGTCGCCTTCGACCACGACCTCCAACCTTTGCGCAGAGCCTGAGTTTTCCATGACGACGTCTGATACCGCTGTTCCCGAACCGAACCCCGAGCAGGCCGCGCTGTTCGCGCGGGTGCGGCGGATGATGCTGATCGCGGGGTTGACCTCGGCGCTGGCCATCTGCGCCGTCCTGATCGCGGTGGGCTACCGCCTTTTCAAGTCGGAGGGAAGGGCGGCTGAGCCAGTGGGCGACGTCACCGCGACCCTGCCGAAGGGCGCCAGAATCGTCTCGACCGGTATCGCCGGCGACCGCCTGATGGTGACCCTCGACGTCGGCGGCGTCATCGAGATACGCACCTTCGATGCGCACACGCTCAAGCCCGCCGGAAAGCTGAAATTTGCCAATGAGCCGTAAAACGCCGGTTCAGTCCTTGCGGCCGACAAATTTCGAGGCTATTGGCTAGCCGTAACGCTCCCTTCGTCTAGCGGTTAGGACGCGGCCCTCTCAAGGCTGAAACAGGGGTTCGATTCCCCTAGGGAGCGCCATTTTTGAATTTGTCGGCCCCCCTCGATCTCGATTTGTTTGTTCCGTCCGCGGGGTGAGCCTGTGGCATTGGCGATCAACATCCGAGCTGACAACAGTTCAGCGGACGAGATCGAGCGGCTGTGGGATCAGGTCCGCGCATTCGAGCCCAAGCCGTCGATGCGTGCGCTCGGCTACCGTCCGCATTTTACTTTTGCGATCTATGACGGGCCAGCGGTCGATGAAAAGACCGCATGCGACGCCATGCTCGCAGCCGTAGCCGGCGAAACGCAACTGCGCATCGAGTTCAAGCGAATTCGCTGGTTCGAAGGTTCTCCGCTAGTCCTCTGGGCAGAGCCGGTGATCGACGAGGCGCTGGATCGCATCCATGGCGGTGTCAGCGCGGCAATCGATCCAGCGCATTGTCGTCCTCATTACCGGCCGGGCGCCTGGATCCCGCATTGCACGCTCGGTACGGCCATCGCCGACGAATGGCGCAACGATGCCATTGTCTTTGCTCAGACGTTCGATCGGAGCATCGAGGTGATGTTCGACGTGGCGGATTGTGTTGTGTTTCCGCCGGTACGAATCGTCGCCGAGCGGAGATTGGCGTCGTAGGTGATTGTCGCTCCATAACGGAGCGTCGTTTTTCGCCTGTCGCGGCCGAGGTGATCATCGTCACAGCCGTCTTTGGAGCAAGTTGCATCCCGCTCGTGATCCCGGGAGGGCCTGCATCACCAACTAGAGATGAGTGTGAAGCGTCCTGACGATATCAGCTTTGAAAACCGCGGGTTGTCCATCGACGAACTCGACGGTGTTGCCGCCGCCGGCCCGTGGGGCTGGATCAAGCATGAAGCGGTTGCTGCCGCGAAGTGGCTCGGCTCGGAATTCGCCAAGGCAGAGAACGCCGTGGCCTCCGCGCTGGGCAGCAGCCATGTCAACATTATCATTCACCGGCAGAACTGAGCGAGCTGCTTGTCCAACGTGCGACCTCCGGGCCTTCGGGTCCGGAGGTTTCATATGTTGATCTCAAACCTTATCGCCGGATCAGCCGAACCACGTCCTGCCTCAGCAGATAGAACGACACCGCCAGCAGAACGACGTCCTTCATCAGAAAGGGGACGTTGCCTGTCATCGCCGGGAATCCTCCCGCAGCGACATCCCAGCCATCCGGCATGAACGGAATGATCGTGACCGTCGCGATGAAGGTGCCGGTCGAGCCGAGGGCGCCGAGCGCGCCGAGCCGCTTGTCCCAGAAGCCGGCGAGCATCAGGGTCCCGAACGTCCACTCCGAGGTGCCGAGGAAATAGCTGGCGCCGGCGTGACCGAAGAGAGGATAGAGCCACCAGATCAGCGGCCCGTTGCTGATGAACGGGACCAGTCTTTCGAACTCGTACGGAAACCATTTCTGATAGCCGAAGAAGAGAAACAAGATCACCATCGAGGCCCGGACGACGTGGTAGTCGAGATCTTCCGCAAACAGGCCGGAGTTTTGCAGCGCGCGGACAAACGGATTTTGCACGTTCCCGATCATCGCGGTCATTGTCATGATCCTTTCATTCAAGATCTGACTGGGGCGGTCACTTCACGTGACCGCGGGGAAGTCGATCTCGGTATCGTTGATGCGGTTGAACACGTTGGTGAAGACGGTGGTCGCGAACGCCAGGCTGATCTCCACCAATTGCTTGTCGGTGTAACCGGCAGCCTTGATGGCAGCGAAGTCGTCGTCGTTGACGGTGCCGCTGGATTGCGCGAGCTTGCGGACGAAGCGAGCGAGCGCATCGCGCTTGTCATCGCCGGTCGCCCGGCGCTCACGGATACTCTTCAATTCTTCGGGCGTCAGGCCCGCGAGCTTGCCGAGCAGGCTGTGTGCGGCGACGCAGTAATCGCAACCGGCGACCTCGGAGATGACGAGCTTGATGGTTTCCTGGTCGCGCTTCGATAGCGAACCCGAAGCGAGCACGCTGTCGGCGAGCAGGACGGCCTTGAGTGCATCCGGCGCATGGGCGCCGATCGCGGCAAAGGTGTTTGGCACGCTGCCAATCGCCTTCTTGATCTGATCATAGATTTCAGCGGTCGCGCCGGTCGCGGTTTCGAGATTGGGAACGGAAAGACGGGACATGTTGGCACTCCTTGTTTGGGCTGGTGAGGAGTGACAATGGGGTCCGAAATTGATGCTTTGAATATCAATAAGTCTCAATTATATGCTCAATAGTATCATGACGAGGTGAGCTCGGGAGAGACCGCGATGGACTGGCTGAGCCGGCTGTTCGAGATGATGCCCGTGCGTGGGCGGCTCGACCTGCGCTGCGCCTACGGTGCGCCATGGCGCATCGACCAGGCATCGGGCGAACCGAACGAAATTCCGTATCATGCCGTGCTGGCCGGCTCGGCGATGCTGGACGATCCGGCGGGCGGGCGGCCGCTGAAGCTTGAGCGCGGCGACATCCTGCTGCTTCCCGGTAATCCCCGACACGTCATGCACGACGGCAGCGGGGCGGCGCCGCTGCCGGCGCGCAACCGCGCGTCGCTCAATTTCACGATCAGCGAAAATCCCGGCTCGGGAGAACGGCTCGATCTGTTGTGCGGACATTTTGCCATCGCGCCGCCGCACGACCGCCTGCTGCGCAGTTATTTACCGCCGCGCATCGTCATCCATGCCGGCGCTGACGCTGGCGACGGAGACACGGCGGGTCAACTTGCCGGTCTTGTCGCCTTGATGCGTCGCGAGTCCGCAGACGATCGTCTCGGCGGCCGCGCGATGTTGAACGCACTGTCGAGCGCGATGTTCGCGCTGGTGCTGCGGCTCGCCAGCCTCACAGACGATGCGCCGCGGGGGCTGCTCGCCCTGGCCGGTCATCCGCGCCTTGCACCGGCGGTGGCCGCTCTGTTCAAAGAGCCGGCGCGCGCATGGTCGCTGCCCGAGTTGGCGCGTCTGTGCGGCATGTCGCGCGCCACGCTCGTGCGCCAATTCCAGGAGAAGCTCGGGCGTTCGGCCGCAGATCTCCTGACCGATATCCGGATGGCGCTCGCAGCGAACGAGCTGAAAAAATCTTCATTGTCGACCGGCGCCGTGGCGGAAACTGTCGGGTATCAATCCGAAGCGGCATTCCAGCGCGCCTTCAAGAGCCACATGGGAGTCACGCCGGCACAGTGGCGCAAGAGCCAGGAACTTGGCGGGGACGCTCCTGAAAGCCCGCAGCTTAATCCGGTTCGGCCGCTCCAGCGAGCGATTGGGCGAAGCACGTGAACCCGCTGTCAAGTCACCACATCAAAAATATTCCACTTTACCGAAATTCGGATTTGTCGTATTTGTTGGTCATCCCAACCCACCAAAGGGGCGGTCGTACGTCGTCACGAACGCGGGCTGGGATTGCGGTGGACGCGGGCGGCGTCGTCGCGGATGTTTGTGGCAGGGCGGGGCAGTGGATTGAGCCGAGCCTCGTGAGCCACTTCAAGCCGCGTTGTACGAACGGCGTTTAGCCCTGTGGAGCTTCACGGCGAAGCAGGGCATGTCCGGCGAAGCCTCTGGCGGAGCCGGAAGCTCGCGTACGGCGAAACCGTGTGGTCCTGGCCGTCGTCGCTACGGTCAAGCCCTGACGAAGGCGTCATCGCGTCAACCGGCGTGGTGCCGTGTATTTCGCGGGGCGACGGAGGCAAAAGGAATTCGTCTCCGGGGAGAGCGCGCATAAGCCGTCAAACCATCGCGCAGGGAAGGCCGAGTTTCGGTTGCCCTGTACTTCCCCTGTGCATTGCGTGTGCATCATTTTCGCATGGGGGCTTTATGGGTGCCAGCCGGCGCCCGGTCTTCCCTGCGCCCTTTCTTCGGAGGGGGCCTGAAGCGAAGGGCATAGCTCGGGCCATCACGCCGCGAGAATGCGACCGCACGTCCGGACCTCCCGCGCTAGCATGCTGCATCGGCATCAGCGGTGGTGGTCGTTGCCCGGAAAATCTGTCTCTATGGACATGAACTGCCTCCGAAGCTGCTGCCGGGCCTTTGGGGGCTTTGGAAATAGCTTGGCGGAGTGACGATATGAGCGGTTTGGTGATCTCTGGCGGCCGGGTGGTGGATCCCGCGAGCGGAATGGACGCCGTTGGCGACGTGGCGGTGGTGGACGGCAAGATCGCCGCCGTCGGCTCGTCACTCGGCAGCGCCGCACGGATCATCGATGCGACCGGGCTCGTGGTCGCGCCGGGCTTCATCGATTTGCACGCGCATGGTCAGTCGATTCCGGCCGACCGCATGCAGGCCTTCGACGGCGTGACGACGACGCTCGATCTCGAAGCCGGCGTGCTGCCCGTTGCCTCCTGGTATGAGCGCCAGGCCAGGCGAGGCCGCGTGCTCAACTATGGCGCCGCCACCAACTGGGCTTTTGCGCGCATCGGCGCGATGACGGGCTCCAACGCGGAGAGTTCGCTGGAAGCATTCGGCAATGCCATGCGCGACCGCCGCTGGATGGACAACGTGGCGAGCGATGCCGAGGTGGCGGGAATCCTCGAGCGTCTCAGGCGCGGCCTGAACGAAGGCGGCATCGGCATCGGCATTTTGAACGCCTATGCGCCGGGCGCCGGCGTGCAGGAGCTGACCGCGGTCTGCCAGCTTGCCGCCAAGCAGGATGTGCCGACCTTCACCCACGTTGCTTACATGTCGCGCATCGACCCTGAGAGCGCGGCGGAGGCCTATATTCGCCTGATCGGCTATGCCGGCGCCACCGGCGCGCACATGCACATCTGTCATTTCAACTCGTCGAGCAAGACCGACATCGAGCGCTGCCGCGTGCTGATCGAGAAGGCTCAGGCGCAGGGCCTGCCGATTACGGTCGAGGCCTATCCCTACGGCACCGGCTCGACCGTGCTGGCGGCGGCGTTCTTCAGCGATCCTCAGTTCGTCGAGCGCAACGGCACCGGCTACGATTCCGTGCAGCGCGTGACCGATGGCTATCGCTTCCACGATCGCGAGGAGCTGCTCAAGGCGCAGGCCGAAGAGCCGTCGTCACTGGTGCTCTGGCATATCCTCGACACCGAGAACAATGCGCATCATCGCGACCTCCTCGACATGTCGGTGCTCTATCCCGGCGGCGCGATCGCATCCGATGCGATGCCGTGGACGCTGCCGGACGGCAGCACCTACAAGGGCGATGCCTGGCCGCTGCCTGATGACGCCACCTCGCATCCCCGCTCGGCCGGCTGCTTCACAAAATTCATTCGCGAATGGGTGCGCGAGCGCAAGACCGTGTCGCTGCTCGAAGGCGTGCGCAAATGCGCGCTGATCCCTGCAGAAATTCTGTCGCAGAGCACGCCCGCGATGCGCGCCAAGGGCAGGCTGACGAAGGACGCCGATGCAGACATCGTGGTGTTCGACTACGAGAAGCTCTCGGACCGCGCAACATTCACGGCGATGAACCGTCCGTCGGAAGGCGTGCGGCATCTCGTGGTCAGCGGCCAGCCGCTGATCGCCGATGGCGTGCTCGATGTCGTGGCGCGGCCCGGCCGGCCCGTGCGCCGTCCCGTCGCCGGAGGCTGACCGATGCCGGTCCCCATTCTCCTGGTGACGGGCTTCCTGGGGGCGGGCAAGACCACGGTCGTCAACCATCTCTTGGCAAACGCGGACGGACGGCGCATTGCCGCAATCGTCAACGATTTCGGTGCGATCAACATCGATGCGGAGCTGATCGCGGGCGCGAGCGACGGCGTCGTGAGCTTGAGCAACGGCTGCATCTGCTGTTCGCTCGAAGGCGATTTGTTGCGGACGCTCTCGACGCTGCTGCGGCGTGATCCGAAGCCGGAGTACATCGTGATCGAAACCAGCGGCGTCGCCGATCCCGCCGACATCGTGCGCAATTTGATGGACCCCGTGATCCTGCGCGAGGCTCCGCTGGAGACGGTGCTCTGCGTGATGGACGCGGCAACGCCGCCGGCGGCTCTGGACGATGCGCTCCAGCGTTCGCAGCTGCGCGTCGCCGACATCGTGGCGTTGAGCAAGCTGGATCTGGCGGAAGAAGGCGCGGGGGTGCGCATGCGCGAGGCCATCCGCGCGCAGCGCGTGCCCGCGGTCGTCGTCGATGCGAAGCACGGCGCGCTTCCGTCTGCGCTGCTGTTTCCTGCAGCCGATCGCGCGCCGGCACAGCGCGAGCCGGGGCCGAAACGTCCAGCGGAAGAGCGCTTTGAGACTCTGAGCTGGACCTCAGATCAGCCGCTCTCGCTGGCGCGCTTGCAGCAGGCGATCGGCAAGTTGGCGCCGAAGCTTGCGCGTGCCAAGGGCCTGTTCGAAACGGTCGAGCAGCCCGGACGTCTGATGGTGTTCCAGCTCGCCGGCGGCCGCGCGACGTTGGCACCGGGTGATGTGCCGGCTGCGGGCGTGCCGCGGTCGCGGATCGTCTTCATCGCCGAGCTCGGAGTGCTATCGAAGGTCGAGCTCGACGAGATCATGGAAGCTTGTATTGTCGACGGGTAGCACGACTTGCATCAAGCGCGGACGTGCGCGGTCAGCATTGCGCGTTGCTTCAGTCCTCGGCCGACGCGCGGAATGCCTTGCAGATCGCCTGTCGCGCACCACCGCTCTGGCGATCGATCTCATACTCGACGCGAGCGGTCGCTAGGTGTCAGCAGAACGCGAGCGCGTTGACCGCTCGTGTTGTCGCGATCTCGTTTTCGTCGCCGACGAACTGGCAGACGGCGGACTCGAGTTCACCCGGCTGCTTGCTTCGCGCGACCGCCAGCAGACGCATCAGTTGCGCCTCGTCCTTCGACAGGCGCCGGCACGGCGGCGGCATGAAGCACAGCTCGCAGGGGCGTCCGCTGCGCAGGATTCTGACGAGCGCCGCAGCGCGCGCGACCAGCAGCGGGCTATCGGAAATGCCGGGTGCCTCGTCGGCAAAGCGATAGGCGGCCTCCCAACAGTCGGACGCGCCGGTGGCATAGGCTGCGCCAATGAATCGGAACAGCGAGAGCGCGACACGGCAAAAATCGTCGCAACCCTCGACGTTCGAACAATGCGCATCCTGCATCATGAACGATCCCGTCAGTGCAAGGTGGGGCTGCCGACGAACCAGCTCTTCATCGCCATCGTCGGCCCAACGTTGGGAGCCCTGATGCGTCGATCGGGCACGATGAGCCCCGCCATGCGGAAGATCGTCGCAAGCCCTTTGACCGGCGCGAGCGCCCAATCCGCACCGATCGGCGGCAGCCAACTCTCGAACTGCTCGCGCGCGACATCGATGCGCTCCTCTTGCGCCGCGGCGATCGCGTGCAAGATTCCATGCTCGCTCTCTGACATCTTCGGGCAGGTGGGCAATGCACCTCGATGGCCGTATGCGCCGTGCACGCAAAGATCTCGATGATGGAGTCCAGCGACCGCACGGCATCGCCGACGCGAAAATGATCGTAGACCTGCTGGATGTCGGCGGCCGTCGGAACGGCGGTCCCGCTTCGCGCTTTCGCGCGAAAGCCCCAGATGAAGAGCCGCTCCGCTGCGCTCAGCGCGGGAAGGTCAAGCGTCCTGATGTCTGTCGATTGATACATGGAGCCTCTGGCTATTGGCTGCGCTCACGCCCCGGCCGGCGCAAAATATCTGCGCCGATCGTTCTGCCTTGGGCGCGCGCAAGTCAACGCCGGGAAGGCTGATATCGAGGTCTTCTAGAAACGCGCAAGCATCAGAAACTCCTCGTTTGGAGCCATTCCAATGCAGCCGCAAATACTGAACCGCGGCCTGACTCGCGTACTTTCCCGGGGTGTCGGGAGCTCGAATGCTTAAAGCTTTGCTAAGGGGAGCGGGATAAAATGGCATGTCAGCCCCGCCAATTCTTGCGAGTACAGATGATTTTCTCCCGCATCAGTTTCAAGCTGGTCCTCATTGTCGGCATCAGCCTTCTCGGCATGATCGCGATGGCGCCGATCGCGCTCTCGACCCTCCGCAGCCAGATGATCGCCGACCGCCAGGCCAAGACGCAGCAGATGGTGGATGTCGGCTACGGGATCTTGGCGCACTACCAGAAGCTCGAGAGCGACGGAAAGCTCGCGCGCGAGCAAGCGCAGGTCGCCGCGATCGCAGAGCTGAAGAGCCTGCGCTACGACAAGGTCGAGTATTTCTGGCTCAATGACATGACGCCGAAGATGATCATGCATCCGATCAAGCCCGAGCTTGACGGCAAGGATCTCGCCGGCATGAAGGATCCCTCCGGCAACGCGCTGTTCCTCGGCTTCGTTGATGTTGTCAAGAAACAGGGCGCGGGCTTCTACAGTTACCTCTGGCCCAAGCCCGGATTTGAGCAACCGGTCGGGAAAATCTCCTATGTGAAGGGCTTTGCCCCCTGGGGCTGGATCATCGGCACCGGCATCTATCTCGACGACGTCGATGCGGTGTTTCGGCAGGACGCGATGACCTTCGGGCTGCTGTGCCTCGTCGTGCTGGTGCTCGTGCTCGCATGCTCCTTCGTTATCGGCCGCAGCGTGACGCGGCCGCTTGCGAAGATCACCGCTTTGACCGAACGGCTCGCCTCTGGCGATAGCGCGTTCGACGTTCCCTACACTGATCGCCGAAACGAGGTCGGCGGGCTTGCCAAGGCGCTTGCCGTGTTCAAGGACAATGCGTCGGCGGTGGGCCGGATGCATGCCGAGCAGCAGGAGACCAAGCAGCGGGCCGACGGCGAGAAGCGCAAGACCATGGCCGATCTCGCCGGCAAGTTCGAGGCGAGCGTCCAGGCCGTCGTTCGCGACGTCTTCAACGAGGCGCGCGCGATGCAGCAGGCAGCCCAGGGCATGTCGGAGACCGCGAACAAGGCGACCGATCGCGCAAGCTTCGTCGCCACCGCCTGCCAGCAGGCCTCAACCAACGTGCAGACGGTGGCCTCCGCCGCCGGCCAATTGTCGGCCTCGATCACCGAGATCAGCCAGCGCGTCGCACAGGCCGCTTCCGTGGCCGACAAGGCGGCCGCCGATGGCCAGCGCACCAACGATACCGTACAGGGGCTGGCTGCGGCCGCGCACAAGATCGGCGAGGTCATCGATCTCATCAACCAGATCGCCTCGCAGACGAATCTGCTCGCGCTCAACGCCACCATCGAAGCGGCGCGCGCCGGCGAGGCCGGCAGGGGATTTGCCGTGGTCGCGAGCGAAGTGAAATCGCTGGCAAGCCAGACCGCAAAGGCGACCGACGAGATCGGCGCGCAGATCACCGCGATCCAGGCCGAGACCAATCAGGTCGTTGGCAACATCGACGGCATTCGCAAGACCATCATGGAGGTCAACGAGATCTCCTCGTCGATCGCGGCCGCAGTCGAAGAGCAGGGCGCCGCGACGCAAGCCATTGCCCACAGCGTGCAAGACGCTGCCTCCGGCACCGACCAGGTCTCGCAGAACATCTCCGGCGTCACCGATGCGACGGCCGAGACCGGCCAGGCCGCAGGCCTCGTGCTGCAGTCGAGCGGTCGGCTGACCGAGAAGCTGCAGTCGCTGGAGAACGAGGTCAGCGCCTTCGTTGCCGGCGTACGGGCGGCCTGACGCGCGAGCTTGTTCGGCATTTTCCGCATCACGGCATCGTCCGTGATGCGGATGAACTGTTTGTCTTGACATGACGTTCGCTGTGCTCGACCTGTAATGACGCCGGTCGAAGGCACATGTGTGCCCGAAAAGAAAAGCTCGCGGGAAAGACGTCATGAGCGCAGGCCTCAACGAGAAGGACTACCTCGCCACTTTGCACGGCCTTTGGGAGAGGGCTTGGCCCAAGGGCATGCCGCGTTCGCCGAATTATCTGCATGGCGAAGTTCCGCTGACGGAATATCTGCGCGCCTGGGCGAAGCAGAGTCCTGCGCGACCTGCGGTGATCTTCTACGGGCACGTCACGACCTATGCCGATCTCGACCGGCAGAGCGATCGCTTTGCGGCGTTGCTGCAAGCGAAGGGCGTGCGCAAGGGCGATCGCGTCGCCGTCTTCTTGCCGAATTGTCCGCAGTTCCACATCGTCTTCTTCGGTATTCTGAAGCTCGGCGCGGTCCATGTGCCCGTGAGCCCACTGTCGCGCGCATTCGAGCTGTCCTACGAGCTCAACGACACCAAGGCCGAGGTGATCGTGGCGCTGGACCAGCTCATTCCCGTCGTCGAGCAGGTGAGGGGCGAGGTGAGCCTGCGCGAGATCATCGTCACCAGCTTTGCGGACGTCGTTCCGGCCGAGCCCGCATTTCCAGCACCGGATTCGATACGCACGCCGCGCATGGCAATCTCGGGCGCGACCGACCTCCTGCCCGCGCTTGCCGCAATGCCCGCGCCATCGCCGCTTCCGCCGCCGGGCCTCGATGAGGTCGCCGCGCTCAACTACACCGGCGGCACCACAGGCATGCCCAAGGGCTGCGTTCATACCCATCGCGACATGGTCTATACGGCCGCCGCCAATTACGGCATCTCGGTTCTCTCAGACGAGAGCAGCGTGTTCCTGTCGTTCTTTCCCGAGTTCTGGATCGCGGGGGAGAATTTTGGCCTGATCTTCCCGCTGTTCTCCGGCGGAACGCTGATCCTGCTGGCACGCTGGGACGCCGTCGGCGCGATGGCCGCAATCGACAAGTACAAGGTCACGATCACGGCGATGCCGGTCGATGGCGCGGTCGAGCTGATGGACCATCCGCGCTGGAGCGAGTTCGACCTGTCGTCGCTGAAGCAAGTGCGCGTGGTCTCGTTCGTCAAGAAGCTCAACGCCGACTATCGCAAACGCTGGAAGGATCTCACCGGCACGATCCTGATGGAGGCGGCTTGGGGCATGACGGAGACCCACACCTCCAACACCTTCACATCGGGCTTCCAGGACGATGATTTCGATCTCAACAACCAACCGATCTTCGTCGGGCTGCCGGTCCCCGGTGCCGAGTTCAAGATCACCGATTTCGAGACCGGTGAATTGCTGCCGCTCGGCGCTGAGGGCGAAATCCGCGTACGGACGCCGTCGCTGCTCAAGAGTTACTGGAACAAGCCCGAGGCAACCGCGGAGTCGCTGATCGACGGCTGGCTGCGCACCGGTGACATCGGCACCATCGACAAGGACGGCTTCCTGCACTTTCTCGGCCGCCGCAAGGAGATGCTGAAGGTCAAGGGCATGAGCGTGTTTCCACCGGAGATCGAGGCGCTGCTCGGGCAGCACCCGAAGGTGCTGGGCTCCGGCGTGGTCGGGCGCGACGACCCCGACAAGGGCCAAGTGCCTGTCGCCTATATCCAGCTCAAGCCGGAAGCGGTCGGCACGATCTCCGCGGACGATCTGCGCGCCTGGTGTGCCGAGCGCATGGCCGTCTACAAGGTCCCGGAGGTGCGGATCATCGAGGCGCTGCCTTTGACGGCCACGGGCAAGGTGAAGAAGCAGGACCTCGATCCCAACCGTCCCGCTTCAGTCTGAGTGAGAGATTCGATGTCGTTCAAGAAGCTCCTGATCGCCAACCGCGGTGAGATTGCCATCCGCATCGCACGCGCCGCGGCCGATGCGGACATCGCCACAGTCGCGATCCATCCCGCTGACGATGCGCTATCGCTGCATGTGCGTGTCGCCGATGAGGCCGTCGAGATCCCCGGCCGCGGCGCGCGGGCCTATCTCGACATCGACGCCGTGGTAAGGGCGGCGAAGAGCGCCGGCTGCGATGCCGTGCATCCCGGCTATGGTTTTCTGAGCGAGAACGCGGCGTTTGCAAAAGCCTGCGCCGATGCGGGCGTCGCCTTCGTCGGACCAAAGCCGGCGGCGCTCGAACTGTTCGGCGATAAAGTCGCGGCACGGCAACTGGCCAAGCGCTGCGGCGTGCCCATCATCGCCGGCACCAGCGGGCCTTCGAGCCTTGAGGTGATCACGGCATTCTTCACGTCGCTCGGCAACAACGCCGCGATCGTGATCAAGGCGATGGCCGGCGGCGGCGGCCGCGGCATGCGTGTCGTCGAGAATGCATCCGGTCTCGCTGAGGCCTATGCGCGCTGCCAGTCCGAGGCCAAGGCGGCGTTCGGCTTCGATGGCGTCTATGCCGAGCGGCTGATCCGGCAAGCGCGCCACATCGAGGTGCAGATCGTCGGCGACATGCACGGCGCGGTCTCCCATCTTTGGGAGCGCGAATGCACCATCCAGCGCCGGCACCAGAAGCTGGTCGAGGTGGCGCCGAGCCCCTCGCTCAGCGACGGCTTGCGTGGCCGCATCATCGAGGCGGCGAAGCAGCTTGCGGCGGCGGTGGCGTATGACAATCTCGGCACCTTCGAGTTCCTGGTCGACGGCATGGCCGAGGACAGCTTTGCCTTCATCGAGGCCAATCCGCGGCTCCAGGTCGAGCACACCGTGACGGAAGAGGTGCTCGGCCTCGATCTCGTCCACGCCCAGCTTGCGATTGCTGCAGGCAGCTCATTGGCCTCCCTCGGCCTGGCGCAAAGCGCGATCCCGAAGCCGCGCGGCTATGCGATGCAGCTGCGCGTCAACATGGAGACGCTGGACGAGACGGGCGCGACGCATCCGACCGGCGGGGTGCTCGCCGTGTTCGAGCCGCCGTCAGGCCCCGGCGTCCGCGTCGATAGTTTTGGTTACGCCGGCTATAAGACCAGCGCGGCGTTCGACTCGCTGCTGGCCAAGGTCATCGTTCATACGCCGGGTGAAGCCTGGCATGACGTCGTGGCAAAGGCCTCGCGCGCCTTGCGCGAGTTCCGGATCGACGGCGTCGTCACCAACATCGCCTTTCTCCAGGCGGTGCTGGCGCATCCCGATTTCAGGACCAACCGCATCGCGACCGACTTCATCGATCGCAACATCGCGAAGCTTGTTGAGGCAGCGGATGGTGCAGCCAAGCCGCTCTACTTTGCCGCGGCCGAACGCGGCGGCGCACACGCCGCTGAGGGACATGTCGCGCAAGTCGTGCCTGAGGGTACGGTGATGGTCGCCGCCCCGTTGCAAGGAACCATCGTCACAATCCAGGTCAAGGAAGGCGAGATCGTGCGTCCGGGCCAGCAACTCGCCGTGATCGAGTCCATGAAGATGGAACACCTCGTCATGGCCGAACAGGGCGGGCGCGTCATGAAGCTTGCGGCCAGCGACGGCGTCACGCTGATGCATGGCGAACCGATCCTCTATCTCGAACCGCTCGACGTCGCCGCCGATGCGTCGGCGGCGGAAGCCGACATCGATCTCGACCATATCCGCTCCGATCTGGCAGAGCTGATCGCGCGCCAGGCCAACACGCTCGACGCGAACCGCGCGGCCTCGGTCGAGCGGCGCCGGAACACCAACCAGCGCACCGCGCGCGAGAACGTCGCGCAGCTCGTCGACGACGGCTCGTTTATGGAATATGGCAGCCTCGCGATTGCCGCCCAGCGACGTCGTCGCAAGCTCGACGACCTCATCAAGAGCACCCCGGCCGACGGCCTCGTGATGGGCGTTGCCACCGTCAATGCCGAGAAATTTGACCCTGATGCCGCCCGCTGCATCGTCGTGGCTTACGACTACACCGTGCTCGCGGGCACGCAGGGCCATATGAACCACAAGAAGATCGACCGCATGCTCACGCTGGCAGAAGACTGGCGCGTGCCGCTGGTGTTTTACGCTGAAGGCGGCGGCGGGCGGCCTGGCGACACCGACCGGCTCGGCATGACCGGTCTCGACGGCCCGTCCTTCGTGCAGTTTGCAAGGCTCTCCGGCCTCGTGCCGGTGATCGGCGTGGTCTCCGGCTATTGCTTTGCCGGAAATGCCGCGATGCTCGGCTGCTGCGACGTCATCATCGCGACCAAGAATGCCTCGATCGGCATGGGCGGCCCCGCCATGATCGAAGGCGGCGGCCTCGGCGTCTATCATCCGGCCGAAGTCGGTCCGGTCTCGTTCCAGTCGCCGAACGGCGTCATCGACATTCTGGTCGAGGACGAGGAGGAGGCGACGTCCGCCGCACAAAAATACCTGTCCTACTTCCAGGGCGCGCTGACGGCCTGGCAGGCTGCCGATCAGCGCCTGCTGCGCCGTGCCATCCCCGAGAACCGGCTCCGCGTCTACGACATCCGCAGCGTGATCGACCTCGTCGCGGACAAGGACAGCGTGCTGGAACTGCGCCGCGACTACGGCGTCGGCATGATCACCTCGCTGATCCGCATCGAAGGAAAACCGTTTGGCCTGATCGCCAACAATCCGCGTCATCTCGGCGGCGCGATCGATGCCGATGCCGGCGACAAGGCCGCGCGCTTCCTCCAGCTCTGCGACGCCTTCGATCTGCCGATCGTCTCGCTCTGCGACACGCCGGGCTTCATGGTCGGCCCGGAAGCCGAGAAGACCGCGATCGTGCGCCACGTCTCGCGCATGTTCGTCACGGGTGCGAGCCTCACCGTGCCGCTGTTTGGCATCGTGCTGCGCAAGGGTTATGGCCTCGGCGCGCAGTCGATGATCGGCGGCGGCTTCCACGCCTCGTTCTTTACCGCGGCCTGGCCGACCGGCGAGTTCGGCGGCATGGGTCTCGAAGGCTACGTCCGCCTCGGCTTCCGCAAGGAGATGGAGGCGATCGCCGACCCCGAGGAGCGCGAGACCTATTACCGCAACAAGGTCGCCGAGCTCTACGCCAACGGCAAGGCGGTCTCGATCGCCTCGGTGTTCGAGATCGACAACGTCATCGACCCCGCCGAGACGCGGCGCTGGATCATGGCGGGCCTGCGGTCGGTGCCGAAGCCGCCAGCGCGGACGAAGAAGAAGCGGCCGTGTATCGACACGTGGTGAACGCAGTGCAGCAATAGCCTGCGTCCCGGTTCCCGATTGACATCCCTGCCTGTGGTGC
This sequence comes from Bradyrhizobium sp. LB11.1, assembly GCF_040549385.1. Lineage (NCBI taxonomy): Bacteria > Pseudomonadati > Pseudomonadota > Alphaproteobacteria > Hyphomicrobiales > Nitrobacteraceae > Bradyrhizobium > Bradyrhizobium sp. LB11.1. Next base: position 69,240 of record NZ_JBEPTH010000020.1, on the reverse strand, counting down.
CAGACTTTGCACAATAATACAGGGTGGAGACGTCCGCGATGGCCAGCCTTTCGGCCTCGAACCATGTCGCCCGTGTCTTGTCCGTCGCCAATCATGTGGCCGACGTCGACGCGGAGTCGCGGATCGCGACCTCCTGGCGGCGCTGCCTGATCGGCCACAAGCTCGACCCCGCCCGGCAGGGCCCGCCGCAGACGCTCACTGAAGCCGAAATCCGTCACGTCGCCGAGCCGCTGGAAGAGACGATCCGATTGCTTACGCCGGAGCTCGACGACCTCGCCCGCGTGCTGCGCGACGCCGGCTATTGCGTCAATCTCGCTGATGCGAACGCGACCATGCTGTTCAGCCGTCTGCCGGGCGAGTCCGACGCACGACTGTTCATGGACTGGAAGATCTACACCGGCTCGAACTTTGCCGAAACCTTTGAAGGCACCAACGGGCTCGGCACCGCGCTTGCCGAGCAGAAGCCGATATTGGTGCATCGCGACGAGCATTTTCGCGCGCAGTGGCACATGTTTTCCTGCGCCGTGGCGCCGCTGTTCGACCAGGCCGGGCGCCTCGCCGGTGCGGTCAACATCACCTCCTGCCGCGAGGATCTCGAACGTGCCGCGCATCAGCTCGCGCTCGCGGTGACGATGGAGGCGACGCGGCGTATGGAAGGCGCAATCTTTCGCGATCATTTCCGCAACGCTTGGATCGCGACCGTGCCGGGCGATGGCGGCAGCGGCCTGCTCGCCTATGACGACGACCGCCGCATCGTCGGCGCCTGCCGAGCGGCGCGTGCCTTGCTGGGCCTGACCGACGGCCTGATCGCATCCGGCATCGACCTGTCGCGCTACATCAAGCTCGACCATTCGCGCAACGTGGACGAGATCGTCGAGCTGCGCCGCGCCGATGGCCGTCCGCTCGGCCAGGGCCATGTCGTTCCGCCGTTGCACGCAAAGTCCTCGACGTTGCGCCGTGACGCGCCCGTCGATCGCCTCGACGCCTTGCATCGGCTCGCCGGCCGCGATCCCGGCCTGGTCAGGAGCGTGAAGCGGTTGAGGAGCATCGGCGATCACAATCTGCCGGTGCTGCTGCATGGTGAGACCGGCGTCGGCAAGGACGTGTTCGCCCGCGCGATTCATGCCGCGAGCAACCGCGCCCGTAACAACTACGTCGCGCTGAACTGCGCGGCGATGCCGGAGAGCTTGATCGACGCCGAGCTGTTCGGCTACGAGGCCGGCGCCTTCACCGGCGCGCGCCGTGACGGCTCGAAGGGCCTGATCGTGCAGGCCGATGGCGGCACGCTGTTTTTGGACGAGATCGGCGACATGCCGATCGCGCTTCAGACGCGGCTGTTACGCGTGCTGGAGAATCGCGAAGTCTGGCCGCTCGGCGCGCTCAAGCCCGTGCCGGTGGATATCCGATTGATCAGCGCCACCCACCGCGACCTCGGCCGCATGGCGGAGGAAGGCAGCTTCCGCGCCGATCTCTATTTCCGTCTGCGCGGCATGGAGGTGCGGCTGCCGGCGTTGCGCGAGCGCGCGGACAGGGACGATATCATCCGCCAGATCGCGCGCGAGGAGGCGCCGAAGTGCCGGCTGTCAGAGGAGGCCTGGTCTCTGCTCTCGGCCTATCCCTACCCCGGTAACATGCGCCAGCTCCGCCACGTGCTGCGGCTCGCCGGCTGCACGGCGGAGGATGGTGTCATCGTGGATGCTGATCTCGATCTGCCGCCGTTTGGCCGGAGGGCGGAGCCTGATCTCGAAGCCGCCGAACGCGCGACGATCACCGAAGCGCTCCGCAAGCACGGCGGCCGCGTCACCGAGGCAGCGCGAACGCTGAAGCTCAGCCGCGCCACGCTGTATCGGAAGATCAAGCTGCTGAAGATCGAGACGACGCAGTGATCTTTATCCGCTAGCTCGGAATCGTAGGGTGGGCAAAGGCGCGCTTGCGCCGTGCCCACCGCCTCTAACCGAATGTTGCAGTGCGTGGGCACGCTTCGCTTTGCCCACCCTACGATACTGTATTCGTGGCGAGAACCCTCGCGCGCTACCTCAAGAAAAATCCGTCCAGCTCAAATGTCGCGAATCGAGGTCGCCGACAGAAACGGTCTCGCGGATTTCCTGCGGCGTGTGAAAACTGCTGCGCAAATACACAAGCGGCGCGGCGCCGTCGGAATGCGACACGTAGCGCACTTCGCCGACGAAGATCGAATGGGTCCTGGTCTCGAACTCCTGCGCCAGCACGCAGTCGAACGCCGCGACCGCATCTGTCAGCACCGGTGCGCCTGTGGCTCCCCGTGTCCACTGCCCAAATGCAAAACGGTCGTCGCCGTTGACGCCCTTCTGGCCGCTGAAGGTCAGGGCCAACGCCGCGTGATCTTCGTGCAAAAAATTGATCGCAAAGGCGCCTTCCTCGCGGATGCGGGCATGCGCACTGGCGTTGCGGTTGACGCAGACGATCAGCGACGGCGGACTGTCCGACAGCGAGCAGGCCGACGTCACGGTGAGCCCGGTGCGCTTGCCGTGTTCGGCGCCGACCGTGACCAGCGCAACCGCGCCGGCGCATTGGCGCATCGCCTGCTTGAAATGCTTGGCGTCGAGAGGATTGGCGTCGACCGTCACGCGGACATCTCCGGAATAGAGGCGGGTGCGGCAGGTTCGCGCCGCACCCGCATTCGGTCAAGCTGCCTTCTTCGCGGAGCCGAGATGCTTCAGGCGCGGCATCACCTCGTTCTTGAGCAGTGAGAGCGAGTGGTGCCAGGCTTCGGGCTTGTGCTTGTAGTCGAAGCCGAACACGCAGAGCACGCCGAAGCCGCCGACCTCGTCGTAGATCTTCTCGATCTTCTCGGCGACGGTTGCGGGCGAGCCGACGACCCAGTTCCGCTTGGCGCAATATTCGACAGTGACGTCGCTATCGGGCACGTCGGGCGTGTGCTTCAGATAGTCCTTGAATCCGAAATGGCCGAGCAGCGGCAGGAAGTACTCGCCCATCATCCGCCCCATCATGTCGCCGGTCGAGAGCTTCCAGGCCTCCTCGTCGGTGTCGGCGACGAAGACCTCACGCACCAGCCGCCAGTCCGCGCGGCTGGGCTTGCGGCCGGTCTTGGCGGCGCCAATTTCCACCGAGTCCCAATGGCTGCCGACATAGGCCGGATTGAGGTTGAGGCTCATCGGAATGAAGCCGCGCTCGCCCGCGAGTTTGAGCGTGTCCGAGTTCTTCGACAGCCCGGCGACACCGATCGGCGGATGCGGCGCCTGCAGCGGCTTGATGTGGGGTTTCAGGAAGTCGAACATGGTGTCCGGCTTGGTCACCGTCCAGAACTTGCCCTTGTACGTGAAGGGCGCGGGATCGGACCAAAGCTTCAGGATGATCTCCAGTGCCTCGCGGGTCATATCGCGGTTCTGCCCGCTCATGCCGTCGACGTTGAACATCGCCCAGTCGCTCGGCAAGCCGCTCGCCGCGACGCCGAAATTGAGCCGGCCCTCGGAGAGGTGGTCGAGCATCGCGACGCGGTTGGCGAGCTCGGCCGGATGGTGATAGGGAAGCAGGAAGCCACCCGGTCCGATGCGAATGTTCTTGGTCTGCATCAGCGCCTGTGCGATCAGCAGGTCCGGCGTCGGATTGGGTTCCCAAGGCGCGGTGTGGTGCTCGCCGATCCAGGCTTCCTGGTAGCCGAGCTCGTCGAGCCAGCGCAGGACCTGTAGGTCCCAGTCGTGTCCTTCCTTCAGGCCGCACTCCGGCGGGTGCGAAGGCATCGTGAAATAGCCGATCTCCATGGGTTTCCTCATCTGATGTTGACGCGTCTTGCTGCGCGTCCGGGACGTGAACAGGAACAGCTTGAGCAAGCGGTGTGCCAGCGCGGGCCGCGCCCCGGACCTGCGAGAAAAGGCTGGTTTGGGCCCGCAATAGCCGATATCCCGGGGCAGATTTGCCAGGCGTCCGTCTCATTGTCGCGAGACGGCGTCTCGGCCATGAGACCAGGGATACGATTCGAAATGACCGAACCCGCTTTTGTTGCGGTGGACTGGGGCACCAGCAGCTTCCGGCTCTGGCTGGTCGATCGCACAGGCCACGTGCTGACTGAGCGCCGCAGCGACGAGGGCATGATGGCGGCAGCCAAGGCCGGCTTTGCCGGCGTGCTGCAATCGCACCTCGCTGCCGTCGCAGCGCCCAGTCATCTGCCGGTTCTCGTCTGCGGCATGGCCGGCGCCAAAACCGGCTGGGTCGAGGCCGGCTATGTCGACACACCGGCGCCGTTGTCCGCGGTCCTGAAGCAGGCCGCGCGTGTGCCGGGCGAGGCGCGCGATATCCGCATCCTGCCCGGCATCGCGCAACGCGATACAAAAGCGCCGGACGTGATGCGCGGCGAGGAGACGCAATTGCTCGGCGCACTCGGCTTAGATGCCGCTGGCGAGGCGCTGGTCTGCATGCCCGGCACCCATTCGAAATGGGTGCGGGTGAAGGACGGCACGGTCGCGCATTTTTCGACGTTCATGACCGGCGAGCTTTTCAGCGTCGTCTCGCGCGAGACGATCTTGTCGCTCGCGGTCGCCGGCGCCGATGAGGCCGAGGATGTCGCGAGCTTCAAGGCGGCGGTGAAAGCCGCCTATGAGGCGCCGGCCTTTGCCGCAAACCTCCTGTTCGGCGCGCGATCGCGCCAATTGCTGTTCGGCGGCACGCCGGCCGCGGCGCGTGAGACGTTGTCGGGCACGTTGATCGGCGCCGAACTCGCGGCAGGCCTCTCCGGCACGGTGCCAAAGGCTGGCATCACGCTGATCGCCTCGGGCCGGCTGGCGGCTCTGTACCGGCTCGCCTTCGACGCGTTGAAGGTCGACGTGAATCCGATCGATGCCGACGAGGCAGTTCGTCGCGGCTTGTCGATGGCGGCCGCTGTCATCTGGACGAAAAAGAAGGACCTGTGAGATGAGCGTTCCCTTTCCGCCGATGAAGCGGCCCCTGGTCGCGATCCTGCGCGGCGTCAAGCCCGAGGAGACCGAGGCCATCGTCGGTGTGCTGATCGAGGCCGGCATGACCGCGATCGAAATTCCCTTGAACTCGCCGGATCCGTTCCGCTCGATCGGCACCGCCGCGAAGCTCGCGCCGGCCGGCGTGTTGATCGGCGCAGGCACGGTGCTGGCCACGGCGGATGTCGATCGTCTCAACGACGTCGGCGGCACGCTGATGGTCTCGCCGAATGTGGATACGCAGGTGCTCGCGCGTGCACATCAGTACGCCATGATCACGCTGCCGGGCGTGTTTTCGCCGACCGAGGCGCTGCTTGCGGCACGCTCCGGCGCATCCGGCCTGAAATTCTTTCCGGCGAGCGTACTCGGCGCGTCCGGTATTGCCGCGATCCGCGCCGTGCTCCCGGCCGGCGTCATGATCGCCGCCGTCGGCGGCGTCTCCGACCAGAATTTCGCGGAATACATCAAGGGCGGCGTGACGGCGTTCGGGCTTGGCTCCAGCCTCTACAAGCCCGGCATGTCGGCCGCCGATGTTGCGTCGCGCGCGAAAGCGACGATCGACGCCTATGATCGGGCGATTGTGAAAGACTAACTTCTCAATAAACAAGCCGTGATGTCGCCGAGGCCGCGCGTTATCCTATCTTGTTCGCATTAGCGAGATCAGGAGACCGACATGGCGATCAACAACATAGCCGATCTGTTCGTGGCAACGCTCGAACAGGCCGGCGTCAAGCGTATCTACGGCATCGTCGGCGACAGCCTGAACGCGATCACCGAGGCGTTGCGCCGCCGCGGCACCATCGACTGGATTCATGTCCGCCACGAGGAGGTCGCGGCTTTCGCGGCCGCTGGCGAGGCCGAGATGACGGGGAGCCTTGCAGTCTGCGCCGGCTCGTGCGGCCCGGGCAATCTGCATCTGATCAACGGCCTGTTCGATGCGCATCGCAGCCGTGTGCCTGTGCTGGCGATCGCGGCGCAGATTCCGTCGGCCGAGATCGGCGGCGGCTATTTCCAGGAAACCCATCCGCAAAACCTGTTTCGCGAATGCAGTCATTATTGCGAGCTGATCTCGGATCCGAGCCAGTTGCCGTTCGTGCTGGAGAACGCGATCCGCGCCGCGATCGGCTTGCGCGGCGTTGCCGTCGTCGCCATGCCCGGCGATGTCGCCTTCCGCACGCCGCCGAAGCGCGCGCTGTCGACGCCACGCGGGCTTGCGCTTGCCGCGCCGAAGGTCGTGCCGCAAGCCGACGAGCTGAAGGCGCTCGCGGAGCTCCTCAACGGCGCCGAGCGCATCACGTTGTTCTGCGGCCGCGGCTGCGCCGGCGCGCATGCACCGTTGATGCAGCTGGCCGAAGCGCTCAAGAGCCCGATCGTGCATGCGCTCGGCGGCAAGGAGCATGTCGAATACGACAACCCCTACGACGTCGGCATGACCGGCTTCATCGGCTTCTCCTCGGGCTATGCCGCCATGCACGCCTGCGACGCGCTGGTGATGCTCGGCACGGATTTCCCCTACAAGCAGTTCTTCCCGGCCGATGCGAAGGTCGCGCAGATCGACATTCGCCCGGAAAATCTCGGCAGGCGCTGCAAGATCGATCTCGGGCTGGTCGGCGATGTCAAGCAGACGATCGAGGCGCTGCTGCCGCTGCTGAAGACCAAGACGCAGCGTAGGCATCTCGACGATGCGGTCGCGCATTACAAGAAGGCGCGCGAAGGCCTGGACTCGCTGGCCAAGGGCACACCGGGCAGCAAGCCGATCCATCCGCAATATCTTGCAAAAGTCATCAGCGATCACGCCTCCGAAGACGCCGTCTTCACCGCCGATGTCGGCACGCCGACGGTGTGGGCGGCGCGCTATCTCAATATGAACGGCCGCCGCCGGCTGATCGGTTCCTTGGTGCACGGCTCGATGGCCAATGCCATGCCACAGGCGATCGGCGCGCAGGCGGCGCAGCCCGGCCGTCAGGTGATCTCGCTGTCGGGCGACGGCGGCTTCACCATGCTGATGGGCGATTTGATCACGCTGACGCAGATGAAGCTGCCGGTGAAAGTGGTCGTCTTCAACAACGGTGTGCTCGGCTTCGTCGCGCTGGAGATGAAAGCGGCAGGTTTCGTCGACACCAATGTCGATCTGGAGAATCCCGATTTCGCCGCGATGGCGCGTGCGATGGGTATCTTCGCCAAACGCGTCGAGGATCCCGGCGAGCTTCCGGGCGCGATGAAGGAGATGCTGGCCCACAACGGTCCGGCGTTGCTCGACGTCGTCACCGCCAAGCAGGAGCTGTCGATGCCGCCGACGATCACGGCCGAGCAGGTCAAGGGCTTTAGCCTCTGGGTGCTGCGCGCGGTGATGAACGGTCGCGGCGACGAGGTTGTCGATCTCGCCAAAACGAATCTGCTGCCGCGTTGAACCTGGTGCGGGGAGAGGTGGACAACCGCGCTAGCCGCGCTTCGCCGACGACACGGGCAACCGCTCATGGCGGCGCTGGAAGCGCTGCCAGTACAGTACGATGCCGATCAGCGCGGCCGGCACGAAGCCGAGCACGATCAGGAAATGCGGGAGTTCCTTCGGCGATATGAAAGCGATGGCGATGTCCGAAATCAGCCAGAGCGCTGCGAACATCACCGCGAAATCCGTGCGCGGGCAGCGCAGATAATAGAATATCGCGGTGATGACCACGGCGGGCCCGATCGCGATGGCGATCATGACGGCCGTCAGTTCCTTCGGCGTCAGCGCGTCGAGCACCATCGACGCCAACAGCCAGATGGCGGCAAACATGGCGATGATGTCGATCGGATGCCGCAATCGAATACCTTTCGTCGGATTGCGCTATGGTTGAGTCCCAAGCCCGTTCCGTCAAGTGAAATACGCCTATTCCTCGTCGTTTCCGGGCGTCGGGCGCAGCATGAAATGGCCGAAGGCAGAGGCGATCGGCTTGTCCGCATCGTCCTGCCACGCCCGCGCCTCGAAGGCGACGATACGCCGGCCCTGTTTCACGATCGAGACATTGGCAAGGGTGTCGAGCGCCCGGCCGGACCGCAGATAGTTGATGGTCAGCCCGATCGGCTTCGGCAGCGCCGCGATCCCGAGTTCGCGCCGCACGCCGAAGATCGCCGTGGTCTCGAGGAAGGCACCGGTCATGCCGCCGTGGATCGCCGGCAGGATCGGGTTGCCGATGATCTTCGGCGAGAAGGGCATCGTCAGCGTGCCGTCGTCATTCACGCGAATGCCGAGGCATCGCGCAAACGGGCTGTTGACGAACGGGCCATCCGGATCCTCCGGCGCCTCCAGCGTCGGAATGCTCCGCGATTCCATCCGGCGGTCCGCAAGCATGTTGGTGCGGTTGGCGCCGATCATGAAGCAGGCGGTCGCGGTCGCCACCGGATCGTCCTCGGACTCCTGGTAAGCCGTTGAGCGCACGAAGGCGATCGAGCGGGTGGTGCGGTAGCAGATCGAATGTGCCTTGATGTCGAGGCCTGGCGTGGCCGGCTTCTGGTAGTCGATGCGCAAATCGAGCGTTGCGATCGCGCTCGTCCCGTCGAGCGCGAGCTGCACCGCCATGCCGCAGCTCTCGTCCAGCATCGCGGTAACGACGCCGCCATGCAGCACGCCGGTCTCGGTGTCGCCGACGAAGACGGAGCGGTAGGGCAGGCTCGACCAGGCTTCGCCTGGTGCGAACCGGTTGAGCTGGAGCCCGCTGATATGGCCGTAATCGGAGCGTCGGCCCTTGATGGCCTCGGCGAGTTCATCGAAGGGAAGCATGGTCGGTGAATTGGACATGGCAACGTTCTAGACCAGTGTCGCGCGCTGCGCAAAACCCCGCATGCGCCCTGCACGACAGGTCTGTCAGGAACCGGTTTGGCCTCGACAGAGCGCGCCGAAGCAACGATGGTGGGCGCTTCGCCTGTCGACTTGCCCCCAAAGACTTGCCCCAAGGAGTGCCCATGGCCGATCCCGAAACGCCCGCCACCAGCCAGGGGCCCGTCACCATTTCCACCTCGAGCTCCGAGCGGGCGCCAATCATCTATTTCGACGGCGCGTCTTGCTTCGGCCATCACAACGGTGCGATCCAGATCGAGCTCGCCGCGAACCTTTTGATGCCGATCGGTGCCGCTGTCAGGGTCGACGTGGTCCAGACCGCGCATCTGCGCTGCAGCCCGGCCGCGGCGCTGGCCTTGCGCGAAGCGCTCGACAAGGCGCTCGCGATGCTCAAGCTCGGACAGCAGCAGCCGGAGGAGGCGATCCCGGCGGTGAAGAACTGAGGCAGCCGTTTCGGAGATTGACTCGCAGGTTCGGCCTTATGGTTCGAGACGACCGCTTCGCGGTCTCCTCACCATGAGGGTCTGACGTCTCGCCGCGAAACCAGCCCCCATCCTGAGGAGCCCGCGAAAGCGGACGTCTCGAAGGATGACCGCAGGGAAGAAGCGAAGCTGGTCTGGGCCGAACAGCTCAATCTCAGCCCACATGCACCTTCGGCTTCTTGCCGCCGTTCCACTTGCCGTCGAGCGCGCGCTCGATCTGGGCGGCGAGTTGCAGCAGCAGGCCGTCATTGGCCTGCTTCCCGATGGCCTGGATGCCGAGCGGCAGGCCGTGTTCTTGACTGGCCATTGGCATCGAGATCGCCGGCATGCCGCACAGATTGGCGAGCGGCGTGAAGGCAAAGAAGCGCCAGAGATTGCCGAACCAGTCGAGCACATCAGGATTGTCGGAGATGGTGAGATATTCCTTCGTGCCGACCTTCGGCGTCGGCAGCGCGGTGATCGGCGTCAGGATCACGTCCCACTGCTCGAAGAAGCTGCCGAAGGCGCGCGACGTCGTGTTGAACACGCCCTGCATCTTCGCCCGTTCGGCGAAGCTTGTGTTGCGCCCGGCTTCCCAGATCCGGATGTTCATGGGCTCGATCAGATCTTCGGGCGGCTGTTCCAGCCCGCGTGCGGCGAGCATGTTGGAGATCACGACGGCAAAATTCGAGATGTAGCAGGTGGTTTGCGCCTCGAAGGCGGCGCGGAAATCGAGTTCCGGCAGTGCATAGTCGACGTGATGTCCGAGGCCTTCGAGGAAGCGGCCGGTCTTCTCCAGTTCGGCTGCGATCTCTGGCGTCGCGGTGTAGTCGCCCCAGGTGTGCGACAGCGCGATGCGAAGTTTTGACGGATCGCGCTTGATCATCTCGGAGTACGGCTGCGCGGTGGTCCAGAACGGCATGAATTCGCCGGGCGCGGGCCCGCGCGCATGGTCGACGAAAGTCGCGGTGTCGCGTACCGAGCGCGACTGGCAGCCCTGGATCGAGACGAGCCCGGTGAGGTCGGACATGTGCGGCGCCAGCGAGAACACGCCGCGCGAGACCTTCAGCCCGATATTGCCGTTGACGCCGGCGGGAATACGGATCGAGCCGCCGCCGTCGGTCGCGTGCGCGATCGGCACCACGCCGGCGGCGACCATCGCAGCGCTGCCCGCCGACGAGCCACAGGTGGTGTAGTCGGTGTTCCACGGATTGCGGGTAACATAGACGGCGGGATTGTCGGCCGAACTGCACACGCCGAATTCCGGCGTCGTGGTGCGCCCGATCAAGTTGAGGCCGGCCTGGCGGAATTTGCCGGTGAGGAACGTGTCGGCGGCGGCGCGATTGCCGCGCATCAACAGCGAACCCATTTCCTGGAGCCGGCCCTTCATGGTCGGACCGAGATCCTTCATCAGGAAGGGCAGGCCGGCGAACGGACCGGCGAGATGGGCGCCGTCCTTGGCGGGATCGGCGATCACGTCATCGAACAGCTCGACGACGCCCGACAGCGTCGGATTGACCTTGGCGACGGCGGCTGCGGCCTGACGTGCCAGTTCCTTCGCCGTCAGCTCGCCCTTGCGGACGCGCGCCGCCAGCCCGACGCCATCGTGTTGCGCCCATTCGTTCCAGGTCATCGGCAAGGTCATGAAGTCCAAATCCCTTTGATGCGGGGCCACCTTTTTCGCAAGGGCCCGCATGAATCAACTGAGCCGGCGCGAGGGGCAGGGTTGCGCCGGGCGGAGAGGTCGCGGCGCCATAAAGCATGCTGGCGCGTGAAGACCGTGATGTGCGGGCTGGGCACGCCCTCGGTGCCGCCGGGCATCACGAAAGCGATGCGCTGCTCGACCTCGCGCGGCGTCAGATCGAGCTTGGGCGCCAGCGCCGTGCACAGCGCAGCGACGGCATATTCCCGGGTGAAATCATTGACGCCGCCATTGCCTTCGGTCTTACCGAGGATCGCCAGGATGGAGGCCGGATCGATCGCGCCTGAGCCGATCAGGCTCATGAGGCCGGAAACGTCGCCGGGGCCTTTGGTGGCGACCTTGAAGACGCCGACCGATGTTGTCCGCATGGAGTGTCCTCGTGGGAAATTCGGTGATCCGGCACGGGCAACCAGCCGTGGAAGCGGGGTGCGTGTCAAGTGTGTAGCCCGGATGGAGCGCAGCGCAATCCGGGAAGTGCCTCAGGCGCAAACCCCAGATTACGCTGCGCTCCATCCGGGCTACAAGACCTCGCGTTACCTGTCGGGCAAAACACCAATCGGCAGGTCAATCGAACCATGTCAAAACATTCCGCTTTGCCGAAATTCGGTTTTGTCGTATGTATCGCCCATCCTGATCCGGCGAAAAGGGGCGGTCGTACGTCGTCGCGAGCCGCGGATCGGGTTGCGGTGGACGTGAGCAGCGCCGTCGCGGATGCGAGTGGCAGGGCGGGGCGATGGATTGAGCCGAGCCCCGTGAGCGACTTGCAAGCCGCGTTGCACGAACGGCGCTCAAATCTTGCGTAGCCTCTTGGCGAAGCAGGATCGCTTGCGTGCGGCAAAACCGTGTGGTCCCGACCGTCGTCGCTACGGTCAAGTCTTGCGGAGGCGGCATTGGCGCCAACCGGCGCGGTGTCGGTGAATTCCGTGGGGCGAGGGAGGCCAGAAGGAATTCGGCTCCCGGGAGAGCACGGCATAAGCCGTCCGACCACTGCGCAGGGAAGGCCGTGTGTTTGGCTACACCTGTATGCTGCTGTGCGGTCTTTTTGCGCTACATTCTCGCGCAGCAGACCGCGGGTGCCAGCCGGCACCCGGCCTTCCCTGCGCCCTTTCTGTTGAGGGCGTGAACGAAGCACAAAACTCGGGCGGAATATGCCGCGAGAGTGCGTAGGCGTGTCTGGAAGCTGAATGCATATTGGAGGATGATGATGCCGCCTCTTGCTCCGTCATTGCGAGCGCAGCGAAGCAATCCAGGGTCTTTCCGCGGAGGGATTCTGGATTGCTTCGCGGCGCTCGCAATGACGACGCGGAGGGACCAGCGGTCACGATATCATCACCGTCACCCTGAGGTGCGCGCGCTGCGGCGCGACAGCGTCGCAGCGCAAGCCTCGAAGGGCGACGGCCCCGCTGCATCCGGGCCGTTCATCCTTCGAGGCCTCCGCCCAGCGGCGCAATTGCGCCGCAAGGCTCCGGCACCTCAGGATGACGGAAGCCCCCGCGACATCCCCACGATTGTGGCGAGATCGCATCGGTTCAACAAAAAAATCCTCTGTCGACGGTTGCGCGCCGCACCTTGCTGAATCAACCTCGGTTGGTCCATAAGCGGCGTCCCGCGGCCGAATTTCGGTTTGCGTCGCGTGCTTGGGTATAGAGGGATTCTCGCGTGGCAAATATCAACCAGAAAATTGCGCAGGAGCTTGGGGTTCGGGCGGAGCAGGTCGAGGCGACGGTGACGTTGCTCGACGGCGGCGCCACGGTTCCCTTCATCGCCCGCTACCGCAAGGAAGCGACCGGTGCGCTCGACGACGCGCAATTGCGCACCCTGGAGGAGCGCCTGGTCTACTTGCGTGAGCTGGAAGACCGCCGCAAGGCCATCCTCGAATCAGTCCGCGAGCAGGGCAAGCTCGACGCGGCACTGGAAGCCTCCATTCTCGCCGCCGACAGCAAGGCGCGCCTCGAGGACATCTATCTGCCGTTCAAGCCGAAGCGCCGAACCAAGGCCGAGATCGCCAGGGAAGCCGGCCTCGAGCCGCTCGCCAATCAGCTGATGGCTGAGTCCGGCAACGATCCCAAGGTCGTGGCGGAAGCCTTCATCAACGCGGAGAAGGGCGTTGCGGACGCGGCTGCCGCGCTGGACGGCGCCCGTGCCATCCTGGTTGAACGCTTTGACGAGGACGCCGATCTGATCGGCGTGTTGCGTGAGGAGATGTGGACCAATGCGCGCATGGCGTCCAAGGTGCGCGACGGCAAGAAGACTGAGGGTGAGAAGTTCGCCGACTACTTTGAATTTTCCGAGCCACTGACAAAATTGCCGTCGCATCGCATCCTCGCGATGTTCCGCGGCGAGAAGGAAGAGATCCTCGATCTTCAGATGCAGGCCGAGGCCGAGGCGCCGCCGGCGGGCGTGCCCGGGGCCTATGAGCTGAAGATCATGAAGCGGTTCGGCATTACCGACCTCAAGCGCGCCGGCGACCGCTGGTTGATCGATACCGTGCGCTGGGCCTGGCGCACCAAGATCCAGGTGCATCTCAACATCGATTTGCGCATGCGGCTGTGGAATGCGGCCGAGACCGAGGCCGTGCGCGTGTTCGCCTCGAACCTGCGCGATCTCCTGCTGGCCGCGCCGGCCGGCACCCGCGCCACCATGGGTCTCGATCCCGGCTTCCGCACCGGCGTCAAGGTCGCCGTGACCGACGCGACCGGCAAAGTGGTCGATACCGCCGTGATCTATCCGCACGAGCCGCAGCGGCAGTGGAACGAGGCGCTCGCGATCCTCGGCAAGCTCGCGCTGAAGCATCGCGTCGAGCTGATCGCGATCGGCAACGGCACCGCCTCGCGCGAGACCGACAAGCTCGCCGGCGATCTCGTCAAGGGTCTGGCCGAGCTGAAGATGACCAAGATCGTGGTGTCGGAAGCCGGCGCGTCGGTCTATTCGGCCTCCGCCTTCGCCTCGGAGGAGTTGCCGGGCCTCGACGTCACCCTGCGCGGTGCGGTCTCGATCGCCCGCCGCCTCCAGGATCCGCTCGCCGAACTGGTCAAGATCGAGCCCAAGGCGATCGGCGTCGGCCAGTATCAGCACGATCTCGGCCAGGCCAAGCTCGCCAAATCGCTCGACGCGGTGGTCGAAGACTGCGTGAACGCGGTCGGCGTCGACGTCAACACCGCTTCGGCGCCGTTGCTCGCCCGCGTGTCGGGCGTAGGCTCCGGCCTGGCGCAGAGCATCGTGGCGCACCGTGACGCCAATGGACCGTTCAAGTCGCGCAAGGCGCTGAAAGAAGTGCCGCGGCTCGGCCCCAAGGCGTTCGAGCAGTGCGCCGGCTTCCTGCGCATCCTCGGCGGCGAGGACCCGCTCGATGCCTCCGGCGTGCATCCGGAAGCCTATCCGGTGGTGCGCCGGATTCTCAGCGCCACCAAGAGCGACATCAAGGCGCTGATCGGCAGCAGCGAGGTCGTCCGCACGCTGAAGCCGAAGGATTTCGTCGACGAGACCTTTGGTCTGCCGACCGTGACCGACATCCTGCGCGAGCTGGAGAAGCCCGGCCGCGATCCGCGTCCGGCGTTCAAGGCCGCTGTGTTCAAGGAGGGCGTCGAGGAGATCAAGCATCTCCAGAAGGGCATGATCCTCGAGGGCACCGTGACCAACGTCGCCGCGTTCGGCGCCTTCGTCGATATCGGCGTGCACCAGGACGGCCTCGTGCACATCTCGGCGATGTCGAAGACCTTCATCAAGGATCCGCGCGAGGTGGTGAAGCCCGGCGACATCGTCAAGGTGAAGGTGCTGGACTTCGAGGTCGCCCGCAAGCGCATCTCGCTGACCCTGCGCCTCGACGACGAGGTCGGCGCCAAGAAGGACGCCCCCGGCATGCAACGCGACAACACGCGCAACACCGCCCGCATGACGTCGTCGGCGCCGCGCAAGCAAGACGCTTCCGGCGGCGGTAGCGGCGCGCTCGCCGAGGCGATGCGTCGTGCGGCGGAGAAGAACGGCGGCAAGCGGGCGTGAGTCTTCACCTCTCCCCGCGCTTCTGCGGGGAGAGCTGCTCGACGTGTGTGAGCTCCATCCACGCCGTCATTGCGAGCGCAGCGAAGCAATCCAGAATCCCTCCGCGGAAACAGTCTGGATTGCTTCGCTGCGCTCGCAATGACGAGGAGAGCGCGACGCCTCCCTGACTTCCGCGTCAGAATCTGGCGCGTTTGTAAGTTGAAGGTGCTTGTCCCTTCCTCTCATCTGATCCTCTTGGCGCGGCAGAAATATTGCCCCGCAGCACGGAGGATGCTTCGATGGACAACAGGCTTCTCAAACGTCTCACCGCGGTGACGATCGTCGCAGCGATGGCGCTTGCTTCACCAGTGCTCGCCCGAGGTGGCGGCGGAGGTGGCGGTCACGGCGGCGGCGGCTTCGGCGGTGGTGGCCATTTCGGTGGCGGCGGCATGGGCGGGATGCACGCTGGCGGCATGGGCGGGATGCACGCTGGCGGCATGGGCGGGATGCACGCTGGCGGCATGGGCGGGATGCACGCTAGCGGCTTCGGCGGAATGCATGTCGGCGGCGGCATGGGTGGCGGTGCGCACTTCGCCCATGTCGGCGGCCCCGGCTTTAGTGGACCGGCCTTCGGCGGCGCACGCTTCGCACATGCGGCGATCGGGCCGCGCTTCGCCGGCGCCGGCTGGCATGGTCGGCCCTTCATCG
This sequence comes from Bradyrhizobium sp. LB11.1, assembly GCF_040549385.1. Taxonomy (NCBI): domain Bacteria; kingdom Pseudomonadati; phylum Pseudomonadota; class Alphaproteobacteria; order Hyphomicrobiales; family Nitrobacteraceae; genus Bradyrhizobium; species Bradyrhizobium sp. LB11.1. The sequence continues at coordinate 53,622 of NZ_JBEPTH010000020.1, read as the reverse complement.
GCCGGCATGCCTTCTTCTTCCACCACCATCATTTTCGCCGTTTCGCCGTCTTCGGCGCGCCTTACTACTACTCCAACTACTACGACGATGGTTGTTGGCGCAGGAGCTTGACGCCCTCAGGGTGGCAATGGGTCAATGTGTGCGGGGAGAGTTGGTACTAGCATCGCTGGACCGCACCATTGTCGCGATCGCCACCGGGTGGTTCCGCTCAGCCCCGGAACGGGATAGTCTGGTGGCGATCGTCGCGCGGAGTTTGTCATGACCGGAGGCCATCGCCGCATCCTCGTCGTCGAGGACGATCCGGAAACCGCAGGGCAGCTCGTCGAAGAGCTGACGACATCAGGCTATGACGTCGATCTTGCGGCCACGGGCCGTGAAGCCCTCAGCCACGGCGTCGCGCGCGACTATGCCGTGATCACGATCGACCGCATGCTGCCCGATATCGACGGCATCACCGTGATGCGGCAGATGCGCGACGATGGCGTTGTCTCGCCCTTCCTGATCATCTCCGCGCTCGGAGAGGTCGACGACCGCGTGCGCGGCCTGCGCGCCGGCGGTGACGATTATCTCGTCAAGCCGTTCTCCTTCGTCGAGCTGCTCGCGCGCCTCGAAGCGCTTGGTCGCCGCAGCGAGACCATCGCCAAGGAAACGATTCTGCGCGTCGGAGATCTCGCGGTCGATTTGATCGCGCGCAATGCCAGCCGTCGCGGCCGCAAAATTCCGCTGCTGCCGCGCGAATTCCAGCTGCTCGAATATCTCGTTCGCAACGAGGGGCGCGTGGTATCCCGCGCGATGCTGCTCCAGCATGTCTGGGACCTGCATTTCGATCCGTCCACCAACATCATCGACGTCTACGTCGGGCGCGTCCGCCGCAAGGTCGACGATGCCCAGGCCTATCCATTGATCCATACCATCCGCGGCATTGGATATTGCCTCCGTGCTCCTGGCTAACACGCTCCGTTCCTCCACCTTCCGCCTGGCGCTGATCGCGATTGCGATCTTCGGCCTGATCGTCGCGGCGATCATGGCCTACGTCTATTTTGGCACGCTCGCCTATGTGCGAAGCCGGGTCGGCGATGTCGGCGATCACGATGGCTTCATTGCGATGCTCGAGCTTGCGATGATCGCAGTCGCCGTGCTGCTCGTGGTGCTGGCCGGTCTCGCGGCCGTACTGGTAACGCGACGCACGGTCGGGCGGATCGAGGAGATCAATGCTACCAGCCGCGCCATCATGCTGTCCGGCCTCGACCGGCGCATTCCCCTGCGCGGCAGCCACGATGAATGGGACCGCGTTGCCGAAAACCTCAATCAGATGCTCGATCGCATCCAGACGCTGATGGGAGAGGTCAAGCAGGTCAGCGACAATGTCGCCCACGATCTGCGCACGCCGCTGACGCGCATGCGTGGTCGGCTGGAAAAGGCCTATCACCACGAGCGCAACAGCGAGGCCGATGCCGGTCTGATCGGTGATACCATCGCGGATCTCGATGCCGTGCTCGGCATGTTCGCCTCGATCACGCGGATCTCGGAGATCGAGACTCGCGCCCGCAGGAGCGCGTTTCGCGCACTCAACCTCGCCGAGATCGCCGGCGAGGTGGTCGAGCTCTACGACGCCGCCGCCGAGCAGGTCGCGACGCGCCTGAGCCTCGGCGGTGACCGCGAGGTCGCCGTGATTGGTGATCGCGATCTGTTGTTCGATGCCATCGCCAATCTCGTCGACAACGCGATCAAGCATGGCCGCGCCGGCGGACAGGTCACCGTGATCTGCCGCAATGCCGGCAACAGTGCGATGATCGCCATCGCCGATGATGGTCCAGGCATTGCCGCCGACCAGCATGATCACGTGTTCAAGCGCTTCTACCGACTCGAGCAGAGCCGCTACACGCCGGGCAATGGCCTGGGCCTGAGCCTGGTCGCGGCGGTGTCGCGCCTCCACGGCGCCGACATCGCGCTGCATGACAACGCGCCGGGCCTGACGGTCCAGCTCAGCTTTCCGAGCGCGCTATAGCTCGATCACGCCGCGGCGCGCTGCATGCGCCACCGCGTCGGTGCGGCCGGTGGCATCCAGTTTGTCGAGCAGCGAGCCGACATGGAATTTCACGGTATGCACGGAGATGTTGAGCTGCCGCGCGATCATCTTGTTGGAGGCGCCCTCCGCCATCAGAGCCAGCACGTCGAGCTCGCGCTGCGTCAGCGCGATGTCTTCCGGCATGCTGCGGGGATCGCGCGCGACCACCGTCGCCGCAGCGGTCTCGCCGGGCGCGGCAAGGCGGAGCCCCGCGACACTGCCGAGCAGCGTCGCGAGGCGATCGGCGAGGGCGGGATCGTCGACCTCCAGGGACAGCACGATATCCGGCGTCTTGTCTTCGCTCACGCCTCCGGCCTCTCGCCGATCGTGACCTTGAAGATCGCCGGATCGCCGCCGCGGCGGACCGCGACATCGACCACCTGGCCGACGCTCGCGGGTCCCAGTGTCCGCAACAAGGCGCGCACGCCGGAGAGCTTTTGGTCGTTGACCGCCACGATCACGTCGCCCTGGCGGATGCCGGCTGTGGCCGCCGGACCGGCCTTGTCGACATTCATCACCATCGCGCCGATGCCGTCGTCGAGCCGCAACGGCTGCAGCCCGAGCCCGAGATAGCCGCGGGCGATGCGGCCTCGCGTCTCGAGCTGGGTCGCGACGCGCTCGATCGTGGCCGTTGGAATCGCCAGCACGCGCCGCGGTCCCAGTACGGCCATGCCGAAGGCCTCGCCCGATGCATCGAGTGCAAGGCCGCCCTCCTGGCTCGGACGCAGGCGAACATCGAGCTCGATCCGCGCATCGATTTCGCCGCCGCGCAAGGAGCGCCAGCTCTTGCCTGAAATCGACACCATCCCAAGCGCCGCACTCGCCGCATCGCGGTTGGTGGCGACCACGACCGACAGCGCGCCGAGGGCAGGGACCGTCGTGGCCAGCTTGACCGGGGCGATGGTGGTATCAGCGCGCAGCACGGCGATATCGGTCGTATGGTCGCGGCCGACGATTGTGGCGGTAACCGTGCTGCCGTCTGCAACCACGATCTGGACGTCGCCTTCGTCGGCCAGTGCCTCGTCGGCAGTCACGATCAGGCCTGATTTCCAGACGAAGCCGGTTGAGCGGGAGCGATGCGAATGTACGGAGACGACGGACGGCGCGATGCGCGCCACGACATCCGCAAGCGCGGACGAGAGTGAAGACAGAGGCGTGGGTTCGGTCATGGAAGGCTCCTGTAAGCTGTCCACAATCTGGGATGTCGCGGGCGATTGCGAAACTGGCCGGGTGGCCAGTCCCCTGGCTGATCACGGCCGACGACCATGTGAGGGGAGCCACTCACGGGAACGTGTAGCAATCCCAAAATGCGCCATATGGCTTTACACGGATGCGCGCAACGAAGCCCGCCAACGCTGCAGGAGAATTCCCAAACCACAAATACGCTCTTCGAAGGCCGATCGCTTGCTGGCAATAATGCCCCATGGTAGCACGCGCTGGATCGTGCCGCCTGTTAAACAAGACTCAGCTCCTTCGGAAGTTATTCCCCGACATGACCGATTTTCGCGGCGTCTTCCCCTATCTCGTTTCGCCTATCGGCACTGACGGCACCGTGCGAACGGACGTCCTCGCGAAGCTTTGCGACGATCTGATCGGCGCGGGCGTGCACGGGCTGACGCCGCTCGGCTCGACCGGAGAGTTTGCCTATCTCAATGCTGCGCAGCGCACCGTGATCGTGCAGACCACGATCGAGGCCGCGAAGGGCCGCGTGCCGGTGGTGGCGGGCGTTGCGTCCACCTCCACGGCGGACGCGGTGGCGCAGGCGCAGACCTATCAGAAGCTCGGCGCTAACGGCATCCTGGCAATCCTCGATGCCTATTTTCCGCTCGCCGACGCCCAGATCGAATCCTATTTCCGTGGTATCGCGGACGCCGTGGATATCCCCGTCGTCATCTACACCAATCCGCAATTCCAGCGCTCCGATCTCACGCTGGACGTCATCGCGCGCCTCGCCGGGCATCCGCGCATCGGATACATCAAGGACGCCTCGACCAACACCGGGCGGCTGCTCTCGATCATGAATCGCTGCGGCGATGCTCTGCGCGTGTTTTCGGCCTCGGCCCATATCCCGGCCGCTGTGATGCTGATCGGCGGCCTCGGCTGGATGGCGGGACCAGCCTGCATCATCCCGCGCCAGAGCGTGGCGCTCTACGACCTCTGCCGGGCCGGCCGCTGGGACGAGGCCATGGCGCTCCAGCGCAGGCTATGGCGCATCAACGAGGCCTTCGCCCGCTTCAATCTCGCAGCCTGCATCAAGGCCGGCCTCGCGATCCAGGGCTACGACGTCGGCGACCCCGTCCCGCCGCAGGCCGCGCTGACGGCTGACGCGCGCAAGGTGGTGGAAGCGGCATTGCGGGAGCTTGATTAGCAAGCCGTCGTTCCCGACACGATCGGTGCCGTAGGGTCGGCAAAGCGAAAGCGTGCTCACCATCTGATTGCGTCCGTCGAGCAATGGTGGGCACGGCGCTTTCGCGCCTTTGCCCACCCTACGAAATCGCAGATTTACGAGACGGCATGCCGAAATCGTGGATATGCCGCCCAAAACCGCGGCTGGTATGCCTCAAATCGATCCGCTAAAAGGCAGCCGCATTTCAAGAGACTTCAAGGACCCAGCGGAATGAACATTCTTCCCGGCAATTTGCGTTTCGGAGCGGGCCAGCCCGTCAAGCGTTTGGAAGACCAGCGGCTGCTCACCGGGAAGGGGCAATTCATCGACGACAAGCCGGAGGACGGCGCGCTGTGGTTGCATGTGCTGCGCTCGCCGCATGCGCACGCGAAGATCGTCTCGATCGACACCGGCGCGGCTGCGTCGATGCCGGGCATCACTGCGATCTATACCGGCGTTGACCTCATCAAGGACGACGTCGGCACCATCCCGACTCTGAGCATCTTCACGCGCCCCGACGGCAAGCCGATGACGGTGCCGCCGCGCCGGCTGCTCGCTCATGAAGTCGTGCGTTACACCGGCGAGGCGGTGGCGGCGGTGGTGGCTTCGTCGCGAGCAGAGGCCCAGAGTGCGGCCGAAGCGATCGTGATCGAGTATGACGTGCAGCCCGCGGTTGTCGATCCCGTCGAGGCCGTGAAGCCCGGCGCTCCGGTGGTGTGGCCGGAAGCGCCTGACAATATTGTCGGCGCGATGAGCTATGGCGACGCCGCGAAGGTGGATGAGGCTTTCGCCAGGGCCGCGCACACGGTCGAGCTCGATCTCGTCAGCCAGCGCCTCGTGCCTTCGGCGATGGAGCCGCGCTCGACCATTGCCGAAATCGACAAGAAGACCGGGCGACTTCTGCTCCATGTGCAGTCGCAGACCCCGGCCTCGACTCGCGACGTGCTCGCCGAAGCCGTGCTGAAGCGTCCCAAGGACAGCGTGCGCGTGCTGGTCGGCGACATCGGCGGCGGCTTTGGCCAGAAGACCAATCTCTATCCGGAAGACGGTATCGTCGCCTATGTCGCGACCAAGCTGAACAGGAAGATCCGCTGGCGCGGCGACCGCACCGACGAATTCGTCGGCGGTACCCATGGCCGTGATCTCACCTCGACCGCGTCCTTCGCACTCGATGAAAAGGGCAAGGTGCTGGCCTATCGGGTCAAGTCGATCGGCTGCACGGGTGCGTACTCCTCGGGCGCGGCCAACATCATCCCGCTGGTGCTCGGACCGTTCGTGCAGACCGGCGTCTACGATCTGCCGCTGGTGCATTTCGAAGTACAGTCGGTGATGACCAACACCGCACCCGTTGGCGCTTATCGCGGCGCGGGCCGGCCCGAGGCCGTCTTCATCGTCGAACGCCTGTTCGACGCGGCCGCGCGTAAGATCGGCATGGATCCGCGCGCGATCCGCAAAGCGAACTACATCAAGCCGGCACAGCTGCCCTACACCAACGCGGCCGGGCAGGTTTACGATTCCGGTGCCTTCGCGCACATGCTCGATCGCGCCGTGAAGCTCGCCGACTGGGACGGCTTTGCTGCGCGCAAGAAGGCCGCGAAGAAGAAGGGCCTGCTCTACGGCCGCGGCCTGACCTCCTACATCGAATGGACCGGCGGCCGCGCGCATACCGAAAAGGTCAGCCTGCATGCGACCTCGCAGGGCCGCGTCGTGCTGCATTCCGGCACCATGGCGATGGGGCAGGGGTTGCAGACCACCTACACCCAGATGATCTCCGACACGCTCGGCATCGCCATGGACAAGATCGACGTCGTCCAGGGCGACACCGATCTCGCCATGGGTTTTGGCAGCGTCGGCTCGCGCTCGCTGTTCGTCGGCGGCACGGCAGTTGCGGTCTCCTCCAATGATCTGATTCAGAAGGCGCGCGAGAAGGCGGCGAACGTGCTCGAGACCTCGGTCGAGGACATCGAATATCAGGATGGCATGCTCACTGTCGTCGGCACCGACCGCCGCATCAGCCTGTTCGACATCGCCGAGAAGGAGAGTGGCTCAAAACTCAGCGTCGATTCCGAGGGGGAGGTCGATGGTCCCAGCTGGCCGAACGGCACGCATATCTGCGAGGTCGAGATCGATCCCGAGACCGGAATGTCCAAGGTCGTGCGCTATACCACCGTCGACGACGTCGGCGTCGCCGTGAACCCGATGCTGGTGACCGGCCAGATCCATGGCGGCGTCGCGCAAGGCATCGGCCAGGCGCTCTATGAAGGCGTCTCCTACGACGCCGACGGACAACTCCTCACTGCGAGCTACCAGGATTACTGCATCCCGCGCGCCGACGACGTGCCGCCGATCGTGGTGACGCTGGATGATTCCGCGCCCTGCCGCACCAATCCGCTCGGCGCCAAGGGCTGTGGCGAATCCGGCGCCATCGGCGGCCCGCCTTGTGTCACCAACGGCGTGATGGACGCGCTCGCCGAGCTCGGCATCACCCAGCTCAATACGCCCCTGACGCCGCAGAAGATCTGGAAGGCGATCAAGGACGCGAAGGTGAGCTAGTTGCTCGGTGCGTAGCCCGGATGGAGCGAAGCTCCATCCGGGCTACGAAGCCCGTCAAATCCCCAACATCATCTTTGCAATAATGTCGCGCTGGATCTCCGACGTGCCGCCGAAGATCGTATAGGCCCGGCCGTTGAGATATTCCGGCACCACGGTCAGCATGTCCTCCGGCATCGCCGGCTCGTGGTTGAGCTTGTAGAGCGGGCGCATCGGCTCGACAATGAGCGCATCGTGGCCGATCACGTCGACGCCGAGTCGCGTCACTGCTTGCCGGATCTCGCTGTTGCGCAGCTTCAGGATCGACGACACCGCGCCGGGGTTCTGCCCGGTCTGGAGCGCCGAGAGCACGCGCAGCTCCGTCATCTCCAGTGCGTCGATGTCGACCTCGACCTCGGAGATGCGCGTGGCGATATCCGGACTGTCGATGGCGCGTCCTGTGAGATCGGACTCCGCTAGCTCAGTGATGGCACGAAGTCCCTCGCGCAGCTTGGCGGAGGCAATGCCGGCGCCGCGCTCGAACTCAAGCAGGTACTTGCCGTAGGTCCAGCCCTTGCCTTCGTCGCCGACGCGGTTGGCCACGGGCACGCGCACATCGTCGAAGAAAACCTGGTTGACCTCGTGGTCGCCGCCGATGGTCAGGATCGGCCGCGTCGTGATGCCCGGCGTCTTCATGTCGATCAGGATGAAGCTGATGCCGTCCTGCTGCCGCGGCCCGTCGCTGGTGCGCACCAGTGCGAACATGCGGTTGGCATAGTGCGCATGCGTGGTCCAGATTTTCGTGCCGTTGATGATGTAGTCATCGCCGTTGCGCACCGCGCGTGTCTTCAGCGACGAGAGATCGGAGCCGGAGCCCGGCTCGGAATAGCCCTGGCACCAATAGTCCTCGCCGGAGAGAATGCGCGGCAGGTAGAAGTTCTTCTGCTCCGGCGAGCCGAAGCCGATGATGACGGGCCCGACCATCTTCACGCCCATCACGTTGACATTGGGCACGCCGGCGCGCGCGCTTTCGCTCTCGAAAATCCAGCGCTGCGCCGGGGTCCAGTCCGGGCCGCCATGGTCGACCGGCCAGCCCGGTGCACCCCAGCCCTGCTTGTGCAGCGCGCGCTGCCAGGCCATGCCGATGTCGGGGTCGGAGAACACCGACGGCGTCAGCGCGGTGGCGCGCTTCATCTCCTCGGTGAGATTCTTGGTGATGAAACCGCGCACCTCGCTCTGGAAGGCGCGCTCTTCGGCATTGAACGACAGGTCCATGATGCGCTCCTCGTGTCAGGCCGGCTGGTCGGTGCGGCCAAGCTGGGCATGGCGGCCGTAATGGTGGGCGGTGCCGCCGAACAACGTGTCGAAGGCGATGAGGCGCTTGAAATAGGCGCCGACCTCGAGCTCCTCGGTGACACCCATGCCGCCGTGAAGCTGGATCGACTGCTCGCCGACGAAGCGCGCACATTTACCGATCTTGGCCTTCGCAGCTGACGCCGCCCGGGCACGCTCGACTGGCGCGCTATCGGCCTTCAGCGCGGCGCGCAGCGCCATGGAACGCGCTTCGTCGACTTGGATCGCCATGTCGGCGAGGCGATGACGGATAACCTGGTTCGCGGACAGCGGCCGGCCGAACTGCTTCCTGATCTTGGTGTAATCGAGCGTGGTGTCCAGCAGCGTCTGCATGATGCCGACGGCTTCCGCGCCGAGCGCGGCCATGGCGCGATCGACGGCCCATTCGATCGCCGGCAGCGCGTCCTTGCCGTCGCCGAGCAGTGCGTCTTCCGGCAGCTGTACGTCGGAGAGTTCGATGTTGCAGGCGCGTCCTCCGCCGAGGCGCGGATAGTCGGAGATCGCGAGGCCCGGCGCCGTTGCCGGCACCAGAAACAGGCCGATCCGCCCCGACGGTCCCTGATGATCATGCAAGTGCGCGGAGACGATGATCTGGTCGGCGGCGTGGCCGTCGAGCACGGCGATCTTGCTGCCGGAGAGATGCCAGCCTTGCGTCGTCTTGTTGGCTGATGTCGCGACCTTGGCAAGATCGAACCGCGCGGCGCGCTCGGAATGTGCAAACGCAAGTTTCAATGACCCATCCGCGATCTTGGGCAGGCTCGCCTGCTGCTGCGCCGTGCTGCCGCATTTGTCGATCAGCGCGGCCCCGAGCACGATCGTCGCGATATAGGGCTCCGACACCAGCCCGCGGCCAAAGGCTTCCATCAAGATTCCGATCTCGACTGGGCTGCCGCCGAGACCGTCAAACTCTTCCGGGATCGGCAACGCGAGCCAGCCGAGCTCGGCGAACTGCTTCCACACCGCCGGAGTGAAGCCGAGCGGATCGTTCGCCGTCTTGCGGCGATGCTCGGCATCGTAGCTCTCGGCCACGAAACGTTCCGCGCTCTCGCGCAGCAGCCGTTGCTCGTCGGTGAGATTGATATCCATTGCGTCTACTCCGCGGCCGCCGGCTTGCGCACGGAGGGATGCAGTCCGGATGGATCGACGACCATGCCGAACTCCTGAAGGTTGTGGGCGTGACAGAGCTGATGCAGGGCAAAGGCCTGGTCGATCGCGGCGGGCTGGCCCATCACGTCGACGGAGCGGTTCACCGCCTCCTTGGTCAGCTTCAGTGCAAAGGACGGCTTTGCCGCGATCCGGCGCGCCAGCTCCAGCACCCGCGCGGACAATTCCGCGCGCGGCACGACCTGGTTCACCATGCCGAGTTGGTGCGCCTCCTCGGCGCTCCAGCTGTCGGCGGTGAACAGAAATTCCTTGGCCTTGCGCGGGCCGAGCTCCCAGGGATGCACGAACCATTCGACGCCGCAGACGCCCATGGTGACGACGGGATCGCAGAACTGCGCGTCGTCGCTGGCAACGATGAGGTCGCAGGCCCAGGCCAGCATCAATCCGCCGGCAATGCACTTGCCGTGCACCTCTGCAATCATAGGCTTGGCGAGGTTACGCCAGCGCCGTGTGATCTGGAGATAAATTTCCTGCTCGCGCGCGAAGCGGCCGTGCGCGTTCGCTTCGGCAAAGCCGCCCCAATTTCCGATCGGCGGAAAATCGACGCCTGCGGCATTCTTACCCCCGGGGCGCAGATCGTGGCCAGACGAGAAATGCGGCCCATTGCCGGCGAGGATAATCACCTTGACTGCATCGTCCTGGACCGCCGCATCGAAGGCGGCGTTGAGGTCGTAGGTCATTTGCAGGTTCTGTGCATTGCGTGCGTCGGCCCGGTTCATCACAATCCGGGCGATCGCTGGCTCCGGCCTCTCCACGAGGATGGTCTCGAACGAGGACATGGCGCGCTCCCCTTGTGTTTTTCGTCTTGTTTGCTTCGAGTTGACTATGTCGCCCGGTGCTAGGCAAGAGGCTTGCGTCAGCCGGCTGCTTTTCGCGCCGTCAGCGCGGGACAGCTGGCGTCCTGCGGGCCCAATCTGGTAGTTTGCGCCCGATTCCATCGGGAGAAATGTGATGCGCAAGATCCTGACCGTGCTGGCAGCGCTGGCTTCGCTCAGCCTCACCAATTGCGGCTACAACGCGATCCAGAGCGAGGACGAGCAGATTAAGGGCAACTGGTCCGAGGTGGTGAACCAATATCAGCGCCGCGCCGACCTCGTGCCCAATTTGGTCAATTCGGTGAAGGGCTTTGCGCAACAGGAAAAGGACGTGTTGCTCGGCGTCACCAATGCTCGTGCCAAGGTTGGCAGTATCCAGGCGACGCCGGAAGTGCTGAACGATCCTTCCGCCTTCCAGAAATTCCAGGCCGCTCAGGGCGAACTCTCCGGCGCGCTGTCGCGGCTTCTCGTGGTTACGGAGAACTATCCCCAGCTGAAGTCGGACGCGCTGTTCAAGGATTTGATGTCGCAGCTTGAAGGCACCGAGAACCGCATCACGGTCGCGCGCAACCGCTACATCAAATCGGTGCAGGAGTATAACGTCACCGTCCGATCGTTCCCGAACAATCTCACCGCGATGATGTTCGGCTACAAGGAGAAGCCGAACTTCTCGGTCGAGAATGAGAAGGAGATATCGACCGCGCCGAAGGTCGATTTCAATCCCGCGCCTGCGCCGTCGAAGTAAGCGCGTTCGCCCCCGATGCGCGCCCCACCCACCGCCGTCATTCCCCGCGAAAGCGGGGAATCCAGTACGCCGCGGCTTCTCCGTATATCGCTGGCGTCTCTGGAATACTGGATCGCCCGGTCAAGCCGGGCGATGACACTGAGGGTGTGGTGTGCGGCCAACGTTGCAGCGCTCCTCCTGGCTTTCGCCTCTCCTGCCTCAGCTGATGTGGCGGTGCCGCAGCTCACCGGCCGTGTGGTCGACCGGACCGGTACGCTGTCGAGCGGCGACGTCGCCGCGCTGTCGCAAAAGCTCAGCGATTTCGAGACGCGCAAGGGCAGCCAGATCGCCGTGCTGATCGTGCCGACGACGGACCCGGAGACGATCGAGCAGTTCTCCATCCGCGTCGCCGGGGCCTGGAAGATCGGCCGCAAGAAGGTTGACGACGGCGCGATCCTCGTCGTTGCCAAGAACGACCGGCATCTGCGCATCGAGGTCGGCTACGGCCTCGAGGGCGCGCTGACCGACGTCACCTCGCGGCGGATCATCGACGAAGTCATCACGCCGAAATTCAGGGACGGTGATTTCGCCGGCGGCATCTCGGCCGGTGTCGAGCGGATGATGCGCGTCGTCGATGGCGAGCCGTTGCCGGTTCCCTCACGCAGCGTGAATTTAGCCAATCTCGACGAGATCGGGCCGCTCGCGCCGGTCGTCCTGTTTGCCTCGCTCATCGTCGGTGGCTTCCTGCGCGCGCTGCTCGGGCGATTGCTGGGCTCGGTCGCGACCGGCAGCGTGATCGGCCTCCTGGCCTTGCTCATCATCGGATCCGGCGCGTTAGCCTTACTCGCTGGGATCATCGGCTTCGTGCTGTCCTTCATCGCCGATCTGTTTCCGGCATCGACGGGTTCATCGCGAGGCGGCTCGTGGTCGAGCGGCTCCTCGTCCGGTGGCTGGAGCAGCGGATCATCGTCCAGTGACAGCGGCGGCTTCAGCGGAGGCGGCGGCAGCTTTGGTGGCGGCGGCGCCTCGGGGAGCTGGTAGTCATGAGCATTGGGCGTATCGTCAGACATCTCTTCCAGCATCACTGGCGCGCGAAGCGGGTGTTCCCGCAAGCGGTGCTTGAGCGCGTCGAGCGGGCAATCAGGCAGAGCGAAGCAACGCATTCCGGCCAGATCCGCTTCGTCGTCGAAGGCGCGCTCGACGGCCGTCCGCTGTTCCGCAACCAGCATGCCCGCGAACGTGCGCTCGACGTGTTCTCGCATCTGCGCATCTGGGACACTGCGCACAACAACGGCGTTCTGATCTATCTCCTGCTCGCCGACCGCAACGTCGAGATCATCGCCGACCGCGGCATCGATGCGAAGGTCGGCGCTGCCGGCTGGGAGACGATCTGCCGCGCGATGGAATCGGAGTTCGGCTCCGGCCAGTTCGAACGCGGTGTGATCGATGGGATCTCGGCAGTGTCGCGAGAGCTGGCAAAGCATTTCCCGCCGGACGGGACGCATCCGAATGAGCTGCCGGATAGGCCGGTGGTGATGTGAGGGCCGCTCTCTCCGCCGTCATTGCGAGCGCGCTCGCAATGACGAATTAATCGTCCAGCTTGTTCAGATCCCGCACTGACTGCATGATCGGCTCGAAGTTTGAGCGCGCATCCAGCGCGTCGAACAATTGCGCGGTATCCTCCAGCAGACTGTGCGACCGCGCGATGGCAATGCGTACGTCGTCCTGCGGCGTGTCCGACAGCCTTCCGTGCCCCGACAGCAGGATCTTCGTGTTCAGCCCCTTGATGCGTTCCAGAGACTGGATGTAGTCGGAAATGCTGCCCGAGCCGAACACGCCGCCCATCACGCCGCCGGGCATCACGGTGTCGGCGGCGAACAGCAGGCCCTTGTCCTGGTCAAACAGCGTGATGCAGGCCGAGGTATGGCCCGGCGTGTACATCACGTTGAGGCGGAAATTGCCGAGGTCGATCAGATTGCCTTCCTCGAGCCAGATGTCGATATTGATCGGTACGTTCGGCTCGTTGAACATTTTACGCAGCATCGAGAAATCGTCGCGCAGCATGATCTTGTTGGCGGCGAGCCGATGGGCAGCGACATAGGTGCGGCGCTCGTTGAAGTGCCAGGCCGCGCCGATATGGTCGAGATGCTCATGGCTCAGCACCACCATGTCGATCTTCTCCGGCGGGCATCCGACGAAGCTCAGACATTCCACCATCGCCGGATAGTTCGAGGACAGGCCGACATCGATCAGGATGGTGCGCGCCGAGCCGCGCACCAGGTAGGCGTTGGCAGCGCGGTTGGAGAAGCGGATCTGGTAGACATCGTCCGCCGCCTGGATCAACGAGCAGATGTCGTTCTTCATCAGGATCGGGAATGCGCTCGGCTTGCGCTCGCTCATGATTGCGCTCCCCGGTAGGTGACCGCGTTGGAGGCGCGCAGGCGTTTCGACAGTGCGTCCATCACCATCAGCGCGAACGCCGGCTGCTGGCTGACGAGATAGACGAAGCGGGCGTGGTTGATCCGCATCACCTTCGTGTTCGGCGCCGATGCGATCGCCGTGGCCGAACGGGCCGAGCCGTCGATCACGGCCATCTCGCCGAAGAACTCGCCCTTGCCGAGCTTGATGATGCTGGTCTTGTTCGCGCCGTCGAGTTTGGCGATCTCGACCTCGCCGTCGAGTACGACGAATAGCTCGCGGCCGGTCGAGCCTTCCTCGAAGATGACGTCATCCACACCAAACGCGTTGATGCATTTCTCGATCGTCATGGCACCCTCAAACGCCTTCTGGCCGACGGGACCGCCCATGTTAACCGCGGAACAGTGACGGGCAAACAACCCCTTCGGCTAAACCCGGCGGTCTGCCGCAGGGCAGCATCGGCTGACAATTTGTTGCACGCCGCCACGCCGGTTCCACTTTCCCGACCCAATTCGGCCTCGGACGAGTTCCTAAAATTTCGGTAAGCGGGTCCCGAGGTAAGGAATTCGCAAGCAATGAAAGTTACCAAAAAGTCAACCTAGACTGGAGTATTTGAGCCGTGAGCGAAGCAATGCCCGAACTGGCCGGCCAGGCTACTGGTGCCACTGACGCCGCCGCAACCGCGCCGCAGGCCGTCGAGGCTGCCGCCGGCATCGAGGCCCCCTCGATCGCCCCAGATCATGAGACGCCGCCCAAACCGGATGCTCCGAAGGTCGAGCCGCCAAAGATCGAGGCATCAAGAATCGAGGTGCCCAGGATCGATGCTGCACTGCAGGCCGAGCCCAAGCCGGAGCCCAAGCCCGGCAAGCTGATCGTGATGGCGCCCTCCGAGCGGTCCTGGGACCATGAGGAGTTCGCCCCGCATGTGAAGGCGGACGAGGTGCGTGATACCGGCGGCAAGCGCCGCCTATCGGCGATGGCTGCGGTGGTGGCCATCGCGGCTGGTGTCGGAGCCATCAGCGGCGCGCTCGCGACCGCCGGCATGATGCATTTCGCCAGCCCGGCGCCGGCGCAAGTCGCCGATACCAGCGCGCTGGATGCGTCCGTCTCCCGGATCGATGCCGACATCGTCGCGCTCAAGGCCAATGTCGAGCACAGCTCGAAGACTGGCGTCAGCCAGTTCAATCGGGCCAACGACCGTCTCGACAAGCTTGAGAAGGCGCAGGCCGAACCGATGGCCAAGCTCGCAAAGCTGTCCGAGACCGTCGACAAGCTCCGCACGCCGCCGGCCGCGGCCGCGCAGGCCGCAGCGGCAGTGCCCGCGAAGGAGACCACCGGCTCGATCGCGCCGGCTCCGACCCAAGTTGCGACCGCCGCTGCCGCGCCCAAAACGGAGTTCGGCCGCCTGCCGACGATTGACGGCTGGCGGCTCCGCGATGTCGCCAATGGCGGCGCGCTGATCGAGGGCCGGGATGGCCTGTACGAGGTCTATGCCGGCGATCCCATCCCCGGAATCGGCCGCGTCGATGCGATCCGCCGCCAGGACGGCCGCTGGGTGGTGGTCACCAGCAAAGGCATGATCGTCGCGCGTTGAGCGCTCGATATCCGACTTGCCACAAGAGGCGCTTCACCACGATGTGAAGCGCCTTTTTGCTTGAATAGGCGGACTTGCGCGGTGTTAGTGAAGGCATGAGCCGCGTGTTGCGAATTCTCGTTGCTGTCGTCGTGTTGTTCGGCGGTGGCAGGTCGTTAGCTGCGGAGAATGCGCAGCTAACGCGCGGCACGGCGATAATCGATCCCGACCTCCTGCGCAAGCTCGACCAGAGCGGTGCTCTGTCGATCTCGCGCCTGTTGCAGCCCGAGCGGAACGCGGACGTTCCGCGGACCAGCGATCAGCTGTTCGCGTCGCTGCCGCAACTCAAGGAGATTCCGCCGGCGATCGATGCGGAGTTCGATCGCTATATCGCGCAGCACAAGCAGGCTTCCCCGAGCGAGACCATCGGCGTCGGCGACAGTTTCGACGTCCAGCTGTTCGATCGAGCCGTCATGAAAGCCGCCAACACGCGCTTCGTGCTGGCCGGCATCGTCAACCGCATGGACCGCGCCTACGTGTCGGAAGAGTCCTGCGGCGAGATCCGGCTTATCTATCGCCTGACGCGGTTCGAGACCAGGCCGGATGGCAGCAACAATGTGACGCGCCTGCCGATGACGTTCAATCTGGTGATGAAGGCGAGGGATGCGCGCCAGACCGATCAGAACGGGAAGCCCGTCACCTGCGCGGAGGTCGCGCGGCGCTGGCTCGGCAATGGCGATTGGCAAGGATTGATCGGCAGCCGCACCGTTCCCTACGATGCGATGATGGATCGCATCGAGACCAATATTCAGATCTCGATCGCACCGAAATCGACGCTGCACGATTTCCGCTCCGACTATCTGCTCAAGGTGTTCAAATACGACGCGGCCACCAGGACGTTCGAGGAATCGACGCTGGAGAACCAGATCGACCGCGATCGTATCCTTGCCGATGACGCGCTCCGGCGCGACTTCAAGGCCTGGCTGCTTGCGCCCGCGAATCTTCGCGACTTCGATCGCGGCACCGTGCTGATCCCGGAGGAATTTCTCGCCAAGGCCGCGATTGCACCGACGCCGGCCGGCTTCGATGCGTCGGACCTGCAGCCTGAGTTCGGAATGATGCAAGGGGAAGGCAAAGGCGAGGGCAAAGGTGGAGACAAGAGCGATCCCGTCTTCACTGATAACGATGTCGTCGGCGCGCTGGAGCAGGCTGCGACACGCGGCATCACCATGGAGAATATCCGCTCGGTCGCGGGCTTCCAGCGCCGCCTCAACGATGTCACCTGCTCGGGCTGCCACCAGACCCGCGGCATCGGCGGCTTCCATTTCCCGGGCGTCGACTGGCTCGCGGACAAGGCCTCGAATTCCATTATCGTGCCGGCCTCGCCGCATTTCTTCGGGGACCAGCTCCGCCGCCGCGACATCCTGACCGCGTTCGCCGCCGGCAAACGCCCTGATTTCTCACGCGGATTTGCCAGCCGGCCGCAAACCCGCGGCGCCAAAGAGCTCGCCGGCACCGAATATCAGGACGGTTGGGGCGCGCATTGTTCTTTGCAAAATGCGGGATCGGGAACGCCGGATAGGAGTTTTACGTCATGGACCTGTGCTAAAGGTCTCACCTGTCAGGCCGCCGCGGCCTCGAGCCGCATTGGCATGTGCTTCATCAAGACGCGCTAAACCGATTTGGATGACCCATGACGGACTCCAGCGATGCCAACAAGGAGCGCAATCGCGAGATCGCGCGGAATGAAGAGGCCAAACAGGTCACCGGCAGCATCCGCGTCAGCACCTGGGCGGTCGCGGTCGTCGTCATCATCGGCGGCATCCTGTTCACGCTCGGCTGGCTGGCGCTGAAATAGCGGAACGCCTCACTTCGCGTAATTCGTCATTCGCTTGCCGGGCAAGAGCTCATACGCCGGCTTCCAGCCGGGCAGCGCGGCGATGCGGCCGAGCCAGGCGTGGATGGTGGGATGGCTCGTCGCGAAATCAAAGCCGTGCTCGTCGCTCGGATAGTGCAGATAGGCCATCATCGAGATATCCGCGACGGTCGGCTTGCTGCCAATGGCAAAGGCATTGTGCTGGAGATGTCCGTCGAGAATGCCGAGGAAGTCCTCCAGCCGGCGGCGAAAGTGCTTCAGCACCTGCGGATCGTTTGTCTCGGTGAAGGCCCGCATGAAGCGGTAGGTCGCCATGTAGCCGGTGAGCTTGTGGTTGTCCCAGAACAGCCAGCGCAGCAGTTCGAATTTTTCCGCTTCCGTCTCGGCACCAAAGCGCCCGTATTGATCCGCCAGCTTGAGCAGGAGAGGCGCAGTCTGCGTCATCTTCACGCCGTCCACCTCGAGCACGGGAATCTCGCCCATCTCATTCACGGCCTTGCGCCATTCCGCCGTGCGCGTGGTGCCGCCGCCGAAATCGGTCCAGACTGGCTCGAATTCTTCGCCGCAAAGTGTGAGCATCAGCGCCAGCTTGTAACTGTTGCCGGATTCGGGGAAGTAGTGCAGGCGATAGCTGGGCATGGGACCTCACACGGCGAATGTGGTCGTGAGGTTATACCGGGATAGCACGGCATCGTCATTGCGAGCGAAGCGAAGCAATCCAGCAATGCATCCGCGGTGGGATTCTGGATTGCTTCGCTGCGCTCGCAATGACGGCGTATGCGGCGCGAGCAGGCCTACCCCACAGCCCCCTTCGACCGCAGCTGCTTGATCGCGGCCTCGTCGTATCCCGCGCCACGCAAAATCTCGTCACTGTGCTCGCCGACGCCCGGCGGCTTGCGCGGTTGCACCTTCTTGGTGCCGTCGATCCAGATCGGGCTGGAGATGGTGAGCATGGTGTCGTTCTCGAACGGCACCAGCACCTCGTTGTCGAGCATCTGCTTGTCGTTCGGAATGTCGTCCAAAATGCCGACGATACCGAACACAAGGCCGTTTCCGTCGAGGACCTTGCGCCATTCGGCGAGATCCCTGGTGGCAAAGGTCTCGTCAAAGATCTTGATCAGCTCGATCGAGCGGGCGTGGCGGTCGGGCTTGGTGGCGAAGCGCGGATCGGCGATCAGATCCTCGCGCCCGAGGCATTTGGCGAGCGTCGGCCATTGCCGCTCCTCGTTGAGCAGCGACAGGATCAGCCAGCGGCCGTCCTTGCATTGATAGTGATTGGCCACTGCGTTGAGCGCGCGCTCGCGCGGCCGCCGTTCGCCGAATTTGGCGCCGCAGAGCTTTGCCTGCGCCAGCACGCTCGCCGCCCACACGCCATTGGCCATCAGGTTGGAGGCGACATGCGAGCCCTTGCCGGTCTTCTCGCGCTGATACAGCGCAGTGACGATCGCGCTGTACAGCGCCATCGCGCAGGGATGGTCGCCCATGCCGGCGACCGAGCGGGCCGGCGTCGTGTCGATGTCGGCGCGGACGAGATCCATCAGGCCGGAGCGCGCCCAATAAGCGTTGCTGTCGAAGCCGGGCTTGTTGGCTTCCTCGCCCTTCTCGCCATAGCCGGTGAAGGAGGCGTAGATCAGCCGGTCGTTGAGATGGGCGAGATGGTCATGGGTAATGCCGAGCTTGGCCCGCACCGGCGGCGGCATGTTGGTGATGAAGACGTCGGCCTCTTCGACCAGCTTGTAGAGCACGGCCTGCGCCTCCGGCTTGGAGAGGTCGAGCGCAAGGCTCTTCTTGTTGCGAGCCTCGAGCAGCCAGGCGAAATTGTGCTCGCCGGTGGGATAGCCCGGCAGGTTGGGCAGATTGCGGTAGGGGTCGCCGGCGCCGGGCGGCTCGATCTTGATGACATCGGCGCCGAAATCGGACAGCACGGTCGCCGCCGCGGGCGCCGCGATGAAGCTCGCGCAGTCCAGAACCTTGAGACCTGCAAAAATGCCCTTTTCCATCGCGGCGTTGCTCCTCGCTCTTGTTGTTTCCCGCGCGCTGGAATTGGCGCAGGCTACGTCATGGCAGCATTAGACCGATGTTTTGCCGGGATGCAACGGCGCCGGGCGCAGGGCTCGCTGCGCTTATTCTTCCCCTGCGAGCAGGGCGGCGTTGCCCCCGGCGGCGGCCGTGTTGATCGTCACGGTCTGCTCGGTGGCGAAACGCGCGAGATAGTGCGGGCCGCCGGCCTTGGGGCCGGTTCCGGACAGGCCGTTGCCGCCGAACGGCTGCACGCCGACCACGGCGCCGATCATGTTGCGGTTGACGTAGATGTTGCCGACCTGGACGCGGTCGATGATGGCCTCGACCGTGTCGTCGATGCGGGAGTGGATTCCGAGCGTCAGCCCGTAGCCGGTGCGCTCGATCGCTTGCAGCACGCGCTCGAGAGTCTCGGCGCGGTAGCGCACCACATGCAGGATCGGGCCGAATACTTCCTCGGTGAGCTGGCCGGCATCCTTGAGTTCGAAGATGTGCGGCGCGACGAAGCAGCCCTCCGGCGCGATGCCGGCAAAGTGCAGCCTCGCCTCGCTCTTCATCCGCGCGATGTGCGCATCGAGCCGCTGCTTGGCCTCGGCGTCGATCACCGGTCCGATATGGGTCGCGACCTCGAAGGGGTCACCGATCCGCAGTTCGCGCGCTGCGCCCGCAATCATCTCGATCATGCGGTCAGCGACGTCCTCCTGCACGAACAACAACCGCAGCGCCGAACAGCGCTGGCCTGCGGAGCGGAACGCGGAGATGACGACGTCGTCGGCGACCTGCTCGGGGAGCGCGGTCGCATCCGCGATCATGGCATTGATGCCGCCAGTCTCCGCGATCAGCGGCACGATCGGTCCGTCCTTGGCGGCGAGCGTCCGGTTGATGTGACGCGCGACCTCGGTCGAGCCGGTGAAGACGACACCGGCGATATCGGCGTGCGCGGTCAGCACGGCGCCTATGCGCCCGTCTCCGGTGACGAGATGCAGTGCGCTCGTGGGAATGCCGGCCTCGTGCAGCAGGGCGACCGCCGCGAGCGCGATGCATGGTGTCTGCTCGGCGGGCTTTGCGACGACGCTGTTGCCGGCCATCAGCGCCGCGGTGACCTGGCCCAGGAAGATCGCCAGCGGAAAGTTCCACGGCGAGATCGCGACAAACACGCCGCGACCGCGCATGGCGAGCGCGTTGCTCTCGCCGGTCGGGCCCGGCATTGCGACCTCGCTGCCGAACAGCTTTCGGCCCTGCGCGGCATAATAGCGGCAGAAATCGGCGGCCTCGCGCAGCTCGGAGAGGCCGTCGTCGAGGGTCTTGCCGCCTTCGCGCTGAAGTAACGCGATGAAGTGCGCGCTGCGGCTCTCCAGGAGATGCGCGGCCTGCTCCAGTGCCACCGCGCGTGTCGCTGCCGGCGTCCGGCTCCAGGTCACGAAGCCCGCGCGCGCCGCGGCAATCGCCGCATTCGCCTGCTCGGGCGTTGCGTCAGTCACCGCCTTGAGGTCTGGCGTCGCCGCCTTGACGTCGGCGAGCAGACGGTCGAGCGCCGCGCGCTCCCCGAACTCGATACCGCGTGAATTATGCCGCTGCGGTGCGAACAGATCACCCGGCAGCGGAATCTTGGCATGATGCGCGTGATCCGGCCGGACGATGAGATCGGCCGGACGCTTCAGGAGCGCCGGGACCGGGACGCGGTAGTCCGACGCCTGCGCCACGAAGGACGAGTTGGCGCCGTTCTCGAGGAGACGCCGTACCAGATAGGCGAGCAAATCGCGATGGCTGCCGACCGGGGCGTAGGTGCGGTAGGCGATGTCGGGGTGATCCTTGGCGAGTTGCTCGTAGAGCGCCTCGCCCATGCCGTGCAGGCGCTGGAATTCGAAGCCGCCGCTGTCACCGGCCAATTCCAGCACGGTTGCGACGGTGAGCGCGTTGTGGGTTGCAAACTGCGGGAAGATGCGCGGCCGCAGACTCAAAAGCTTTGACGCGCAGGCGACGTAGTTCATATCCGTCATCGCCTTGCGGGTGAACACCGGATAGCCGTCGAGACCGCGCTCCTGCGCACGCTTGATTTCGGTGTCCCAATAGGCGCCCTTGACCAGCCGCACCATCAGCTTGCGGTCATGCCTGCGGGCAAGCTCGTGGGTGTAGTCGATCACCGCGCTGGCGCGCTTCTGATAGGCCTGGATCGCAAGCCCGAAACCGTCCCACCCCCTGAGCGAGGGATCGGCGATCGTTGCCGTGATCACATCGAGCGACAGCTCCAGCCGGTCCGCCTCCTCGGCATCGACGGTGAAGTTGAGATCGTGCGCCTTGGCGCGCCGGGCCAGATCCAGCAGTTGCGGCACCAGTTCGGCCATCACGCGCGCGCGGCTGATCGCCTCGAAGCGCGGATGCAGCGCCGAAAGCTTGACGGAGATGCCGGGCCGGTCGGGCAGGGGATGGTTGCCTGCCGCCTTGCCGATGGTGTCGATCGCGCTGGCATAGGCGTCGAAATAGCGCTGCGCATCTGCCGCCGTGCGGGCGCCTTCGCCGAGCATGTCGAAGGAATAGCGCGGCCTCTCGCCGGAGCGCGGCTTGCCCCGCTCCAGCGCCTGCGCGATGGTTTCACCGAGCACGAAATGATTGCCCATCAGCCGCATCGCCTGGCGTGTAGCGGTGCGCACTGCGGGCGCGCCCAGCCGCTTCACCAGACGGCCGATCGTGCCATCGGGTGTCTCGCCGGGCTGGATCACCCGCGCCGACAGGCCGAGCGCCCAGGCGGAGGCGTTGACCAGGAACGCCGTGGACTTGGTCTCATGATGGATGAAATCGCCCTCGCCGAGCTTGTCCTCGATGAACTGGTCGGCGGTGCGCGCGTCCGGTACGCGCAGCAGCGCTTCCGCCAGCACCATCAGCGCCAGCCCTTCCTTGGTCGAGAGCGCGAACTCCCGCAGCATGTCCTCGACTCCGCCAAACCGGTCATCGCGCTTGCGGATAGCCTCGATCAGCCGGGTCCCGGTGCGGTCGATCCGCGCTTCCTGCGGTGGGGCAAGATGCGCCGCCGACAACAGGCGTGCAGCGATGTCGGCATCATCGGGCGCGTAGGGGGCAGTGAAGAGCGGCGGGATGTTCGGCATGGCGTGTCCTGTGGCTCAAATCACAATAAGGCCCGCACGACCGTAGTTCGATAGACAAGATAGCCATTTTGCCTTAGGAAATGAAGATCGTTGAGGCCTTGGCCAATTAAAATATGGAACTTGATCGGATCGACCGGAAAATCCTCTCGATTCTGCAGGAGGATGGGCGAATTGCCAATGTCGAGCTTGCCGAGCGCATCGGGCTGTCGCCGACCTCGATCGGCGAACGGCTGAAGCGCCTGCAGCGCGAGGGCTTTGTCGAGGGCTATGGTGCGCGGCTCAATCCGCACCGGCTTGGGCTCGGTCTTCTGGTGTTCGTCGAGGTGCTGCTCGACAAGACCACGCCAGACAATTTCGAACGGTTTGCGCGCGCGGTAAAACTCGCGCCCGAAGTGCTCGAGTGTCACATGGTTGCAGGCGGCTTCGACTATCTAGTGAAGGCGCGCCTTGCCGACATGGCCGCGTATCGGCGCTTCCTCGGCGAGACCCTGCTCGCGATGCCGGGCGTGCGCGAGACACGCACCTATGCGGTGATGGAGGAGATCAAGCGCGACGCACCGTTGCCGGTCGGTTGACGAAATGCGGTCGCGATTGTCAATGCTGCGGCGTTGAACAAGCGGTCTTCGCGGGAAAATAGCTCTCCGTGTGCAGTCGCAACGCCTGTCGTCGAATGCACTGGCCGTCTTCTAAAATTTTCTTGGCCCAACTCCCGGACAGATCCGGGAGGCAGCAAAGGCTGACGGGCTTATACTTTGAGATTCTCTGCGGAGCTCTTGCCTCGGTTTGCGATCTCTTCGTATTCCACCGTCTGTCCTTCGTTCAGGGACGAGAGACCGGCTTTCTGCACTGCCGAGATATGCACGAACACATCCTTGCCGCCCGACGCAGGCTGGATAAATCCATAACCCTTCGTCGGGTTGAACCACTTGACCGTACCTTTGGGCATCACGACTTCTCCGCGGGTCTTCCTCCGAGATCTCGAACCGCCAGTCCCCGCCAACCGGCCGGTTCGGTCCTAACAAGATACGCGGAATGTCGCGGGCTTGGTAGATCAAACCACATCGGCATTTCGCGGAAATTCGCTCAACTTCGCGGCGTTTTTACCGGTTTTGCCCGTTTCGCGGTCAATTGGCCCGCGCACTGTCAATAAGTCGCGGCCAGATAGTCCACGATCTTGCCGACGTCGGCATCGTCGATCGGTGCGCCATAGACCTTGATCATCTTGGTCACCTCGGCTTGCCAGAATCCTTTCTTGTCCTTCATCGGCGGCTGCGTGGCGATGTAGTCGGACGAGTGGCAGGCGGCGCAATTGCCCTGAACCACCTCGAGATTGGGCCCGGGTTTGAAGGCTGCTATCTCATCCGGCGTCTTGTAATTGACCGGCGCGGCAAGGGCCGAACCCACCGCGACTCCGGCGGCAAGTGTGATGGCGAGGAGAACGGTGCGCTGCATGATCATTCTCCTCAGGCCACGCTGACGCGGACGGTTTCGACGACGTTGCGCAAATAGCCCGCCGGGTTCCAGCGCGGCGTCTCCGGCTGCGTCTCGCCGGAATTGCTGGTGGCGCGCACCTTCAGCTCGCGCTGGCCCGTGGCAAGCTTCACCGGCAGCTTCCATTCGCGGAACGAGTAATTGCCGAGATCCTTGCCGAGCTTGGCGGCGGTCCAGGTCTTGCCGCCATCGGTGGAGACCGACACGTCCTTGATGCCCTTGCCTCCGTCGAAGGCGATGCCGCGCAGCGTGGTGCGCCCCGCCTTCAGCTTGGCGCCGTCGGGAATGCTGGTGATGAAGGAGCGGATGGTGAAGCGGTTGATCGGGATCGTCGCCTTCGGCGCGGTGCCGGGCGCAATCGAATTGTCCGGCGTGTCCGGAATCCGATAGGCCGACTTCATCCAGAAGCCGTCATAGACAGTGTCGACGACCGTGATCTCGTTGAGATGCTTGACCCAGTAGGTGCCGTAATAGCCGGGCACGACCAGCCGTAGCGGGAAGCCGTTGAGGAACGGTAAATCATCGCCGTTCATGCCGTAGGCCAGCATCACCTCGCCGTCGGTGGCGTGCGTGAGGTCGAGCGCCTTGGCGAAGTCGGGCGTCTTGTCGCTGACCGGGCCGTCCATGCCCGCGAATACCACCTGCTTCGCGCCGGCCTGCACGCCCGCCATCTCGAGCACGGTCTTCAGCGGTACGCCGCGCCAGCGCGCATTGCCCATCGCGCCATTGGCGAGCTGGCCGCCGGCAACGCGCGGCTCCGAGAATCCACGGCTGTTGCCGGAGCACTGGTTGACGGCGACGATCTCGGTCGCCTTCATCTTCCTGATGTCCTTCAGCGACAGCTTGAGCGGCTTGTCGACCTTGCCCTTGACCTCGAGCGTGAACTTGTCGGGGTCGAGATCGTAGGGGAGGCCGGCGAGGTGATAGCGCACGAAGAACGCATTATTCGGTGTGATCGGGCCGTCGTTGAACACCGCGAACGGCGTCTCGAGCTGCGGCGGCCGGCCGGTCTGGCCAATCATCGGCCGCTTCTGCGGATATTTCACCAGCGGCCGCTCGCCATTGCCGAAGGGCAGCGTGACGGTGTCGAGTGCCAGTGCTTGGGTGGAATTCAGTGTGGCCGCCATAGCGGCAAGTCCTGCTCCTTTGAGCAGGTCGCGTCGATCGAACATGTCGTCTCCTCCCGGAGCTTTTCGTTGGCTCGCGGTCATCACCGCGATCCCGTGCCCATCTGTCGCAACGACCGAGGCGAAGTCAATTCGTGCTTTCGCAGCAAGCCCATGCCATTGCGCTGCAGCAAGCCGGTGTTACGCGCGATGACTCTTTCTTCACCTCTCCCGCTTGCGGGAGAGGCCGGGTGAGGGCTTTCTACTCTAGGGGATTGTTCAACTGCGGAGATACCCTCTCCCCGACCCTCTCCCGCAAGCGGGAGAGGGAGCGCACCTTTCGCGCGGCTGCCGCTTACGCCGCGACTCGCTCGCCGCCTGCGATGAGGGCGGACAATGTCCTGGTGTCGGTGATGACGCGCACGACCATTGGCGCGTCGCGGCCGCGGATCGCGACCTCCTGCTTCGGCAGCGTATCGTCGTGAAGGCCGGCGGTGCGTCGGACTTCCTCGGAGACGATCGCCTCGCAGGCGAGCGTCTTGGTCATGTCCTGGAGCCGGGCTGCGACGTTCACGGCGTCGCCGAGTGCGGTGAAGACGATGTGGTCGCGGTAGCCGATGTCGCCGATGATGACCTCGCCGCCGTGGACGCCGATGCCGAAGCGGATCGGCTGGCGCAGATCGTGGCTCAGGAGCTCGTTGAGCTCGTCCACATGGGTCGCAATGCCGGCGACGGCCTTCAGTGCCTGCCGGCAGGCGGTCTGCGGATCGCTGGTGAGGCCGAACAGTGCCAGCATGCCGTCGCCGACGAACTGGTTCGGCTGGCCGCCATTCTCGATCACGGCCTGCGACACCGCGCCGAGAAAGCGGTTGACGATGAAGACGGTGTCGAACGGCAATCGCTTCTCGGCAAGCTGCGTAGAGCCGCGCATGTCCACGAACAGGCTGACGAGATAACGCTCCTGGCCGATCCTCGCCGGCGAGGACGCATGCGCGTTGGCCGACAGCATGTGCGGCATGAACAGCTGGAAGAAGGAGAGGTCGGCGGTCGGCCGCAGCTGGCAGGCGAGGCGGATCGATGGATCGGCGGTACCGACGCGGGCCAGCACGAAGGCCTCGCGCTGCGATGGTTCGGGCAATGTGTCGTGGTCGCCGATGATGCGGATGCGGCAGGTCGAGCAGCGGGCGCGGCCGCCGCAGACGCTGGCATGCGGCACGTTGTTGCGCAGGCTCGCTTCCAGCACCGAGAGACCCTTGGGTACGCGCACCGTTTTGCCGTTGCCGTAGGACAGCGCGATCATGCCGCCGCGCCGCTCGCGCCAGCCGCGCACGCCGCGCGCGAGCAGCACCAGCCCAAGCAGGCCGATGTAACTGAAGGTGAGACCGCCGGTGATACGGTCCAGCGTATCGGCCTCTGCGACTGTGCCGACCTGGCGTTGGGTGAAATTATGCGTGCGCCACTCCCCGTCCTCGCTTTCGGCGGCAACGCTGCGGCCACCCTGGTAGATGCCGAGCAGCGCCAGCGTCGGGATCAGGACCGCGGCCGCCAGCAGATACGGCGCCGCGCGGATGAAGAACGGTTTGAGCCGGAGCCAGAAAAAGATGCCGATGCAGCCGTGCACCCAGGCGACGATGAGCAGGATCGTCATCGTCCAGAGCCGGCCGGGTGCCGCGACGAAGAACAGATAGAGCTCCTGCGGATACAGCTTCTCGTGCCCGTACATCGTCTGGCCGAGCCGTACGCCGATCACATGCGCCATGACCAGCGCGGGGATGCTTAAGCCCAGCACGAGCTGCAACGGCTCGATCGTCCGCCAGCGGAACTGCCGGCGCTGGTACATCGCATAGACGCCGAGCCCCATATGAATGAGGGCGGCGGCGTAGAACACGATCGCGACGGGCAGGAACTGCCAGAACGTCGTGTGATAATAGACCCCGATCTGCATGTCATCGACAGAGATATTGCCGAGCGCATGGTTGAGGAAATGGCTGAGCACGTAAGAGAACAGGATGACGCCGCAGACCAGCCGCACCTGCCGCGCGCTGGTGGAGCGGACGAGTTCGGGCAATCTTGAAAGGGCGGTGGCGGCCATGATTCTGTTGTACCAGTTCACTGAGGAGAACAGCCAGCGGAGAGTTAAATTCCGCTGGCGGACGGCCGGCGGGATCACATAAGCGACAAGGTTACGTAACGGTAAGGATCGTATGGTGGCAAAGCATTCCGCTGTCGTCCCGGACAAGCGCGCCCTAAGCGCGCGCAGATCCGGGACCCATAACCACAGGGAGCCATTTGGCGAAGACTCGGAGTTACCAGTTCGTGTCCACACTCGTCCCTGTGGTTATGGGTCCCGGGTCGAGCTTCGCTTGCCCGGGACGACGGTGCCCACATTGACTCCCCCTCCCAAGTCGGGGAAAAGCGCCGCCGTGACGATCGCTCCCGACATCACCGTGAAGCCCGGCGGCATCGCGCGCCAGCCGCTCGTCATGGCCGCGCTGGTGATCGCCGCAATGACGGTGCTGCGCATCGTCTATGCCTCCGCGATCGAGCTGCGCACCGACGAGGCCTATTACTGGACCTGGTCAAAGGAGGGAGCGCTCAGCTTCCTCGATCATCCGCCCGGCGTCGCCTGGCTGATCCGCTTCGGCACCGCGATCTTCGGCGACACCGTGCTCGGGGTCCGCTTCGGCGGCATCGTCGCAATGCTGGTGACGCAATGTCTGCTCGCCGACATCGTCCGCCGCCTCACCCATGACGTGCGCGCGATCATGGTTGCGGTGCTGATGCCGGAGGCCGCGCTTTATTACGGCCTGCTGATGGCCAAGGTCGCGCCCGACGTCGCCATGATCCCGTTTGCAGTGGCGATGATGTGGTCGCTGGTGCGGCTGGTGCAAAGCGGCGACGGTCGCTGGTGGCTCGCGGCCGGGCTGTTCGCGGGCCTGTCGCTGCTGTCGAAATTCACGGCGATCATGTTCGCGCCCGCGGTCGCCGCCTTTCTGCTGGTGCCGGATTGGCGCTGGCGCTGGCTGCGCAGCCCCTATCCCTGGCTCGCGACGCTGATCGCGATCGCTGTGTTTTCACCGGTCCTGATCTGGAACGCGCAGCATGACTGGGCCTCGTTCCGCTTCCAGGGCGTGCGCGCCACTGCCAATTACGGCATCTCGCTGCGCACCATCGGCGATTATATCGGCCTGCAATTCGGTCTCGTCGGTTTTGTCATGTTGCCTGTGGTGCTCTCAGGCCTCGTGATGACGGCGTGGCGCGGCTATCGCAGGCGCGAGCCGGTGGCGATTCTGCTGTCGACCGCGGTGCTGGTGCCGTTCGTCTATTTCTTCTTCAAGTCGCTGACACTCAGGGTCGGCGATACCTGGCCGATGTTCATGTGGCCGACAGGCTTTGCTGCTGCCGCGGTGAACCTTGCGATGATGCCCAGAGAAGGCTGGTCGGCTCGGACGATCCGGTCGAGCATCTTCTGGGTGAAGACGGCACTGGTGTCGGGAATCGCCTTCGTCGTGATCGTGTTCCTCTATTATGTCGTAGCACCCTGGAATTTCCTCGGCAGAATGGATCCGATCGGCGCCGAGGCCGGCTACGAGCAGGTCGCCGCGCGCGCACAGGCCGCGCTCGACGAGACCGGCGCGACCTGGATTGCGACCACGGATTACCGCACCTATGCCATGATGCGCTGGCTGTTCCGCGGCCGCGTGCCGGTGGTCGAAATCAGCGAGCGCGGTCGTTTCCAGGATTTCCGCGATCCCGGCATGGACCGGATCAAGGGGCACACGGGACTCTATATCGGCCGCCAGCCCGACGATCGTTCGTCCCTTTGGGATTTGATCCCCGCGACGCGCGCGCCATTGGCGCAGGTCGAACGCCGCTGGCGCGGCGTCCTGATCGACACCTACACAATCGACAAGCTTACCGGATGGACCCCGGACCTCTCGCCGCCAAGGGACTCGCCGCTGTTCCAGTGGCGGGTGCTGGCGGGAGAATTTGAAGCGCGTTTGCTCGCCTAGCGCGGCTCCTCGTCCTCTTTCCTCCTCAACAGATCCGTCGCCAGATCCGACAGCTTTGGCGGCGGCAGGGCTGCAAACGGCAGCGGCCTTGTGACGTCGATTGCGGCCAACCCTAGCCGCGCGGTCAGCAGTCCGTTGAGCATGCCTTCACCCAGCCGCTGCGACAGTTTTGCTGCAATCCCATGCCCGAGCATCTGCTGTACCAGGCTGTCGCTTGCGGCGAGGCCGCCGGTGATGGCGAGATGGGCGATGACGTGGCGGAGCAAGCGGATCATGCCGAGCGCGCCGGGCCGGCCGCCGTAGAGCCGGGCGAGCTGCCGGATCAGGCGCAGCGAGGCCACGAACACGAAGAGCACGTCGAACAGCGCGCGCGGCGATACCGCCGTGACGATCGACACTCGCTGCGCCGCCGACGATACCAGCCGCCGTGCTTCCGCGTCCAGCGGCGACATCAGTTCGCGCTCGGCGAGCCGGATCATGTCGGCGCCGTCGATGATCTCGCCTGAATGACTTTCGAGCGTGGCGCGGGCGCGCGCGAGCTGCGGATTCTGATGTGCGATCGCGATCAGCTCCTGCACGACGACGCGACTTTCTTTGCGATTGTCGCTGGCGAGCACCTCGGCGGCACGCCGATGCAGCTTCTCGATCGTTGCAAGGCGTGCCAGCCCAAACGCCTCGCGCCCGATCACCACCGCGAGCGCAAGCGTGGTGACGAAGGCGAGCGCGAGCCCGACGAAGCCGAGGCTCTCGCTGCGCGCAAACAGATCCTCGATCAGACGGACGACGCCGAGCCCGGTGCCGAGCAGCGTCAGGCCGGCGACGCCGGACCAGAACAGTGCGCCCCAGGGAAAGCCGCGTCGCGCCGGGAGTGCCGTTTCAATCGGCACCGGCAGCGTCGCCGGATCAGGCTCCGGTGTGATCTGGATGGTGGCGCGACTGATCCGGCTCGTCTCGTCGGCTTCGGTCACGACGACACCGGGATCGTCGAGCCGGAACGTCGCGGGCCGCCGCGGCTGGGATCGGTCGTTCATGCGAGCTTGTCTCCGATCAGGAACTGCAAGGCACGGTCGAGGCGGATGTGTGGCAACGTGGGCTCGCTGCCGCCCTCGCGTTCTAGCTTCGGCGGGCGGAAGCGCAGGAAGCGGAAATCGCTCTTCTCGGCGGCTTGCGTCGACAATCCGCGGAAAGCATCCGTGCCGTTGAACAGCGGTTCGGGATCCAACGGCAGATCGCCTGGAAAAGTCGCGACCTCCGTGTTGCCGTCAAAGAACTCGCCGCCGGCGCTTTCGCCTGCGGCCGGCGTTCCCAGGATCGAGGGCAATTTGTCGCGGCCACGGCTGACTTGAGCCTCCCGGGTGGCGCGGACAGCAGCGAGTGCCACCACATCGATTTGCGCGCCGGTATTTTCCGCACGCGCGAGCGCGGGGGTCACCGCGCAGCGCAGCACGGCCTCGAGCCGATCGTGGCTGGAATGATGCAGATGATCTGCTTTCGTCGCCGCGAACAGGATGCGGTCGATGCGCGGCCGGAACAGGCTGGAGAGGATCGTGCTGCGGCCGATGTTGAAGCAGTCGAGAATGCCGGCCAGCGCGGCTTCGAGATCGTGCAGCGCTTCGGGTCCGGAGTTGAATGCGGAAAGTGCATCGGCCAGCACGATCTGACGATCGAGCCGGGCAAAGTGATCGCGGAAGAACGGCCGCACCACCACGTCCTTATAGGCCTCGTAGCGCCGCACCATCATCGCCCACAGCGATCCCTCCGGCGCCTGGCCGCCGACGGGCACGTCGAGCGGCGCGAAGGTCAGCGCCGGCGTGTCGGCGAGACTGCCGGGCATCAGGAAGCGACCGGGCGGCAACAGGCTCATGGCGAAGCGCTCGTCGCGGCAGGTGCGCAAATAGCTGGTGAAGAGCTTCGCGGCCGTCCGCGTCGCCTGCTCGTCTTCGCGCGCTTCGGGTTTGAGCGTTGTCAGATGCGCGTGCCAGTCGGCGGCCAGATGCGCGCGCGGCGCTTCGTGCGACAGCGCAAGGCTCTCCGCCGACCATTGCTCAAAACTCTTTTGGAGCAGCGGCAGGTCGAGCAGCCATTCGCCGGGATAGTCGACGATGTCGAGCGTCAGTGTGCGGTCGGCGCCGTTCGGGCGCTGGTAGTGGATGACGAGACGCAGCTCGCTGATGTCGACGGTCGAGCTCGGCCAGCGCCGGTCCTCGATCAGCGCGTGAAGATGGCTTTCATAGGAAAAGCGCGGTACGGCATCGTCCGGCTGCGGCGCCAGATGCGCTCGCGCGATCCGGCCAGAGGCATAGGCCTCGAACACCGGAAACCGGCCGCCGCGCGTCAGCCCGTGGATCAGCGCGGTGATGAAGACGGTCTTGCCGGCCCGCGACAGGCCGGTGACGCCAAGCCGCACCGTCGGGTTGAAGAAGTGCTCGCCATAGTCAATCAGCGCCCGGGCCGACAGGCGCGCCTCCTCGACCATATTCTGGAAACTGAATGCCATATGAACGTGATTGATGAACCTGATTGATCTCGGGCGGGCGGAACAGTGATGCCGTTCACAAAAGTGGCAATTGCGCGGGGAAAATCAAGCTTCATACTTCCACCGCCTTTGTCGGCAAATCAACTGATTGAACGACGCGCCGGTCCCGAAAGACCCATAGAAGAGTGGCCTTGTATTTGCTTTGCGGATTGCCATGACCGTCTTCAGATTGAAACAACTTGCGTTCACATCCGTCCATGCCGCGGCCGACGTGGTCGGCTCGCATTACGACCGCGCGGAACTGATCGCCGACGGGATCATCCATGCGACCGGCGTCCTCGCCGGCATTATTGCCGCGACGGTGCTGGTGGTGCTGGCAGTGGTCTACGCCGATGCCACCGATATTGTCGGCGTCTCGATCTACGTTGCCGGCCTGCTCTCGATGCTGGTGTTCTCGGCGACCTATAATCTCTGGCCCGTCTCTCCGGTGAAATGGCTGCTGAGGCGGTTTGACCATTCCGCGATCTATCTCCTGATTGCCGCGACCTACACGCCGTTCATTCTGGAGGTGAAGGACAGCGTGTTCGCGCTGACGCTGCTGATCTGCGTCTGGTGCGTCGCGATCGTCGGCATTGTGCTGAAGCTTCGCTATCCAGGCCGGTTCGACCGCGTCGCCGTCGGCATCTATCTCGCGATGGGCTGGAGCGGTGTGATGCTTTACGATGCCGTGGTCAGGGCGTTGCCCGCGCTGGCGCTGGGTTTGATCCTGGCGGGCGGCCTGCTCTACAGCTTCGGCGTGATCTTCCATGCCTGGCGGCGGTTGCGTTTCCAGAATGCGATCTGGCACGGCTTTGTCTTGGCTGGCGCGGCGTGCCATTATAGCGCGGTGCTCGACCTCGTGTTGAGCTGAGCAGGTTCCGCGAAGCGGCACAAGCGGCGCGATATGAGACAAGAGGAGACGTCGCATGCAGGTGACCGGCAAGGTCGTGGTCGTCACGGGCGGCGCAAACGGCATCGGCAAGGCGCTGTGCGAGGCCTTTCACAAGGCGGGTGCGGCCAAGGTCGTGGTTGCGGACATGGACTCCGCCAACGCGCGCGCCGTCGCCGCCACGGTGGATGGCGCGGCCTTCAAATGCGACGTCGCGCAGGAGAAAGACATTTTGCACGTCATCGAGGAGACCGAGCGGCAGTTCGGCCCCATCGCGCTGTTCTGCTCCAATGCCGGCATCGGCGGCGGCTTCGATCCGATGTCGGTCAATGCCGGCGGCGCCTCCGACGAACCCTGGCAGCGCAGCTGGGCGATCCACGTCATGGCGCATGTGTACGCGGCGCGGCATCTCATCCCCCGCATGAAGGCGCGCGGCGGCGGCTATTTCCTCAACACCATCTCGGCCGCAGGTCTGCTGTCGCAGGTCGGCAGCCCGGCTTATTCCACGACGAAGCACGCCGCTGTCGGCTTCGCAGAGAACCTCGCGATCTCGCACAAGGCTGACAATATCAAGGTCTCGATCCTCTGCCCGCAGGGCGTCGACACCAACATGCTGCGTTCGATCCCCAAGGGTCCGCAATCCGGCGATGGCGATCTCACGCCCGAGCAAGTGGCGAAGGATGTGCTCGCCGGCCTCGATCAGGAAACATTCCTGATCCTGCCGCACCCCCAGGTGCTCGGTTATATGCGCAAGAAGACTGAGAACTACGACCGCTGGATCGGGGGCATGGCCAAGATCCAGGCGAAGATGCGGGACGAGTTCGGGAAGTAGGGTTCCCGTAGCCCGGATGGAGCGCAGCGCAATCCGGGAATCGCGCAGACAGAAAGACCGCCCCGGATTGCGCTGCGCTCCATCCGGGCTGCCCGCGTAGCGCCGCGATCAATGCTTCTGCCCGTACAGCACCGGCACCGCCGAATCCACGACGACCTCGACGAGGCTGGTGCCTTCGTGTGACATCCCGCGCTTGAGCGCCTCGGCGAGCTCCGCAGCCTTGCTCACCCGCACCGCGTGGCAGCCCATGCCTTCGGCGAGCCGGACGAAATCGATGCCCGGCAGCTCGAGTCCCGGTACGTTCCGCACCTGCATCACCTGGCTGAACGAGCGCATCGCGCCGTAGCCGGAATTGTTGATGACGACGATCGTCAGCGGCAGTTTTCGCTGTGCGGCAGTCCACAACGCCTGGATCGAATACATCGCCGAGCCGTCGCCGATCAGGCAGATCGTGCGGCTGTTCGGCTTGCCGAGCGCCATGCCGACCGCAGCGGGCAGCGAATAGCCGAGGCCGCCACTCGCCATGGTGTAAAAACTGTCCTGGCCGCGCATCGGCAGGAGTTTTTGCATCGCCGGCCGATGCGAGGGCACTTCTTCGACCAGTGACGCGCCGTCCGGCATCGCCTGCGACAGCGAGTGCAGCAGGAATTCCACCGGCAGCGGATCGGCAGCCTGCGGCGTCGGTGGCAGCGTGCGCCCCTTTGGCATGGCGCGTTTGCTCTCCGGCAGGAGATCGAGCAGTGCGCTCAGCGCCGGCTTCATGGTCGCGATGATGCTGGTGCCGACGGGGGTCACCGCGGCGGCATCCGCATCGTCGGTGATCTGGAAGATCGCCGCATCGCCATCGAAGATCGCGGCATGGCCCTCGACATGGAAGGTGAACACCGGCGCGCCAATGACGACGACGACGTCGTGCTCGCGCAGTGCATCGGAGAGTTGTGCCGGCGAGGCATGCAGGAAGCCTGCGAATTGCGGGTGACGCTCGGGGAATGAGCAGCGCGCCGAGAACGGGCTGACCCAGACGCTCGCCTTCGCCCTCTCGGCGAGGCGCACCATCAAATCAACCGCGCCGGCGCGATCGACGCCGGGGCCGACGACGAGGGCAGGGTGTTTTGCGGAACCGAGCGCGGCAACCAGCGCTTTCATCGCCGCCGGTTCGGGCCCGATCTCGCGGCTGACCTTGCGCGCTTCGATTGGAGCTGCTGCATGCGCCCAGTCGTCGATCGGGATCGACACGAAGGTCGGCCCGCACGGCGGCTGCATCGCGGTGTAATAAGCGCGCGCGATTGCGGCCGGCACGTCCTCGGGCCGCGCCGGCTCGACGCTGTACTTGACGTAGGGCCGCGGAAACTCCGACGCGCGCTCGGCATAGAGGAACGCCTGCAGCGGCAGGATCGAGCGGGCTTGCTGGCCCGCGGTGATCACGAGCGGCGTCTGGTTGCGGTGTGCGGTGTAGATGTTGCCGAGCGCGTTGCCGACGCCGGCGGCCGAATGCAGGTTGACGAAACCGGCATTGCGCGTCGCCTGCGCATAGCCGTCGGCCATGCCGACCGCGGAGGCCTCCTGCAGTGCCAGCACGTAATCGATGTCGTCGGGCCAGTCGCTCAGGAACGGTAGCTCGGTCGAACCGGGATTGCCGAACACCTTTTTGATGCCGAAGGAGCGCAACAGGTCGAGCGTCGCCTGCTTGACGGTGACGGACTTGCTGCCGGTCTTGCCGTTCTTCGCCATAGTTTCCGTCCCCTGTTGTTTATTGGCGCGCTAGTAACCCCACCCGTCATTGCGAGCGAAGCGAAGCAATCCAGAAACTTTCCTCGGAGGCAGTCTGGATTGCTTCGTCGCTTCGCTCCTCGCAATGACGAGGAGAGAACGCTACCACACCGCCGTGCCCTTCATCGTCGGCTGCCCTTCCGCATTCGCGGTCCACAGCTCCATGCCATCAGCGGTCTCGTTGGCGTTAATGGAAAACTCCGTGCCTTCGAACAGCGGCTGCAGGCCACGATAGGTGAATTTCTTCGGCGGCTTGCCGCCGCCCAACTTTGCCGCCATCTCGATGATGAGCGCCGCCTGCAAGGGCCCGTGGAAGATCAGGCCCGGATAGCCCTCGACCTTGGTGACGTAGTCGCGGTCGTAATGGATGCGGTGGCCGTTGAAGGTCAGCGCGGAATAACGGAACAGCAGCACGGGATCGGAGACATGGGTTTCGCGGTGCTGCGCCTTCGGCGGCGGAGGCGGGGCCTTTGCGGTCGCGGGCGCGCTGCTCGTCATCTCGCGATAGACGATGTCCTGCCGCTCGCGGATGGCTACGCCACGCGGCGAGGAGATGCTGTGCTCGACCGAGACGAAGCACAGCGTGCCGGTCGAGCCGGTCTTCACCTGTACGTCCGCAATGCGCGAGGTCCGGGTCGATTCATCGCCGACGCGCAAGGGCTGCAAAAACTCGACCTCGCCGCCGGCCCACATCCGGCGCGGCAGCGGCACGGGTGGCAGGAAACCACCGCGGGCCGGGTGACCGTCGGGCCCGAGCATCGACATCGGAAACACCGGCTGCGCCAGGCACCAATGCACCGTGAATGGCGCGGCGTCGCCCGTCCTGGCTTCGCCAACCTCCTGGAACAGCGTCGCGCGCAGGCCCATGACGAGATGGGCGGTGACGACGTCGGTGGCTTCCGTGCTGCGGCCGATCCATTGCCTGAGATGATCGATGTCGAGCTTCTCGGTCATGACGCCTCGCTCTTCCTACTTCTTGGGATTTTCGCCGATGGCGGGCACCGCGCCGTAAGCGCGCGTCTCGCCGACGATGATGGGCGCCGGCGCGGGATAGCTGATGCGGCCGTTCGGCGTATCCACCTCGATACGTCGCAGATGCGGATGGTTGGCAAGGTCGGCCATGGTGTTGACCTCTGCGAATGCGATGTCAGCATCCGACAGCCGCTTGAGCAGCTCGTCGCGCGTCATCCTGCCGAAGATATCCGCGACCGTCCTGTCGGTGAAATCGCGATTGCGCACGCGCTCCACCATGTTGGTGACACGGGGATCGGCGGGCAGATCCGGCTGGTCCAGCACTTCGGCGCAGAGCGTCTTCCACTCGCGCTCGCTCTGGATCGAGATCAGGATGTCCTTGCCGTCCTTCGATGTGAACACGCCATAGGGCGCGATCGATGGATGGCGCAACCCCATGCGCTTGGGCGGATTGCCGGCCTCGGAATTGAGTAGCGGCACGGTGCACCAGTCCGCCATCACGTCGAACATGGAGATGCGGATGTCGGCGCCTTTGCCGGTGCGCCCGCGCGCGATCAGCGCCTCCAGGATCGCTGCATGCGCGGTCGCGCCGGTCGCGACGTCAACGATCGACATGCCGACGCGCGAGGCCCCGTCGGGATTGCCGGTGATCGAGGCGAGCCCGCTCTCGGCCTGGATCAGCAGATCATAGGCCTTGCGATGCGCGTAGGGGCCTTCGTCGCCGTAGCCGCTGATCGTGCAGGAGATCAGCTTTGGATAGTCCTTCAGGAGCCGCTCGCGCGAAAAGCCGAGCTTGTCCATCGAGCCCGGCTTGAGGTTCTGCACCAGCACGTCGGCGCTCGCGATCAGCTTCTCGAGTTCCGCGCGCCCCTCTTTGGTGGCGAGGTCGACCACCGCTGACTGCTTGCCGCGGTTGAGCCAGACGAAATAGCTGCTCTGGCCTTTGGCCGCCGCGTCATAGCCGCGGGCGAAATCGCCTTCGGGCCGCTCGATCTTGATCACTTCGGCGCCGGCATCCGCCAGACGCGACGAGCAGAACGGTGCGGCCACAGCCTGCTCGACCGCAATCACCCTGATCCCGTCCAATGCTCCCATGATGCGGCCTCAGTACGAGCGGGGCATGCCGAGGACATGCTCGGCGACAAAGGACAGCACCAGATTGGTCGAGATCGGCGCGACTTGATACAGCCGGGTCTCGCGGAATTTGCGCTCGACGTCGTATTCCTCGGCGAAGCCGAAACCGCCATGGGTCTGGATGCAGGCGTTCGCCGCCTCCCAGGACGCATCGGCTGCCAGCATCTTGGCCATATTGGCCTCCGCGCCGCAGTCGAGTCCGGCCTCGTATTTGCGCGTCGCTTCCTTCACCATCAGCTCGGCCGCGCGCATCGAGGCATACGCCTTGGCGATCGGGAATTGAATGCCTTGATTTTGGCCGATCGGCCGGCCGAACACCGAGCGCTCCTTGGCGTAGTTGGTGGCCTTGGCGATGAACCATTTGGCGTCACCAATGCATTCGGCCGCAATCAAAATGCGCTCGGCATTCATGCCGGAGAGGATGTAGCGAAAACCCTTGCCTTCCTCGCCGATCAGATTCTCCGCCGGCACCTTCATGTCGGTAAAGAACACTTCTGTGGTGGCGTGATTCATCATGGTGCGGATCGGGCGGATCTCGAGGCCGTTGTTCTTAGCCTCGCGCATGTCGACGATGAACACGGACAGGCCATCGGTGCGCTTCTTCGCCTGTTCCTTCGGCGTGGTGCGCGCCAGCAGCACCATCAGGTCGGAATGTTCGGCGCGGCTGGTCCAGATTTTCTGACCGTTGACGATGTAGCCGGCATTGCCGTCCTTGCGCGCAAAGGTCTTCAGCGAGGTGGTGTCGGTGCCGCTGGTCGGCTCGGTGACGCCGAACGCCTGCAGGCGCAACTCGCCGCTTGCGATCTTCGGCAGGTACTTTGCTTTCTGCTCGTCGTTGCCGTGCCGCAGCACGGTGCCCATCGTGTACATCTGGGCGTGGCAGCCGCCGCCGTTGCAGCCGGCGCGCTGGATCTCTTCGAGGATCGCCGCCGCGGCCGAAAGCTTCAGGCCCGCGCCGCCATATTCCTCGGGGATCAGCACCGAGAGATAGCCGGCCTGCGTCAGCGCATCGACGAAGGCCTTGGGGTAGTCCATCTCGCGATCGAGCTTGCGCCAATATTCGCCGGGAAATTGCGCGCAGAGCTTTGCGACGGCTTCGCGGATGTCGGCGTGATCTTCGCTGTGGGGTTCTTCACTCATGGCGTTTCCCGTTGGGTGCGGCAGTTAAGATAACGCCGGCCGATCCTCTGGCGTTGTGAAAACAATGCCAGCCCCCTATGCTCATTTGCTATAGCGTATGGAGTAGCCTTCCAGGATTGGCAAGCATGGATTTCCGGCAGCTCAGGACCTTCAGTTGCGTGGCGGAGCTCGGTAGCCTGAGCAAAGCGTCCGACACGTTGCGCGTGGCGCAGCCGGCGCTCAGCCGGCAGATCAAGCTTTTGGAACACGAGCTGCGCGTCGAGCTGTTCACCCGCAACGGCCGCGGCATGGTGCTCACCGAGGCCGGCCGCCTGTTGCTGGCGCGCACCTCCGGCATCGTGCGGCAGATCGACCAGATCCGCGACGACATCCAGTCCGCCAAGGGGCCGCCGTCGGGCCAAGTCGTGCTCGGCCTGGTTCCGACCGTGAGCTGCGTGCTGTCGGCGCGCTTTGCGCGGCGCTGTGTCGAAAAATATCCCGGCATTTCGCTGCGCATCGTCGAGAGCTACAGCGGCCATATCGTCGAATGGCTGCACCGCGGCGAGATGGACCTCGCCATCCTCTATGGCCGTTCCGCCGATCTGCATCTCAATGTGCAAAGCCTTGGCCGCGACAACATCGTCGCGGTCGGTCCGCGCGGCTGCGGGCTCGCGCGCAAGAAGAACGTCGATATCGGCTGGCTGCTGCGGCAGCGGCTGGTGCTGCCCAGTCATTCGCACGGCCTCCGCGCGCTGATCGAGAGCGCGGCCGCCCAGCGCAAGATCAAGCTCAACGTCCAGCTCGAGGCGGACTCGTTTCGTGTGCTGACGAGCCTGGTCGAGGAGGGGCTCGGCTTCGCCTTGCTGCCGCCCTCGTCGGTCCACGCGGAGGTCGCGGACGGACGGCTGGAAACCGCTGTCGTCTCCAAGCCGATGACGCGCGAGCTCATTTTCGCCTCTCCGATCGACCGCCCGGCCTCGACGGCCTCGCTGGCTGTCACCGCACTGTTGCGCGACGAGGTCGCCGCCTGCCGCAAGGAAGGCGTGTGGGACATCAAGCTGAGTTAGATGTGCTTGTGTCCTAGAACAGTCAGGCGCCGTGTGGCCTTCGCATCTGGCGCGACCTGTCATGCCGAAATTTTATAGCTGAAGGTCTCGCCGGGCCTGCCGATGCGCCTGTAGCGCACATGCGCATCCAAGACCTCGTCATTGCGAGCGCAGCGAAGCAATCCAGAATCCCTCCGCGGCGGCAGCCTGGATTGCTTCGCTGCGCTCGCAATGACGGCGGATAGAACTCAGCCCGGGATTCTCACCGGCAGCGACTCATATCCCTTGATGAAGCTCGAATAGATCCGCTTCGGCTCGCCGACCACCTCGATGCGATCAAACCGCTTCAGCATCTCCTCCCAGACGATCCGCAGCTGCAGTTCGGCGAGGCGCATGCCGACGCAGCGGTGGATGCCGAAGCCGAAGGAGA
The DNA here is from genome assembly GCF_040549385.1 of Bradyrhizobium sp. LB11.1. Classification (NCBI taxonomy): domain Bacteria; kingdom Pseudomonadati; phylum Pseudomonadota; class Alphaproteobacteria; order Hyphomicrobiales; family Nitrobacteraceae; genus Bradyrhizobium; species Bradyrhizobium sp. LB11.1. The sequence continues at coordinate 14,276 of NZ_JBEPTH010000020.1, read as the reverse complement.
GATGGGTGCGCGGCCGGGCGCGGTCGATGATGAACTCGTTCGGCTGCTCGATCATCTCCTCGTCGCGATTGCCCGAGACGTACCACATCACGACGCGGTCGCCCTTCTTGATGTGCTTGCCGCCGATCTCGGTGTCGGCAAGCGCGGTGCGGCGCATATGCGCCAGCGGGGTCTGCCAGCGGATCACCTCCGGCACCATGGTGTCGATCAGCGCCGGGTTGGCGCGCAGCTTGTCGTACTGCTCGGGATTCTCGTTCAGCGCCAGCACCGAGCCGGTCATGGTGTTGCGCGTGGTGTCGTTGCCGCCGACGATGAGCAGGATGATGTTGCCCATGAGGTTGTCGGGATCCATGAAGCGCGTGGCGTCGCTATGGGCCATCAGCGACAGCAGATCGTTGCGCGGCGCCGAGTTGACGCGCTCGTTCCACAGCTTCGACATGTAGGCGTAGCACTCGTCCATCTCGCGGCGGCGCTCTTCGGCGGATTCGACGATGCCGCTCTTGGGCAGCGCGGTCGCGACATCCGACCAGCGCGTCAGCTTGCGCCGCTCCTCCCAGGGGAAGTCGAACAGGGTCGCCAGCATCTGGGTCGTCAGCTCGATCGAGACGCGCTCGACGAAATTGAAGGTCTCGTTGCGCGGCAGATTGTCGAGCACGGTCTGCGAGCGCTGGCGGATCAGCTTTGCCAGCTCATCCAGATGCGTCGGTGTGAACATCGGCGACACCGTCTTGCGCTGCGACGAGTGCCTGGGTTGGTCCATCGCGATAAAGCTCGGCCAGTCATAGCCCTCAGGCACGTCACGGATGCCGATGCCGCCGAGCGTCGAGTCGGACGAGAACAGGCCGTGATTGGTATCGACATGCATGATGTCGTTGTATTTCACCACCGACCAATATGGCGCGATCGGTGCGTTGGTGCAGTAATGCACCGGCTCTTCCTTGCGCAGCCGCTCGAACCACGGCCACAAGGTGTCGTCCTGGAACAACCTGGGCGCGCCGGGGTGAAAATTCTTCAGCGGTGTCGCATAGGCTTCCTCGCGCGCGCGCCGCATGCGTTCGGCCTTGTCGGCCTTGACCGGGGTCTGAATGTTCATGGGCAGTCGCTCCAGTGTGTACGGTCACGCCGTCGCGCAGGCGAGGCGAGGGGCGTCGTCGCAAGTGCCAATGTTATACACTATAATTCAGCGGTCACACCGCAATCTTGATCGGCAGCGTTTCCAAGCCCTTCACAAAACTCGAATACACCCGCTTCGGCTCGCCGACCACGTCGATATGGTCGAACCGCTTCAGGATCTCTTCCCAGATAATCTTGAGCTGGAGTTCGGCAAGCCGCAATCCGACGCAGCGGTGGATACCGAAGCCGAAGGAGAGATGCGTGCGCGGGCGGGCGCGGTCGATGATGAAATCGTAGGGCTTCTCGATCGCCTGCTCGTCGCGGTTGCCCGAGACGTACCACATCACGACCTTGTCACCTTTCTTGATCTGCTTGCCCCGGAACTCGAAATCGACGAGCGCGGTGCGGCGCATATGCGCCAGCGGGGTCTGCCAGCGGATCACCTCCGGCACGAAACTGTCGAGCAGCGCCGGGTTTTCGCGCAGCTTGCGGTACTGCTCCGGATGCTGGCTCAGCGCATAGATCGAGCCCGACATGGTGTTGCGCGTGGTGTCGTTGCCGCCGACGATCAAAAGAATGAGATTGCCGAGGAAGTTCCGCGCGTCCATGTCGCGGGTCGCAGCGCCATGCGCCATCATCGAGAGCAGATCGCTCTTCGGCGGCTGCTCGATGCGCTCCTTCCACAGCCGCGCGAAATAGCCGGCGCACTCCGCGAGCTCGGCCTGCCGCTCGTCCTCGGTCGCGACCAGGCCGTCGGGACCGGGAATGGTGGTGGCGATATCCGACCACCGCGTCAGCTTGCGGCGGTCCTCCCAGGGGAAGTCGAACAGCACCGCCAGCATCTGCGTGGTGAGCTCGATCGAGACCTGGTCGACCCAGTCGAACACCTCTCCGCGCGGCAGATTGTCCAGGCACTCGGCCGAGCGCTGGCGGATGTTGAGCGCGAGGTTGTCTAGATGCGTCGGCGTGAACATCGGTGCCACGGTCTTGCGCTGCGCGGCATGCCGCGGCGGGTCCATCGAGATGAAGCTCTCGCGGCGCAAGTCGGGATCGATGTCGCGGATGGTGATGCCGCCGAGCGAGGAGGCCGAGGAGAACACCGAATGGTTGGTCTCGATCTCCATGATGTCGTTGTAGCGCGTCACCGACCAGTACGGGCCGAACATCGAGTCCTTGCAATAGTGCACGGGATCTTCGCGCCGCAGCCGATCGAAATAGGGCCAGAACGTATCGGTTCTGAACAATTCGGGATCGCCGGGATCGAACTGCTCCAGCGGAAGTGACGACGCGCGCTCGCGCAATGCGTCGATCTTTGCCGCGCTCTCGATGGTCCCGTGCATGACCGCTCTCCCTGACATGAGCCGCGCGATTTTCTTGAATTCTGCGCTGCGGCATTTGAAGCACAATTACAACGCGTTACGTGCTTCGGAGCAAGCGACAGTTTTGCCACAAGCGAGGTGCGTAGCCCGGATGGAGCGGAGCGAAATCCGGGATTCGGCGCGCAACTGCCACTGCCCCGGATTGCGCTGCGCTCCATCCGGGCTACGAACCTCGCAGCGTGATCTCCCGCACGCCGTCTGGCGTGAAATCGTGCCAGAAATCGCTTGAAACCGAGGCAAATCGAACCCGCCCATCTTGGGGACCGACCAACCTCTGATCTATAGTTTGCCCGGATCAGATCCGCATCCCGAGGTTGCTGCCGTGAACGACATGCAATGGGCCCCTATCGGCCCATCCGAACCGGTCCCGCCGCCGCTGCCGCCCTCGCGGGTCGACTTCACCGGCGATCGCTCCAAGTTCCGCAAATTGGTCACCAAGGGTGCCATGCTGGAGCTTGTCACCTTCGGCTTCTACCGGTTCTGGCTCGTCACCGACATCCGCCGCCATCTGTGGTCGAACACCGCGATCGACGGCGATGCCGCAGAATATACCGGCCGGGCTAAGGAGCTCTTGATCGGTTTCCTGGTCGCGCTCGCGATCCTGGTGCCAATCTACGTCGCTTATTTCCTCGTTGGTATCGAGTTCGAGCGCTGGAAGGGCTTTGCTTCGACGCCGCTGTTCATCTCCTTCTACGCCTTCGGTCAGTTCGCGATTTTTCGCGCGCGGCGTTATCGCTTGACCCGCACGGTCTGGCGCGGTGTGCGCTTTTGGATGGACGGCTCCGGATGGGCCTATTCGTTTCGCGCGATGCTGTGGGGCCTGCTGGTGTTCCTGACGCTCGGCCTGGCGCTGCCATGGCGCGAGGCGTCGCTGGAGCGCTACAAGATGCGGCATACGCATTTCGGCGATCTGCAGGGCGATTTCGAAGGTGACGGCTGGGAGTTCTTCAAGCGCGGCTGGTGGCTGTGGCTTCTCACGCCGATCGCGATCGTGATCTTCCCGCTCGCGCCGTTCCTCTACGGCGAGTTCAAGGCGCGCGAATGGCGCTGGTGGCTCAACGGCATCCGCATCGGCGGCATCAGCCTGTCCTCGGATCTACCGCACAACGCCTTTTACGGCCTTTACTGGAAGGTGGTCGGCTGGTGGCTCTTGCTGAGCGTCCTGTTCGGTCTCTACGTCGCCGGTGCTGCCGGACTTGTCGCCCAAGTCGGCGGGGCGACCGCTGGACCCGACGCAATCGCGCGGAGCATCCCGCTTCTCGCAGCGATGGTGATCGGCTATTTCGCTCTCGCGCTCGCATTGAACGTCGTCATGCGCATGTATCTCCAGCACGATATGTGGCTGAAAGCGCTGGAAACGCTTGAAGTGCATGATATTGGCGCCGCAGCCGATGTCCGCGCCAGCGGCGAGCTGGCCAGCGCGCTCGGTGAAGGCTTTGCCGATGGTCTCGATGTCGCAGGATTCTAGATCGTGAGTGATGTGTCCGCCGAGCCCGGCGCCGAGACCAAGTCCGGACAGCCGGCGATCTTCTTCGACGGACTATCGAGCCGCCGCCGGCATGTCATGCTGACACTGGGTGACGCGCTCGAGATCGCCGAGCCGGGCGAAGCACAGGCAGGCCGGACCGTCACACGCTGGGCCTATGACGAAATCCGTCGCGCCGACGGTCCGGCCGGCATCTTGCGCCTGACCTCAAAGTCCGCGCCGTCGCTGGCGCGTCTCGAGGTTCGCGATGCTGTTTTCTCGGCTGATCTCGCCGGACGATGTCCGCGGCTTGACGAACACCAGGCCACTGGCCGCGGTGTTGCAAAAATCGTCGGCTGGTCGGTTGCGGCTGCCGTCTCGATCGTCTGCGTCGTGCTGTTCGGCGTGCCGCTCGCCGCGGATCGTCTGGCGCCGCTGGTGCCGAAACCGATCGAGCGGCGGATCGGTGATGCGTCCGAGGTCCAAATGAAGACCATCTTCGGCCGCGAGTCCTGCAGCGATCCGGCGGGGCAGGCGGCCTTTTCGAAGCTCGTCAACCGCCTGCGTGACGCGGCTGGACTTGACGACGATTCCATGACGGCCGGCGTGCTGCCGAGCTCAGTGCCGAATGCGTTCGCGCTGCCGGGCGGCAAGGTCTTCGTGCTCAACGCCCTGCTCGAGAAGGCCGAAGGTCCCGACGAGATCGCCGGCATCCTCGCCCACGAGCTCGGCCATCTCAAACACCACGACAATATGCGCGGCCTGATCTACAACGGCGGCACGTCATTCCTGATCGGCCTGCTGTTCGGCGACGTCACCGGTTCATCGGCCGTGATCTTCGCCTCGCGCAGCCTGGTCGAGGCTTCCTATTCGCGCGAGGCGGAGACCAATGCCGACACCTTCGCGATCGACATCATGCACAAGCTCGGCCGCTCGCCGAAGCCCGCGGCCGAGTTGATGTTCCGCATCACCGGCAAGGAAGGCGGATCAGGCTTCACGATCCTGGCAAGCCATCCGCTCACCGAGGACCGCCTCGCGCGTATGACAAAGGAAGACCGCTCCGCCAGCGGCCCGCCGCTGCTGACGGACAAGGAGTGGCAGGCGCTGAAGGGCATTTGCGGCAGCGGCAAGATCTGAGCGGGATGAGATCAGGCTCGATCGTTGCAACGACGGAAGTGCGCTCCCTCCCTCGCTTGCGGGGGAGGGTTGGGGAGAGGGTATCTCCGCAATCGAGAACCCCCAAGAGGAAGGAGCCCTCACCCGGCGCGTTGCGCCGACCTCTCCCGCAAGCGGGAGCGGTGCACCGAGCCCGCGGCCGCCTGATTCAACCTGAGTCCATTCCGCTTCATCGCGTACCGTAAGCGCGGTCGCCGGCGTCGCCGAGGCCCGGCAGGATAAAGCCGTTCTCGTCGAGGCCTTCATCCACCGCGGCGGTCCAGATATGCACATCCGGATGCAAGCCGCGCAGGCGCTCGAGTCCTTCCGGCGCCGCGATCAGGCAGGCGAGGCGAATGTCCTTGGCGCCGCGCTCCTTCAGCCGGTCGACCGCGGCGACGGCCGTGTTGGCGGTCGCGACGACAGGCGTCACCACGATCGCGAGGCGCTCGCTGAGATCCGATGGCGACTTGAAGAAGTACTCGACCGCGGCAAAGCTTTCTGGCTCGCGGTAGAGGCCGATATGGGCGACGCGCGCGGTCGGCACCAGATCCATCATGCCGTCGACGAAGGTGGTGCCGGCGCGCAGCATCGGCACGAACACCAGCTTCTTGCCGGCGATCTTGGCCGAGTGCATCGTCGCCAGCGGCGTGTCGATCACGGTATCAGTGAGCGGCAGGTCGCGCGTCACTTCGTAGCACAGCAGCATGCCGATCTCCTTGATCAGCTCACGGAATGACTTTGTCGAAATCGATTTGTCCCGCACCAAGGTCAGCTTGTGCTGCACCAGCGGATGATCGACGATCGTAACGCCTTCCATGATCGGATGCTCTTGCTTTTCCCTTCTCCCCCTGTGGGAGAAGGTGGCGCGAAGCGCCGGATGAGGGGTACTCTCCGCAAACTCAGTGAGAGATATTCTCGCAGAGAGAACCCCTCACCCGGCTTCGCTTTCGCGAAGCCACCCTCTCCCACAGGGGGAGAGGGTTTAGAACACAGTGCCGTCGCTGATCACCTTGAGCGGCGGTGAACCATCGGGACGACGCGAAAACGCGATGGCGCGGCCCGCGGCCCAGGTGCCGCCTTCCAGGATGCTCGCGAGCGGCAGCGACTCCGGCGTGCGACCGAGCTTGGCGCGAACAAGTTCGGCAACACGATCCAGCAGCGCGACCGTCAGCGCGCGCCACTCCACCACGAGCAGCGAATCCACCGCATGCGCACGATCGGCATCCGCGGTATCGCGCAAGCGCAGCACCTCGTGATCGACGAACAGGCCGCCGTTGCGATATTCGGCAAGCCCGGTCAGGCCGTCGATGTCGGTGACCTCAAATCCCGCGCGCTGGAGCGGCTCGATCAGCGAATAGCTCAGCCATTGCGACAGCTTGTGCAGCGGCACGAGCCCGGCGGTCGCATCATCCGCCTTGATCGCCGGATGGCGCCAGCAATCGCCAAGCGGGACGCCTGCGAGGTCGAGCCGCGATGGCCAGATCGGTCCGAGCTGGTTCAGCACCGCGGACAGGATCGCGGGCGCGGGAATGGCGCCGTCCGTTGCCTGCGCGGCGATATGGTCGAACAGCCCGCCAGGCCGCGGCGTGTCGTGCATGCCGAAAATGTCGGCGCGCGCCGCGACCTGCCGGCCGAGGCGGCGCAGCAGATCCGTGCGCCCGTCGAGGCCGAGCAGCGGATTGGCGTCGCTCGCCTGGAAGGCTGAGGTGAGCACGGCGAGCGGCAGTTTTGCGAGCACGTCCGCATCCACTCTGAACGGCGAGCGCGTATCGACAGAGAAAAGCCCGCCGGCAAACATGTCGAGGCTCGCGATCGCCAGCCCCTCGGACCGGCCGATGCCTTGCCCGGTCACGGCGTCGCGATAGCGCCACGCAGCACCGGCGCCGGCATCGAGCAGCACGCTGACGATGGCGAGGTCGAACTCCGCGCGCGCCCGTGCAGCACGATCCGGCCACGACGCCGCGTCCGCCAGCTGCGCCCAGCGGTCGACACCGCCGAACACAAAATGCCGCCAGCGCGCGTGAAAGGGAATGTCGAGCGTCGGATAGGCTTTTCGCGTGACAGCCAGCACGGCGTCCGCGACGCCATCCATGCGATCGAGATCAATGGTGAAATGTGTGAGCCCGTTGCGCAGGCCGATGTCGAGCATTTGCCCGGCGCGCGTCCGGACCGCCTTTGCGGTGAGCAACGCGCGTGCCTCTCGTTCCAGAACGTCCGCCATCAATCGATCAATATTTTTCCAGCGAACGTCCGACCACGCCATCGACGTCCTTCTCGGGCGCGATGTCGGTCGTGTAGTAGCCGGCTGCTTTCTTCGCGGCGATCTCGACATGCGCATCGGCCGGAATCAGCTCCAGCGGAATCGGCACACGCTCGACGATATCGATGCCTTGCGAGGTCAGCGCGTCGTATTTCATGTCGCTCATCGACAGGAAGCGGTCGATGCGCTTCAGCCCTAGCCAGTGGATGGTGTCAGGCATCAATTGCTGGAAGCGCGCGTCCTGGACGCCGGCGACGCATTCCGTGCGCTCGAAATAGGCGGCGGCCGCGTCGCCGTCCTCCTGGCGCTTGCGCGCATTGTAGACCAGGAATTTGGTAACCTCGCCGAGCGCGCGGCCTTCCTTGCGGTTGTAGATGACCAGCCCGAGCCCGCCCTCCTGCGCGCCCCGCGCGGATTCCTCGATGCCGTGGATGAGGTAGGGCCGGCAGGTGCAGATGTCGGAGCCGAACACGTCGGAGCCGTTGCACTCGTCATGCACGCGGCAGGTGATCTTGGTGCGATGGTCCGGCAGTTTGGTGACGTCGCCGAACATGTACACCGTGGTGCCGCCGATCGGCGGCAGAAACACCTTCATGTCCGGCCGGGTCACGAGCTCGGGGAACATGCCGGCGGTCTGTTCGAACAGCGTGCGGCGCAGCTCCGTCTCGCCGGTCGCAAAGCGCTCGGCAAGGCCGGGCAGATACCAGACCGGATCGATTGCGATCTTCACCACCGAGACGCTGCCGTTGGCGTGCACGACCTCGCCGTCGGCGCGCAGTCGCTTGGCCGCAAGCGCCTCGCGGATTTCGGGCAGGTCGAGCCGTGCGCGCGTTACCGCGATGCTCGGGCGGATATCGACACCCTCGGCGATGTCCTTGCCGAAATTCTCCGCGACGAGATGACCCCAAGGATCGAGCGCGACGATTTTTGCGGGATCGCTCCATTGCGGAAATGGTCCGATGGTCGCGGCCGGAAACGTGTTGGTGAGATCAGGACGCCGGATCGGATCGAGGGCGCCGGCCGAGACGGCAAGCGCGCGATACATCGCATAGGAGCCGCCATGGCTGCCGATCACGTTGCGATCCTGCGCCCGCGACACCGTGCCGATGATCGGCCCGCGAGCGCGCGCATCGGCTGCACCCCAGTGAATCGGAAAGGCGGCCTTGCGGCCCGGCTCCGGATGGGAGGTGAGGCGGATGTGATCGGTTCGGTTCGCGCGGCTCATGGCCAAACTCCCAAAAAGCCAACGGCCCGCCGTTCGGACGGGCCTGGCTCGCTCGCGCTGCCGGAACAGGGCTCCGGCGACGCAATCCAACATATTGTAGCGGCCAGCCACGACCGACAAGTTAATCGTATGTGGCGGGCAGGGCCGATTATCTCTTGATTATATAGGGATTGGCCGGCCTGACGGGAATGGCGCGGCGATGCCGATTGGCGATTTGCCGGCGGTCATCTTCATTTAAGATATTGATATAATTATAGTTTTCTAATCAGAAACCGGTCGAGCCCGCAAGCCTGCGCCGCGCGCAGGCCAATCGCGACATGACCTCGCCCGTCGGCAGCGACGTCACCTCGGCGATCTCCCGGTAGGACAGCGCATCGATCTCGCGCAGCACCAGGATCTCGCGTAGCCGCCGTGGCAGGGTCTCGATGGCACAGCGGAGCGCGGTCACATCGACGACGGTAATTTTGTCGGCGCGGTCGTCCGTTCGGAGGACGGTACCGGCGACTGCATCAGGTAACCGCTCGTGTGCGACGACATCACTTTGCCGATCGCGTCGCCGCCGGGTGGTCAGCCATGTCCGATAGCAATTCCGCACGCCCTTCAACAACCGGGTCCGGCCGCTCCGGCCGGCATCGCCATCGGTCCGGAGAAAGGCCGCCTGCACGATGTGCTCGGCGGCCTCCGCGTCGCCGCTCAGGAAGCGCGCAAAATTATAAGCCGAGTCGAGCGTCAGCATGCCGTCCCGTTTCGGATTGACACCGTTCTGCATCGATAGCCCCGCGCGATCCCGTGTTGTTGTGCGCGGCTCTCTTCGCCCGCATGGCGGCGGGTCTCAATGGATCGCGCGTGGTCTTTCGCTGGAATCGCAATCCTCCGGGAAGCCCAGTGAAATCATCGGCTTCCGATTACACCTCCCCAACGTTTTGACGGGATTTCCATGCTGCACGAACCGGAATTGATCGACAGGTCCACGGCAGCTTCCACGGCGCAGCTCGCCAGGCGTGCCAGGTTCGGCGCGTTCGAGGCCGATCCGCGCAGTGGCGAGCTGGTCAAGAACGGCCGGCGGGTGCGTTTGCAGGAGCAGCCGTTTCAGTTGCTCTCGGCGCTGCTGGACCGGCCGGGCAAATTGGTGACGCGCGAGGAGCTGCGCACGCTGCTCTGGCCGCAGACGGTGGTCGATTACGATCACGGGCTCAACAAGGCCGTGAGCAAGATACGCGAGGCGCTCGGTGATTCCGCGGAAAGCCCGCGCTTCGTCGAGACGGTGGCGCGCCGCGGCTATCGCTTTCTCGCCGACGTCACCGTCGTCGTCGATGGGAGCCCGGCGCGCGATCCCGATCCGCCTCCAGTGGCGCCGCAGGTCGCGCCTCCGGTACGGCCCGTCGTCGGTCGCCGTCATGGCCTCTTCGCCTCGATCGGTCTGATCCTGCTTCTCGCCGTGGCGTTGCTGGCCTGGCTCTCTTCCTGGCGCGAGGTGCCGCAAGCGATCCATTCACTCGCGGTGCTGCCGCTGGTCGACACCTCCGAAGATCCGTCGCAGGACTTCTTTGCGGACGGCATGACCGGCGAGCTGATCACGCAGCTCGGCAAGGTCGACGCGCTCAGGGTGATCTCGCGCACCTCGGCGATGACCTACAAGGGCGCACACAAGTCGCTCGCGACCATCGCGCGCGAGCTCAATGTCGATGCCGTGATCGAGGGCAGCGTGATGCGCGCGGGCGGGCGCGTGCGGATCACGGCCCAGCTGATCCATGCCCCCGACGACAGCCGCGTCTGGGCCGACTCTTATGAGGGCGATGTGCGCGACGCGCTGACGCTCCAGGTCCGCGTCGCAAGCGCGGTGGCCGGCCAGGTGCGCGCCACGCTGAACCATGGCGAGCGCGCCGCCTTCGACAAGGCGCGCAGCATCGATCCGCTGGCCTACGAAAATTACCTGAAAGGCCGCTACTTCCTGAACAAGCGCACCGGCGACGGCCTCAGGGCCGCGATCAGATATTTCCGCCAGGCTATCGAGATCGACCGCAATTACGCCGAGGCCCATTCCGGCCTTGCGGATGCCTATGCGCTCGCCGGCGATTGGGAATACGGCGTGCTCTCGACCGCGGAGGCGTTCTCCAAGGCGACCGCTGCGGCCAGCAGGGCGCTCGAGCTCGACGGCACACTCGGCGAAGCGCACACCTCGCTCGCTTTCGCGCTCGATCTCTACGGCTGGGATTGGGATGTCGCTGCTACCGAATACGAGGCCGCCATCCGTCTCAACCCGAGCTATGCCACGGCGCACCATTGGTACGCCTGGCATCTGATGCTGATGGGCAAGACCACCGAGGCGCTGCAGCAGTTCAGCCAGGCGCAAAGCCTCGATCCGCTCTCCCTGATCATCGGGGCTGACATCGCCGACGCCCTCTGCATCAGCCACGATTTCGACGCGGCGGTCGCGCAGAGCCGCAAGACGCTCGAGCTCGATTCCCGATTTGCCGTCGGCCATTACGAGCTCGGCCAGGCCCTGGTGCAGCTCGGCAGCTTCGACCAGGCGATCGCCGAATTCAGCAAGGCCATCGAGATCTCCGGCCACAGCAGCGTGTTCGATTCCAATCTCGCCTATGCTTATGCCGTCTCCGGCCGCAGGGACGATGCCGGCAGGATTGCCGCCGACATGGCGATACATGGCGACACCTATCCGTCGGCGCAGGCCAACATCGCGCTCATCTATGTCGGCCTCGGCGATCGCGATGCCGCGCTCGACTGGCTCGACAAGGCCTATGCCGCCCGCTTCAATCCCTCGATCCTGCTGCGGCCCGCCTTCGATCCGCTCCGCAGCGATGCGCGGTTCAAAGGCCTCATGCACCGCATCGGGCTAGGCAAAACCTAGCCAATCAGACATATCGTACGGCTCCGGCCTCGTTTTCGGAGTGCGCCATGTCTGCCACCAATATGTCTGCCACCAGTATGTCTGCCGCCAGCTACATCGATCCTCGCAATGGAAAGCTCTATTCGCTCGACCAGCCGCGCTGGTGCTCGGACGAGCGCACGCCGCTGCTGGTGACGCCGGGGGCGGGGATCTCGCGCGCGGACATCGACGGCCGCACGCGGTCGCTCTGGCGCTACCGGGCGGCGCTGCCGGTGGAGATCAAAAATCCCATCACGCTTGGCGAGGGCTGCACGCCGCTCGTGCAGCAGGATTGGGGCGATCTGCGGCCGTTCTTCAAGCTCGAATGGTTCAATCCGACCAGCAGCTTCAAGGACCGCGGTTCTGCGGTCATGCTGTCGTTCCTGCGGCAGATCGGCGTCGACGCCATTCTGGAGGACTCTTCGGGCAATGGCGGCTCGTCGATGGCAGGTCTCGGTGCTGCCGGCGGCATGCGCGTGAAGATTTTGGCGCCGGCCTCGACGTCGCCGGCCAAGATCGCGCAGGTGCGCGCCTACGGCGCCGAAGTGCAGCTCGTCGAGGGCCCGCGCGAGGAGTCGGAGGCCGAGGCTATCAGGCAGTCGAGCCAGACCTTCTATGCGAGCCACAACTGGCAGCCCTTCTTCCTCGAGGGCACAAAATCGCTCGCTTATGAAATCTGGGAAGATCTCGGTTTTCGCGCGCCTGACAACGTCATCGTCCCCGTCGGTGCCGGCAGCAGCTTGCTCGGTTGCGCCTTCGGCTTCCGCGAGCTGTTGAAGGCGGGGCAGATTGCAAAGCTGCCGCGCCTGTTCGCGGCCCAGCCGCTCAACTGCTCGCCGATCGATGCGAGCTTCAAGGCCGGCGTCGATACGCCGGTTGCGCGCGAGGTCAACAAGACCATCGCCGAAGGCACCGCGATCAAGAATCCGCTGCGGCTGCGCGAGATCATCGGCGCGTTGCACGAAAGCGGCGGCGGCACGGTGGCGCTCACCGAGGACGAGATCGTCGCCGCGCTGCGGCGTCTTGCGCGGCAAGGCCTGTTCGCCGAACCCACCAGTGCCAACGCGGCTGCGGCGCTGGAGACACTCGCCGCCGCCGGCGCCATCAAGGCGAACGAGACCACCGTCGCGGTGCTCACCGGCTCCGGGCTGAAGGCCGCGACCACCGTCGCCGATCTCGTGGGCCGCGACTAGCCTAAGGCCGCTGGTTCTCGGATCACTCTAATGATGGTGCATGCAGGCGTGGACGTAATCCTTGAATGCGGGGTCCTTCTTGGCTTTGAAGAAACCCATCGCACGGGCCTCGTCGCGACACGTCTCCTTTTTCTCGACAATTTCCGGATGTCTCGCCGCCTTGCACTGAAAGCGGAAAGGTCCTGGCGGGTATTGCCTGCAGTTTTGCGCTTCGGCAGCGATTACAACGCTGCCAAGAAGTATTGAAGCGCCTATCAGTGTTCTGATCATGAGGCACCCGGACTGATGTCTCGCGGCACTCACAGTTAGCATGATGCCGGATCGTCGCGTACAAGCGGTCGAGATCTGGCGTCTACCATTAAGAGGTACTCAAGCGGCGGCGCTTTCGATTCCCCGGGAATCGCCTCAACCGGTGACCAACCGTTTGGCTGCCGCAAGGGGTCAGTCCGCCTGTCAACGCGGAAGCCGAGGAGGTGGTTACGCTAACGCTAACCCACTCGACGAGCTACGAGCATCTCACTCCTTCAAATCATTCACCCGCTTCACCCACGCCCGCACATCAGCGAGCACTTCGGGCAGCACCGATCTCACCTCCAGCACGGTCATGCCGGGCTTGATGCGGGGATCGTAGAGCACATTGAGGATGTACTGGTCGTAGACGTCGAAATAACCCATCGACACATTGTCGTTGAACATCGTCCACGGCACGCTCGCGGTGTCGTTGATGGGCCCGAGCGACTGCAGCAACTCCTCATAGGCGCAGTCGAGGAAGGTGAAGTCGCTGATGTCGACGGTGAGGATCACATCGGAATGCTCGATCTCGAAATTGTCGTTCTTGCGGAATCCGGACAGGCATTGCGGATCGAGCGAGGTGCGGATATCGCGCGCCTTCTCCGCGCCGTAGAAGCTGGTGATGGTGCGATAGAGGTCGCGGTCGCGTACGAGCTTGACCCGCACATTCGCCGCCTCGCTGGTGTCGGTCATGGCGATGTCGAGATGCTGCACGCGCGTGCCGATGTCGGCCACGACTTTCGCGAGCTGCGCCTTGCGGTCGGCGCGGTCGGTCTCGGCGAACACGCGCACCGGCCCGTCGAACTTGCGGATGCGGTCGACGCGGCCGGCGAGGTGATATTCGGCACCGAAGGCGGTCTTCAGGAAGCCGTCGACGATCTCGGCGTCGGTAAAGCTCTTCTTCTCGACACGCTGACGCGAAGCGATCGCGGGCAGTTCGCCGGCGGTCGCCTTCGTAGCGGTGTCCGGCACACATGTGAGCGCTGCAAACGCCAATAGGGCGAAGCGAAGGGCAGCCGAAGGCAGGGTCAAAGCGCGCATCGTTGCGCAACGCTGCCGTATTCGCGAGGCCCGCACAAGTCCGCAAATTCACCCGCCCTGCGGGTTCCTGCCGCTTTCAAGCGCGGTGCCGTAGCAAGGGTGGGCAAAGGCGCGGAGCGCCTCAAAATCGTGGGCACGCCAAAGGACCGCGCGTTCGCGCGATCCTCCGGCTTTGCCCACCCTCATATGGGGCATTTTGAGTCAAGGCTCTTGCGTAGGTCTGGGTCAGGGTTTGACGATGCGAGGGCGGCGCGCGGAGCCATG
>NZ_JBEPTH010000019.1:0-99288 GCF_040549385.1 Bradyrhizobium sp. LB11.1 | reverse complement strand
ACCACGGCTCATCCCACGTTCGTGACGATCGCGATACGCCCCTCTGACCGGGATGAGGTGCAGGATATCTACTGTAAATCAGAAATTCGGTAAAGTAGAATATTTTCGCCCGGGAGAATTGACCTTGCGGTTGGTGTGTTGGCCGTCAGGCCCCACGAGGGATTGTAGGTCCCGACGACGCCCCGGCTCGACGCACAGTCAGTGACTCAAGCTTCGCTCACTTGGGGTGACAAGTGCAGTTTGTGCCAAAACGCCGTGGACTGACGGAACGCCCCTTGTCGTGAGTGCAACACCTGTTTCGACTGCATTTCGTAAGGGAGGCAACTACAATCTGAGTCGGACGCGGGGCGTGTGTAGCGGGACCAGGAGACATGGCGCGCTGGAAGCAATCGTGGAGCGACGACGATCTGAATCGGCTCAGGAAGCTTGCGGGGACCAAGCCAATCACGATGATCGCGAAGGAGCTCGGTCGGACCACGGGAACCGTGCTCGCGAAGGCGATCGAGCAAAAGCTTCCTGTCATCCATCGGATCGAGCGAACCTCGCAAGGATCGAACCTGCCTTGAATGCGGAGCTCCTGCCGCGGACGCAGGGGTCCCGGATTGCGCTTCGCTCCATCCGGGCTCCGAGACCTCAGCCTCTTGGCGACCGTGGCGTCCTGCGCTTCGTTGCATGCCGGCGCGGCGTTCGCGTCACGCGCGGACGAAGCCTCGTTGCAGCGGCGGCACGGCGTGGCTTGGCCGCGGCTTGCGGGCCGCGGGCGAGCTCCATCAGCATGCGCAGCGCCTCGACCACCGAGCGCTGGCGCACCACCGTACGGCCGATCGCACCAAAACGCTGCTCGCGATGGATGATACGGCCGTCGCGCGCAGCAGCCGCAAAATGGACGAGACCGACCGGCTTGCCGGGGGTGGCGCCGCCGGGGCCGGCAATGCCGGTGATGGCGACCGCGAGATCGACGCCGGCGCGCTCCAGCGCGCCGACCGCCATTGCGGTCGCGGTCTCCTTGCTGACCGCGCCGAAATTGGTGAGCGTGCTGGCCTCGACCCCCAGCATCGCGCGCTTGGCGTCGTTGGAATAGGTGACGAAGCCGCGATCGATGACGTCAGACGAGCCGGGAATATCGGTCAGCGCGCCCGCGACAAGACCGCCGGTGCAGGACTCGGCGGTCGCGATCGTCAGCTTGCGCATCCGGCACAGATCGAGCAGCGAGCGGGAGAGGGCGCGTGCGTCGCTGCTGCCCATGATCTTAGACGCTCCAGGGGAGACGAATGGTGGCGCTCGCGGTGGCCGCGATCCCTTCCTCGCGGCCGGTGAAGCCGAGCCGCTCGCTGGTGGTCGCCTTTACCGCGACGCGGGAGATGTCGACGACGGAGATCTCGGCAATGCGCGCGCGCATGGCGTCGCGCAGCGGGCCGATCTTCGGCCGCTCGCAGATCATCGTGACTTCAAGGTTCGCGATACGGCCGCCGCGCTGTGTGACACGCTCGATGGCGTACTTCAAAAACTGGTCGGAGGAAGCGCCCTTCCACTTGGCATCGCTCGGCGGGAAGTGCGAGCCGATGTCGCCGTCGGCCAATGCGCCGAGGATGGCATCGACCAGCGCATGCAGGCCGACATCACCGTCGGAATGGGCCAGGAAGCCTTTCGTGTGCGGCACGCGGACGCCGCACAGCATCAGATGGTCGCCTTCGCCGAAGGCGTGCACGTCGTAGCCCGTGCCGGTCCTGATGTCGCCAAGCAGGCTGGCCAGGCGCGCTTCCTCGCGCACGAAATCCTCGGGGGTGGTGAGCTTCATATTGGCAACATCGCCTTCAAAGGTCGCAACCGTCAATCCCGCCCATTCGGCGATCGCGGCATCGTCGGTGAAATCGGAGAGACCGTCCTTCGCTGCACGACGATGCGCTTCGAGGATGACTTCGAAACGAAAGGATTGCGGCGTTTGCGCGATTCGCAAACTTGCCCGATCAGGCGTGTCCTCGACATTGCCGTCCGCGCTGGTGACCTTGATGGTGTCGGTGACGGGGACGACGGGGATCGCAGCGCCGGTTCGGCTGGCCGCTTCGATCGCGCGCGAGATCACGCCTGCCGAGACGAAGGGACGCGCGGCGTCGTGGATCAGGACGATGTCGGGCTTATGCTTTGCGAGCGCTTCGAGACCGGCGAGCACCGAGGCCTGGCGCGTTGCGCCGCCACTGGTCGGGGCCTCGTGCTTCAAGCCTGCGACCGCTGCCGTGAATATGGTGCTGTCGTCGGGGTTCACCACCGGCTGCACGGCGAACACGTCGGCGTGGACGCTGAAGGCTTCCATGGCGCGGTAGATCACGGGCACACCGCCGATCTCACGATATTGCTTGGGACCACCGGCGCCTGCGCGCAGGCCACGACCGGCCGCAACAAGAACGACTGCAGTGCGCTGTGATTTCGCCATAGGACTCGAATATTCAACTGTTAAGGAATGCGTCGGGCGTGGGGGGATTGCCGGCATGCCTCTAGCACGGCAGGCCCGCAAAAAAAGGGGGTTTCCCCGGAATCTGGGATTCAGCATTTTGCTGCACTGCACTTGAAAGATTTGCAGAACTGTCTAAACTGTAGGCATGGCGCTTGACTGCACAAGAATTGTGCGCAAGATAGGCCATGGCAGGTGCGATGAGGCGCTGCCCACTCAACGGGACCACTGTGATCGATTCGGTAGGATCAGGCTCTAAGCCGTTGAAAATAGGCGATATTGCAATCGCCGCCCCGGTCTTCCTGGCCCCGATGTCGGGAGTGACGGACTCACCCGTTCGCAAGCTCGCGGCCGAGCTGGGGGCCGGCCTTGTCGTCTCCGAAATGACGGCCAGCGACGAGCTCGCCAATGGCCGCCGGATGTCGCGGTTGCGCTGCGAGGCGACCGGGATCGGGCCGCACGTGGTCCAGCTTGCCGGCTGCGAGGCGCATTGGATGGTCGAAGGGGCCCGGATCGCAGAGGCCGAGGGCGCCGACATCATCGACATCAACATGGGCTGTCCGGCCCGCCACGTCACCGGCGGCCAGTCGGGCTCGGCCCTGATGCGCGATCTCGATCACGCCGTCAGTCTGATCGAGGCGACGATTGCCGCCGTGAATGTGCCGGTGACGCTGAAGATGCGGCTCGGCTGGGACGATCATACCCGCAACGCGCCGGAGCTCGCGCGTCGCGCGGAAGCTGCCGGCATCCAGCTCGTCACAGTGCATGGCCGCACCCGCTGCCAGTTCTACAAGGGCGAGGCCGATTGGGATGCGATCCGCGCGGTGCGCGAGGCCATCTCCATTCCGCTCGTCGTCAATGGCGACATCACGACTTACGAGAAGGCGCTTGCAGCACTCGAGGCCTCCGGCGCCGATGCCGTGATGATCGGCCGCGGCGCGCAAGGCCAGCCTTGGCTCCCGGGCGAGATCGGCCGGCGCCTGAATGGTGGGGCGGCGGAAGCCACGCCCTCGCTCGCAAAGCAACTTCATTATGTCCGCACGCTCTATGAGGGCGTCTGCGCACTCTATGGCCTGCGGGTCGGCCTCAAGCATGCACGCAAACATCTCGGCTGGGCGCTCGACGTCGCAGCGGAAGCGAGCGACGCGCCGTTCGAGACGCTGAAGGCCTGGCGCCGGAAAATCCTCACCTCCGAGGATCCGGGCCTCGTCTACCAGTCTCTGCAGGATGCCTTCGACGATTTCGCACGGAGCGCTGCTGCATGACTTCGGCCGCCGACCATCGCAACCCGTCCGACAGCGACGCGATCCTGGATGCCCTGCCCAATCCCGTGCTGATGATCGGGCCTGATGGCAAAATCGTCGCCGCCAATATCGCGACCGAAGCGT
Organism: Bradyrhizobium sp. LB11.1; assembly: GCF_040549385.1. Taxonomy (NCBI): domain Bacteria; kingdom Pseudomonadati; phylum Pseudomonadota; class Alphaproteobacteria; order Hyphomicrobiales; family Nitrobacteraceae; genus Bradyrhizobium; species Bradyrhizobium sp. LB11.1. The sequence goes on along the minus strand of NZ_JBEPTH010000019.1, from coordinate 95,451 downwards.
TCTTCGATATCTCGACGCAGTTCTTGAAGCGGCAGTCGCTGAAAGAGCTGGTGCCGTTCGGCAGTCCCTTGCTGGCGCTGATCGACCAGGTGCGCTCGTCGAACTCGCCGGTCAACGAATACAAGGTCGATCTCGGCACGCCGCGCATGGGCGGAGACCGCCAGGTCGATCTGCATGTCGCGCCGCTCACCGAGCGGCCCGGCCACATCGTGGTGATGCTCCAGGAGCGCTCCATCGCCGACAAGATGGACCGACAGCTCACCCACCGCAGCGCGGCGCGCTCGGTGATCGCGCTAGCAGCCATGCTTGCACATGAGATCAAGAATCCGCTCTCCGGTATCCGCGGCGCGGCACAATTGCTGGAACAGCAGGCTTCCTCGGAAGACCGTATGCTAACGCGGCTGATCTGCGACGAGGCCGACCGCATCGTGACGCTGGTCGACCGCATGGAGGTGTTCGGCGACGAACGGCCCGTGGTGCGCGGCCCCGTCAACATCCATTCCGTGCTCGACCACGTGAAGCGGTTGGCGCAGTCGGGCTTTGCCCGCAACATCCGCTTCGTCGAGGATTACGATCCCTCGCTGCCGCCGGTGCTGGCGAACCAGGACCAGCTGATACAGGTGTTCCTGAATCTGGTGAAAAATGCCGCCGAAGCGCTGATCGACGTTGCCGACGGAGAGATCCAGCTCACCACCGCGTTCCGCCCCGGCGTGCGTCTGTCAGTCCCCGGTCAAAAATCCCGGGTATCCCTGCCACTTGAGTTCTGCGTGAGGGATAACGGACCAGGCGTGCCGGACGACCTTCTGCCCAATTTGTTCGATCCCTTCGTGACCACCAAGCAGACCGGCAGTGGCCTCGGTCTCGCGCTGGTCGCCAAGATCATCGGCGATCACGGGGGCATCATCGAATGCGAATCTCAGCCGCGCAAGACCACTTTCCGCGTGCTGATGCCGATGTATTCCACATTGGTGAAACATGCCGATCACAGCAGTCGCGACGGCTCTGCCGGGAAGTCGTCGTCTGCATCACAGGGGGCAAAATGAGGATCAACAATGCCCGCAGGTAGCATTCTCGTAGCTGATGACGACACCGCCATCCGCACGGTTCTTAACCAGGCACTTTCCCGGGCCGGGTATGAAGTCAGGCTGACCGGCAACGCCGCAACGCTGTGGCGCTGGGTCAGCCAGGGGGAGGGCGATCTCGTCATCACAGACGTCGTCATGCCGGACGAAAACGCCTTTGACCTGCTGCCGCGCATCAAGAAGATGCGGCCGAACTTGCCGGTCATCGTCATGAGCGCGCAAAACACCTTCATGACGGCGATTCGCGCCTCCGAGCGCGGGGCGTATGAATATCTGCCAAAGCCCTTCGACCTGAAGGAGCTGATCGCGATCGTCGGCCGCGCGCTCGCGGAACCGAAGGAGCGGGTCGCGGCGCCGGACGATGACGGCGAGATGGAGGCGATCCCGCTGGTCGGCCGGTCGCCGGCGATGCAGGAAATCTATCGCGTGCTCGCACGCCTGATGCAGACCGATCTCACCGTGATGATCACGGGCGAGTCCGGCACCGGCAAGGAGCTGGTGGCGCGCGCGCTGCACGATTACGGCAAACGCCGCAACGGCCCGTTCGTCGCGGTCAACATGGCGGCGATCCCGCGCGATCTCATCGAGTCCGAGCTGTTCGGCCATGAGCGCGGCGCCTTCACCGGCGCCAACACCCGCGCCTCGGGCCGGTTCGAGCAGGCCGAGGGCGGCACGCTCTTCCTGGACGAAATCGGCGACATGCCGATGGAGGCGCAGACCCGCTTGCTGCGGGTGCTGCAGCAGGGCGAATACACCACCGTCGGCGGCCGCACCCCGATCAAGACCGACGTGCGGATCGTCGCGGCCTCCAACAAGGATCTGCGCGTGCTGATCCAGCAGGGTCTGTTCCGCGAGGATCTGTTCTTCCGCCTCAATGTCGTGCCACTGCGGCTGCCGCCGCTGCGCGAGCGTATCGAGGACCTGCCGGATCTCGTGCGGCACTTCTTCGCGCTGGCGGAGAAGGACGGCCTGCCGCCGAAGAAACTCGATACGCTGGCGCTGGAGCGGATGAAGCAGCACCGCTGGCCCGGCAACGTGCGCGAGCTCGAAAATCTCGCCCGGCGTTTGGCGGCGCTCTATCCCCAGGACGTGATCACGGGTTCCGTCATCGACGGTGAGCTGGCTCCGCCCACGGTCAGTCCAGGTGCTGCGGTCCAGCAGGGCGTCGATAATCTCGGCGGTGCGGTGGAGGCTTATCTGTCATCGCACTTCCAGGGCTTCCCGAACGGCGTGCCGCCGCCGGGCCTCTATCACCGCATCCTCAAGGAGATCGAGGTGCCGCTGCTGACGGCCGCGCTCGCGGCTACCCGGGGCAACCAGATCCGCGCCGCCGATCTGCTTGGCCTCAACCGCAACACGCTGCGGAAGAAGATCCGGGATCTCGATATCCAGGTGTATCGGAGCGGGGGCTAGGCCTTCGCAAACGGACGGTGGCTCAGCTCCCCTACCAAAGCGGAGCTGAGCCTGTCCGAATCGCGCCGGCCTTTGTGGCCCGCGCGGTGAGCTGAAGTCCGAAGCGGGCTGAAATGTTCCTCTGGAAGATTCGAATTCGTCATTCGGCCGCAAGTCTTTCGCCTCGCACCTACCTGATCAGGCGGGCCAAGATCGGTTGAATCAAGACCGGTTGAATATTGGCCATCTCCGCCGTCTCGTCCTGCCTGCTTGGGCCATTGACCAAGAGGTCTGAGGCCACGATCAGCAGCAGCACCGCTGACACCATGATTGCGAGAAATATCCTGTCCATGCGGGGTCAAGCCGGAGTGGCTGGATTCTGTTCCCGGGAAAACCCGCAAGCGATTGAGCATGCCCCTGTGGACGCGCCTGTCCGCCGCGGGATAGACGCCGCGGAATTGTCGTAATTAGGCAACAATGTGGTATGAATGCATCAGTATCCGCGCGTCGCGGACCCGTTTTCAGCACCCCATTGCCGGAATGACCAGCGCAGATACCTCGGCCGCATCCTTTGACACGGCCCCAGCGGAAGAGCCCCGGCGCTGGTCGGTGCGACGCTGGCTGGCGCCGTTTGCGGTGGCGCTGGCGCTGCTGTCGGCGTTCCTGACTTTCCTGGTTCTGACCGGCCTGACCAAGATCGAGCCGACGCCGGAAGTGGTGCGCTCGATCTACCTGATCAATGCGGGCACGATCCTGCTGCTGGTCGGCATCATCGTGCGCGAGCTCTGGCAGCTGATCCTGGCGCGTCGGCGGGGCCGGGCGGCGGCGCGCCTCCATGTCCAGATCGTCAGCCTGTTCTCGATCGTTGCGGTGCTCCCGGCGGTGCTGGTCGCCGTCGTTGCCAACGTCACGATCGAGCGCGGCCTCGACCGGCTGTTCTCGGGGCCGACCAAAGAGGTGATCCAGAACTCGCTGACGATCGCGCGGGCCTATATGCAGGACCATGCCCAGCTGATCCGCGGCGACATCCTCGGCATGGCCAACGATATCGCGCACGCAAGGCCGCTTTACGACCAGGATCGCCGCTCGTTCCGCGAATTGCTGACGTCCAGCGCCGGCTCCCGCAATTTGCCCGGCGCGATGATCATCGACAAGAACACCAACATCCTCGAGTCCGCCGACACCGGCATGCGGCTGGCCTATTCGCCGCCGGCGCCGGACTTCCTCAGCAACGTCAACGAGAATGAGCCCGAGATCGCGGTGCTGCCCGACGCGAGCTACGTCGCCGCGGTGATCCGCCTGCGCGCCTTCAACGACACCTTCCTTTACGTCGCGCGTCCGCTCGACCCGAACGTCGTCAACCAGCTGAAGCAAACCGAGGTGAGCGTCGCCGAATACGCCCAGATCGAGTCGCGCCGGCTCGGCATCCAGGTCGCGTTCGCGCTGATGTTCGCGGTGATCGCGCTGACCATTCTGATGGCCTCGGTGCTGATCGGGTTGAACTTCGCCAACTCGCTGGTGGCGCCGATCCGGCGGCTCATGAATGCGGCCCACACCGTCTCGACCGGCAACCTTCATGTGAAGGTGCCGGTGCATCAGTCGGAAGGCGACCTCGCCCAACTCGGTGAGACCTTCAACAAGATGACGCAGGAATTGCGCAGCCAGCGCGACGAGCTCGTCAACGCCAGCGACCTCATCGACAGCCGGCGCCGTTTCATCGAGGCCGTGCTGTCCTCCGCAAGCGCGGGCATCATCGGCGTCGATACCTCCGGCAGCGTCGGCATCCTCAACCGCTCCGCCGAGAAGCTGATCGGGCATTCCGAGGCCGAGACGCTCGGCCATCCGCTCTCCGACGTGCTGCCTGAGCTCGACGAGATGATGAAGACGGCGCGGGAAGGGACCCAGCGCCTGGTGCAGGGCCAGATCACCATTACCCGCGACGGCAACGAGAGCAATCTGTCGGTCCGCGTCAGCGCCGAGAAGAACCAGCCGCACGACAGCTACATCATCACGCTCGACGACATCACCGAGCTGGTCTCGGCGCAGCGCACCTCGGCCTGGGGTGATGTCGCGCGCCGCATCGCCCACGAGATCAAGAACCCGTTGACGCCGATCCAACTCTCGGCCGAGCGCATCCGCCGCAAGTTCGGCAAGGACATCACCGAGGGCAAGGACAAGCAGATCTTCGAGCAGTGCACCGACACCATCGTGCGCCAGGTCGACGACATCCGCCGCATGGTCGACGAGTTCTCGCGCTTCGCGCGGATGCCGAAGCCCGTGATGGAAGGCGAGGACGTCGCCGATGCCGTGCGGCAGGCGGTGTTCCTGATGAAGGTCGCCCATCCCGAGCTCGATATTGAAGCCGAGTTCAAGGAAGATCCGCTGCGCGCCCAGTTCGACCGGCGGCTGATCTCGCAGGCGGTCACCAATATCGTCAAGAACGCCACCGAGGCGATCGAGCAGGTGCCGGCGGAGGAGCTAGGCAAAGGCCGCATCGATGTCGTGGTGTCGCGCGAGGGCGAGGATGTGCTGATCGACGTCGTCGACAACGGCATCGGCCTGCCAAAGGTTGCGCGCTCGCGGCTGCTCGAGCCCTATGTGACGACACGCGCCAAGGGCACCGGCCTTGGCCTTGCCATCGTCGGCCGCGTGCTGGAAGACCATGGCGGCCGCATCGAGCTGAAGGATGCCTCCGACTTCCGCGAGGGCCAGCGCGGCGCCTGGATGCGGATGCGCTTTGCGCTCTCCGGCGCTCCGCCCAAGAGCGAGGGAGCCGAGGCGGCACCAGTGACCGAGGAAGCAGCCGCCGCGTCCGTCATGGACAAGGCGCAGGAAACAAAAGAGCCGGCGGCCGAAACCAAAGAGCCGGCTGAAAAGACCAATGATTCTACGAAGATCGAAGCCTCAACAGGCAGCTGACAAGACAGGCGCGACCCATGGCAAATGAAATTCTGATTGTCGATGATGAGGCCGATATTCGGGATCTCGTTGCGGGCATCCTCGAAGACGAGGGTTTTGTCACGCGAACGGCACGCGACAGCGATACGGCCCTGGCCGAAATCGCCAACCGCAGGCCGCACCTCGTATTCCTCGACATCTGGCTGCAGGGCTCCAAGCTCGACGGCCTGCAGCTGCTGGAGCAGGTCAAGAAGGACAACGCCGATCTGCCTGTCGTGATGATCTCCGGCCACGGCAACATCGAAACCGCGGTCGCCGCGATCAAGCGCGGCGCCTATGATTTCATCGAGAAGCCGTTCAAGGCCGACCGGCTGATCCTGGTCGCCAATCGCGCGCTGGAGAACTCGCGCCTCAAACGCGAAGTGAAGGAGCTGAAGCAGCTCGCGCCGAGCGCCAGCCAGCTGGTCGGCCGCTCGCCGAGCATGAACCAGTTGCGCCAGACCATCGAGCGCGCGGCCAAGGCCAACAGCCGCATCCTGATCGTCGGTCCCGCCGGTGCCGGCAAGGAGTTGACCGCGCGTACGCTGCACACGGCATCGGGCCGTGCCGACGGCCCCTTCGTCGTCATCAACGCCGCGGCGATCACGCCCGAGCGAATGGAGCACGAGCTGTTTGGCGTCGAGCAGTCCAACGGCGAGCATGCGCGCAAGCCCGGCGCGCTCGAGGAGGCCCATGGCGGCACTCTGTTCATCGACGAGATCGCGGACATGCCGCGCGAGACTCAGAACAAGATCCTGCGCGTGCTGGTCGAGCAGTCGTTCCAACGCGTCGGCGGTACCGGCAAGATGCAGGTCGACGTGCGCATCATCTCCTCCACCGCGCGCAACCTGGAGGAGGAGATCGCGGCCGGTCATTTCCGCGAGGACCTCTATCATCGGCTCTCGGTGGTGCCGATCCGCGTGCCCGCGCTGTCAGAGCGGCGCGAGGACATTCCCGAGCTGATCGACTATTTCATGGAGCAGATATCGGCCGGCAGCGGCCTGCCCAAGCGCCAGATCGGCCAGGACGCGATGGCCGTACTGCAATCGCATGTCTGGCCGGGCAATGTGCGCCAGCTCCGCAATAACGTTGAGAGAGTCATGATTCTGGCCGCAGGTGGACCGGAGGTGATCATCACCGCCGATATGCTGCCGCAGGACGTCGGCTCGATGGTACCGGCGATGCCGACCAGCAACAATGGCGAGCACATCATGGGCCTACCGCTGCGCGAGGCCCGCGAAGTGTTCGAGCGCGACTATTTGATTGCGCAGATCAGCCGTTTTTCAGGAAATATTTCTCGGACGGCCGAGTTTGTTGGCATGGAACGTTCGGCGCTGCACCGAAAGCTGAAGGCGCTCGGCGTCGGCTAACGCTCGACGTTGCGGCCGCCGGTGGCAGACAAGCGAGGAAATACATCGATTTCCGTAGATTTTCGGGGGCAATTGGGCTTGGCCTGCCGCTTGAAGCGGCTTGCCTAATAACCCGTCCTGCCTTCTAATCGAACCGTTGTTCCTCCGAGGGGGATCTCATGAGGAACGGCAACCGGAAGGGACCCCACATTTTCAAAAGCGGGGCGCAACCGGCGCAATAAAAAGAAACTCAAAGCGAGAAAAAAACAATGGCGGCAGACCGCGCACAAAACCTGCAGGACACCTTCCTTAATCACGTTCGCAAAACCAAAACGCCACTGACGATCTTTCTGGTCAACGGAGTGAAGCTCCAGGGCATCGTGACCTGGTTCGACAATTTCTGTTTGCTGCTTCGGCGCGACGGTCACTCGCAGCTCGTTTACAAGCACGCGATCTCGACCATCATGCCGGGCGCTCCGATCCAGTTGTTCGAAGGCGGCGAGGATCAGCCGGCTTGAGAGTGATCTGATTGGAACCCCGGAATTTCGACGGGGATGCCGACCGTCCACGGCCGGCAGGGGCCAAGCAAACGGGGCGGGTGCTTGTCATCGGCCCCTATTTGCGCGTGCGTGCGGGAAGTGCCGACGCGCAATCGGAGGGCTATGTCCAGCGCGATGCGGAGGCCCGGCTCGATGAAGCCGCCGGCCTCGCGCGTGCAATCGATCTCGTCATTGCCGACGCCATCATCACGCCGATCGGCCAGATTCGCCCTGCGACCTATATCGGCAAGGGCAAGGTCGAAGAGATCGCCGCGCTGGCCAAGAGCCTCGACGTCGAGCTCGTGGTGATGGATTGCGCGCTGGCGCCGATCCAGCAGCGCAATCTCGAGAAGGAATTGCACACCAAGGTGCTCGACCGCACCGGACTCATCCTCGAAATCTTCGGCCGCCGCGCCAAGACCAAGGAAGGCTCGCTTCAGGTCGAGCTCGCCCATCTCAACTACCAGCGCTCGCGGCTGGTGCGATCGTGGACCCATCTCGAACGCCAGCGCGGCGGTTTCGGATTCATGGGTGGTCCCGGCGAAACGCAGATCGAGGCCGACCGCCGCCTGATTCAGGAACGCATCTCCAGGCTCGAGGGCGACCTGCAGAAGGTGCAGGCGACGCGGCGGCTGCATCGCGCCGGCCGCCAGCGCGTACCGTATAGCGTCGTCGCGCTGGTCGGTTACACCAACGCCGGCAAGTCGACGCTGTTCAACCGCCTGACCCGCGCCGACGTGCAGGCCGCCGACATGCTGTTCGCTACGCTTGATCCCACCTTGCGCGCGCTCACTTTACCACACGGCGGCAAGGCGATGCTGTCGGACACGGTCGGCTTCATCTCCAATCTGCCGACGCAGCTCGTCGCCGCCTTCCGCGCCACGCTGGAAGAGGTGCTGGAAGCCGACGTCATCCTGCATGTGCGCGACATCTCGCATGAGGATGCCGAGGCCCAGCAAGGCGACGTCGACGCCGTGCTACGCCAGCTCGGCATCAATCCGGATGATTCCGGCCGCATCGTCGAGGTCTGGAACAAGATCGACCGCTACGATTCCGAGCAGCGCGAAGAGCTTCTGAATATCGCAGCACGCAGGCCCGAAGATCACCCGGCGATGCTGGTGTCAGCCGTGTCAGGCGAGGGGATCGACGCGCTGCTCGCCGCGATCGAAGAGCGCCTCGCCGCCAAACGCACCACGCTCGACCTTTCCATCGACGCCGCAGATGGTGCCGGCATCTCCTGGCTGCATCGGAATTCCGAGGTGCTGGCCAAGGAGCTGCACGATGGCCGCTTCGACATGACGGTAAGGGTGGACGAGACCAAGCGGGATATCGTGGTGAACAGGTTCGACGCCGTGCCGCGCGTGGCTTGATCGGTACGTCGTAGCCCCGGATGGAGCGAAGCGAAATCCGGGCTACACGCCAAGCCTCGCATGCTCGCCCATGACGCTGCGTAGCTCTTGCAGATGAAGCGCCAACAAGTCGGCGACATAGGGCGCCGCCGGATCGTCCTGCCTGATTTCCACTGCATGCCCTCTTATCAGGTAGCTGTCTTCGCCGCATTCCACAGCGCATCCATCTCCGCCAGCGACGCCTGCTCCAGCGTGCGCCCTTCCGCCTCCAGAGCGCGCTCGATATAGGCAAACCGCCGTTCGAATTTCGCATTGGTCGCGCGAAGCGCGGTCTCGGGATCGGCATCGACATGGCGGGCGAGGTTGACCAGCGCGAACATCAGGTCGCCGGTCTCTTCCGCGATCTCCTGCTTGTCGTTGCGGTCGAGCGCGGCCTCGATCTCGTCGGCTTCCTCGCGGATCTTTTGCAGCACGGCGCGCGGATCGTTCCAGTCGAAGCCGACGGTGGAGGCCTTGCGCTGCAGCTCCATGGCGCGCGTCAGTGCGGGCTGGCCGGCCTTGACGCCCGACAGTAGCGATTTGTGCGACGGCGTTTGCTCCGGCGGCCGGCGCGCGGCGCGTTCGGCTTTCTCCTCGGCCTTGATGCGGTCCCAGACTTCCTTGACATGGGACGAGGCGAGATTGCCGTCCTTGTCCACGAAGACGTGGGGGTGACGCCGGATCATCTTGCGGGTGATGGCTTCAACGACATCGCCGAACGTAAACGCATTTTGCTCCGAGGCCATCTGGGCGTGGAACACCACCTGCAGCAGGAGGTCGCCGAGCTCTTCGCGGAGATCGTCGAGATCGCCGCGGTCGATGGCGTCGACCACCTCATGGGCCTCCTCGATCGTGTAGGGCGCGATCGTCGCAAAATTCTGCTCGAGGTCCCAGGGGCAGCCGGTCACCGGCGTGCGCAGCGCGGCCATGATCTCGATCAGGCGGGAAATGTCGCGGGAAGGGGTCATTGCGGGGCGGTCTCCAGGGTTCCAGACCTTATGCCAAAAGCGGGCCGCCGTTCCCAGCGGAGCGAGTCGAAACAGGCCGATTTCCACCGATTGGCGGGCCGCTTGCGCAGTGCTAAAGCGCGAGCCATGAGTGACGCATTTTCATCACAAACCGCGCTGGTGCTGTTCTCCGGCGGCCAGGATTCCACCACCTGCCTCGCCTGGGCGCTGAGCCGCTTTGCGCGCGTGGAGACGCTGGGGTTCGCATACGGGCAACGCCACGCCGTCGAGCTCGACTGCCGCGATCGGCTGTTCGACGGCATCAAGGGCTTGCGCGCCGATTGGGCCGCAAAGCTCGGCGAGAGCCATACGCTGTCGATCCCGACGCTCGCTGCGATGTCCGAGACCGCGTTGACCCGCGACGTTGCGATTGCGATGGGCGCCGACGGCCTGCCGAACACCTTTGTGCCGGGCCGCAATCTCGTATTTCTGACCTTCGCCGCGGCGCTGGCCTACCGGCGCGGCATCACCCACATCGTCGGCGGCATGTGCGAGACCGACTATTCCGGCTATCCCGATTGCCGTGATGACACCATCCGCGCCATGGAGACCGCGCTCTCGCTCGGCATGGCCCGCAAGTTCGAGCTGCATACGCCGCTGATGTGGATCGACAAGGCCGCGACGTGGAAGCTGGCGCATGACCTCGGCGGCGAGGGACTGGTCGATCTCATCCGCGAGCAGTCGCACACCTGCTATCTCGGCGAACGCGGCGCGCGGCACGATTGGGGCTATGGCTGCGGCGAGTGCCCGGCCTGCAGCCTGCGAGCGAAGGGATGGCGGGAGTTTGTGGCGGGGAGGTAGCGCGTGTCATTTCGCCGTCATTGCGAGGAGCTCGCGACAAAATTGCGAAGCAATTTTGCGCTGAAGCGACGAGGCAATCCAGAATCCCTCCGCGGAAAGATTCTGGATTGCTTCGCTGCGCTCGCAATGACGGGTGTGGCGCGAGCGCGAGCCTACCGAAAATCCTCGTCCCGCAGCTCGATCGGCTTGCCGTGCGGCGTGCGGTCCGCGGCGTGGTCCCAGGCGTCGCGATAGCGATGCAGCGTTTCCGTTGACGTAACGCCCTTGTGTGCGACGAGACCTTCCAGCGTGGCGAGCCAGTGCAGATAGTAGGTCTCGCCCGTGTCAGGATCGCCGGCGGCCTGCGCGCGCTTGATCTCGGCGGCCAAGGCCGCGGCCCATTCGGGCCAGGTGAACACGCCGCGGTCATGTAGCGTCAGCGCCATCGCAAAGGCATGCGCTTCCCAGGGCGCGCGAAACACCGGGCCGTCATCATCGCGCGGAATGCTCGGAATGGCCGCCGTCGCGGCGGCAGCAGTGCTGCTCATGACGCGGGGTCCAGATACGGCTCGAACGCGTCGATCGAGACCTTCAGCGTCGGATCACCATCCGCGCCCCAGAGATCGCGGCCCTCGAACACCACGGTGTAGAGCCATTGCGGATTCTCGCCGAGCTCCATCGCCGCGGAATCCGGAAACACGTGGCAGCCATGATTCAGCTCGACCACACCGACATGGCCGCGCACATAGCGCGGCAGCCGCGTGTGCGTGGTCGGATGGATGTTCTTGGCGCGGACGCGGTCGCCGATGTTGAATTTGGCGGTTGCAGGCGCAGGGCGGGCGAACTTGCCACGCACCATGATGCGCTCGACATTGGCGAGGTCGAACTTGCCGTGCTTGAGCGCCTTGCCGGGCTTCATCGCATGGCCGGCGGCGACCTCCTCGCGGGTGAGGTAGCCCTTCTCGATCAGCATCTCCTCGAGGCCGAGGAACCATTTCTTGTAGTAAGAGCTGGAGAGGTAGACATGCGGCGGCAGCGTCTCGCGATAGAAGCGCGAGGTGTCGATGTTGAACGCGCCGGCCGCGCCCATCGCGCGCACCATCGCCAGCACGCGGGACTCCCACTCCTCGTGGAACACCGGCTCGTTCGACTCGGCCTCGACCTTGCCGAACCCGTCCATGCCGCCCATGTCGTGGACGCCGTTCACGACGGGGCCCCGGGCTTTTTGGCGAATCCAGTGCCGATCATCGAGTCTCGCGTAACGAGGTCGGCAAGCTGCTCCTCGCTCCAGCCTTCGGTGCCATCGGGGCGCATCGGCAGCACCAGGAAGCGTGTTTCGGCGGTGGAGTCCCAGACCCGGATTTCCATGTCCTTCGGCAGCGTGACGTCGAAATCGGCGAGCACGCCGCGCGGATCCTTGACCGCGCGCGAGCGGTAGGGCGAGGCCTTGTACCAGACCGGTGGCAGCCCGAGCATTTCCCAAGGGTAGCAGGAGCACAGCGTGCACACGACCATGTTGTGACGCTGCGGCGTATTCTCGACCACGACGAGATGGTCGCCAACGCGGCTGACATGGCCGAGCGTGCCGATCGCCTTGCTGCCGTCCTCCAGCAGCGCCTGCTTGAACGCCGGATCGGTCCACGCCTTGGCGACGACGCGCGCACCGTTGTGCGGACCGATCTTGGTCTCGTAGGCCTCGATGATGGCGTCGAGCGCGGCCGGCTCGACATAGCCTTTTTCGGTCAGAATCGTCTCGAGCGCGCGCACGCGCAGCTCGGTCTGCGACAATTCCGAATGATCGTGGTCGTGGTGATGATGGTGATCGTGATCGTGGCTCATGCGCGAAAGATTAAGCGCATGGCCCCGTCCTGTCGAGCCTTCGTTGCAGCGCGATCGGTCCCATATTCGTGACGCCGTTTGTGCGCTACGATCAGACGAAAATCGACATCGGAGACGCTCCATGAAAGACTTCGTCAAGATCGAGAAGGGCCTCGGGCCCGAGGGTCGGATCGCAGTGGTGCGGTTCGACCGTCATGACGGCATCAATGCCTTGTCGCCGGAGGCGCTTCGGCAGCTCACCGCAGCCGCCCGCAGCTTCGAAGATGATGCGGCGACATCCGTCGTGGTACTGACCGGGAATTCGGGCGCGTTCAGCGCAGGGTTTGATCTGAAGGACGACGAAGGGCGCTCGCGCAAGGAGATGGATCTCGGCACGCTGCGGCGGCATCTCAAACTCGGGCCGCGCCTGACGCATGCCTGGCAGGAGATGGAGCAAATCACGATCGCGGCGATCGAAGGCTTCTGCGTCGGCGGCGGCGTGGCGCTTGCGGTCGCGCTCGACTTCCGCGTGATGGGGAGCGACGCGCATCTGCGCGTGCCCGAGATCGGGCTCGGCATGAATATGAGCTGGCAGAGCATCCCGCGCATGTTGCATCTGATGGGACCGGCCCGCACCAAGCAGGCGGTGATCCTGGCCGACGAGCGCATCTCCGCTGACGAGGCCTATCAATGGGGCCTGGTCGAGCAGGTCGTCGACCCCGGCTACGCCTTCGATGCCGCCATGGAGTTGGCCCGCAAGGTCGCGGCGCAACCGCCGCTCTCGGTCGCCATGACCAAACTGACCGTCAACCGGCTCGCGCATGCGCTCGACGATCTCGCCAGCCATATGGATATCGACCAGTTCGCGCTGGCAAGCCTCAGCGAGGACCACAAGGAGGGCGTCGAGGCGTTCCTGACGCGGCGCAAACCTAAGTTTAGAGGAAGGTAGCCAACGCTTTCTTTACCGCTTTGCGCGGGAGAGATGCGCCACAAACCGATTCTCAATGCCGCCTGCGATATCCACCCCGCAAGTTTCTGCCCAAGGGTGGGCGCTCGTGGTTAAGGGATTGCGGACATGCTCGCCGCCGACACGCACGTCGTGCCTGATCTGGCACTCGCCTGTGGCACCGTCATTGCGCTGCTGATCGCGCTGATCGCCGGCATCTGGCTGCGCTCTCGTCGGCTATTCAGCAAGCTTAGGGCGCTCGAGGCCGAACGCGCCGAGCACGCCAGGCAATTGCAGGATACCAACGCCCGGCTGACGTCGTCGCTCAAGGCGGCCGAGATCCGCACCAAGGAAATCGCGCTGCTGACCGAACTCTCTGGTCTGCTGCAGTCCTGCCAGAAGCCTGAAGAAATCTTCGCTGCGGTCGAGACCTATGCCGGATTCCTGTTTCCGGACGAAGCGGGCGCGCTGTACCTGATGAACGATGCCCGCGATGGCGTCATGCGTGGACCCCGCTGGGGCGAGATGGCCTCGACGTCCCAAGCCTTCGCGCTGGAGGATTGCTGGGCGTTGCGCCGCGGCACCAAGTTCCCCGTCTCTGAAGCGAGCCAGGGTCTTGTCTGCGGCCATGCCTGCTGCGAGGCCGGTGTGGGCACCTATGTCTGCGAGCCGCTGGTTGCGCAGAACACGCTGCTCGGCGTGCTCTATCGTGAGAGCAGCGGCGCATCGTTCACCGACGGCACCGATCAGCTCGCCACCATGCTCGCCGAGCAGATATCGCTGGCGCTCGCCAACCTTCAGCTTCGCGAGCAATTGCGTAGCCAGGCCATCCGCGACCAGCTCACCGGGCTCTACAACCGCCGCTTCCTCGAGGACGCGCTGGCACGCGAATCCGGCCGTGCGATGCGCACCGGCGAGACGATGGCGCTGCTGATCATCGACGTCGACCACTTCAAGAAGATCAACGACACCTTTGGCCACGAGTCCGGCGACGCCGTGCTTCGCGAGCTCGGCGCGGTGCTGGAAAAGACCATCCGCAGGACCGATATCGTCGGCCGCTTCGGCGGCGAAGAGTTTTTGGTGCTGATGCCCGGCGCCGATATCGATGCCGCGCTCGCCCGCGCCAATGCCGTGCTCGATGCTGTCAGGGCCATGCATGTCGACATCCCCAACGGCGCGCCGCTGCGCAACATCACGGCGTCGATCGGCCTCGCCGTGACGCCACTGCATGTGCCGAAGGGCGACATGCTGGTCGCGGCCGCCGACGCTGCGCTGTACCAGGCCAAGGGGCAGGGCCGTAACCGCGTCGTCGAATCCGACCGCCGCGCCCTGATGGCGCCGCTCGCGAAGACGGGGACGGACGGCTAGACGGATTCCCGCAGGCATTGAATCGCCCGCCGATCTGTGCCGTAACAGGTTTTGGCGGCAGCGGCTCGGTCAACCATCCCGCACGCGCCGCGGGAGGGACCGATAATGCATCGCTGGAAGTTGATCGCACCGCTCGTGGTGTGGCTGGCGATCTATCTGTGGCCGGTGCCGGCGGGTCTCAACGCCAATCAGTGGCACTATTTCGCCGTGTTCGCGGCCGTCATCACCGGGCTGATCCTGGAATCGATGCCGGTCGGAGCGGTCGGCCTGATCGGGCTCACGGTTGCCGGCGTCGGCGGCTATATCGATGCCGATCCCAACAAATCGCTGCGCTGGATGCTGGCAGGCTTTGCCGAGAGCACGGTGTGGCTGATTGTCGGCGCCTTCGTGTTCTCGATCGGCTACCGCAAGAGCCAGCTCGGCCGGCGCATCGCGCTGGTGCTGGTGCGGCGTCTTGGTACCAACACACTCGGGCTCGGCTATGCCGTCGCGATGTCCGACTTCCTGCTCGCGCCGGCGACGCCGTCCAACACCGCGCGCAGCGGCGGCATCGTCTATCCCATCATCAGCAACATCCCGCGCATCTACGGATCCGAGCCCGGACCGACCGCCGGCAGAATCGGCACCTACGTGATGTGGACCGCGTTCGCGGCGACCGCGATCACGAGCTCGCTGTTCTTCACGGCGCTGGCGCCGAACGCGGCGGCGCTGGCGATCGCCAAGAAGACGGTCGGCGTCGATGTCAGCTGGGGCCAGTGGTTCATCGGCTTCGCGCCGCTCGGCATTCTCCTGATGATCCTGGTGCCGCTGCTCAGCTACGCGATCTGCAGGCCTGAGGTGAAGCGCAGCCCGGAAATCTCCGATTGGGCCGCGAACGAGCTCGCGGAGATGGGCCCGATGTCGCGCGACGAGTGGATCATGCTGGCGCTGATCATTCTGGCGATGTTCCTGTGGATCGCGGGCTCGAGCCCGGACATCCACGTGCCCTTGCTTGGTTCGAACTTCGTCAATGCCACCACCGTCGTCTTCATCGTCATCTCGCTGATGCTGGTCACGGGCGTGATCGAGTTTGCCGACATCGTCGCCGAGAAGAGCGCCTGGGAGGTGTTCTTCTATTTTACCTCGCTGTTGACGCTGGCTTCGGGACTGAACGAGATCGGCTTCATCAAATGGTTCGCCAATGAATTCGCCAAACCGCTTTCGGGGCTCTCGCCATCGACCGCGATGATCCTGCTGGTCGCGCTGTTCTTCTGGATCCACTATTTCTTCTCGAGCATCACCTCGCATGCGGCAGCCGTACTGCCGGTCGTGCTCGCGGTCGGCTCCGGCATTCCCGGTCTGCCGGTCACGACGCTTGCGATGCTCTGCATGTATTCGCTCGGCCTGATGGGCGTGATCTCGCCTTACGCAACGGGGCCGGCGCCGATGTATTACGGCAGCGGCTATATCGGGAAGGGGCAATTCTGGGGCTTTGGCCTGATCTTCGGTGGGCTCTATTTCGCCGGGCTGCTGGTGATCGTGATGCCCTGGCTAGCAATGGTTCGGTGAGCCCTGCCGCAGGTGGATATCCCCGGCAGACGAATCTTCTTCCAGAGCGGGGGATTGGGAAAACTTCGCCCAACTCCGATCACCGGCGTGATCGGCCGCTCCGGCGCCGGCAGCGGCACGTGCTGCTACAAGAGCTAGCCGAGGAGAGCCTCGGCAGGGGCGTCTGCATCTGGCTCAGCCGGCGGCAATCCAGCCGACGCCGGGCCGGCAACCAGACTGTCGAGATCGACGAGAAACAGATCCGCCATGTGGGTGAGCTGGTGGAGCGGGATGCTGATCTCACCGCTTTCGGCATGTGCGACAAACTCGGGCGAGACGCCGACGAGGTTCGCAATCTGGGCCTCGGTGTAGCCACGCGCCTCGCGCGCGCCTCTGACCTGCGCGCCGATATGGCGCCTGTGCAACGCCTGCTCTTCCTCGGTCATCATCAGGGCCTGCTCGTCCGCGCTTGCGACGCCATCGGCAAACGCGACGCCCAGCAGCCGCCGCTTCTGCCACGCCACGCGGCAGGCCTTACGCAAGCCATCGGCAAAGACCAGCGTGGCTTCTTTCGGAAACGACAGCGACCAGTCGAGCTTCAGCCGTGCGCCGGTCCCGGACACGTCCGCGATGGTACAGGGGATACTCACGGCGCCTCGGGCGCCATCAAACTCGATGATCCCGGTTCTCGCCGTGGACTGCCTGGTCGCAGCGCGCAATTCGCTCATGGACGTCGCCCCCGGATGCCCGGCACCGCTGAAAAATCTGCAGCCGATTTTACCTCTCGGGCTTGCTGCGCTCAATCGAACCCGCAAGCCATGGTGAAGGATTCGTTCTCGGTGGAGCAGGGCGGGCCGCCAGGAATGAACCTTCCAGCCGGGCGACGCCACCAAGATTGGAGATCGCCCTTCGCCTTCCGGACACCCCAATGAGATCGCTTGCCTTGCTCTGCCTGCTCGCATTCGCCACGCCAGCACATGCGGCCTCTCCCGAGCAGCACTATCTCGATCTGCGCGACCGCTACATCGCCAAATTCTCCAAGGCCAAGGAGAGCGACGAGACATTCAAGCAGCACGATGCTGCGCTCGACGAGCTGACCGGAGTGCTGCGTGGCCTGGTGGGCCCGGTCACGATCAAGGGGTTGCCGGCCGACGGCAAGTCGAACGCCGACACGCTGTTCAAAGGCGACAGCGGCTTCGGCCATCTCGACGGGCTCGCCTTCGCCACCGAAGGCGACAAGCAGCAGGCCGTGGTGACCACGACATCGCTGCTCAAGCACTGGCTGCGCGAACACAGCAAGGACGGCATGCCGCAGGCGATCGATGCGGCGTTCCGGTCGGATCGCTTCTACTATCAGGCGATCCAGGACTCAGCCTTCGCCAAATATGCGGAGCTGCCGATCACCAGGCCTGCATCCGCGAGTGCCGCGGTGGCGGTGCTCGGCGTGCGCGGCAATGGCGACCTCAAGGGGCCGCCGGACGAGATCGACGTGGTCGCGATCGAGGGCGACAAGGTGTTCTTCCTCGCTGCAACCGAGGCCGTGAAGACCGCCGAAATCCCGGCTTGCGAAAAGACCTGGAAGCAGATGATCGCCAGGAAGGTCCCGCAGGATTCCATGGCCAAGGAAGACCAGGCCATGGAGGCCTACACAAAATGCTTCGTCAAGGAGGCGCCAAGCCAGAGCTGGTTTGCGGCAGCGATCAAGAAGGCGCAGAGCCAGCTGGAGCTTCTGCCGCTGCGCTAACCGATCAGGAAGCGGTGTTCCGGCAGTCCCTGTGCGACGCCGTGAATGGCAAGGAGATGACCAGCCTGAGCCTCGACGCCGAGCTGTTGCGGCCCCAGGAATTTTCTGGCCGTCGTCACAAACAGCGTCTTGAGATCGCTGCCTCCGAAGCACAGGCACGTTGGATTGGTCACAGGCAGCGGAATGACCGTGTCGATCGTTCCGTCTGGTCGATAACGCACCACCCGGCCGCCTGAAAAGAACGCCGTCCACAGCCCGCCGGCAACATCAACGCAGGCGCCGTCGGGTCTCTGCTGCGAGGCGCTGTAATCCGCAAACAGGCGTCGGTTTCGGACCGCGCCATCGTCGAGATCGAAGTCGAACGCCCAGGTGCAGTATCGCCGCGTGTCCGTGAAATAGAGCGTGCGACTATCAGGCGAGAACGCAATCCCGTTGGTCACGATGACGTCGTCGAAGATGCGCGCCACCTGTCCGTCTCCGGTCACGCGATACAGCGCGCCATTCGGACGATGCAGCTGGTTGTCCATGGTGCCGATCCACAGGCGGCCACGCGCGTCGACGCGGCCGTCATTGAGGCGGTTGTCGAGGCCGCGCTCGACTTCGATGACGGTCTGGCGATGGTGAAGCGCGAGGTCCTGCGCGAGCAGATGCGAACCGTCTGCCGTCAAGGCCTGGCTGCCGAGGAATTGGCAATCATAGGAGGTGACGTGATGCGCGCCCGTGGCCGGATCGAAGGATTGATGCAGCCTGCCGTCAATGTCGACCCACCAGAGCTTGTGGGACCGGTCGCACCACAAAGGGGTCTCGCCGAGAATATCCGCGCTGGCGACCGCGGTCTCGACCTTGCCAGGGGAAATTGGATTCACGGTCATGCCGGAATCCGGTTCCAGCCGCGCGCGCCGTCTCCGAACACCTGATATCCGTCCGGGGTCACGGCGATGGTGTCTTCGAGCTTGATGAAGCCTCGTCGCGGGTGCGGCAGCGTCGTCTCAATCGAGATGACCATGCCGGCCTCCAGAGGCGCGTTGGCGTCGTCGGCGGGGTAAGGGACGGGTCCGCTCGCGGTCAGACGCGGCGCTTCGTGGCTGACGATGCCCATGCCGTGGGCGACGAAATGCATCTGCTTGCCGTGAGGGGACCGCGCAATCGCTTCGGTCGCGGCGGCGTAGATTTCGCTGCCTGTGAGACTGGCACGTATCGGCCCGCGGGCTGCCTGCTGGATCAGGTCGATCTCGTCGAGCAGATCGACAAGTTCGCCGTCCGGCGTCCCGTGGACTGCCATCCGGCAGAGATCGCCGATATAGCCCCTGTAGTTTCCGCCTGAGTCCAGCGAGACGATATCGCCGGGCTCAAGGCGCTGCTCGGAAGGTGCCCTGTTGAGGCTCGTTCCCATTGTCACCAGCGCGTATTCGAAGATCATGTCGCGCGCCAGTTCGGCGTGGCGCAGGTGCTCGACGATCTCGCGCTTGCTCTGTCCGGGACGGGTTCGGCTGACGGCATCCATCATGGACGCGACCACACGCTCGGACGCCTCGCGAAGGATTTTCAGTTCGGCCATGGTCTTGATCGACCGCAGTTTCTCCAGCGGCCGCATCGCCTCGACGAGCCGGCAATCGGGTAGCTCCTTGCGCAGCACATCCGCCGCATCGGCCGGCAGGAATGACATCTCGGCGCCGACGCGAAGTGCGGGCGTCGCGACGGATTTGACGTGCTTGAGAGCGAGCGTCATCGCCTCGACCGAGGTGGACGATCCGAACACAACCAGCGGCATCCAATAGCCGGCGCTGGTTCGGTTCTGAACGCTGTCGCGCTCGTTCCGGTTGGCGATATAGACCGACTTGTCGAGCTCGCCCTTCACGTAAACGAGGATCGGCAGATACCGGCTGATGCCGATCGCTTCCATGTACGCGAACTGAAAATGATAGTACCCGCCGAGAAGGTACTGGATGTTGTGCTTCGACGTCACGATCAGGACGTCGATGCCGAAATCATCGAGCAAGCCGTCAAGCCTGACCGTGGAGAATGGAATGTTGGCGTGCATCGATAGTTCTTCTGCGTCGACGATTTGATCTTGCTGGCAAGGCGAGGGCGATCAGGCGTCCTTCCAGGAGGACAAAGCGTGCGCGACGCAGCCGTTGATGTGCTCGCTGAGGACGCCCCTCGCGCTCTTGATGTCGCGCTTCAGTGCGCATTCCAGCAGAGCCTTGTGCTGGTTGATTGTCTCGGTGCCCCGATAGCGCAGCGCATAGCGGAAGTATTTGTCGAACACGATCGCGTGGGTGTGCATGAGCTCGCGCGACCCGCAACTCGAAATCAGCGCCTGGTGGAATTCACCGTCGTAGCGCTTGCGCAACTCGGGATCGTCGCCGTCCCTGAGGACGGTGCGCTCGGTCGCCGCCAGCTTGTGATGCGCCGAGACCACGCGGCCTTCCCACTCGACGTCGCCGGCGCGGAACGACTCGGCCATCGCGTGGTGCTCGAGCAGAATGCGGAGATCAGCGAGCTCGCGCAGGTTCTGGATCGAGATCGGCGCCACCTCGAATCCGCGCTGGCCTTCGGCCACTACGAACCCCTCTGACGTCAGGCGATTGAGGATCTCACGCAGTGTCGAGATGCTGACGCCGTAGTCTTCCTTCATGGCATCGAGCCTGAGACGCCCGGAGGGCGTCAGCACGCCGAAAATGATGTCGGACCGGATGCGCTGATAGCCGCTATCGCCCGCCGACAAAGGCCGTTCCTCAAGTGCCGTCATGCCTTCTGATCCCGCCTGTCCGCACCGCCGTCCGCCGTGGGGCAGGCGAACCATCAATGTTGCCAGCACTATAGCAGATCAACGACGTCAGATATGTAAAGAAATATCATATGAACTTGTGATTGTCGGTTGACGCTAGAATATATGTATGATGTGTAAATTAGCTGAGGGTACGGAAAATAAGCGCTTAAGCCGCCGGTGCCCCAAGGGAACAGTGAGGAAACGATGAGCTTGTGGGTACGGGCGCTGTCTGCGACGGCGATCTGCATGGCGCTGACGGTCGGCGCATCCGCCGCTGATGACATTCAGGAGCGGACGATCAGGTGGGGACACCTGAACAACACCGATCACCCCGTCAGCCTTGGCGTGCAGAAATTCGCCGAGATCCTGTTGGCGAAGAGCGGGGGCAAAATGAAGGTCCGCGAGTTCGCGGCTTCACAGCTCGGCAACGAGTTGCAGCAGCAATCCGCGCTACGCGGCGGCACCCAGGAGATGCTGTCGGCATCGACGACCTCGCTCGCGACGGTCATCCCGGAGTTCGGGCTTATCGATTTCCCGTTCCTGTTCAACACGACCGAACAGGCCGACGCGCTCGCGACCGGCAAATTCGGCAAGGCAATGCTGGATACGCTGCCGTCGAAGGGGCTGATTGGTCTCGGCTATTGGGGCCTCGGCTTCCGCAACGTCACCAACAGCACCCGTCCCATCACCAAGCTCGAGGATTTCAGCGGCCTCAAGCTTCGCGTGATTCCGAACCCGGTTTATCTCGAGACCTTCGGCGCCTTCAAAGCCAATCCGGTCCCGATGGCCTTCGGCGAACTGTATTCGGCGCTGGAGACCCGCACCGTCGACGGCGAGGAGAATCCCTACACGGTCATTCTCTCGAACAAATTCTACGAAGTGCAGAAATATGTCTCCGCCACCAATCACACCTTCACCCTGAACATCATTCTGGTGAGCAAGGCGTTCTGGGACAAGCTGTCGCCGACCGAGCAGCGCCTGATGCACGAAGCCTATGAAGAGAGCCGCGGCTATCAGAAGGAGCAGACCCGCGCGCAGACCGAAAAGGCGCTCGCGGAATTGCAGGCCAAGGGCATGCAATACAACGCGATCGCCCCCGAGGAGACCGAGCGCATGCGCAAGACGTCGCAGCCGGTCGCGGACAAGATTTCAGCCAGCTTTCGTCCCGAGACGGTCAAGCTCTTCAACGACGAAGTCGAACGCATCCACAAGGACGTGAAGTAGCCGACCTCTTCATCACGCAGGCGGCTGGGCCGGCCAAAGCCGGCTCACGCCCTCTTTGGCTTGGACATCACGCATGGCGCGCGCTCTCGACCTCTACTGCACCTTCCTGAAGGCTGTCATTGCGGCGTGTCTCGCGGTCATGGTGGTCCTCGTCTTCGGCAATGTGGTCCTGCGTTACGGCTTCAATTCCGGAATCACGATTTCCGAGGAGCTGTCGCGCTGGCTGCTGGTCTGGCTGACCTTCCTCGGTGCGATCGTCGCGATGCGCGAGCATGCCCATCTTGGCGTCGACACCCTGATTCGGAAACTGCCGGCTTCCGGCAAGCGCATCTGCTTTGTGCTCAATTACTGCCTGATGCTGTTTGCCGACTGGCTGCTGCTCTCGGGCAGCTGGCGGCAGACCATCATCAACCTCGACGACCGCGCGCCGGCCACCGGTCTTTCGATGGGCATCTTCTACGCGGTCGGCGTGATCTTCGGCGCGTCGACCGCAATCATCCTTCTCTACGACCTGTACCGCGTGATCAGCGGGCAGGCGAGCGAGGAGGACATGGTGGCCGTCAGGGAATCGGAGGAGCAATGATGTCCTTCATCATCTTCGCGCCCGTTCATTCCCTTCGCGCCACCCGGATCATGTCATGACGATCGCCGTTTTCACCTTCTCGCTGCTCGGCGCCATGGCGCTGGGCATGCCGATCGCGTTTGCGCTCCTCATCTGCGGCGTTGCCCTGATGAGCACGATCGACATGTTCGACTCCCAGATCGTGGCGCAGAACGTCATCAACGGCGCGGACAGCTTCCCGCTGATGGCCATTCCCTTCTTCATGCTCGCCGGCGAGGTCATGAACAAGGGCGGTCTGGCGAAACGCATCGTCAATGTCGCGCTCGTTGCAGTCGGGCATTTCCGCGGCGGCTTGGGCTATGTCACGATCATGGCGGCCTGTATCCTGTCGTCGCTGTCAGGATCCGCTGCGGCCGACGCCGCCGCGCTCGCCGCGCTGCTGGTGCCGATGATGGTGGCAGCGGGTCACAAGAAGACCTACGCAGCGGGTCTCGTCGCCGCCGGCGGCGTCATCGGTCCCGTCATCCCGCCCAGCATCGGCTTCGTAATCTTCGGCGTCGCCGCCAACGTCTCGATCTCAAAACTGTTTCTGGCCGGCATCGTTCCCGGTCTCCTTCTTGGAATTGGCCTCTGCGCCGCCTGGTACTGGGTCGTGCGCAAGGAAAACCTGACGCCGCCGCCGCGCGCCTCGCTGCGCGAAATCCTGCACGCGATCACCGACGGTTTCTGGGCGCTGATGCTGCCCGGGATCATCATCGTCGGCCTGCGTTTCGGCATCTTCACGCCGACCGAGGCCGGCGTCGTCGTCGCCGTCTATTCGCTGTTCGTCGCGACCTGTATCTATCGCGAGCTGAAATGGTCGGAGGTTTACGCGGTCATGGTGTCGTCGGCCGTGACGACCAGCGTCGTCATGTTCCTCGTCGCCGCGGCTTTGGTGTCGTCCTGGCTGATCACGGTGGCCGAAATCTCCGCCCAGGTCGTCGATCTCCTGAAGCCTTTCATGGGGAACAACACCATCCTGATGCTCGCAATCATGGCCGTGGTGGTGGTCGTGGGAACGGCACTCGACATGACGCCGACCATCCTGATCCTGACGCCGATCCTGATGCCGATCATCAAGGCGGCGCATATCGACCCCGTCTATTTCGGCGTACTCTTCATCATCAACAACTCCATCGGCCTGATCACGCCGCCAGTCGGCATCGTGCTCAACGTCGTCTGTGGCGTCTCCAAGATCAGCATGGAGGATATCATCAAGGGCGTCTGGCCGTTCATGATCGCGCAACTGATCGTCCTGTTCGCGATGGTATTCTTCCCGGGACTGGTGACGATCCCGGCAAAATGGTTCGGCGGCTAGTCGCATCGAAAACGAAGGAGCAGGACAATGGCCGCTAAAATCATGATCCTCAATGGGCCCAATCTCAATTTCCTCGGCATCCGGGAGCCGCATATCTACGGCCGGACGACGCTGACGGAGATCGAGGCGAGCTGCCAGGCGCTGGCCAAGCAGATCGGCGTGTCGATCTCGTTCCATCAGTCCAACATGGAGGGCGAGCTCGTCAGCCTGATCCAGTCCGCTCATGGCAACGCGGACGCGATTATCATCAACCCGGCCGCCTATTCCTTCACGTCGATCGCGCTGATCGATGCGCTGAAGATTTTTGAGGGTGTGAAGATCGAGCTGCATATCTCGAACATCCATGCGCGCGACGAGATTCACCGCCACTCGATCACGTCGAGCGCCTGCACGGCCGTGATTTGCGGCCTCGGCCCATACGGCTATCTCGCCGCGATGCTGGCCGCCGTTCAGCGGCTCGGACAATTGCCTGTAACGATCCCGCCGGCTCTTCACGGGCTCGCAGCGACGAGCCAGGCCTAAGCTAAAGGAGAAGCGGGATGCGCGGATCGGGATTTCTCGCCATCTGGAGCGACGTCACGGCGCAGGATCTGACCGATTACCGGCACTGGCTGACGCGCGAGCACACCACCGAGCGCGTCACCACCAGGGGGTTTCTGGCATCGCGCGTCTTCCGCGCGACGCGGGAGGACGTCAATCGCATCTTCATCCTGTACGAACTGGAGACACCCGAGGTCCTCGATGGCGAAGCCTATCTGGCACGCCTCAACGCGCCGACGCCGTGGTCGCAGCGCATCATGCCAAAGCTCGGCAATTTCGTGCGGGGCGGGGGCACCACGGTGGCGTGGGCAGGGCGCGGCGAGGGGGCGACGATCACAGCGCTGCGCATCGAGCAGCTGCCTGGCAATCCGCAGGAATTGGCGGAGGCGCTGGTTGCGTGCGACGGGATCGCGGCCGCACAGATCGGAGCAACCGACGAAGCGCGGACATCGGTGCCAACAGCTGAAAAGGGTATGCGCAAGGACGAGGGCTTTTTCGCAGGCCTTCTGCTGATCGAGGCGCTCGATGTGGCCTCCTTGCAGGCCGCTTTGCAGCAGGCGCGCACGATCGCCCCCGACGTCCTGGGCCGAGCAAGCGAGCCGGAAATCTATCAAGCCATGTTTGCACTCGACGCCCGCATCGCGGATTATGGCTGATGGCCAATTTCTCGCTCGCCGCCCTGACCGTGCTCGAGCTTGCGCCGCCCGAGATGATCGAGCTAGCGGCCCGCTGCGGCTACGAGAAGGTTGGGCTGAGGTTGCTGCCGGCAACGCCGGGCGGAATTGCCTATCGCCTGATGGACGAAGCACCGCTGCTGCGGGAGACGCTGGCGCGGTTGCAGGGGACGGGCGTGACCGTCGCCGATCTCGAGGTCGTTGCGTTCAGGCCCGAGACGGACGTCGCGTCCTTCACGTCGTTCTTCGAGGCGGGCGCGCGCCTCGGCGCCAGGCACATCCTCGTTGCCGCCTACGATCCGGATCTGGTCCGGTTTTCCGATCGCTACCGGCAGTTTTGCGAAGCGGCTGCAACGTATGGACTGACGTCCGATCTCGAATTCATGCCCTGGACCAGTGTTCCGGACCTCAAGACCGCGATGCGGATCGTCGGCGACATCGATCATCCCGCTGCCGGCGTTCTGGTCGATGCGTTGCATTTCGATCGATCGCAGAGCACGCTTGCGGATCTTCGCACCGTCCCGGCACAGCGGCTTCACTACTGGCAACTCTGCGACGGCCCCGCCGAGCGTCCGGCGACGACGGAGCAGATCATCCTTGCCGCGCGCGAGGAGCGCATGTTTCCGGGCGAGGGCGGCATCGATCTGATTGGACTGACGAGGGCGATGCCGGACCACCTCACCATCAGCATCGAGGTTCCGACCGTTCAACTGGCGAAGACCGTTGATGCCGAAACGCGGGCGCGCCGGGCGCTCGGGGCGGGCAAGGCCGTGGTCGAGAGGGCGCGCGGGAATTCATGAGGGAGGGCGCTCCGGATGCCACAAGGCGATCGCTCCTTTGACGTCGAGACCGATCTGCTGGTCTTAGGCGCAGGTGCGGCCGGAATGACGGCCGCGTTGGTCGGTGCCCTCGAAGGGCTCGATGTCATCCTTTGCGAAAAGTCGGACATGGTGGGCGGCACGACCGCAACCTCCGCCGGGACCGTCTGGATTCCGGGCAACCGGCAAGGACAGCGCGTTGGCATGCCTGACACGGTCGAAGCCGCGCGCATCTATCTCGCCGCGATGCTCGGCGCGCACGCGACGGACAAACGTCTGGACACATTCCTGAAAGTTGGCCCGATCGTTCTCGATTATCTTGAGCAGAAGACGAGCGTGCAGTTCGCTGCACCGCCGGTCCACCCCGATTACAAGAACCTGCCCGGCGCGGCCATCGGGGGGCGGGCCCTTGGGGCGCTTCCGTTCGATGGTCGCAAGCTCGGTAACGACTTTGCCCGCGTCAGGCCGCCACGCCGGGAGTTCACGGTTCTCGGCGGCATGATGGTCGGGAAGGCGGACATTCCGCCTTTGCTGGCGCCCTTCCACAGCTGGACAGGCTTCAAGCACGTCATCGGCCTTCTCACGCGGCATGCGCTGGATCGCATTAGCCACAAGCGCGGAACGCACCTGATCATGGGCAATGCGCTGGTCGCCAGACTGTTCGACAGCGTCCGTCGCGCCGGCGTCCACTTGCGATTTGAGACTGCACTTCGCGAGATCATCTGCGAAGGCGACGACATCGTCGGTGCCGTCCTGTCGTCTCCGAGCGGAGAGGTAGCCATACGTGCCCGCAAGGGCGTGGTGCTGGCGACAGGCGGCATCGGATGGAGCCGCGAGCTTCGCGAGCGATTGTTTCCGGACGACGCACGGCGCTTTTCGCTCGCGCCGTCATCGAATACCGGAGACGGCATTTTGGCGGCCGAGCGCGTCAACGCCGTCATCGAGCGCGACCTCGAAAGCCCCGCCTTGTGGATGCCGAGCTCGGTGATGGCGCAGGCTGACGGCCATGTCTCGGTCTTCCCGCATATCATGCTCGATCGGGCCAAGCCGGGACTGCTGGCCGTGGACAAATCGGGACGCCGCTTCGTCAATGAGGCCGATTCCTACCACGACTTCGTCGCAGCGATGTTGGCAGCGTCAACTACACCGGCCTTCTTGATCTGCGATCGCAGCTTCATCAGGGAATTTGGCCTCGGGCTGGTTCACCCCGCGACCAGGATTTTGAGCGGCTTCCTTGAGGCCGGATATCTGATGGAAGGCGAAACCATCGAGGCGTTGGCCCGCCAGATCGGCGTGGATGCCGACCAGCTTGCGCAAACAATCGCGAGATACAACGGTTTTGCGGAAACAGGTGTCGACGAAGACTTCGGCAGAGGCTCCAGCGAGCTGAATCGGTTCAATGGCGATCCCGCGAACAAGCCGAACCCTTGTCTGCGGCGGATCGGCCCGGGACCTTATTTCGCCGTCGCCGTATGGCCGTCAGACCTTGCGAGCAGCGCCGGCTTGCGCACTGATTCATGCGGCCGGGTCTTGTGTGGCAACGGGAAGAGTTTGTCCGGGCTGTACGCAGTCGGAACCGACGCATCGTCGATCTTCCGCGGCACCTATCCAGGTCCCGGTACGATGATCGGTCCCGCCATCGTCTTCGGCTGGTGCGCCGCGATGGACGCCGCAGGATGCGACTTTCGCGCTGAGATACCGTTTTGTTCTCAAATCATTCCGATACGGCATTAGCGCTCAAGGCCGTACTCGTCCAATCTGGTCCACAAGTGAAGAACAAGAGTCGTCGGCCATGGCCGACGAGGGCCCGGAGGAAACCAAGAAGCTCACCACGCTGCTTTCCGGCCTATCCTACAAACGGCAGTGCAATCTCAAACGTTGAACCCTGAGCGCCCGATTTGCCAAGATCCAAGCGGCCTTCATACCTCTCGATGATCCTGCGGCAGATCGCCAATCCTAATCCCATGCCCGCCGGCTTTGTCGTAACGAAAGCCTCAAAGATGCGGTCACGGTCCTGCGGGACAATTCCGGTGCCACTATCCTGGATGGACAAGAGAACGAACCCATTTCGCTCGATCCGCGTGCTAATGTTCAATCGGCGGCCGTTGCGGGGAGTGGAAGCCATCGCCTCGATGGCGTTTTTGAGCAAGTTTAGAATGACCTGTTGTAACTGTACCGGATCGGCATTTACGAAGGGCACTTCGGTCCCAAACGCCGTCTCGACGAGCACCTCGTTGAACTGCAGTTCGTGCTGCAACAGCCGTAGCACCTGCTGTGCGACGTCCTCGACGCTGACCATGGACGGTTGATCCGTTGTACCCTTGAATAGCTCGCGAACGCTTGTGATTGTCTCATTTATTCTAGAGCTGGCTCGTCCAATATCCTCGAGAATGGAACGTACCTCATCGAGCCGGAGAGGTTTTGCAACAAGCTCCTGCTGAGCGGTTTCCGCGTTCAACGTGATTGATCCCAAGGGTGACCTGATTTCATGCGCAATCGCCGCAGTAGCTGCATCTATGCTTGCGAAGCGATTGGCACGCTCGCGTCGCTGCATCACCAGGGCGTTGGCCAGCCGCGAATAGAGTACGGTCATTTCTGTGACCAATACAGACAGCAGCATACAACTTGCGATCAAGGCAAATCCGCGAGCGGTATACCAGCCTACGGAAAATCGAGCCGAGCCCGCGTATGCCGCTACTAGAAAGTTAGGGACCGCTGCAAACAACGTGACCATCAGCCACAGATCGAGCACCGTGCGTCGGCTGGCGAAAAGCACCAGTAGTACGAAACAACCCAATAGTGTGAGGCCGATGTTGAATTGGTTGCTGAGCGACGTCTGCAGCATGAGGCCTGTCGTGAAAAACTTCGGCAGGTATTCGACCTGTGTTATCACCAGCCACGACAACAGACCCATCATCCCCAATGCAAATATCAGCGTGATAGCGATATCCGCTGTCGTCGATCCCCGCGATATCTTTCCCTTATCCTTGAGCAGCGCATATGAGAGGATGCTCAAGGGAAATGTGGTGTACCAGAGTACGAAAAGCCAGGCGGGTGTGTTGTAGACGTCACCTATGAGCCCGTTGGGGGCATAGCTACCCGGAAAGCTCAACGTTTGTATAAAGGCAAACGAGCCAGCGAAGATGTATCCGCTCGCTACGGCCAGCAACGCGCGGTGCGGCTGCACCGAATATTGAGCGAGTAAGAGGGTCGCCGTCAGCAGATCTGCCACGCTCATGACCGTCTGAACGACCGGAAGAAAGCTGTCTATTCTGCCAATTTGCAGGTTAACGAAGGGAGCAAGAAGCGCTGAAACTGCCAGCATGCTGGCCACGACACCAAGAGCCACCGCTCGGTGTCGTGGGGTATAAGGCATCAAAGCCACCACCATCGGAGGGTCGCGTTCTGCAGCGAGCGTAAACTGGCGAGTGTCAGCGTTCAGCATTGTGGCCCCGTCCGTACCAATGTTAGCAGCATATCGAATGCTTGGCATTTGGCTAAATGTCTGCTCGGGGCTCACGAACGGACAATCAATCAAGCCCGGCGGCTTCCGCTTTCGCGGCGGGAGTTTATCGAGACGCGCATAGGCGACTGGCGCAGCGC
This sequence comes from Bradyrhizobium sp. LB11.1, assembly GCF_040549385.1. Lineage (NCBI taxonomy): Bacteria > Pseudomonadati > Pseudomonadota > Alphaproteobacteria > Hyphomicrobiales > Nitrobacteraceae > Bradyrhizobium > Bradyrhizobium sp. LB11.1. The sequence continues at coordinate 66,023 of NZ_JBEPTH010000019.1, read as the reverse complement.
AGCATTTCGAGACCAAATCGTGGATTGCAACCGCAGCTAACACCAACGTCGAAAAACCCTGCGTTCTCAAGACAATGTGTTGGAGGGAGTATCGTCCGGGAGTTCGTAACTCCGGCCGCGGCTTGATCCAGATCAAGCCAATCATCCCGGGCGGGCGGCCAAGTTCTGCAAGCGGGCTCCGACCGCCGTCATGCAGGCAGCCGTCCTTGAAGAGATTTCGCCAGTTGCTATCTACCGACGTCGTCGTTCACCTTGTGCTCCGGCTCGGATTGCTGGCGCTGCTGATCGTATGGACTTTCCTGATCATCAGGCCGTTCATACCAATTCTGACCTGGAGCGCCGTGCTGGCGGTGTCGTTTTATCCGGCCTTCGGCTGGCTCGCCAAACTGCTCGGCGGCAGTCCGCGCGCTGCGGCCACCATTCTGACATTGGTCATGCTCGGCATCGTCATCGGTCCGGCGGCGTGGCTGGGCCTCAGCGCCGTCGAGGGGATCAGCAGCATCGCAGGCCAGATCAGCGCCGGCGATCTCGCGCTTCAGGCTGCGCCGGAGCAGGTCAAGAGTTGGCCCTTGATCGGCCCGCAGCTCTACGATTTGTGGAATCTGGCCTATACCAATGTTCGCGCGGTGCTGCGCGAGGTGACTCCATATCTGAAACCGCTCGCCGGGATCATGCTGTCCTTCGCGGGCAGTGCCGGCATCGGCACGCTCCAGTTCCTGCTGTCCGTGCTGGTCGCTGGAATCCTGTTTCCGTACGGGCCGCAACTGGCCGCCGCGATCCGCGGCTTCCTGTTCCGCATCGTGCCGGAGCAGAGCGAGCATTTTCTCGAGCTCTCCGGTGCGACCATCCGCGCGGTGTCGCAAGGCGTGATCGGCGTTGCGATCATTCAGGCGCTGTTCGCCGGCATCGGCTTCAAGCTCGCCGCGATTCCGAGCGCGGGTCTGCTTGCCGTCGTCGTTCTCCTGCTTTCGATCGTGCAGCTCGGCGCCGCCATCGTGCTCATTCCCGTTGTCATCTGGATCTGGATCGACAAGGACGTGATGACGGCGCTGCCGCTGACGATATTCTTCGTCATCGTGGGCGTCCTCGACAATATCTTGAAGCCGCTGGTGATGGGACGCGGGTTGACCACGCCGACGCTCGTGATCCTGATCGGGGTGATCGGCGGAACGCTGGCGCATGGCATCATTGGCCTCTTCATCGGGCCGATCATCCGGGCTGTTGCCTGGGAGCTCGCGGCCGCCTGGATCCGCATCGAGCGCGCTGCGCCGGCCGACTTGGGCAAGAGTGCCAACCCCACGATCGATGCCACCTCACAGCACCTTTGAGTGAGTCTCATGATGTTGCAGTTGACGATCGGCGCGCTGGTGAGCACGATCAATATCGGGGGCCACGCGCTTGTTACTGTCGTCGCCGTCGCGATCGCCCGCAGTGCTGGCCATCGAAGGGCCAGACGACCGAGATTGCAACTGATGGGCGTGATGGTTGCGACCGCGGCGGTACTGATGGTTGCACACGCACTGGAAGTCCTGGTGTGGGCCTGGACGTATCACATCGTCCAGGTCGCGGCGCCCGGCAGCGATCTGCTCTATTTCGCCTTCGTCAACTACACGACGCTCGGCTATGGGGACATCACGCCGGTCCGCGAATGGCGGCTCATCGGGCCGTTGACAGCCATGAACGGTGTGCTGCTGTTCGGCTGGTCGGCCGCGATACTGTTCGAGGTCCTGCGCAAGACGCTCGACCACGTCGGATTGATCAAAGACGACGTCATCCCAGGAAGAGGATAACAGCCGTGAACGCGACTGGCAGCGCGCCGAAGACGACGACGGCGATCCGAAATGCGATCTCGTTCGACATGGACCGACGGTATCACCGGGCGCAGCCGCTGTGATGTGCAAATTGTGCCAGCCTCCCCACGTCCGCACCTTGCTGTGGTGCAGCAGATCCGGCTGACGTGGATGCGCAATGCCGGCTCCGGCCGGATCAGGGCTGCAAATCGAGGCCGGCGAGCTTGTCCCGGTCGCGCAGCACGATCTGACGCTGGGTATTGCCGATGAAGCCGAGAATGCCGAGCTCATGCAGCCGCGACAGAGCGCGGGAGACCGTCTCGAGCGTAAGTCCGAGATAGTCGGCGATATCGCGCCGGGACATCGGCAGCGCCATGACGCCAGCAGCCGTCAAGCGCTTGTCCATCTCAAGCAGGAAGGCTGCGACCCGCTCCAGCGAGGTCTTGCGGCCGAGCAGCAGCATGTGGTCTTCCGCATGATGGAGATTGTTCGTGGTCATGCTGAGCAGGTTCTTCGCGACCATGGCGTCGCTCTCGGCCACGATTTCAAGGCTCTGCCTCTTGACGAGGCGCACATGAGTATCGACGATCGCTTCTGCGGTGAAGCGATGCTCTCCACCGTTCTCCAGGCCAAAGATGTCGCCGGCCAGATGAAAGGCGCCGATCTGCCTGCGGCCGTCCGACAGCAGCTTGTAGCTTCGCACTGCACCAGACTTGACCTGATAGACATATTCGGCGGGCTCTTTTTCGCCGTAAATTTCACTGCCTTTTTTATAGGAGAATTCGCTTAAACTGACGAGCGGATTTGAATCGCTGGCCATGCCAAGGTCTCGGAGGGAATTGGGACGCAATGCGGAATCCGTAGTGGTGCGAACGAACATGGCCAACTCCTCAGGCTCATCGCCGAATTGGTCGGTCAGACAGAAATTCATTGGAGGAAATGCGCTACGCCGTCCCGCTCCCGCCGAGGTTGATTTACGACCAATGCTGTATTTCAATCCATTGTCCCAAGGGCCACTGTACCAAAGGACAGAGCATGCGTTTGCTGCACAAATTGAGAACTGAGAAAAGAGTTCGGCGCACCCTATTGCGAAGCACATGGTTTGCTTTTTGGTCACATTGGGCAGTAGCGCTACCCTGATTTGCAGAATTGACGTGTGTTCGATTTTGAGAGGTGAGCGGTGCCTGGCCTTGTTCACGTGGTCGACGATGACGCCTCATTTCGAACGGCGATCGAACGCCGTTTGAAGCTTGCAGGATATGATGTCGCGACTTACGCCTCATCCGAGGATCTGCTGGATGCGGCGCCGGACAACACCCAACAGGGATGCATCCTGCTCGATGTTCAGATCCCGGGGTTGAGCGGTCCGGATCTGCAGAGCCTCCTGGCCGTGTCCGGCTCGACACTTCCAATCATATTCCTGACGGGTCATGCCGATACACCGACCACTGTGCGGGCGATCAAGGCCGGGGCGGAGGATTTCCTGACCAAGCCGGTATCCTCCGAGCACTTGCTGGATGCGATCGAACGCGCACTGGCGCGACAGAATGCCGCGCGTGATCAACGCAACAGGCTCGATGCATTCCGCGCTTGCATCACAACGCTGACCCAGCGCGAACGGCAGGTGTTCGATCTCGTCGTGCGCGGCAAGATCAACAAGCAGATCGCCCATGAGCTCGGGACGACTGAACGCACGATAAAAGCGCACCGCCATCAGGTGATGGAGAAGATGCAGGTCCATTCGCTCGCGGAGCTCGTTTCGATCGCGGAACGGCTTGGAATGCTTGATCCGAACAGCCACTAGCCGCTGCACGACATGGCGCCTTGGTCGAGCGACCCGAGGTCGGCTCATTCATCCACATATTGCTCCAGCGTCTTGGCCGGGGCGGCCTTTTGAGCCGACGCAAACTGGGCCAGCGGTATCGATGTCATCAGCGCCAGCAGATTTGAGTCAACGGTCTCGAGCGTCAGCGTCTTTCCGGACTCCATCTGCTTGATGGTCTGCGCCAATGCGACGTCGGCGGCGATGCAGGCGTTGGTCAGGCACCAGATATAGGGAATACGAACAGGACTGCCCTGGTCGACAGTCAGCTTGGCCGGTTGTTGCAGATACATGCCGACCGGCACGAAGAGTTGCAGCCGCGCCGTCGGACTGCCCTCGCGCTCGATCAGGTCCACGCGCACCGCCATCTGCCCGGTCGGGAATCTACCGGTGATCGAGGTCCGGCACAGCATCGGCGCGCCACCGGCCTTGAAGCAGAGCTTTTGCCAGTCGCCATAGGTGATGTCTTTAGCCTCGCGCTGACCTCGTGTCGCGACTTCGGCAGGCTTATCGGACTGTGCGGCGAGACCGGGCAATGCCGCGGTCGCGGCGATGGCGGCGACAGCAAGGGCTGCGAGATAGTGACGGGCGTCTTGCATGCTCGCGTCTCCGGAGCCGGGCTCTATTTTAGCGTATCGAGAAATTTTCTCACCAGGGGCGACCAGAGCGGAATCGCGTCCGGGGAACCAATGAAAAAGTGGCCCTCGTTGCCGAATGACGGCATCAGATGATACTCGGCCCGCCCGCCGGCGGCGGTGAAGGCGGCATGCATGCGCTTCGACAGATCGGGGCCGAAGAAGGTGTCGTTCTCGATGTAGATCCACAGCATCGGCACGCGCGAGGTACGGCCGAAATCGGCGGTCGCCTCGACCAGCTTGTCCGGCGCACAATTGTTGTTGGGCTTGCCGCCGACGCGGCCGCCGCGGCCGGCGGCGAAGGTGATGATGGCCTTCACTGGCGCCGGGTTTACGCTCGATAGTGCGATGGCCGCCCAGCCGCCCGCAGATTGGCCGACCACGATCACATCCCTTGGAATGACGCGCTTTTCGGCGGCCAGATAGTCGATGATCCAGAGATCAGTCTGTGCGACCGCTAAGCCCGCATCGTGGAAGTTGGGGTTGGTGCATTTGCCGATCTTGGAGAAGAACGGGCCATAGATGCCGCGTTCGGGGATGTCGATCGCCATGGCGCCATAGCCGCTGCCGACCGGCGCCACCACAAGATAACCGCGCTTGGCGAACCACTTTGCTGCGTCGCGAAATTCGACCAGCGGAAAGAAGCTGCGATCGGTTGGGTTGAGCGAGACGCCGTGGTTCATGATCACCAGCGGGAAGGGACCGTCGCCGACCGGGCGGACCAGATAGGCGAACATGGGCAGCGGCAGTGGAAGGGCCCAGATCTCCTCCTGGATGCTGACCTCATCTTCGGCGCGGGCCGACGTGGCGCAGATGAGAAGCGCGAGGAGTGCGGTCGCGACAGACCGGAGGATGGCAGGCAGGCGCCGATCCATTGCGATTTTCCTTCAGCCCGTGGACGTAGCCGCCACGACGATCGGACCGAGCACCGTCAGCACGACGTTGCCGACCGCATAGGGTACGGCGACACCGAGCACCGGCGTCTGGCTCTCGGCGACGTCGCAAGCGCCGGTGACGGCTGCATCGACGGTCATGGCGCCGGCCAGCGCGCCGCAAGTCACGACAGGATTCATGCGCAGCAGATGGTAAACGACGAGCGTTCCGACGGCCAGCGGGACAAGGGTAACGACGATCCCCATGCCGATCAGCAGAAGGCCATGGGCCTGGATCGCCGACCAGGCGGCGAGGCCATTGCCGAGGCCTATGGCTGCGATGAAGCCGCCAAGCCCGAGATCGCTCAGCATCTGCTGTGCCGCCGGTGGCAGCGCGCCCATGGTCGGCCTGCGCGACCGCAGCCAGCCACAAACGAGGCCTGCAATCAGCGCGCCACCGCCGCCACCGAGCGTCAGCGCGACTGCTCCGATCTTGACGCTGGCAAGGCCGGCCAGGAGACCAGCGGCGATGCCGACTGCCAGGAAGGCGATATCGGTCCGGTCGCTCGCGTTCAGCGCGTGGCCGACTTGCGTCGTCGCCCGCGCGATATTGCCCGTGCTGCCGACCAGCGTCATGATGTCGCCGATATAGACGCGCGTATCGGGACCAAGGGGAACCTCCCGGCCCATCCGGGTCAGCGTCCGCAGGAAGACGCCGCGCGCGTTATCGCCGACGATGTCGGCGACTTTCCGGATCGAGCGGCCGTGCAGCTTGCGGTTCTCCACGAGCACGTCGATCACGTTGCCGGGAAGGCTGTGCAAGAGCTCGTTAGCATCGATTTCCGCGCCGATGACGGGCTTTGCCACGACGATGGCCGCGGTTGGCCCGGTCAGGACGATATCGTCGCCATTTTCGAGCACGACGTCCCGATGTGGCGCGACGTCGGCATCGCCGCGGACGATCCGCTCGATGACCGTGCGCTGGCCTATCTCCGTCTCGATGGCCTCGATCGTGCGGCCGGCAGCCGCCGAAACGCGATAGGCGCGGGCCTGGAACTTGCGATAGGACAGGTTGTCCGTCCTCGCCGGGGCGCCCCCGGCAAGCTCCGCCTCCAGCTTGGCGGCCTCCGTCTTGAGATCGACCCGCATCAGGCGCGGCGCGATAAACGGAACGAACAGCAGCGTCAGGATGTAGCCGAGCACGTAAGTGACAGCGTAGCCGGCGGCGATATTGGCCTCCTGGTGCTTCAATACATCGGCAGGCAGGTCAAGCTGTGCCAGCGCGCCCGATGCGGTGCCGATCACCGAGGACTGGGTCAGCGCGCCGGCGGTGAGGCCAGCCGCCGTGCCGGTATCAAGCTTGAACGCGTAGGCGAAGATCAGCACGAGCACGATGCCAGTCCCGCCGATCACCAGCGCCAGCACGACCTGCGCCAGGGTCCGCATGCTCAAGGAGGCGAAGAACTCCGGGCCCGATCGATAACCGATGGTGAAGACGAAGAGGCTGAACATGATCGTCCGAAGGATCGGCGGGAAGGAAAAGCTGCCGAGTTGACCGATCAATACGGCGACGATGAGGATGCAGGCGGTGGTGCCGATCGAGAAGCCGCCGATCTTGATCCGGCCCAGGATCGTGCCGATGGCAATCGCCAGCAGCAGGAAGATTTCCGGTGCGGTCATGATGATCCACCTGACGGTCTCCATGGTCGCATGTCCCCCGCGCGCGTTGCGGCAAATTTGATCCGGGAGGGCCGCAGATTGCTTGATCCAGATCAAGCCTCGGAACGTGCGATGCAATGCCTATGAGCTGATGAGGCGTTTGCAACAGCAGCTGATATGAGTTCTCTGGACGTCGCAGCCAGCGCAATCCGCCGCGACGAAACGGTCGCGATCGTCTTGCTGCTGGCATTCGCCGGCGGCTTCATCGATGCCTATGCGTGGATCCTGCATGGCGTGCTGGCGAATGCCCAGACCGCCAACCTGATTTTTCTCTGGGTCAACGCGATGGCTGGCATCTGGGCGAAGGCATTGCACTTCGTGCCCCCGATCCTGTCCTTTGCCGGCGGCATTGTGCTGGCCGCCTGGTTGCGCCGCGCTGCGGGCGAACGGGCGAGCGCCCTCAGCGTCCTGATCGAGATCGTCCTGCTGGTCGCGATCGGCATTTTGCACAATCGAATGTCTGAGGTCGCGGGCACGCTTGGCCTGTCGCTTGTAGCCGCCATTCAGGCGGGAATCTTTACCAAGGTGGAAGGCACGCTGTGCAGCACCGTGATGATCACCGGCAACATGCGCCAGGCCGTCGAGAACATTTTTACGATGGTCGCCGGCGGTACGCCGGCCGGGACAACGCGCCGCACGTGGATATTCATCGCGCTATGCGCCGCATTCGGCTTCGGTGCAGCGGTCGGGGCGTTCACCACCAAGATCATTCCCAACCTCTCGCTCGGTATTCCCGTACTCGCGCTGCTGATCGTCCTGTTGCGCTGCCAAACGGTGCCACAAGAGGTGGTCAAATGAATTCGCCTTCTGAACCGACTTGGACGCGCCTCTTTCCGCCGGCCGGCTGGCTCGCGGCCTATCGTCGCGAATGGCTTTCCTCCGACGCCATAGCCGGCATCACGCTTGCCGCCTACGCCATTCCGGTCTCGCTGGCTTACGCGGCGCTTGCCGGATTGCAGCCGCAGATCGGCGTTTACGGCTACATGCTCGGGGGCATCGGCTATGCTCTGCTCGGGGCATCGCGGCAGTTGGCGATCGGTCCGACTTCGGCGATCTCCCTGATGATCGCTGCAACCGTCGGCACGCTCGCCGGCGGCGATGCTGCGCGCTATGCGCAGATCGCAAGCCTCGCGGCTTTCGGCGTTGCTGTGCTGTGCTTCATCGCCTGGTTGTTCAAGCTCAGCGTGCTTGTCCGCCTCGTCAGCGACAGCATTCTGGTCGGCTTCAAGGCGGGGGCGGGGCTCACCATCATCATGAGCCAGTTGCCGAGCCTGTTCGGCGTTGCGGGCGGCGGCCATAATTTTTTCGACCGCATCATCAAGCTGACCGGACAACTCGGTCATCTCGATCCACTCGTCTTCGCGATCGGTGCGGTCGCGCTCCTGTCGCTTCTGCTCGGCGAACGGCTTCTGCCAGGCAAGCCGGTCGGGATCACCATCGTGGCGCTGGCGATCGTGGTGGCGACGGTGTTCGGTTTCCCGGGCCTCGGGGTGCCCGTAACCGGCAAGATTCCGGAGGGGTTGCCGGCGCTGGGAATGCCGACCTTCGGCCTCCTGGAGTTCGACGATCTGTTTCCGCTCGCCGCCGGCTGCGTGCTGCTGGCCTACATTGAAGGTGTCTCGGCGGCCCGGAGCTTTGCCGCCAAGCACGGCTACCCCCTCGACGTCCGACAGGAATTTTTGGGACTGGGCGCCGCCAACCTCGCGGCAGCCTTCGGTCATGGCTATCCCGTTGCCGGCGGCCTGTCGCAGTCGGCGGTCAATGACAGCGCCGGTGCGCGAACTCCTCTGGCTCTGGTGATCTGCTCCGTGACGCTCGGGCTGTGTCTTCTGTTCTTTACCGGGCTGCTCACCAATCTGCCGAAGGCAGTGCTGTCGGCCATCGTTTTTGCCGCGGTTTACAAGCTGGTCGACGTCCGTGCGCTCGTGCGGATGTGGCACGTCAGCCGGATCGACTTCTGCGCGGCATCGATCGCCCTGATCTCCGTGCTGCTGCTCGGCATCCTCCAAGGCGTCCTGCTGGCGTCGATTGCGTCGATCTTCCTGCTGCTGGCGCGGGCGTCGCGGCCAAACGTCGCGTTCCTTGGCCGTTTGCCCGGCAGCGGCCGCTATTCGGACAGCGCACGGCACGCGGACGTCGAGCCGCTGGTCGGGGTCATCGCATTCCGCCCCGAAGCCTCACTGCTCTACATCAATGCCGAGACGATTCTGGACACGGTGCTGGCCGCACTCAAGAGTTCGCCGGGCATCCATCTGGTCGCCTGCGACTTGTCAGCATCGCCCTATATCGATCTGGCCGGCGCGCGCATGCTGCACGATCTGCATGACGAGCTTGCGTCACGGCGCGTCACGCTGTGTATCGTCGGCGCGCATGCGCAGCTCCGCGACCTCCTGCGCGCTGAAGGGCTGGGGGAGAAGACCGACAGCGGCCAGTGGCTGCGCTCGCTCGACAGCGTTCTCGGTGACGCCAAGGGCGATCAGGCTCAGCGAACGGCGTGACGAGCTTGTTGCGATGCGAGTAGCATCGCGTGGCACGCTGAGAATACACGCGACTGTTGACTTGGATCAATGGAGCGACCGGCGCCCAAAGCATGATCCCGTATCACCTTTCGCTTCAAGGGATCGGGAGAGGCATATGTCCAAGGAAACCCAGGCCGCGCAGAAGCGCATCGATCAGTTCTTCTCCGGTCCTGGTGCGCGGGCGGACGACTGGCGTGATCTGGTGGAGGCGGCGAAGGTATGGGCTCGCGGCGGCGATCGCGCCGCTTACGACGCGGCGCTGGCCGAGCTCTCGGTGACCGAGGAATTCCACGGCTATCCCGGTCTGCAATTGATGGCAGCGATGCGCGAAGCCGCGTCCGCCGGCGATGCGGCCGCGTCACGGTCGCTTGCGAGCAGGATTACCCAGGCCCTCGCGACGCGATCGTTCCGCCAGCACGCTGGCGACTGGAATGCCAAGGACGACGGCAATGGCGATGCGCCTGAACTGGTGTCACCCGTCCTGGGCGCACATTCAGCTCGCCGGCCTTATTTTGAGACGCTGATTGTTACCGGCGTATCATCCAGCCAATGGCCCGCGCTCGCAGCCGAATGGCGGAAGTTGCGCCGTCCGGAAGACGGCTTCCTCTATGAGCCTGTCATCGTCGGCAGTCTCGAAGACGCCTTCTGCGCAACCATGCTCAATCCCAACCTCGGTGCGGTCATCATCAATGAGGGGTTCGGACTGCGGTCCCGTCACAATGCGCCGGTGCTGCGTTCGATTACCGCGGCGGCGAGCCTCAACGAGGAAGCCGATGCGTCTGCGTTGCGGCTCGCCCAGATCATCAAGCGGGTCAGGCCCGAGCTCGATCTCTACATGATCTCGAACCGCGACGTCGAAGAGTTGGCCGGCAATCCCGAGGCCGATGTCGTCCGCCGCATCTTCTATTCGGTCGAAGAGCTTCTGGAGCTGCATCTGTCGATCCTCGAAGGCATCCAGGATCGCTACGACACGCCGTTCTTCGACAATCTCAAGAAATACGCGCAGCGCCCGATCGGGACGTTCCACGCGCTGCCGATCGCCCGTGGCAAGTCGATCTTCAAGTCCGACTGGATTCGCGACATGGGCGAGTTCTACGGCCCGAACCTGTTCCTGGCCGAGAGCAGCGCCACCACCGGCGGCCTCGACAGCATGCTGGAGCCGACCGGCACCATCAAGAAGGCGCAGGAGAAGGCGGCGAGGGCGCTCGGCGCCGATCGCGTCTTCTTCGTCACCAACGGCACCTCGACCTCGAACAAGATGGCGGTGCAGGCGTTGCTCGCACCGGGCGACATCGCGATCGTCGACCGCAACTGCCACAAGTCGCATCATTACGGCATGGTGCTCGCTGGCGCCCAGCCGCTCTATGTCGAAGCGTTCCCGATGACGGAATATTCGATGTACGGCGCGGTGCCGCTGAAGACGATCAAGCAGGCGCTGCTCAACGCCAAGGCCGACGGCCGGCTCGACCGCGTCAAATTGCTCGACCTCACCAACTGCACCTTCGACGGCCACATCTACAACACCCGCCGGGTGATGGAAGAATGTCTCGCCATCAAGCCGGACCTGATCTTCCTGTGGGACGAGGCCTGGTTCGGCTTCGCGCGGTTCTCGCCGTTCCTGCGCCGCCGCACTGGCCTCGGCGCCGCCAACGAGATCGAGGCGTGGATGCACGACCCGAAGTCGGTCGCGGCCTATGAGAAACAGCAGGCCGAGCTCGGCAAGAATCCGACGAACGAGGTGCTGCTCAAGACCCGGCTCATTCCCGATCCGCGCCAGATTCGCCTACGCGTCTACCAGACCAACTCGACCCATAAATCGATGTCTGCGATCCGGCAGGGCTCGATGCTGTCGGTCAAGGATGTCGAATTCCACACGGTCGAGCAGCAGTTCAAGGAAGCCGTGTTCACCCACGCCTCCACCAGCCCGAACCAGCAGCTCATCGCCAGCCTCGATATTTCGCGGCGGCCAGGCGGTGAACAACAATCCGCTGCTCTCGAAATACTTCCGCGTCCTCGGCGCCGACGCCATGGTGCCGGCGCAATATCGCCAGAGCGGTTTCACCGATTATCTCGCGGCCGGCGTGAACTGGGCCAATACGCTCAAGAGCCTGGACGACGACGAATTCTGCCTCGACCCGACCCGCATGACGCTCGTGTGCGGCACGGCCGGCTTCGACGGCACCCAGTTCAAGGGCATTCTGGCCAACGAGTACAACATCCAGGTCAACAAGACATCGCGCAATTCGGTGCTGGTCCAGTCCAACATCAACAATACCCGCAGCGACGTCGCTCATCTCATCCGCGTCCTCGCTGAGATCGCGGGCGAGGTGGACCGCGGGCTCGCACAAGGCGGCGCCAACGCGCGCCAGACCTTCGAGGCGCGGGTCAAGAGCCTGATGACGGACGTGCCTGATCTGCCGAACTTCTCGCACTTCCACCCGAGCTTCCGCGGTGATGCGGGCACCAAGACCAATGAAGGCGACATCCGCAGCGGCTTCTATTCCGCCTATGACGCTGCGGGATGCGAGCACCTTCGCCTCAATGATCCCGAGATCGATCGGCGGCTGAAGGCCGGCCCCGAACTCGTATCTGCCAATTTCGTGATCCCGTATCCGCCGGGCTTCCCGATCATGGTTCCGGGCCAGGTCATCACCCAGGAGACCATCGACTTCATGCGCAAGCTCGATGTGAAGGAGATCCACGGCTACGACGCCAAGGAGGGCCTGAAGCTCGTGCGCACCGAAGCCCTGGCGAAGCTCGGGCGGCCGAAGCCTGGTGCGCAGCCGAAGCTGAAGGCCGCCTCATAGTTCAGGCGAAGACGGCCACGATGATGGAGCCCCAGGTCGTCAACAGGATGTTGGCGACCGGGTAGGCTGGCGTGTAGCCCAGAACCGGGACGGGGCTGCCGGCGCGTTCCTGGAGCGCGGCCATCGCGGCCGTTACCGTTTGCGATCCGGTCAATCCGCCGAGCAGCAGGATCGGGTTCATCCGCAACACGAAATGGCCAAAGCAGAATCCGACGATCTGCGGCAGCAGCGTGACGGCCATGCCTCCCAGCAGAAGGCCGATGCCGGCTTCACGCAGGGCCGACAGGAAGATCGGCCCGGCGTGGATGCCGGTCAGCCCGACGAAAGCTGCGAGCCCAAGCGAGGTCATCAGGCTGATGGCGCCGTCGGGAATTTGTCCGAACAGGGGGTAACGCGTGCGCGACGCTCGTACTCGCGGCCGGCCTGGCTAAGTCATCAGCATGACAAGGACCATTCCCCAGATTGTCAGCAGCGTGTTTCCGACCGCGTATGTCACGGTATATCCCAGCCCCGGAATCTGACTCTTGGCGCGATCGTTGACCATGCCGAGCGAGGCAGTGGTGGTCCGTGCGCCGGAACAGCATCCGAGCAAGATGGCGTCATGGAAGCGGAACACGTACTTGCCGACATACATTGCGAGGATCAGCGGCACGGTGGTCACCACGATGCCCCAGAGGAACAGGCCAATGCCAAGCGCCTTCAGGCCGGCAACGAAGCCCGGTCCCGACGAGATACCGACGATGGCAATGAAGACGTTCAGACCGACGGAGTTCATGAACCAGACGGTCGGTGAGGGAATCCGGCCGAAAGTCGGATGCACGGAACGCAGCCAGCCGAAGAGCAGCCCTGAGATCAGTGCTCCGCCCGAGGTGGACAACGTGAGCGGCACGCTGCCAATCTTGTAGACGATCGCGCCGACCAGCGCGCCGATGGCAATGGCGGCACCGATAAAGGCAACGTCAGCAGTATCGGTTGCTCGATCCGGCCGGCCCAGCATCTTTGTGGCCGCCGCAACATCGGGCGTGCGTCCAACGATGGTGACGATGTCGCCCCGGTTCAGCTTTGTGTTGGGAAGAATGGGGATCTCAACCGCAATCGCGCCCCTCGTGATCTTGCGCAGGAATATGCCGCGCGATGCCGGTCTCTTCGCTAGCTCCTCCAGGGTCTTGCCGTCGACGTCCTTGCTGGTCACGTAGACCTCGAGGCCTTCGATCGGCATGGCAAGCAGCTCGCGATCGTCGATTTCCTCCGCCTGTTCACCGATCAATTGGACAAGCACATCGCGCCGGCCCGCCACGGCCACGACATCACCCGCGTGAATCACGGCATCCGCGATGGCATCGATGATCTTCCCGTCCTGTCGCAGCCGCAGAATGAACACCCGCTGATCCGGAACCAGCGCCTCGGCTTCCTGCACTGTCCTCCCGACCGCCGGGCCGCGCTCGCGAACGCGGAATGCACGGACCTCGAACTGGTGCCACGCGGTGCCGGGACCACCCAACTGCTTCTTGCCGCCGTGCTCCTCCTCATATTTCTTGCACGCCGCCTCCAGGTCGATGCCGAGCAGGGCCGGGCCCAACAGAGCCAGGACAATCGCAGACCCGACCGTGCCAAAGATATAGGTGACCGCGTAAGCGACCGGCATCCCGTCGAGCAACCTCTTCGCTTCCTCCGCAGGCAGGCCGAGGCGGTTGATCGCGTCGGTCGCAAGGCCCATGGACGCCGAGATGGTCTGCGAGCCGGCATAGAGCCCCACGGCAGATCCGACGTCGTAGCCGGCGACCTTGGCGCCGAGATAGGCGGCTGCGAGGCAGAACACGCACACGACGGCTGCGAAGATCGCCTGGGGCACGCCGTCCTGCGCGATGCCGCGCACGAATTGCGGCCCGACGCCGTAGCCGATGGCAAACAGGAACATCAGGAAGAAGAACGGCTTGAGCGGGCCCGTAATCGTAATCCCGATCTGGCCGATGATGACGGCTGCGATCAGCGTCGCTGTCACCGCGCCGAGGCCGAGGCCTTTGTAGGTGAAGGAGCCAAAGTAATAGCCCAGAGCCAGCGAGAGGAAGATCGCGATTTCCGGATAGCTCTTGAGTGTCTGGAAGAACCAATTCATCACGTCCCCCGTTCATGCTGTGTGAAAGCGCTGAAGAGCCGGCGAAGGGCTCAGGTCGAGTCAGCTAATAGCAATCGACGGCTCACCTTCCGATGTTGATCTATGTCAACCGTATGCGCCGACTTGCACCCGATGCCGTCGCGGTCGCATCTTCGCTGCGTTGCAGCGCTTCGGCGTCATTCGTCGCGGCCGAACCGTTGAGATAGATCAAGGATCGTCGTCGGCCACCGATCATCCTGCGGTGATCGCACAGGCGATGACGCCTGTCCGCTCCGCCTTAGCAGGTTGCACAGCTCGGGAGTTTCACATGGCCGACCTTTTAACTCTGAAGAAATTCGAGGCATTGAGCCCCTTCGAGATCAAGGACGAACTGATCAACCTGGCGAAGGCGACCTCGAAGCGAACGCAGAGCGCGTTTTTGAACGCCGGCCGGGGCAACCCGAACTGGATCGCGACCACCCCGCGTGAAGGCTTCTTCCTGCTCGGGCAATTCGCCATCGGCGAAAGCAAGCGGGTGATGGAGCATCCCGCCGGCGTGGGAGGAATGCCTCAGGCGAAGGGCATCGCGGCACGATTTGAGTCATGGCTCGCCAGCCATTCCGACATGCCGGGAGCGAGCTTCCTCAAGGAGATGCTGCCCTTTGCGGTCAAAAAATTCGGGTTCGATCCGGATGCCTTCGTCCACGAGCTCGTCGATTCCATCATCGGCGACAATTATCCGGTGCCGGACCGCATGCTCGTGCACAACGAAAGGATCGTGCACGAATATCTGATGTGGGCCGTATGCGGCGAGCCGAAGCCGGCGGGCAAATTTGACATCTATGCCGTCGAGGGCGGCACGGCGGCGATGTGCTACCTCTTCAAGTCACTGAAGGCCAATCGTCTGCTGGTTCCCGGCGACACCATCGCGCTGGCGACGCCGATCTTCACGCCCTACATCGAGATGACACATCTGGAGGACTACGACCTCAAGGTCGTTCAGATCAGAGCTCCGCAGGAAAACAGATTCCAGTTCACCGACGAGGAAATCAAGAAGCTGGAAGATCCGAAGGTCAAGGCCTTCTTCGTCGTCAATCCGTCCAATCCTCCCGGGATGGCGCTGAGCAAGGAGACGATCGCCAAGCTCGCGAATCTGGTCAAGACCAAGCGCCCCGACCTCATGCTCCTGACCGACGACGTCTATGGCACCTTCGTGCACGGTTTCCGATCGTTGCTCGGCGAGCTGCCGCACAACACGATCGGCGTGTATTCCTATTCAAAGTACTTCGGTTGCACCGGCTGGCGGCTCGGCGCGATTGCCATTCACGAGGACAACATCTTCGACAAGATGATCGCCAAGCTGCCCGATGCCGCCGTGAAGGCCCTCGACAAGCGCTACGGTCCGCTGACGCTGGAGCCACGCAAGCTGAAGCTGATCGATCGGATCGTCGCCGATAGTCGGGACGTGGCGCTCAATCACACTGCAGGCCTGTCTTTGCCGCAGCAGGTCATGATGAGCCTTTTCTCCCTTTCGGAGATGCTCGATGAAAAGAAGGCCTATCAGGCCGCCTGCATGGAAATCGTCAACAAGCGACTGTGGTCGCTGCTTGACGGCCTCGGTCTTGCTGACAAGCTTACGCCTAATCCCAATTATGATGCGTACTACGGCCTGATCGATTTTGAATTCTGGGCTCGTAAGAACATCGGCGACGAGGCCGTCGATTACCTGAAAAAGAATGTTCATCCGCTCGATCTCGCGTTTCGGCTGGCCGAAGCCCATGGCATCGTGTTGCTGAATGGCGGCGGTTTCGACGCGCCCGAATGGTCGCTTCGGGTGTCGCTGGCAAATCTCCCCGACGATGTCTACGACGATATCGGGCGAGGCGTGCGTGCCATCGCGCGAGGTTATCGGGACGCTTACGAGGCGGCCAAAGGCGGCACAAAGTAACGGAGAGCTCCCGGTCAATCCAAAGCGCTTCTGCATCATTACCAAAAGGGGGAACAGAACTATGAAACAGACTGCCATCTACGCTGCCCTGGTCACCTCGCTCGTAACTGTCGCCGGCTTCACTACGCCCTCGCGTGCCGACACCGGCCAGGTCGCCGTCGTCTTCACCAAGGGCGGCTTCATCGTCGGCGTGGGCGGCGGGGACGGCGTGCTGCTATATCGAGGGCACAAATATCCCTTCACCGTCTCCGGT
Organism: Bradyrhizobium sp. LB11.1; assembly: GCF_040549385.1. Lineage (NCBI taxonomy): Bacteria > Pseudomonadati > Pseudomonadota > Alphaproteobacteria > Hyphomicrobiales > Nitrobacteraceae > Bradyrhizobium > Bradyrhizobium sp. LB11.1. The sequence continues at coordinate 49,563 of NZ_JBEPTH010000019.1, read as the reverse complement.
ATGAGCGTGGGCTTCACCGTTGGCGCCTCGACCAGCAGGCTGGTCGGTCGCGCGCTCAATCTGAAGGGACCGCAGTCGATTGAAGGCTCCTACGCGGCGGGCGGAGCAGGTGGCGCGATTGCCGCCGGCGCTGGCGCCGTGCAGCTGCAGAACGGCAATGGCGTGATCCTTCAGCTCAGCGGACCGAAGGTCGGCGCGGAAGTATCGGCCGCGGTCGGCGGCGTCACGATCCGGCTGAAATAGTCCACGAGGCTCACGACAAGACGGGCTGCCGCATCGCAGCCCGTTTTTCGTTTTCATGATTGAGGGCGCTTCAGTAACGTTCCTCAACGAATTTCAGGCCGCGCAGGCTGGCCTGGTCGTTGTAGCGTCCCTTGTGGGAGCGCGGTGGCAGCTTGACCTTCTCGCGCTTGACCTTCTTGTAGGGGATCGTCTGCAGGATGTGTGAGATGACGTTGAGCCGCGCGCGTCGCTTATCGTTCGAGCGGATCAGCCGCCACGGCGCGTGCTTGGTGTCGGTCGCCTCGAACATCATGTCGCGCGCGCGGGAGTAATCATACCAGCGTCCGAACGACTCGGTGTCCATCGGGCTCAGCTTCCATTGCCTTAGCGGATCCTCGATACGCGCCTTGAAGCGCAGCTCCTGCTCCTCCATGCCGACCTCAAGCCAAAGCTTGATCAGGAGGATGCCGGCCTCGACCGCGAACTTCTCGACCTGCGGACACAGTTCCAGGAATCGTTTGTGTTCGGCCGCCGAGCAGAAGCCCATGACATATTCGACGCCGGCGCGGTTGTACCAGCTCCGGTCGAAGATCACGATCTCACCGCCGGCCGGGAATTGCTGGATATAGCGCTGCAGGAACATCTGGGATTTTTGGCGGTCGGATGGCGCGGGCAGGGCGCAGATACGGAAGACCCGCGGGCTCACCTTTTCGGTCAATGCCTTGATGGTCCCGCCCTTGCCGGCGGCGTCGCGGCCCTCGAAGATGATGATCACCTTCGATTTCTGGGCCTTGACCCACTCCTGGAGGTGACACAGCTCGACCTGGAGCTTTTCGAGCTCCTTCTCGTAGTCCTTCCGCTTCATGCGTTCTGCGGGCGCGTGCTTGGCCATGCCGGTCCTTTCGTTGTTGCGCTCGTCAATGGTCCCAGGAAATAGTGACGCCAATATCGCCCGGCATGCCGCCCGGGAAATCGATGACCTGGTAGGCGATGCGATAACCTCGCGGCTGGAGGTAGTCGGCCCAGAGCTGGAAGATCTCCTTGGGGATTCCGGTCAACGTGTTCTGCCAGCCTGTTTCCATCTGATTGATGGCACGCCCCTTGTCGGTACAGAGCGAGTTGGGGAAGCGATAGACGAGCACCTCGGTCAGACCGTTTCTCACGGCTCGCTGGATGATGGTCGCCGCGAGCTTGATCTTCTCTTCCTCGCTCTTGCCGGAGGGCTTGCCCAGACGGTCGATCAGCGCGCGCTTCTCGGCGTCAGCGGCTGCGGCGCGGCGAACATATTCCTCGGCCTTCTCCGCTTCCTTGCGGGCGGCTTCTTTCCGGATCTGGGTGGCGTTGGGAATGAGATCGTCGAGGCCGGGCATGACAGGCGACTCCCAGTGATTATTCAACCAGCATTCGCGAAACGCTATATTCGGCGGGGAACATTCCCTTGATTCAAATCAAGCAAACCGACAGACTGCCTGAACACAGTGTCGCCAGAGCACGTTTGACGGGGAGAGACAATTGAACGAGCAGTTGCATCCGATGGCGCCACATCATCTGCCGTTCTATCTCGCGCCCGGGAGCGGCACCGATACGCTGATGGTGGTGATGGGCGTGTTTCTGATCGGCGTCATCCTGTGGGTTGGCACGCTCTATTGGAAACTGCACAGCCTGCCGGAGCGGATGGCGCACAAGTCGCAGAAGCTGCAATTCGAGTTCGTCGCCGTGCTCGGCCTGATCTCGCTGTTCACGCACATGCACATCTTCTGGGTCGCGGGCCTGCTGCTGGCGCTGATCGATCTTCCGGATTTCGGCACGCCGCTGCGCAGCATCGCCGATTCCGTCGAGAAGATCGCCGACACGACGCCGGGTGAGGTGAGCGAGGACGGGCAACCCGGCCCGCCGCCATCGCAACCAACCGGACCGGCGAAGGAAAGGGAGCACAATCATGTTTGAACTCATGTTCTGCTCCCTGCTGACGATCGTGCCGGATTATCTCTATCGGCGTTATGCCCAGGGAAAGCGGTTCGGCAAGGAGATCACGTTCTTTTCCGTCTGGTACGAGCTGCGATGGGGCATCACGGGCTGCCTGATGCTCACGGTCGCGCTGATCACCATGATCTTCTATTTCCATCCCACCGCAGAGTCGGCGACGCTGTATTTCCGTACAGTGCCGATCCTGCCTGAGGGCTCGGGACGCGTCGAGGAGGTCAAGGTCGGATTCAGCGCGCAGGTGAAGCAGGGCGACGTGCTTTTTACACTGGACAGTTCCAAGCAGCAGGCCGCGTTCGAAACCGCCAAACGGAAGATTGCCGAGATTGATGCGTCGCTGGTGGCGGCGAAATCCGACGTGGTCAAGGCTGAGGCGCAGACTCAGGAAGCCAAGGCCAACTACCAGCAGGCCAAGGATGAGCTTGATACGAAAGCGGAGCTGCAACGTCGCAATCCCGGCATCGTTGCGCAACGCGACATCGACAAGCTGCAGGTCATGGTCGATCATCGCCAGGCCGGCATCGACGCGGCGACTGCCGTGGGTCAATCCGCGGCCCTGCAGGTCTCGACGCTTCTGCCGGCGCAGAAGGCCAGCGCTGAAGCTGCGCTCGCGCAAGCTCAGGTTGATCTCGACAAGACCATCGTTCGCGCCGGCGTCGATGGGCGCGTCGAGCAGTTCTTCCTTCGGAGGGGAGACCTTGTCGCCCAAATCATGCGGCCGGCCGGGATTTTGATCCCGGAGGGAGCGGGCAGGAAGAGCTTGCAGGCAGGTTTTGGGCAGATCGAGTCGAACGTGATCAAGGAAGGGATGGTGGCTGAAGCGAGCTGCATCTCCAAACCCTGGGTGATCATCCCGATGGTCGTGACGTCCGTTCAGGACTACATCGCGGCCGGACAGGTCTCGGGGGGACAACAACTGGTCGAGGCGCAGAATGCCGCGAGACCCGGTACCATTCTCGCGTTCCTGGAGCCGCTCTACAAGGGCGGGCTCGAGGGCGTAACGCCGGGCAGCAGTTGCATCGTCAACGCCTATACCAGTAATCATGAGGAGATCTCTGCCAAGGACACCTCGACCGGCCGTGCCATTGCGCTGCACGTCGTTGACGGCGTGGGCCTCGTGCACGCGCTGCTGCTGCGTATCCAGGCACTCCTGTTGCCGATCAAGACACTGGTGTTGAGCGGTCATTGAACAGAATCATGATCGCTTTACGCAAGTCGTTCGCCTCGGCTGCGTCGTTGATCGGCTCGCTCCTTGTAACATCCGGCGGCGCCGGTGCGTCGACCTGAACGGTGCCTGGGCCACGGGTGCGGATCGTTGCGACAAAGTGTTCGCGCGCCAGGCGGCAAGCTCGGTTTCATTGATATCTTGGACGTCTATGGCGGCGGCTTTATCATTGATGGCGATCAGATCGTCGGCAGTTTGCTCGCTGCAGGATCAAGGCAAGGAAGGACAACGGTCCGAATGTCAATCTGATGGTGGCCTGCGCGACCGACATCGTGCTGTCCAGTGTTCAGTCCAACCTGAAGGAACTCGATGCCGACAGCCTGGTCCGCCCGTTCCCCGGGGGGATCGAGGTCAGGAAACTAGCTATCGCTGCCCCGCGCGATATAGCCCGACGCGAAGCTTGATACATATCAAAGAAGCGGGTTCGAACTCGCGCTGAATAGCCCCCTATCTCAGGAGGATCGATATGAAACAAGAAGCATTCCTTCACGTACGCTTCCGCGTGATGTGGGGCGCTGCAGCGGCCGTGTTGCTGCTTGCAGCGACCTCACCGGCGAGCGCCGATGATCCGGCCAAAATTCTGAAGGCGATGACCGACTATCTCGGCAGCCAGACCACGCTGTCCGCATCCTTCGAGAGCGACATCGAGATCATCACGCCGGAGCTCCAGAAGATCCAGTTCGCGAGTTCCGGCCAGATCAAGCTGAGCCGGCCCGACAAGTTGCGCGTCAACCGCACCGGCGGCTATTCCGACGTCGAGTTGGTCTATGACGGCAAGACCATTTCGCTCTACGGCAACGATGCCAAATCCTACATGCAGGCCGATGCGCCGGGCACCGTGGATCAGATGATCGCTGGCATGCAGTCCCACTCCGGTCTCGGCATGCCGGGCACCGACCTCATCCTCGCCAACGCGTTCGACGAACTGATGGCCACGACCACCGAGGGCAAGCACATCGGTCAGGGCGTGATCGACGGCGTTGAATGCGAGCATCTCGCATTTCGCACGCCGGACACCGACTGGCAGATCTGGATCGAGCCCGGCGCAAAGCCCGTGCCGCGAAAATACGTGATCACCAGTAAGACGCTCACGGGTGCGCCGCAATACACGCTGCGGATCAGGGACTGGAAGACTGACGCCTTCACCGACGCCGACACCTTCGTGTTCAAGGCCCCAGCCGGCGCCACCAAGATCGATCTGGATGCCGCCGCGGTGGCGGATTTCGACGAACTTCCCCCCGGTACACCGACAGGAGTCACGAAATGAGCAGATCACGAACGATCTTCATGTGTGCCGTCGCCGTCGCTACCTTCGCCGCCGGGATGTCGTGGAATGGCGCGGGTCGTGTGGCCGAGAGCGGCTTCTTCTCCGAAGCGGAGGCCCGGGTCGGAAGGCCGCTCACGCCCATGAGCTATGCCGGAGTCGCCCGGCGGACGACGCGCCGCGCGGTGGCCGTAGGCGCGGCGGCCGGTGCGGCCGGCGCGTACTATGGATCCTCTTGCGTGCAGGCGGTTGATGCTTATGGCCGGGTCGTCACCCGCTGTTGAGGGTCGGTTTCCAGGTCTGTCGAAGTCGCACGGTTCCCGCTAGGATTGCAGCCAGCGATGAGCGGAGAACGCCGTCGGGGAGGCAGATGAGCGGCGGCAGCTCCAAAGCGTCGGACAAATCGTGGCCTGTCGCGGTCGCGTTGCTGGGTCTCGGCCTGTTGCTCGCTGCCTGCATGCCGTCCAGACCGGCCGGCGCCGTCGAGCTTGGCGAGCCTCGCTATCGCGAGCTCAAGCGCGTGCTGGTTTTGGATTCCTTCGGACGGGAATTCCGTCCCTGGAGCGAGTATGCGCGCAGCATCAAGGCCGAGCTCGAGCGGCAATCGCCATGGCCGCTCGATATCCAGGAGCACACGTTGCTCTCCGCGCGCTTCAACAATCCCGGCCCGGAGGCGCCCTTCGTGGAGTATCTCGGCTCGGTCTATCAGGGTGCGCCACCGGACATCGTATTGAGCATCGGCGCGCCTGCGGCGCGGTTCGTGCAGAGATACCGCCAGAAGCTGTTTCCCGACACGCCGACGGTGCTGACGGTGCTGACGGTGGTGGAGCAGCGGCTAGTGAACCGTTTCGACCTCACCGACAAGGACGTCGTCGTGTCAGTCCGGAACGACTTCGTGGCGGCCTTCGAGAACATCCTCCAGGTGAAGCCGGATACCAAGACCGTCGCCGTGGTGATTGGTGCCTCGCCGCTGGAGAAATTCTGGGTGGACGAGGTCGCGCGCGAGCTGAAGCCGCTTGGAGACCGGCTCGCAATCGTCTGGTATTCGGACCTGTCGTTCGAGGAGATTCTGCAACGCGCGGCGAAGCTTCCGCCGCATACGGCGCTGTTCTGGGGCCTGATGTCGGTCGATGCCGCTGGAATCGTCCATGAAGGCGATATCGCGCTACGCAGCCTGCATGCGGTCGCGAACGCACCGATCTTTTCCTACCAGGAGCCGTTCTTCGGCGGCAGCACTGTCGGTGGCCCGATGCATTCGACTGCGGAGACGACCCGGAAGACCGTTGATGCCGCCATTCGCGTCCTCCGCGGGGAGAAGCCGTCCAGCATCAAATACGAGCCGATCGGGTTTGGGGTGCCGAAATATGACTGGCACGAGCTGCAGCGCTGGGGCATCGACGAAAGCAGTCTACCTGCCGGGAGCGAAATTCTGTTTCGTGAGCCTAACATCTGGGAACGTTTCCGTTGGCAGATGTTGATGATTACGGCCGTGTTCCTGGTGCAGGGGGGCCTGATCAGCGGTCTCCTTCATGAACGCCGTCGCCGGCGGCTTGCTGAGGTCGAGTCGCGCCAGCGCTTTGCCGAACTCGCTCATGCCAATCGCTATTCGGCCGTCGGAGAGTTGACGACGTCGATTGCCCACGAGCTGAACCAGCCGCTCGGCTCGATCCTGACCAACGCCGAGACCGCAGAGCTGATGCTCAAGGCCGCCTCGCCAGATCTCGAAGAGATCCGGCACATTCTTGCCGACATCAGGCGCGACGACCAGCGGGCGAGCGAGGTGATCCGCCGTCTGCGCAGCGTCCTGAAGAAGACACCGTTCGAGATCAGGAACCTCAAGCTCAACGACACCGTGTGGGAGGCGATCGGGCTGGTAGCGGCCGTTGCCGACGGGCGCCGCATTTCGCTGAGCTATGTCCCTGCCATCGCTGATCTGCCCATCAAGGGCGATCCCATCCAGGTCCAGCAAGTCATTCTCAACCTCATCATCAACGCGATGGACGCGATCTCCGATGCGGACACGAAGAAGCGAGAGGTGAGTGTGGCGACGTTCCGCGTCGGCAACCAGGCCGAGATCAGGATCGCCGATACCGGTCCCGGCATCGCGGCCGACGATCTCGCAAACGTCTTCAATCCGTTCTTTACGACCAAGCCGCAGGGCATGGGGATGGGGCTCGCGATCGCGAAAACCATCATCGAGGCCCATCACGGCACGATGGCTGCCGCGAACCTGCCAGCCGGCGGTGCGCTGTTCACGGTCAGTCTCCCGATCGTCCGATAAGGATCGGTATCTTGATCTTGATCAAGCCTTGGGGGTCGGCGGGATCGTTTCCTTTCGCAGTTGCGTTGTGGCCGGGACGGGCGCGGCGCAGTCGGGGAGTGGTGGAGTGCGATGAAACGCCGTGAATTCATGTCGCTGGTCGGCGCAGCGACTGCGTTCCCGGTTCTGGCGAGAGCCCAGGATCTGGCGCAGGACAGGACCGGGCCAGCGCACCTCGAACCGATAGTTCTGGTTGGCGATCCAGCCGAGATCGGCCAGCCCCTGCTGAAAGGCACCGACACGCATCTGCGCGCCGGGATCGCCGGGCACATTGCCGGTCAGAACAATGACCGATGGCATCCTGATCCGGCGCGGCAGCAAACAGACGCGCTTGAGCTTGTTGCCTCCCGGCCGGACGTGCTGCTTGCGACCAGCACGGGGACAACCCGGGCGTTGCGCAATGCGACGCAAACGATTCCGATCGTTTTCGTGGGGCTGTCCGATCCCGTCGGGACCGGCCTGGTCAACAATCTGGCGCGACCGACCAACAATCTGACCGGCTTCTCGCTCTATGAGCATTCGATGAGCGGGAAGTGGTTGAGCCTGCTGAAGGACATGGTGCCTGATTTGAGTCATGCCACCGTTCTGTTCAATCCGGAGTCAGCGCCTTACGCGCCATTTTATCTCCAGGCCGCGCGCCAGATGGAAAATCGTCTCGGCATGAAGGTGACAGGTGCCAGCGTCCGCAGCAGCGCCGAGATCGCGGCGGCGATCGAAGCAGCCGCGCGCAGCGGCAGCGGCATCGTTGTGCTGCCGGACGGCGGCTTCTTCGCGGCACAGAGCGGGATGGCCATTCCGCTGCTGGCGCAGCGTCGCGTGCCGGCGATCTACGCCGTCCGCTTCTACACGATGAACGGCGGCCTGATGTCATATGGCGCAGATCTCACCCAGCAGTTTCGCGACGGAGCTGGTTATGTCGACCGCATCCTGCGTGGTGCGGAGATTCGTACTCTGCCGGTACAGTTTGCAACCAAGTTCGAATTGGTGATCAACGCGAAGGCGGCCAATGCACTCGGCCTCACAGTGCCCGGTAGGCTCCTGATGGAGGCCGAGCTGATCGAGTGAGCTCTTGCGTTGCAGCAGGGCGACCGCACGGTTTCGTTGATCTCGATCAACAAATGCTTGTGCCCCGGTCCGATGGTCGCAGACGGAAAGTCTTGTGGAGGTCGTGATGTTTCGCTGCGGCAGGACCCTGATGGCGCTTGCGCTGGTGGTGGCGGTCCCCGCCGCTGCAATGGCTGAGGCTGCGACGCCGGCGGCTCCGACAACGACGGCGGCCCCGAGCACCCAGGCACAGCCGGCAGCTCCGCCGGCACCGTCAGCCGAGCTCTTGAAGCCGGAGCAGCTCGAAGCTCTGGTGGCCCCGATCGCGCTCTATCCCGACGAGCTCCTTGCCAATGTGCTGGCGGCTTCGACCTATCCACTTGAACTGGTGCAGGCCGACCGCTGGCTAAAGGAGCGCAAGACGCTGAAGGGCGATGCGCTGAAGACGGAGGTCGATAAGCAGGCCTGGGACGACAGCGTCAAGGCACTCGTCAGCACCGCCGACGTCCTGGCCATGATGAGCGACAAGCTCGAATGGACCGAGCAACTCGGTGACGCCTTTCTCGCGCAGCAACCCGACGTGATGGATGCGATCCAGCGCCTGCGCAACAAGGCCTATGACAACAAGAAGCTGGTCACCACCAAGCAGCAGAAGGTCAGCGTGCAGTCCCAGGAAGGCAAGCAGGTCGTTGTGATCCAGCAGGCCGATCCGCAGGCGGTCTACGTGCCTTATTACGATCCGGCGACGGTTTACGGCGCCTGGCCCTATGCATCCTATCCGCCGTATTATTTTGGCTATCCCTCCTATATCGGCGCGGGCGTGGTCGCGGCCGGAATCGCGTTCGGCACGGCCTGGGCGATCGGGCGATGGGGTAATTACTGGGGCGGCGGCGCCAACTGGGGCAACCGCAACGTCTATGTCAATCATCGCACCACCAACATCAACACCGGCTGGCAACACAACGCGGCGCATCGGGGAGGCGTGCGCTACAACAACGCCAACGTCCAGCAGCGCTTCGGCAACAACAACATCAGGGCAGGCGCATCCGACCGGATGGATTTCCGCGGCCGTGACGGCAACCAGGTGCTGCGTCCGGATCAGGGAGCGCGCGACCGCGCAGGCGATCGTGCTGGTGATCGCGGCGCCCCAGGAGATCGCGCAGGAGATCGAGCGGGTGACCGTGCCGGCAATCGTGGCGATCGGCCAGGCGGTGGTGATCGAGCCGGTGCAGGCGATCGCGCCAAGGGCGGCGGCGACAGGGCCAAGAATGCTGGCAAGGGCGGCGGTGATCGCGCCAAGGCTGTGAACCGCGGCAGCGGCGGTGGCGCAGGAAACCGTTCCGGTGGCGGCAATCGCGGCGGAGCGATGAACGTCTCCTCTGGCCGGTCAGCGGCCGCGGCATCGGCGCGGGGGCGATCGAGCATGGGGAGCATGCCGCGCGGTGGAGGTGGCGGCGCGCCGAGCATGGCAGGACGTGGCGGCGGAGGTGGTGGATTTCACGGCGGGGGTGGCGGAGGTGGTGGTCGCGGAGGCGGCGGTGGCCGGCGTTCCGATATCGCGCTGAAGCACGACATCGTCCTGCTCGGTCATCTCGCCAACGGTCTCGGCTACTATCGCTTCAGCTATATCGGCAGCGACAAGGCCTATGTCGGCGTGATGGCGCAGGAGGTCGAGCAGGTGATGCCTGATGCGGTGACCCGCGGCGCCGATGGATATCTGCGCGTCTATTACGACAAGCTCGGGTTGACATTCGGTACCTACCGCGACTGGCTCGCCGGCGGCGCGAAGATCCCTGCAGAGGTGGTGCCATGATCGGTCTGAATTCGTTCCATCGTGCGATCCTGCCCGGCTTGGTGGCGCTCACGTTGTTCGGCTCGCCGTCGCTCGCGCAGCAATCATACAAGTCGCCGGAGGACGCTGCCGCCGCGCTCGCCGCTGCGGTCAGGGCTGGTTCGAAAGACATCCTGAAAGTGCTCGGCAGGGCCGCCGAGGACATCGTTTCGTCCGGAGACGAGGTCGCCGACAACGACATCCGCGCGCGGTTCACGTCGATGTACGATGCCAAGCACGGCATCAAGGCAGAGGGCAACAAGACCGCGACCTTGATGCTGGGCCCGGATGATTTCCCGTTCCCGATTCCTCTGGTCAACGCCAGGAACGGCTGGGAGTTCGACACCGACGAGGGCCGGATCGAGGTGCTTCGCCGCCGCATCGGCCGCAACGAGCTCGACGCGATTCAGACCGCACTCGCCTATGTCGACGCGCAGAACGAATATGCCGACAAGGACCGCGGCGAGGGCGCCGGCGTCTATGCCCAGCGGATCGTCTCGTCCCCGGGCAAGAAGGACGGCCTGTTCTGGCGCGACGACAGCGATCCGAGTCCGCTCGGCGCGATGGCCGCCGACGCTTCCAAGGAGGGCTATAGGGCAAGCGATGTCGGGCCTGCGCCTTATCACGGCTACTACTTCCACATTCTCAAGGGGCAGGGCCGGAATGCGACGGGCGGCGCGCTCAACTATGTCGTCAAGGGCAAGATGATCGGTGGCTTCGGCTTGATCGCCTGGCCTGCCGAATACGGCAATTCCGGCGTGATGACCTTCCTCGTCAATCACGACGGCACCGTCTACCAGAAGGATCTCGGCAAGCGCACCGAGTTCATCGCCGAGCGCACCACGCTGTTCGACCCCGACGAGACCTGGAAGAAGGTCGATGCCGCAAAACCCTGAACGGTGGGTGGGCGTGTTCCGCCTGGCTGTCATGCTCCTGCTGGCGCTCGGGCTCGCGATACCCTCGACACCATCCTTCGCGCAGGCGGCCGGTCATGTCCACGTCAAGATCGTCAAGGCCGGCCTTCTCGTCGGCGGCGGCGTCGGCCGCGGAACGCTGGCCTATCGCGGCAAGACCTATCCGTTCAAGATCACCGGTCTCAGCTTCGGCATCACGGCCGGCGCCACGATCGGCCGTCTCGACGGCTGGGCCTCTGATATCCGCGAGGTCGGTGACTTCGCCGGTACCTACAGCTCCGTCGGCGGCGGCTTTGCGCTGGTCGGCGGAGTTACTGGCGCTCACCTCCGCAACGAGAAGGGCGTCACGATCGTGCTGCAAGGCCCGAAGGCAGGCGTCGAGCTCGCGGCCAATATCAGCCAAGTCACGATTTCGCTGAAGTAGGCTGGGTCGTGCACGGATCGGTGAGTGGCGCTCACTATTGATTCCTGCACAGGAGCGTATTGCTAAGTAACCGCGTGATCAATTTCTACATGGAATCCGGCTGATTCCTGCACCGGTTGGTATAATCAAAGGTAATTCTTGCATTGGCGGCCGCCCTCTAAAGCGCTCGGTAAAAAGTTCGGAGAGCGATCGGGAAGGCGGTCATCTCGGGCCGGACATCGCCCGCGATCGGACCACCGGTTCCGCCGGCTTTGACAGCATGCGGAGATTCCGCCATACATACTGAGATTGCCGACTAGATTTCATACTACCGCATCAAAGACCGCGTAACCCGGCGGTTCGGACTTTATCGATCAAATCCATTGCGCTACCGCCGTCCGGGCGGAGCAGGGAGGTTGCATGACCGATTACCTTTCCCGCGACGACGACTTTGGAATGCTTTCGATTACCGATCTCCTGAAGGCGCGCGATGAATTCCACCTTCATCTTGTCCACAAGGCAAACGTCGTCGGAACGGCTATCGGGAGGTATCGCATCCGGAAGACCGATCCGTTGCCGGGCAAGGGCGGCGAAACCGGCGGGGCGAAGGGTGTCAGAACCCTCGAGAACTCGGAAGTCCGCTACTACTCGTGGCCGGCCATCCTCGTCTTCGTCCGGGAATGGCTGGACGAGCATCATTTCGCGCCCGGCGGAAGCGTGAAGCCCGCGGACTTCATTCCGCCTGCCGTCTACATGTCGGACGGGCGGAAGGCGCCGATCTGCGTGATCAAGGCCGAACTGGACGACGTCAGACACCAATGGGAGGCGAACTACACGTTTCCGACGAACCTGGTGGGCGGAGGCTATCCTCTCGTCGTCGACGTCCAGGGGCAGGAGCACATCGCCTCGGTCGGTTGCCTCGTCACCGACGGCCATACGACGTACGCACTTACGAACCGGCACGTCGCTGGCGCGCCCGGAACCCCGATCTACACCGTGATCGGCGGCAACAGGGTCGAGATCGGGACGGCATCGGCCAAATCGCTTTCCCGCGAGCTCTTCCCCGCGCTGTACGACGGATGGCCCGGCAAGAACGTCTACGTCGATCTCGATGCCGCGCTCGTGGAGATCCACGACGTCCATCGGTGGACGACGCAGGTCTACGGCGTCGGGCAGATCGGAAAACTCGCGGATCTCGCCACGGACAACCTTTCGCTCAAGCTGATCGGCTGCCCGGTCCGGGCCTTCGGAGCCGCCTCGCGCGAGATGCACGGCGAGATCGCGGCGATGTTCTACCGGTTCAAGTCGGTCGGCGGCTTCGAATTCGTCTCGGACTTTCTGATCGGGCCGCGCGCACCGTCGACCTCGCTCGGTACACACCCCGGCGATTCAGGAACGGTCTGGTTGATTGAAGTCGACGCCGGCAAGCCACCGCTGCCTCTGGCCCTACAGTGGGGAGGGCAGGTGTTCGTCGACGGGGCCGACGCCGCCGGCAGTTCGTACGCCCTGGCGACGTCCCTCAGCAACGTCTGTGCCCGTCTCGAGGTCGACCTCATCCGCGATTGGAACGCGGATCAGCCCGACTACTGGGGAACGGTAGGACACTATGGCATCGCCAACATGGCGATCGGACATCTTTCCGACGGGCATCTCGCGAAGCTGATGACGGCCAACCTCGAGCGGATCACCTTCGACATCGACGCCGTGACGAAGAAGGCGACGTCGGGATTGAGCAAGAAGGACTTCGTGCCTCTCGCCGACGTTCCGGACCTCGTGTGGAAGATCGGGCCGTACAAGCGCGGCGGACCCAAGGCTCCGGAGCACGCCAACCATTTCGCGGACATGGACCGCAAGCTCAAGAAGCCGCTGCCCGAAGGGTCGACGCTTCTCGATATCTGCGACAAGCCCGCCAAGCTCGACGTTGCCATCTGGCAGCGATACTACGACGCGGTGAAGAAGGAGCACCCGACGCTCGACGAGAGCCGGGGTCTTCTGCCGTTCCGGTGCTGGCAGATCTTCGACGCGATGGTCTACTACGTAAAGCAGGGGGACGCCGAACGGTTCGTCTGCGTTGCCGGCATCCTCTCGCACTACGTCGGGGACGCATGCCAGCCGCTCCACATCTCCTATCTCTTCAACGGGGATCCGGATCGCGCGAAGAAGGGCAAGGTCCGCAGCCGCACCACGGGAGAGATGGTGGACGGGATGATCTCGTACGGGGCGGGCGTGCACGGGGCATACGAGGACGACATGCTCGACTACCACGTCGACAAGCTGTGGCCCGCCGTTGAGACCGCTCTCGAAAAGATGCCGGCCGGAAAGCTGCCTGCCAATGGAAAGGCGGCCGGCTGGGAGGTCGTCACCCTGATGCAGAAGACCTTTGCCAAGATCAAGCCGATGGATATCGTCGAACTCTACAAGGCGAACGAGGGCGAGACGCCAAAGCCCATGGCGCAGATACTCTGGGACGAGTTCGGCAAGGATACGGAAGCCGTCATCGCGGCCGGATCGGATTGTCTTGCGCGCCTGTGGCAGGGCGCATGGAACGCCGGCGGCGGAGATCGGACGATCAAGGCTCTGGGCAAGATCCCGGAAGACACCCTCGCTGCGATCTATCAACCCTTCAGCTTCCTGCAATCGGAAACGCTGAATTCTATCAAGCCGGTGCTGGATACGGGTAACGGAGGCGCCGACGGGTCCGTCTTCCACGAAAAGACGGCCCACGCGACGAAGACGCCGAGGAAGAAGAGGACTTCGACCGCGCGGGGGTAAACTGACGTTCGACCGGATCTTTTCGGGCTCCCGCGGACGACCGCCCGCGGGCTGTTCTCTGCGGACTCTTCGCCTGAGGGACTGGTCTCGTCCGATAGTGCAGGAATCAAAAGTGAGCATCAGTGAGTGGGCGTTTTGCCTCGCGCATCCATATCCGTAATTCGCATAAGGTATATTATGGAATATATTTAGATCTAATTGGATCAAATATTTAGCCCGACTTCCTGCCACGAAGCCTTCGCTTCCAGCCGATTTCCGGCCCGGCCATCGCCCGTTGCCTCAGCTCTTGACGGCTACTGTGCATGGGGTTGTTTTTCAGTTTTTGAATCAGACCCCTCTGCCGAAAGCCGATATTGCCGCGACCTTGTCCGGCTGCAATAAGCGAGCTTCGCGAGATCGCAGATGACTGCCGACCAGACCGTCCGTATAGGTTTGCGTCTCACAACAAGAACAAACTTCCGAGGAAGCAGACCCATGAGTTTTTCCCGCCGCACGCTTCTCAAGGCCTCCGCCGCGACCGCCGTCTTTGGCGGCGTCAGCGCGCCCTATGTGGCCCGTGCCCAGGCCGCCGAGTTCTCCTACAAGTTCGCCAACAACCTGCCTGAGTCGCATCCGTTCGTGACGCGCGCCCGTGAGATGGCCGCAGCCATCAAGACCGAAACCAACGGCCGGTTCGACCTGCAAGTGTTCCCGAACAGCCAGCTCGGCTCCGACACCGACATGCTGAGCCAGGTGCGCTCCGGCGGCGTCGAATTCTTCACGCTGTCCGGCCTGATCCTGGCGACCCTGGTGCCGGCGGCCTCGATCAACGGCATCGGCTTCGCGTTCCCGGACTATCCAACGGTCTGGAAGGCCATGGACGGCGATCTCGGCGCCTATGTTCGCGGCGAGATCAACAAGGCCGGCCTCGAGGTCATGGACAAGATCTGGGACAACGGCTTCCGGCAGACCACGTCGTCGACCAAGCCGATCAACGGCCCGGACGACTTCAAGGGCTTCAAGATCCGCGTGCCGGTGTCGCCGCTGTGGACCTCGATGTTCAAGGCGTTCGATGCCTCGCCCGCCTCGATCAACTTCGCCGAGGTCTATTCGGCGCTTCAGACCAAGATCGTCGAGGGCCAGGAAAACCCGCTGGCGCTGATCTCGACGGCGAAGCTCTACGAGGTCCAGAAATACTGCTCGATGACCAACCACATGTGGGACG
Organism: Bradyrhizobium sp. LB11.1; assembly: GCF_040549385.1. NCBI lineage: Bacteria > Pseudomonadati > Pseudomonadota > Alphaproteobacteria > Hyphomicrobiales > Nitrobacteraceae > Bradyrhizobium > Bradyrhizobium sp. LB11.1. The sequence continues at coordinate 34,381 of NZ_JBEPTH010000019.1, read as the reverse complement.
GCTTCTGGTTCCTGATGAACCGCCGCGCCTGGCAGACGCTGCCGGACGACATCAAGACGATCGTCGCCAAGAACGTCAACGCGGCCGCCGTCAAGGAACGCGAGGACACCGAGAAGCTCAATGCGACCGTCAAGCAGGAGCTTTCCGGCAAAGGCCTGCTGTTCAACCAGCCCGAGGTCGGGCCGTTCCGGGATAAGCTGCGCGCGGCCGGCTTCTACAACGAGTGGAAGGGCAAGTACGGCGAGAAGGCCTGGGAGCTGCTCGAAAAGTCCGTCGGCAAGCTGTCGTAACGCGCAAGCAATAGGGGCCGTGCCATGGCTCATGTCGACATGACGCCAGCCGTGGCCGGCGAGGTGGCAACACCCCCTCGCCGCCGGCCTGCGCTCGGTTCCATCGAACTTGGGCTGAAATGGCTGGTCGAGATCCCGGCGGCGATCCTGGTCGTCGCCGAGGTCGTCATCCTGTTTGCCGGCGTGGTCTCGCGCTACGTGCTGCATGCGCCGCTGGTGTGGTCGGACGAACTGGCCTCGATGCTGTTCCTGTGGCTGGCGATGCTGGGATCGGCGGTCGCGTTCCGCCGTAGCGAGCACATGCGGATGACGGCGCTGGTCGCAAGCGCAGGTCCGCGGCTCCGGGCCTATCTCGACGTGGTCGCAACCTGCGCGGCCCTAGCGTTCCTGCTGCTGATCGTGCACCCGGCCTATGAATACGCCTACGAGGAAAGTTTCATCACCACGCCGGCGCTCCAGATTTCCAACACCTGGCGCGCCGCGGCATTGCCCGTCGGCATCTGCCTGATGGCACTGTTCGCGCTGCTGCGGCTGATCCGCGTCGGCGACCTCAAGACGTCTCTGGCGGCTGTGGCGACGGTCGTCATCCTGATCGCCTTGTTCTGGTTCGCGCAGCCGCTGCTGAAGCCGCTCGGGAATATCAACCTCCTCATCTTCTTCGTCGGCGTGGTCGGCTTCTGCGTGTTCGCGGGCGTGCCGATCGCATTCGCGTTTGGATTGGCGATCCTCGGCTATCTGGCGCTGACCACGCGCACGCCCTTGATGGTGCTGGTCGGGCGGATGGACGAGGGCATGAGCCACCTCATTCTGCTCGCCGTGCCGCTGTTCGTGTTCCTGGGACTCCTGATCGAGATGACCGGTATGGCGCGGGCCATGGTGACGTTCCTGGCGAGCCTGCTCGGCCATGTCCGCGGCGGCCTGCATTACGTGCTGGTCGGCGCGATGTATCTCGTCTCCGGGATCTCCGGCGCCAAGGCGGCCGACATGGCGGCCGTTGCGCCCGTGTTGTTTCCGGAGATGAAGCAGCGCGGCGCCCGCCCCGGCGATCTCGTCGCGCTGTTGGCAGCCACCGGCGCCCAGACCGAAACCATCCCACCAAGCCTCGTGCTGATCACGATCGGCTCGGTCACCGGCGTGTCGATCTCGGCACTGTTCACCGGCGGCCTCTTGCCCGGCGTGGTGCTCGCGCTGACGCTCTCGGGACTGGTGTGGTGGCGCTATCGCGGTGAGGATTTGAGCCACGTCCAGCGCGCGACCTCAGGCGAGATCGCGCGCGCGTTCGTCGTGTCCATCCCTGCCCTGGCGCTGCCCTTTGTCATTCGCTACGCCGTGGTCGAAGGCATCGCCACCGCCACTGAAGTCTCCACGATCGGCATCGTCTATGCGCTGCTGATCGGCCTCCTGATCTACCGCCAGTTCAACTGGCGGCGGCTGTTGCCGATGCTGATCGAGACCGCGTGCCTGTCTGGCGCGATCCTGCTGATCATCGGGACTGCGACCGGTATGGCCTGGGGCCTGACCCAATCCGGCTTCTCGCGCGCGCTGGCGGCCTCCATGACCGGCCTGCCCGGCGGCGCCGCGACCTTCATCGCGGTCTCGATCCTGGCCTTCGTGGTCCTCGGCAGCGTGCTGGAAGGCATTCCGGCGATCGTGCTGTTCGGGCCCCTGATGTTTCCGATCGCGCATCTCGTCGGCGTGCACGAGGTGCACTACGCCATGATCATCATTCTGGCGATGGGTATCGGGCTATTCGCCCCGCCATTCGGCGTCGGCTATTATGCCGCCTGCGCCATCGGAAAGGTCGATCCGGCCGAGGGCATCAGGCCGATCTGGGGCTATCTGCTGGCGCTTCTGGTGGGATTGATCATCGTCGCCGTCTTCCCCTGGATCTCGATCGGATTTCTCTGAGGCGCTTTGAGGAGTGTGTCGATGAGTGGACAGAACCAGTACAACGTCGGCCTCGACAAGACCCCCGCCAACTACGTGCCGCTGTCGCCGCTGAGCTTCCTCGCGCGCAGCGCGGCCGTATATCCGGATCACGTCAGCACGGTCTACGAAGGCCGCAGCTTCACATGGGCCCAGACGCATGAGCGCTGCAAGCGCTTTGCCTCCTATCTTGTCGGCAAGGGCATCGGCGTAGGCGATACCATCGCGGCAATGCTGCCGAACATTGCGGCGATGAACGAGGCGCACTTCGCTGTGCCTATGACAGGCGCCGTGCTCAATGCGCTCAACATCCGCCTCGATGCGCCTTCCATCGCATTCCAGCTCGACCATGGCGGCGCCAGGATCATTCTGGTCGATCCGGAATTTTCGGGCGTCATCACCGACGCGCTCGCGCAAATGACCGGGCCAAAACCGTTCGTGATCGACGTCGACGATGCCGCTTTCAAAGGCGGCAAGCGCATCGGCGAGATCGAATATGAAGCGGCCCTCGCGCAAGGCGATCCGAATTTTGCGGCGATCGCACCGAGCGACGAGTGGGATGCGATCGCGCTGAGCTACACGTCGGGCACCACGGGCAATCCCAAGGGCGTCGTCACTCATCATCGCGGCGCCTACCTCAACGCCGTCAGCAATATCCTCGCAGGCCAACTCGGCCAGCATCCAGTCTATCTCTGGACGCTGCCGATGTTTCACTGCAACGGCTGGTGCTTTCCGTGGACGATCGCGGCGGCCGCCGGCATCAATGTCTGCCTGCGCAAGGTCGAGCCGACGAAAATCTTCGAGCTGATCAGGCAGCACGGCGTCACCCACATGTGCGGCGCGCCGATCGTCTACAACACGCTGATCAATGCCCCCGATGCCCCCAAAGGCAGCGCGGCCCGCCGTGTCGTTGGCCTGATCGCGGGCGCCGCGCCGCCGGTCGCGGTGCTGGAAGGCGCGGAGAACATCGGCATCAAGCTGACGCATGTTTACGGCCTGACCGAAGTCTACGGCCCCGCCTCCGTCTGCGCCGAGCAGCCTGGTTGGGACGAGCTTCCTGCCGCCGAGCGCGCGCGCATGAAACGCCGGCAGGGCGTGCCGTATCCGCTCGAGGAAGGCGTCACCGTCATCGATCCGCAGACCATGCAGGAGGTGCCGCGCGACAACGAGACCATTGGCGAAGTCATGTTCCGCGGCAACATCGTGATGAAGGGCTATCTCAAGAACCAGAAGGCGACGAAGGAAGCTTTCCAAGGCGGCTGGTTTCACACCGGCGATCTCGGCGTGCTCGACGAACATGGCTACGTCACCATCAAGGATCGCTCCAAGGACATCATCATCTCGGGCGGCGAGAACGTTTCCTCCGTCGAGGTCGAAGACATCCTCTACAAGCACCCGGCCGTACTGTTCGCCGCCGTGGTCGCCAAGCCCGATTCGAAATGGGGCGAAGTGCCCTGCGCCTTCGTTGAACTGAAGGATGGCGCCAGCGCGACCGAGGCCGACATCATCGCCTTCTGCCGCACGCATATGAGCGGCTTCAAGACCCCGAAGGCGGTGGTGTTCGGGCCGATCCCGAAGACGTCGACGGGAAAGATCCAGAAATTCCTGCTGCGCAACGAGGTCGGCTCGGCCAAGGCGATTTCGGCCTGAGTGGCTCCGATTTCAGACACGAGCTGTCGAGCTTGGTGCGCGCCTACATCGGCAAAGCCGCGGTGCGCTACGCTTGGTAGGCGCGCTCAGTATGTCTCGATGCGCAGGTTGTCATAGGCCGGCACTACACTGGCGGGCAGCGATTGCCGAATCACCTCGTAATCGACGTCGGCCGTCATGTTGGTGATGACCGCGCGCTTCGGCTTGAACCGCTCGATCCAGGACAGCGCGTCGTTGATGCTGAAATGGCTGGGATGGCCGGTGTAGCGCAGGCCATCGACGATCCAAAGATCGAGGTTCTCCAGGGCGCCAAAACTCTCGGGCGGGATGTCGTTGAGATCGGGCGTGTAGGCAGCATTGCCGATGCGATAGCCGAGCGCGGGGATGTTGCCGTGCTGGACCAGGAAGGCGGTCATGGTCACGTCCCCGCCCTTGCCGCTGATGATTTGGCTCCCGCCGGCCTCGATCGAATGCCGAGTCAGGATCGGCGGATAGTCGCTGCCCTCCGGCGAGATGAAGCAATAGGAGAACCGCGCCATGATGTCCTTGGCGGTCGACTGGTTGAAGTAGACCGGAATGCGCTTGCGCATATGGATCACGACCGAGCGCAGATCGTCCATGCCGTGGGTCTGGTCGGCATGTTCGTGCGTGAGGAACACGGCGTCGATGTGGCCGACGTCGGTCGAGATCAATTGCTCGCGCAGATCCGGCGAAGTATCGATCACGATGCGCGTCGTGCCGTGGTGCGAAGTCTGTTCGACCAGCAGGGAGCACCGGCGGCGGCGGTTCTTCGGGTTGTTGGGATCGCAGGCGCCCCAGCCGAGCGCCGGGCGCGGCACGCCGGCGGAGGAGCCGCAGCCCAGGATCGTCAGCGTCAGCGTCATGCGGCTCCCAGTCCTAAGCTTTCACCTTCGAGAACAGGCGGAAGAAGTTTTCGCTCGTCTGGCGTGAGATCTCCTCAAGCGACACGCCGCGCGTCTCGGCCAGCACCTTGGCGACCTCGACCACATAGGCCGGCTCGTTGCGCTTGCCCCGGAACTTGCCCGGCGCAAGGTAGGGCGAGTCTGTTTCAACCAGAATACGATCGGACGGCAGTTCGGCCGCGAGCGCGCGCAAGGCATCCGACTTCTTGAAGGTCAGGATGCCCGTGAAGCCGATATGGAGCCCGAGCGACACCGCCTTAAGCGCCAGCTCGCGTCCGCCGGTGTAACAATGCAGCACGGCGCGGAACGATCCCTTGGCCGCCTCCTCTTCCAGGATGCGGGCGCAATCCTCGTCGGCGTCACGGGTGTGGATCACCAGCGGAAGGCCGGTCGCACGGGCCGCCCCGATGTGGGCACGAAAGCCCCTCGCCTGCGCCTCCGGCGAGCCGTCGTCGTAGAAATAGTCGAGCCCGGCTTCGCCGAGCGCGACGACCTTGGGATGCTGCGTCAGCGCGATCAGCTCATCCGGCGAGATGCCGTCTTCCTCATCCGCGTTGTGCGGATGAGTGCCCACCGAGCAATAGACGTCGTCGAAGCGCTCCGCGATGGCGAGCAGCTGATCGAGCCTTCGCACCCGCGTCGAGATCGTGACCATGCGGCCGATCCCGGCCGCGCGTGCACGCCACACGATCCCGTCGAGATCTTCCGCAAAATCAGGAAAATCCAGATGACAGTGACTGTCGACCAGCATCGTGCAAACGCCTCAGGTCACGGGCTCAATGTAGCGCGGGAACGCCGGCGTCGGCGCCGGCAGCGTCGAGCCCGGCGCAATCCGCCTGTCGCCGCCGAGCACGGCGAAGTTGCGCTCGTCTGCGGGAACGCCGAGGCTGTCGAGCAGCAAGCTTGATGCGATCGGCATCGCCGGCTGGGCCAGGATCGCGATCTGGCGCACGACCTCGGCGGTGACGTAGAGCACCGTCTTCTGCCGCGCAGGATCGGTCTTGGCCAACGCCCACGGCGCCTCGCCCGCGAAATAGCGGTTGGCCTCCGCGACCACGGCCCACACGGCGTTGAGCCAGTGATGGATCTGCTGCGTCGCCATGGCCTCGCGCGACGCGGCAATCATGCCGTCGGCCATCGCCATGATCGCCTTGTCGTTGTCGCTGAACGCGCCGGGCTCCGGCAGGACGCCGCCGAGCTGTTTGGCGATCATCGACAGCGAGCGCTGCGCGAGATTGCCGAGATCGTTGGCGAGATCGGCGTTGATGCGCGCGACGATGGCCTCGTGGTTGTAGTTGCCGTCCTGGCCGAATGGCACCTCGCGCAGGAAGAAATAGCGCATCTGGTCGACGCCATACTGGTCGGCGAGATTGAAGGGATCAACAACATTGCCGACTGACTTCGACATCTTCTCGCCCCTGTTGAACAGGAAGCCGTGGGCATAGACCCGCTTCTGCACGGGAATTCCGGCCGACATCAGGAACGCCGGCCAGTACACCGCGTGAAAACGGATGATGTCCTTGCCGATGATGTGCACGTCGGCCGGCCAGTAGCGCCAGTTGTTGTCGCTCTCGTCGGGGAAGCCGACGCCGGTGATGTAGTTGGTCAGCGCGTCGACCCAGACATACATCACGTGCTCTTCGTCGCCGGGCACCTTGACGCCCCAGTCGAACGTGGTGCGCGAGATCGAGAGATCGCGCAGGCCGCCCTTGACGAAGCTCACCACCTCGTTCCTGCGGGAGTCAGGCCCGATGAAATCGGGACGATCCGTGTAGAGCTTGAGCAGTTTGTCCTGATAGGCCGAGAGGCGGAAGAAATAGCTCTTCTCCTCGACCCATTCGACCGGCGTGCCCTGCGGTCCCAGCCGCACGCCATCATCGTTCAGGCGCGTCTCGTCTTCGGCGTAATAGGCCTCATCACGTACGGAATACCAGCCGGCGTAGGTGTCGGCGTAGATGTCGCCGTTCGCTTCCATGCGCCGCCAGATTTCCTGGGTCGAACGATGGTGCTGCTCCTCGGTAGTACGGATGAAACGGTCGAACGACACGTTCAGCCGCTCGTCCATCTCCTTGAAGCGCGCAGCGTTGCGGGTTGCGAGTGCGGCGGGTGTCAGGCCCTCGTTTTGTGCGGTCTGGACCATCTTCAAACCGTGCTCGTCGGTGCCGGTCAGGAAGAACACGTCCTTGCCATCGAGCCGCGCGAAGCGCGCCAGCACGTCGGTCGCGATCGCCTCATAGGCGTGGCCGATATGCGGGACACCGTTGGGATAGGCGATCGCGGTCGTGATGTAGAAGACGTTGTCGCGCGCAGGCACGGCAGCGGACTCCGTGGCCTTTGATGCAGCCACCGGCTTCGGCGCAGGCGACGCCGTGGGTTTCGAGACCTTGGGCTTCACAGCCTTCGGCGGAACGACGACAGGCGCGGGTGTGGCGATCACGGCGGGCGCGATCACCCTCGCCTTCTTGGCCACCTTCTTCGCCGGAGGCTTAGCAGTTTTTCTGGCGGTCTTCTTCGCCGCGGCTTTCTTCGCGACAACCTGCTTCTTCGCAGCCTTCTTGGTCGTCTTCGCAGCGCTCTTCTTTACGCTTTTCTTGCCGGCCGCCTTTCTGGTCTTCTTGACCTTCTTGGCCCCTTTGCGCGCGAGCGCCTTCACAGCCTTCTTCGCGGCCTTCTTGGCAGCCTTCTTCTTGCTGCTCTTACCCTTCGTGGTCTTCTTAGCTCGTGTTGCCACGACGAATTCCTTTACCGGCTTCTCGAAATTTGGAAACGAATTTGCGTTAGGTTATCGTTTTAAGCATGATCTTTTCGGAAAACCGCTCCGCACTTTTCCGGATCATGCTCTAGCGTGTTGCGTCCGCCAGCCAGCCGAACACCGAGAAAACCAAGGGCTTTCGCTCCAGATTGTAGGTTTCGGTGTCGCGCGCGGCGCGGACGATCTTTTCCCATACCTCAGCTAGGCGCGCAAGGCGCAGCAGGTTCTGGTTGGCATTGGCCTCGTCCGCATGCAGGCGTTCGGCGATCCAGCGATCGATGCCGTCGATGAAGGCTGCGAGCGCGACGCGGTCGCTGGTGCCGAGGGATTCACCGAGCGTGTGCAATTCGCGTGGATCGACCTGCGGCAAGCGGGCCAGCAGTGCTGCCGTGCGCTGCTGAAGTTTGAGCGCGTCGCCGCCAAGCAGCGTCAGTGCCCGTGCAACGCTGCCCTCGGAGGCTTCCGCCGCCTCGCGCAGTGCCAGGTCCGTCGGAGCAAGGTCGGCGGCTGTGGCGGCTGCGGCAATCACCTCGTCGGTCGTGAGCGAGCGCAAGCGCAGCTTGCGGCAACGCGACTGAATCGTGGCGAGTACGCGTGCGGGTGCGTGGCTCACCAGGAGGAACAGTGATTTCTGCGGCGGTTCCTCGAGAATTTTCAGCAGCGCGTTAGCCGCATTTGGATTGAGTTCGTCGACTGTGTCGACGATGCAAACGCGCCAACCTTCGGCGGCGGCCGTGGATCCGAAGAACGCGATTGTCTCGCGTGTCTCGTCCACGGTGATGACGGTGCGCATCACGCCGCGGTCGTTGGCAGTGCGCTCCAGCGTCAGCAGGCCGCCATGCGAGCTCGCCGCCACCTGCCGCGCCACGCCGTCATCAGGATCAATCGCGAGGTTCTCGGCACTCTGCACCGATGGCGCCAACGGCTGGCCGTGAGCGAGCACGAACCGCGCCATGCGATAGGCCAGCGTCGCCTTGCCGATGCCCTGCGGCCCCCCGATCAGCCAAGCATGCGGGATCCGCCCGCTCCGATAGGCCGCGAGCAACGCGGTCTCGGCCTCGCGATGGCCGAACAGAAGGCTCGTCTCGCGTGGATGCGGCATGGCGGATTCACGCTCGACCTGACGCGGGCTCATGCTGAGACCACCGAGGCTGGCGTCGGTAGGAGACGGTCGCGCAGCACGGTCCAGACGCGGCCGGCCACCGTATCAGGATCGGAATTGGCGTCGATCAGCACGCAGCGCGCGGGATCATCCGCCGCGATTTTGCGATAGGCCTCCCGCAGGCCCTGATGGAAGGCGAGCTTCTCGCCTTCGAACCTGTCAGGCGTGCCGCTGCCGCGCCGCGCCGCCGCGCGTGCCAAGCCGATCTCGACCGGCAGGTCGAGTATGATGGTGAGGTCCGGCTTGAGATCGCCGATCGTGACCCGTTGCATCGCGTTGATCAGCCCGGCGGGCACGCTGCCGAGGCTGCCCTGATAGGCGCGCGTGGAGTCGGCGAAACGATCGCAGAGGACCCAAGTGCCCTGATCGAGCGCGGGCGCGATCACGGTGCGGACATGGTCGTCGCGCGCGGCGGCAAATAGCAACGTCTCCGCTTCAGGCCCCAACAGCTTGCCCATCCCCGACAGCACCAGATGGCGCATGATCTCGGCACCCGGCGAGCCGCCGGGCTCACGCGTGACAAGGGTCCGCAGCTTGGCTGCACCAAGACGGTCGGCCAGCTTCTTGATCTGGGTCGATTTGCCCGTCCCCTCGCCGCCTTCAAAGGTGATGAAGCGTCCGCGTCCGGACGGCCGCTGTCCCGTGGTCTCACTCATGATCAGAGCTTCTCGGCGCCTGCGCGGAACATGCCGATCACGAGCTCACTGGCGCCGTCGACCGCGCGCCGCACAGTCGAGCCGGTGCCGATCGCCTCGGCCGCATAGACCGGCGTTTCCACCGCGATATTGCCGCCGCGCCAGACCTTGACAACGCCAACCTGCTGGCCGGCCACGATCGGCGCACGCACCGGACCGCTATAGACGACGCGCGCGATCAGCTTGTCGCCGCCGCTCTTGTGCACCATCACCTTCACCGGCTCTTTCGCAACGAGCTTCACCGAGCGGCTATCGCCGCCAAACACCTTGGCGTAGCCGACCGGCTGGTCGGCCGCGATCAGCGTGCGGGTCTCGAAATTGCGAAAACCCCATTCGAGCATCTTCTTGGCTTCCGTGGCGCGGTCCTCAACATCTTCGAGCCCGTTGACGACGACGATCAGTCGCGTGCCGTTCTGCACGGCCGAGCCGACCATGCCGTAGCCGCCTTCCTTGGTGTAGCCGGTCTTCAGGCCGTCAGCGCCTTCCATCGAATTGAGCAGAGGATTGCGGTTGGGCTGGCGGATCTTGTTCCAGGTGAACTCCTTCTCGCCGAACAGTTTGTAGAATTCGGGGAAGTCCAGGACGATATGCCGGGCAAGGATGCCGAGCTCGCGCACCGTCATCTTGTTACCGGGATCGGGCAAGCCGTTGGAATTGCCGAAGGTCGATTTGGTCATACCGAGCTCGCGGGCGCGCTTGGTCATGAAGTCGGATGCAAAGATCCGCTCATTGCCGGCGATGCCTTCGGCGAGCGCGATGCAGGCGTCATTGCCGCTCTGGATGATTGCGCCGTGCAGGAGGTCATCGACCGAGACCTTGCTGTTGATGGCCGCGAACATAGTCGAGCCACCGGAGGGCGCGCCGCCTTTGCGCCAGGCGTTCTCGCTGATCCGGTATTCGTCAGTCAGCTTGACGTCGCCCTTCTTGATCGCGCTGAACACGACTTCGGCGGTCACGAGCTTCATCATGCTGGAGGGCGCACGCAGTTCGTCAGCGTTCTTCTCGAACAGCACGCTGCCGCTGGAGGCCTCGATCAGAATCGCGGTGGGGGCGTCGCCGTCGAAGCCGACATCCTCGGTCTTCTTGGCGCCCTGGACGCTCTGGTTGGCGGCGTAGATCACCCCGCCCCAGCTGAGGCTCACGGCGAGCGCCACCGCGCCCAGCCCGCGCGCCAGTGCTCCGGCCGAGAATCCGGTATGACGGAGCGAGATGAGACGAAATGCCATGGCGAAGCCCTGAGAGCGGCGTTCTAACAGTTGGAACCGGTGCGAACAACACGAGGATCGGTGCTGCCCCGGAGATTGCACGATTCTCGTCGCGTCCCTATCGTGGCTCCTCATGTTTCTCGACCAAACCCCTGAAACAAGGCGGAAAAGCGATGTCCAGCACCCGCGTGATCAAGGCCAACGGGATCGACCTCTTCATCCGCGAGGCCGGTCAGGGGCCGCTGGTGGTGCTGTGCCATGGTTGGCCGGAACTATCCTATTCCTGGCGGCACCAGATCCCGGCGCTCGCGGCTGCCGGCTTTCGCGTCGTGGCCCCCGACATGCGCGGCTACGGCCAGAGCACAGCGCCGTCTGACGCGGTCGCCTATTCGATCTTCGATCTTGTCGGCGACGTCGTCGGCCTGGTGAAGGCGCTCGGCGCGACCAAGGCGATGGTGGTCGGCCACGACTGGGGCGCACCGGTCGCATGGCATGCTGCGCTGTTCCGTCCGGATATCTTCACGGCCGTTGCGGGCCTGAGCGTGCCGCCGCCATTTCGCGGGCGCGGCAGGCCACTCGAACTCTTGCGGCAGGGCGGCATCACCAATTTCTACTGGCAGTATTTCCAGGCGCATGGTGTCGCAGAAGCCGAGTTCGAACATGACGTCGCCCGCACCATGCGCATCGTGCTTGGCGGGCGCGGACTTGCCGATCCAAGCGCCGCGATGTTCGTTCAGGAGGGCAAGGGCTTTCTCGGCCATGCCACCGACGAGGAGCCTCTGCCGGCGTGGCTGAGCGAGGACGATCTCGCACATTTCACCGAAAGCTTCCGCAAATCCGGCTTCCGCGGCGGGCTGAACTGGTATCGCAACCTCGATCGCAATTGGGAGCTGACCGCGCCTTGGCAGGACGCGCAGATCCACCAACCCTCCCTCTTCATCGCCGGTGCGCAGGATGCCGTCATCACTGGCCTGATCGGCGCCAAGCGCGTCAACGAACTGGAGCGCGTGCTGCCCAATCTCAGGCGCAAACTGATCATCGATGGCGCTGGCCATTGGGTGCAGCAGGAGCGGCCCGACGAGGTCAACGCCGCGCTGGTGAAATTCCTGCGCGAGGCGGCGTCGCGCTAGGCGGCGCCAATTATCTCGGGATCAATAAAGGCCGCGGCCGGTCAGGATGCTGCGGGCCTCGGCTGCGCCGTCGGAGGCCTCGGGAGCGCTATCAGCGGCGTAGCGCCCATCCGCGCCATAGGACACTTGCCGGACGTTCTGGAGCGCTCGGCCCCGGCTGCGGCTCGAGGCCGACATCTCCGAGGTGGCGTTGATCGAAGCAACATCGGCTGAGGTGTTGCCGAGGCTGTAGGGGCGCCCTTCCGGCATCGGGACTTCGCCACGGATGGCGCCACGGCTCGATGACAGCTCGGGCACGAAAGGCCTCGCCGAGGCGACCCGGACCATCGAGGGCGACGGCGCCGGAACGCCGGTGCGCAAGGTCGCCATCAACTGACGGTCGTCGGAGCCTTCGAGCGGCGCCCGGCCGACATATTCGACGCGGACCCTGGCGACGCCATTGCCTTTGAATTCGAGCAGTTCAGCGGCCTTGTTCGAGACGTCGATCAGGCGGTTGCCGTGATAGGGCCCGCGATCGTTGACGCGGACGATCAGCGACTTGCCGTTGGACAGGTTGGTCACCCGCGCATAGGACGGCATCGGCAGGGTCGGATGCGCCGCTGTCAGCGAGCCCATGTCGAACACTTCGCCATTGGCGGTCTGCCGGCCATGGAAATCGTCGCCGTACCAGGACGCCATGCCCTCGGCGCGGTAGTTGACGTCCTCCTCCGGCACGTAGGTCCGGCCCGCAACCACATAGGGCTTGCCGACGCGATAGGTGCCGCCGCCCTTGGGGACCGGATCACCGAAGGCCACGACTCGCGGACTCGAGGACACGCCGTATTTGGGATCGAGCCGGCTGGCGAACTTGTTGGACGAGGCGCAATTGGCGAGCGCTAGGCAAGTGGCGACCGCCGCCACGCACCGCGCGGCCCGCACCACCGAATCTGACCGTCGGATCCCCATTCGCCCCAAATACCATTTCGCCGGAGACGGACCCAACCCGCTTGCCTACGGGGGCGCCTTCCGGACCTTAAGCTCCGAGGCGGCCCACCACCGTCTCAGAGGCGGTAACGATAACGCAACCCGAACACGGCGGAAATGGGGAGCCCACAACGTTCGCGCTGGGATGGTAAACAGGACGTTTGGCATTCTCCGTTGATCTTCGGGGCGCGAGGGTGTCGGCTCCGCCTCCTCTGTGCCAGTCCTGCACAAGCTGTTGCGCCAAAAGCTCACTCCACCCCCATTGTCGCCGGCTTCACCGGAATTCTTTTGACTGTGCAAGGCCGCCCGCGTTGTCTCGCGTGCAGGGGCGGGATTGGAATTTAACGATGATCGAGACGGTTTCGGCACTGATGGGTCTGGTAAGCGCGGGGATCTTCCTGGCCCATGCGTTTGAAGGCTACCGCACGAGAGCCTGAAGGCGCTCGCGCGGGCGACATTGCATCACCTCTTCATGACGGCACGTTCGGACAATTTTAATCAATCCGGTCGAGCATCGAAGACGAGAGCAGCAGGTGTCCCATGCGCAAACATGACCTCGTATCCGACGGCTTTCTGGCACTGACCGCAGGCGGTCTGGTCCTGCTCTGCTCGGGCCTCGTTGCCCTGGCCTTCGGCTAATCATCACTTCGTATCTTCAGAGCGCTCCGCTGCCGCGGCGCAGCATGCAGGGTGAACTCGCTCCCCTTTAGTTGATTGAATTTCCGCGTCGGCGCCTCGACTCATTTTCACGAGGCCATCACCAACGAGGAAGCTGCCGAACCAGAACTAGCGGACTGGCCGTCTAGCCCACGCCGCTCAGCGCAAGCCCAGCGGCGATCTGCGATAGAGGCTGTCGCGCGCTTCAGTCTGGCAGACGAAGCTGCCATCAAAGCCCTGGCCATAGAGCTTCTGGCCCTTGCGATAGTAGACGCCCTTCCTGAAATCCAGCCACACCACCTTGTCACCGGGGCAATGGCGCTGGGCCTGCGCCTCATAGCAGAACGGCGTCAGCGGCGTCGCGGACACCTGGGCCGCGCCGGCGTCCAGCACCATCGCGGCCGCGATCACAATCGTCCCAAGCGCCCAGCCAAAGCTGCGAGACATCTGCCAGCCCCCCCAATCAAGCCGCACGATAGCACGGTCACGTCTTCCGCCGGCCATCTGGCCGGGTTACAGGATAGCGAGACAACTCGATGCGTGGATGCGATCTGCATGTCAATTGAGCCAGAAACCACGACCGGACCCCGCCCGCCCGTGCCGCGGCTCGGCTTGTTGCCGATGATCATCTTCGGTTCGCGTTGGCTGCAGCTGCCGCTCTATCTCGGCCTGATCGTGGCGCAATGCGTTTACATCGTGCTGTTTCTCAAGGAGCTCTGGCACCTCGCATCGCATGCGCTCGACTTCACCGAGCAGGAGATCATGATGAGCGTGCTGGCGCTGATCGACGTCGTGATGATCTCCAACCTGCTGGTGATGGTGATCGTCGGCGGCTACGAGACCTTCGTCTCGCGGCTCGACCTCCAGGGCCATCCCGACGAACCGGAATGGCTCGGCCACGTCAACGCCAGTGTGCTCAAGATCAAGCTCGCGATGGCGATCATCGGCATCTCCTCGATCGCGCTGCTGCGCACCTTCATCGAGGCCGGCAATCTCGGCTCGGGCCGCGCCAGCTTCACCGAGAGCGGCGTGATGTGGCAGGTTCTGATCCACATCACCTTCGTGGCCTCGGCGATCGGGATCGTGTTCGTCGACAGGTTCAGCGACGCAGCCTCGCGCAAGCAGACCGAGTGAAGTGATCAATCGCTGGCTTGGCGCGATGCGGCCTAGCCCGACCGGTCAGGCCTGACCGGTCGGTCCTGTTGAACGTCAGACTTTGGCCGCGGCCGCCTCACGGGCCAGCCGCTCGGCCCTCAGCCGTTCTCGATTCTCATAAAACGCCTTCTGCGCGGCCTCGTGGTCGCGCATGGCTTTTTCCGCCTCGATGCGGCGTCCAGCATCGCGCGCCTGGCGCTGTTCAGTGGTCAAGGGCTTACGTCGGAAGGAAAGATCTTCTGTCATGGCGAGATAACACGGCGGAGAGGAAAAGGTTCCACCGGCGTTCCAGTCGAGCAGATCGGGTCAAACCGAAATGCTCGCCTGTTCAGGCTCTTGGCAGCGCGGCGCAGACGGTCGCGGCCGTTCCGGCTGCATGTGCCCGCCAAAAGATCGAAAACAACCCCATGCACAGTAGGCAGGCCCCCAAGAGCTCAATGCTTGAAGAGCTCAATGCGTTAAGAGCTCAATGCTATCGGCGGCTGCACAATGCCTTTGACACGTCGGGCAAAACAGTGGCACAATGCTACTATTCCGAAACGACTCTCAGTCAACCATCTGACGGGGAGCGCTTTCCGGGTGACGCGTCCGGCGGAGTTCACCCCCCGACCTTCACGGCGATGGAGTTTTGAGGACCGTCGGTGAGTCGGCCGTTGCAAGCCCGGCTGCGGGGGTCAGATACCAAAGAACGAAAAGCAGCCCCAGCCCATGTGACAGCAGCACTGTTGCTAGCGGCACATTGATCAGTGCCTGCACCACAATGCAGGACGAAAGAAGAATGAATCTATCGGGAAGATGACTTCCAGAGGAAGTGCCGACAGCAATTATGATGCCGCATACAAGAGCGACAATCGGCGCCCACGCCAGTCCAACAGATGCGATGCCTTCTATTGAGAAAAGCGAGGCATTGAAGTTGCCGAGATGATAAGCATTCGCGATCTCGACGCCAAGTTGCGGCCCATAGTGGCAGCCGTAAAACGCGCGAATGATGTTGATCTGGCAGAAGTAAGTGTGCGGGTGATCGGCAAAGAAGGCATTGTAAATGTCCAAAGAGATGGACGGGATGGCAATCATCCTGAAGTTCACAAGGCCGAAGACGTGGTAGACGGGGACGACCCGGTAGGCATCGATGGCAAGAAAGACAAGCCCGGCGCTCATCGGCAGAAGGATGGACAGAATTACGGCAATCCGCGCTTCGACGAAACGCGACAATGCGAACAAAAAGCACAACCACAGCGGCGCGAAGATCGAAAACTTGGTCAGCGTGACGGGATAAAACGCTGCCATCAGCAGCAGAGATAATCCTGCAAGGACGTATCGCCGACGCTCGACGAACCACGCAAATGAGAACGGTAGCAGCGCCGTGAGCACGATGCCGTTAGCGTATCGGACCGGCGCCGGGAAACCGAGTTCATCGCGGAACTGGTAGATATCCGAGATCCAGACGGGCCGGAAATTGTACCGGGCTCCTGCGGCAATCGTCAACGCAGCGACACCAAGGAAGACGATCGGCAACCAGGAAGCCACCTTGAGGGGCAGTACAATCCTCGGCAATTTCACGGCCCGCGCATTGGCTGCGAATATGAAGAAAAGGCCAGACGTAAAGGCCGACGCAATCGCCGATGCGTGGTCGTACTGGAGACGAGAGAACGGCGATATCCACAGATAGCCCAGGATCACGCAAAAGAAGCCGAACGACACTGCGTAGCCAAACGAGAACGGTGCTTTGCGCAAGATCACAAAGGCTATCGCGCCGAACGAAATCGTTCCGGCGAGTGCGACCGCGAGGCCAGCCAGGTGAAAGCGCGGGACTATATCGAGGTAGTGGAACGCCTCACCGACGCAGATCAGAGAAATGCAAACCGTGACGGCCGTTGCGACGAACAGCAGCGCTCGCATCATTGCTCGTCGCCGTCCGCAAAGCGGCTGTTGAGGAAGATGCTGTAACCCAGGATCGATGCGCCGCCCGCGACAACGAGCGCAAGCAGCGTCCAAAGCGCAACGTTCATCAAATCCCCCTGCCCCCGGCGCCCATCCAAGTGCAACCGGAGGGCGATGGCAACCCAAGACGCGCGCAAGCACCTCCCCCAAAGCGGTGGATTTCTAACCAACTCAGCGGTGCACTGTCCGCTGGGCTTGGAAACCGGGATTGAGAACAGCACGCGCTCTTGGCGGAGCCGGGGCTGGGCGCGAAAGGAGCCATGGCGGGCTCTATAGCGCTGGCTGGACCGTCGTGGCAAGTTTATCGGAAGGGGCGGCGCTCCGGCGGGATACCATGCACGAGAGGCCGAACGAGCGGTGATTTTCGGCGAGTCCTCGTGATTCATTCAGACGGTCACGAAGCAACAGGACCCTCGCCCATGACGACCGCACGCCTGATCGTCGGGGCGGCCATCCCTGTTGCCCTCGCCCTGCCGGCTCGCGCATCTGACGCGCGACTGCGACGCGACTTTTGAAAGTCTGCTTTTCCACACCCGCGACGCACAATAGCGCGAAGTGTCATGGGCGATAGGAACTTTCCAGGTTTGCCGAGTTATCCCGCCGTGAGCATGCGCTCGCCACGGGGGATTTTATGAGCGGTTTTGGGATGCGGACCGAGGATGACATCTCGGCAGGTAAGACAGCCAAGGCCGGCCTGGCGGTGAACGTGACGGCCGCGCTCCTCATCGGATTGATCCTCGTGACGACGGCGGCTTGGGTATACTTCCTGTTTGAGGCGGCGGCATCGCTGCTGTCTTTGGCGCTTGGCCCCTCTGAGTGAGCCGATGACGCGCCTCGGAGTCTTCCAGGCTGACCACCCGTCAATTTCACGGAGTGGAGCCGCGAGGAACCAAGGTCGCCGTATCAGCGTCTGAGTCTTGCCGGCTCGCCGCCCGAGCTGGCGGAGCGGCCCCGGCCCATACCCCTTGCCCCCTGCGCGCCGGGGCCGCCTCTTCGCACGGCTGTTTCGGAGTGAGCGTATGCGTTTCTCGCCTTCAATTGCGCTGGCCGATCGTCTGGATCGCGACGTCTATCTGGTGCTTGAGGACTTCGGAGCGCGCGCTGGCTGCGCCTGGCGCGAGACGGATGAAGCCGACACCGATCTCGAAACCGTACTGCAAGGCCTGCTCTCCGGCCAATACGCCTATCCGGTTCGGATCGTGTGCTTCAACGCGAGCGAAGGATGGTCGCGCGACGCCACTTCCGACGTCGCCAATGCTCTGGCCCAGCGCGCGGCCGGCATCGACTACGACGTCCCGGCCGCTCTGCAGGACTTCATCGCCGCCAAGGCCACAAGACGCTTTGATGTACAGCTCGCGCTGCCGTTACAGGGGGCAGCATGATGTTCCGCGAAGGAGAGCTGGAAGGCCGGCTGCCGCAGGCGTCCAATACATTGGCCTCGCCGGCATCGAGCAGGTGAGAGCTGGATCAATCACCTCGGAGAATTTCATCGTTCATCCGATTGGTTCCCTTCAACGTCTCACGTAAGCGCCAAGACCGCGATGATCGCGCGATCGCGGAAAAACTCGGCGAGCGCCGGAAAAAAGACGTGATCAAGGTCAAGGACAGGCAGCCGCCCTCATTCGAGGCTTGGGCTATGACCCTTTATCTCCGTCGTGAGGTCAATTGCGCTCAACTCAGTGTTGGTTGAGGAACCTTGGGACGGCTTCTAATGATCGTCCCATGTTGTACCGAGAGAAGCTTTATATGACTGTCGGCGCGCTTTTTGCCGTGGCGCTGTACATCTACTTTCAAATTCCGGCCGGGTGAACGCGCGTCAAAACTCCATCGCGCTGCAGTCGATGTTGTTGACCGAGGCCGGACCCGAAGTGCCTCCTAATCCGAGATTGAACCAATAGATCGTGCCCGGCGTGAGGCCTGTGATGATCCCGCTGTTGGCAAACGTGGTGCCCTCGCCTCCCGTGGCAAAGTAGACGTTGACCGTCGTTCCGAGCACGAACCCGGTGAGCGCCACTCCATTCAACGGCGCCGTACCTGTCCCGTAGCGACGCGAAATGAAATCCTGCACCACTGAGTTAGTATTGGAGGCGTTCCCGATGAACTCAAGTTTGACGCGGCCACTATAGAACTGCGAAACGTTCCTTCGCATCGTACGTCAGCACATCTTGACCACACCGGACCACTCGTTCGACGCGCCGCAGAACTCGCGATTGATCCTCGAAAAGAAAAAAATTCTCTGAACGACGCTGAGCGCTTGTGCGGCTCCTGCAACACGCCGAGTTCGCGCCCGGCTTAAAGCAAGACTGGCCGGCTCAGATTGTCACAGCGTCGGACACGCAGATCGCATCGTTCACGCAGGGCTAATAGTGGCGAGTACTCATAACGGCTTTCGGTTCTAAAGCGGAAGTGTCGGTTCGGTCGATCATCGGCGGCTATGACCCCAAGCGGACGTTGTCTTCCGACGCTTGGCTGCTATCCGCCGGCCCATTCTATTCACGCTTCTGTGTCCCGGCGAACACAGACGCCCATTGAATTACGATCGTAAGTTTATATTATGAGCGTAATGGCATCGAGCCGAGCCGCTGTTGGGCGGCTGCAGAATGCCGCCCACAGGCCCTTTGCGAGGACTCCATGAACGACGGCAGCATCATTTCAAGTCGTAGCGCACCGCAAGAATTCTTAGACCCCTCGCTGGGGCTCGCAGAGGCTGCAGCAGCCATTCGTGAAGGCACCCTCACATCCGAAGCCTACGCTGCCGCGCTTCTGCTTCGCGCCCGAACGCTTGACGAACTCAACGCCTTCATCACCATCGATGAAGCGGCCGTGTTGGAGGCCGCGAGGGAGGCTGACAAGGCACATACCGCCGGATCGCTGGCTCCGCTGCTGGGCGTTCCGCTTGGGGTGAAAGACAGTTATTTGACGAAAGGGCTGCCTACGAGCCTAGGTCTGGATAGCCTCGCTCACTTCGTGCCGCGCGAAGATGCGGACGCTGTCCGCGCCATCAAGGGTGCCGGTGCCTTCGTCTTTGGGAAAAACAACCTCGTCGAGATGTCTTACGGCTTGACCGGTCACAACGCACGCTACGGTCAGGTCAAGAATCCGCATGCACGAGATCGCGTCTCGGGCGGCTCCTCGAGCGGCTCCGCCGCAGCTGTGGCAGCGGGCCTTGTTCCCGCGTCGTTGGGCGGTGACACCGTCGGGTCGATCCGCGTGCCCGCATCCTTCTGTGGGGTCGTGGGATTCAAGCCAACGACCGGACGTTGGCCGCGCAACGGCGTTGCTCCGATCTCCCATACGCTCGACACGACGGGTGCATTTGCCCGAAGCGTCGAGGACTGCATTTTGTTGGATCGGGTCGTGACGGGTGAACAGGCGGCAGTCGATCTCTCCGACGACGGCTACGGCCTCAAGGGGGCTCGACTGGCCTTCGCGCCCCGACAGTTCCTCGATCTGGTGGACTCGGAGGTCGAGACCCGGTTCCGCGAGGTGGTTAGGCGGCTGCAGGACGCCGGCGCCGAGGTCGTTGAGGTCGACCTTGGCGACGACTTCAACGCCCTCGTCCAGACCGCGACTTGGGGCATCTTCGCTTACGAGACGATGGGCGAAATTTCGGAATTCCTTCGACACCACGACATTCCGACCACGTTTCAGGCGATCTACGACGGGCTCAAGCCCCAACTTCGGCAAGCATGGGGGCACATCGTTCTGCCGGGCGGTGCGGGTGCCGTGTCGGCAGAGGCATATCAGACTACGCTCAACGTAAGCCGGCCTGAAATCCAGCGCCGTCTCGACAAGGCGTTCGCCACCGACGGAGCGCAGATCATTCTGCAACCAACCACACCATGCACCGCGCCCTTAATCGAGGAGCAGGCGACCGTCCGTATTGCGGGGCAGGACGTCAGCTATCTCGCCTTGGCGAACCACACCGTCTCAGCGAGC
This sequence comes from Bradyrhizobium sp. LB11.1, assembly GCF_040549385.1. Taxonomy (NCBI): domain Bacteria; kingdom Pseudomonadati; phylum Pseudomonadota; class Alphaproteobacteria; order Hyphomicrobiales; family Nitrobacteraceae; genus Bradyrhizobium; species Bradyrhizobium sp. LB11.1. The sequence continues at coordinate 13,993 of NZ_JBEPTH010000019.1, read as the reverse complement.
AGTGTGGGACTGCCGGGTATCAGTCTTCCCGTTGGGCTATCTCGCGCCGGGCTGCCGATTGGCCTTGAACTTGACGCCCCTTTAGGAAGCGACCGGACGCTTTTAGCCCTCGCCCGCAAGATCGAAGGCGTTCTGGTAGACGAGCCGACCGCGATCTGAACGCGTAGCTTTTGGCGTGTGGAGACATGAGGGACTCGAGATAAGATGCGGTTCGAGAAAGGTCATAAGTTGGCGACACGACGCCACATCGTCGATGTGGCATCGAAATGCATGCGCCGGGACGGCATCTCCGCCACCGGGATTGCCGGGATTATGGGCGAGGCCGGCTTGACCAAAGGGGCATTCTCTCCGCACTTTGAGTCCAAGGATGCGCTTGTTCGCGAGGCGCTGGCGCGCGCGCTTGGTGACCAGCAGCGTTGCCTTGATGAAGATCAGCTCAAGGGCCTGGACCTTGAAGGCGCGATCCGGCGGTACTTGAACCGCGCGCACCTCGAAGCGCCCGCGGAAGGTTGCCCCTCCGCGGCGTTGCTCCCGGAAATCGCGCGCCAGCCGGAGAACACCAGGCAAGATTACGAGAAGGCGCTTGGAAGCTATGTTGCGACTTTGGCGTCCTTGCTCCCCGGTGCAGATTCAGCATCGAAGCATCGTCGGGCGAGGGCCATCTTCGGCCTCATGGTGGGCTCGCTACAGTTCGCGCGGGCCGTACCCGGCGCTGCCGAAGCGCAGCAAATTCTGGATGCCGGCATTGAAGCCGCGTTGCACTTGGCGCGAGCTCCATCATCCTAAATCCGAAAGGACGGAGCGGCTCAGGCCGGCGACTCTTATAGGCTCAGATCTCCGACGTCAGCTTCTGGGCCGTGGCTGACCTTCGCGCGGGGCGCGGCGATGTCTGGTAAACGCCCTGAAGTGGACGAGCGGCGGAAACATCATCCGCCTCGAGTGCAAGCTGATCGGTACCGGCCCATCGTTGGATCAGGCGGCCGGCCAATTGCGGCGCTATAGCAAGTCCTTTCCGGGCACGGCGCTATCGATCGCGGTCCGCTATGTAGAGCCTGACGCCGATTGGCTGGCAGGGATACTGCGCGGACAAGGCCTTACAATCATCGAACTAGACCAAGCATGATCCAACTTGGTTAGTCGCCTTTGGTGAGCGAAAACCGCCAAGCATTGAAAATATTCAGTTTTTGGCCTTGACTGGCGGAAGGGGTGTCCGGTCAACCCTCCTGAAATTGTTCGCGTTTTTTGGTCTGCGCCACGACCGATCTACGGTCCTGACCACGGTCCTCCTCGCAGCATCGCGACCGTAGTTTTCGCCCCGCTTGAACACCGCGCCAGCCTCGCCGGGCACCCTATCTCCTCGACGCGAGCTCACCGGTTGCGACCTTTGATCGGAAGCATTGTCTGCGCTCGGAGTTACCGAGCCCACGCGGTTTGCATCTACAACATCCGCATCTTTAAGTCGTCGGATCAGCCTCCAGGATCTCGACGGAAGGGTCCGAAGTGACCAAGGCCCCGACGGCCCGTTCGGCCGCGCGCCATTGGGGTCCGCATCTATCCGCAGCGCGAGGCTGAAGGACTGTCAGGATTGCTTTTAAGCTTGTCAGTGCAGTCTAGGAAGCAGATGGAAAGCTCGACCGACTTCGCCGCTACCTCATTTTAGGGAGGCAGGCCCGCCGAAGCGGCAACCGCGAGAAGCTGATGAGCGCGATCGATGATTAGGCGGAAGAGTTGACCGGAGACCGGACGACGCTGCACGTCAAGAATCACAAGTGCGGATGACGAATGAAAGAGGCCGCCAACTGAGCGGCCTCCCGGCGCTGGAAGCCGCCGCTCGCTTGAGCGCGGGCGGCGATTGCATCCAACGTAGCGCTCCGGGGCTGGGAAGAGCGCTAAAGCCGCAATGGCTCTTGCGCATTAGCTTCTGTGAATGTGTCCTAATTCAAATGATTCGGTGCTGCTATTGGGACAGCAACCGCCTTCGTCAGGAGACAGGGCGCACATGCTGTCCATGTCAAATGAGCTGCCATCCATTCTGCAACAGTCAGCCCGGTTCCGCTAATCGGAACAACGATTTGCGTTGCTCCGAGAACACAGAGGCATAGCATCGCGGATGCCGGGGCTGGTCCATACTTTACCTATTTTTTTTAACCCGGCTTCATTTGACCACGCGCGGGCCGCAGCGATTTAACCTCCCGCTGCGGCCCTTTCGCATTTGCAGAGCATGCCAGCGTGAACCGGCGGCCTTAGTTCGTGGGCAATAAAACAATCAGCGAACCTTTGCGCGCGCCGTGCAGACAGATCAATATCCGGGATTTTGTAATCCCTCTCGGGGCTGGACTAAAGTTACTGCCGCCGGGACTGCGTATTTTCGAGCCCGGCGGCATATTCCTTGTGGCAAGACTGTTTAGCCTTATGCCCTCGCGCGCAGTCCCCAGAACGCGATCAGCAGAAGTGCTGCGGCCCCGATCCCCAGCAAAACGAGAATGGCTTCCAACATGACGAAGCAGGCTCCGCCCAGGGGCAACGGTACACCCGGGCGGTGTCTTGTCATCAGGAGCGGGCCCTTCGTCGTTACCGCCTCATCCGACGACGATGCGTCATCAGCCGCTGCGGGTCGCGCTCATCGTCGATGCGGTGCTGATGCGCGGGATCAGAGACTCGTGCCGGCGCGGTATTTTAGGGCCGGTTTGCTTCGCCTGCGGAATGGAGTGGTTTACCGGGCAGGTAGGGAGTACCGTCAGCCGATCACCGAACCGCCTTTGGCATCTATCGGTGACTGAGAGTATTGCGCTCCCGCCTATGCGTAGGGAGGTATGTATCGTGACAAAATCTCAACACCGGTCGCCCATTCCACCGATCCCGTTTCGGCGCCCCCCGTGCCCGAGGTGCAAGGCTTCGATGATGCTCGTCAGCATCGAGGCAGACCGCCCAGGCGTGGACTTGCACAGGTTCCGGTGCGCTGTCTGCAATGACCTACTTACGATCCTTGCCGCCTACGAAGATCCTATGCATTCCAACGCCCTTGGCCGTTGGCTGCAAGGCGATTTGCACGCACCAAGCTGAGGTCGAGTAGTTCTGCACGACCCGGAGGGAGTGACGTTCGAGTACGACGTGATAGGCCCGCCAGCCTGATCCTTACCAGCGGCTGGACCGCCAACTGAGGCGGCCCTACTTCATAGAAAAAGCGCCGCCCGCTTAATATGTGTCGCGGGCAGCGGCTTCCCAGCCCCGAGGGGGATGATGCAAAACCCCGGTAGCGGCATAAATTGCATATTCGCCTCGCGAGGTCTGAGCAAAATTGCTCACTCAGCAGAGACCCGCGCCAAACGGCGGCTTTACTTTTCGCCGAGCATCTTGCCTGTCGAATTATGGATGAAGTGAATTTTGGTGCAGGCTATGCAGACGACGGTCGAATGGCGGTCTATTGCATCATCTGGCACGTCCGCCAGCCAATGCTGCACATCCATCCCGGTGCTGGGGCATCTGAACAAATTTGACGGCCCATTGCATTAATTTGGCATGGTCAAAAAGCTACAACTTGATCTTTCTCAAGACTTCAAATCAGGCCACTGCGAAAATCAAACTAGGCTGACCTGCCCCTGCCGATTTCCTCCAGTTGAAGTTAGAGTCCGGCCTTCTGAAGGACGGATAGATGAAGCGAGCCAGGTTTACTGATGTTGCGAGGCCTGCTGGCTGCCGAGGGGTGCAAGATCGGCCGCCGGCATGTCAAAACGTTGATGCGGCGGATGGGGATAGAGGCGCTGTACCGGCGTCCGCGCACCACCAAACCTGAGCCCGGCCACAAGATCTATCCGTATCTGCTACGCGGCATGGAGATCACGCGCCCGAACCAGGTCTGGGCGATGGACATCACGTATATCCCGATGGCGCGTGGCTTCGTGTATCTCGCTGTCGTGCTGGACTGGGCGACCCGCCGGGTTCTGTCGTGGCGGCTCTCGATCACGATGGAGGCGGCGTTCTGCGTCGAGACATTGGAGGATGCTCTGGCCCGTCACGGCAGGCCCGAAATCTTCAACACGGACCAGGGGTCGCAGTTCACGGGCGCAGCGTTCACCGGTGTGCTCGCCAGCAACGGCATCGCCATCAGCATGGACGGCAAAGGAGCTTGGCGGGACAACGTGTTCGTCGAGCGGTTGTGGCGCAGCGTCAAATACGAGGAGGTTTACCTGCGGGCCTACGACAGCGTCAGCGACGCGCGCAGTTCGATCGACCGTTATCTCGATTTCTATAACCGCCGGCGTCCCCACTCGAGCCTTGACGGCGGCACCCCGGATCAAGCCTACTCCAACCCGCTGCCAATCCGCATGGCGGCCTAACCCCGGCAGACGCTCCACTTATCCGCGCGGAGATTCTGTTCAGACAACCGGGACCAGCTCTCAGATTATCGGCGTGCTGCGGGAACATGAGGCTGGTGCGAAGACCGCCGATCTCGCGCGCAAGCACTGCGTCTCGGAAGCCACACTGTATAATTGGAAGGCCAAATATGGCGGCATGGACGTTTCCGAGGCCAAGCGGCTGAAGCAGCTTGAGGAGGAGAATGCCAAGCTGAAGAAGCTGCTGGCCGAGCAGATGCTGGATGCTGCAGCGCTACGCGGCTTTTGTCAAAAAAATGGTAGGGCCCGTCGCCCAGCGCGAAGCCGTCGCGCACCTGCAGGCCGTCATGGGTCTGTCGGAGCGGCGGGCCTGCGGCATCGTCGGCGCTGACCGCAAGATGGTTCGGTACCGATCGTGCCGACCGCCGGACACCGAACTACGCGGCCACTTGCGCGAGCTTGCTAATGCCCGTCGGCGGTTCGGCTACCGCCGGCTGTTCGTGCTGCTTCGCCAGCAGGGCGAGCCGTCCGGGCGGAACCGGATCTACCGTCTGTATCGAGAGGAAGGCCTCAGCGTGCGCAAGCGCCGGGCCCGCCGCCGCGCCGTGGGCACCCGAGCGCCGATACTGGTCGAGGCTCGGCCGAACGCCCGCTGGTCGCTGGATTATGTTCACGACCAGTTCGCCAGCGGCCGTCGCTTCCGGGTCCTGAATACCGTCGATGACGTGACCCGGGAATGTCTGGCGGCCATCCCCGACACCTCGATCCCGGGGCGGCGGGTGGCACGCGAACTGACGGCGCTGATCAATCAGCGCGGCAAGCCGGGCATGATCGTCTCCGACAACGGCACCGAGTTCACCTGCAATGCCATGCTGGCCTGGTCGGAGGAGAACAAGATCGACTGGCACTTCATTGCGCCGGGCAAGCCGATGCAGAACGGCTTCTGTGAAAGCTTCAACGGCCGGATGCGGGACGAGCTTCTCAACGAAAACTTGTTCTTCGGCCTCGATCACGCCCGCGCCAAGATTGCGGATTGGGTCGGCGACTACAACGGCCAACGCCCGCATTCCTCGCTCGGCTATCTGACCCCTGCGGCCTATGCCGCCTCCCTCACCGCAACGTGCGATCGGCTGCGCAACCCCAACCAGCTCCGCCGATCGCACGTTGCTCACACCGCGCCAAACGGCGTAACATCCGCCGAGACTCTAACCGCTACTGGGTGAAACTTCAGGGGCAGGTCACAGATACACAAGAAATAAGTGCAGACAGCGAGAACACCCAAATGGCGACGCTAGTCCCACAGGATTTGCCCTTCTAAAAAGGGGACACGCGAGTGCGAAGATTCAAATTTGGGATGGACTGAGCGACCAGCATTCTCGTAGCTCGTCACCGTAGATATTTGTGCCTCCTGCCATAGACCTTCAAGAAAAGTGGCGATTCTATAAATTCTTGTCACTCTTGGTGTGAAGGAGTGGATGTCCTCTGGCTCGCGATAATTGGGGGATCACTGTTCTTGCACACCCTCGCGCAGTACGTGAGAACGACCGACAAAGTCACCTAGAGCCATCAAATGTTTTGCTTGACGAACGGATGGTGCGGCAGCCGAGGCAGCATCAACCCTTAGCGATGTTCTTCGGGTAGATTCAAAGCGATCATCGGCAATGTCCCTCGCATCATCCAGATTCTGCTATCAGGCGGCGACCGAAAGGCGCAGGAGAAGGGTATAACAGGCGCACGGTCAACACGGGAGCTATTACCGCGAGTCCGTCCTGATCCGCTCAGCTGCGAGGGCCAGCATTCGCGAAGCCGGCCGACTGGAGTGTTGGTGCATGGAACGCAATCATGTGGGCAGGCGGTCCAGCGAAGCCGTCTGCCCGGAGAGCCGCAAGCCAAAGGTGCTTAATGCCGGCTATGAGGCCAAATGCAATCGGTGCCAACGTCTCCCGGGTGGCGCTGCGCGCATCAACGCCGATCTGGAAGCTGGAGCCCGCGTGATATGCGAGCCGTGCCCCGTTCGCGCGGGAGGAAAGTCCACATCACGAAATGAGCGAACAGCGTGGCTGGTCCGCTCATCCTGTGTGAGAATGGGCAGCGGCCAGGAAGGCCGGATTGTCCCAACCGACGTTCGGATTCGGAGTCGAGGGAGACGGGCCAAAGCTGTTTCCGCCCAAGCCAGCCGCGGCGAATTGATTCATCAGCGCTGCAAGGCGATCGACATGCCCTTGGGGCCAATCGATGGCGGTGCCGCCGGCCGGTGAAGACATTGCTCCACCAGAAGTGTCAACTGGAGGATCGGTCACCGCCATGGTCTGTGACGCCGATGTCGCGGCTTCGCCCGACGTTGTGTTGCTCGCGGTCACCGTGAACGTCGCGACCGGATGGTCGGTGCCCGTATAGCTCGACGACAGCGTCAGCCCGGTGAGCGGTTGGCCTGTCGTGGAGGAGCCCTCGGTAATGGTCCAGGTGTAGGTTCCGTTGGATTGAAGGCTGCTCGTGACGGTGTTTCCGGCCGGAGCCGTGATCGACTCGTAACTGGGCAAGCCGCTGATGCTCAGCGACAGTTGATCGTCGGAGTCGACGGGCGTCGCGGTGATGCCCAACGGCACTGATCCTCCGGCCTGCACCGTCAGCGAATTGCTGCTGATGGTTAGTGCCGGACTCTCGGCCACCCCATCCTGATCCACCGCCAGCGCAGCCGCCCCCGCAGCGGCCGTCCCAAACACCTGAATGGGCGCCGCCGTCGCGGCGTTGTTGGGAGCGGTCAAGCCCAAGGAAGCCGTGATCGTGCTCAGAAGATTGTAGTGATTGTAGGCGGTGCTGTAGTTTCCCGGGACCACGTTGGCGCCATACAAGAGAGTTGGAACCTGGTTGGCAGCGGCCTCGGAGGTCGAATCGTCATTTTCGTCCCAAGTCACGATCAGCAGCGAATTGTTGTTGACCGCCCACTGAGCATAGGCGCTCAGGTTTTGCTGAAGCCATGTGTCACCCTGCGCGATCGTCCCGTTATGCATGTCGTTGCCGACGCTGGGAATGACGTACGAGACGGTCGGCAGGCTGGAATAATTGCCGTTGGCAAAAAGCGCTGGGAAGCTGGTGAAATCCGTTTGGACCGTGTAACCCTCCGGGAATGAAACCCAGGGGTCATGGTTGAAGTCACTGCCCCCGTTGGTCTCGTCGACATAGCCCGTGAACGAGTAACCCCCGCTTTTCAGCACCATGGATAACGTTGGATCCGGAAGACTGTAGGAGTTGTCATCGGTGACGCCGAATGTCGAGCCGCCATAGAGGGCGAAATAGTTCGCTTGGCTCGGATGAGCCTCCGCCGTCATGTTGGTTAGCGATGCGCCGCCGGCCATGAGACTGTTGATATAAGGTGCCTGGCTATTGCCGGCGATCTGGTCATAGTTGTGATTTTCTTCGACGACGACGACGATGTGGCTGTACTTCGGTACGCCGGTGGTGGTCGTGGTCGAGTTGACCTGGAGGGTGCCGGCGGGATTGTTATTGGCCGCACCGGCCAGATTGGCCGCATTTCCGGCTCCGTCTCTGACGACGGCGCCGTTGAGGTTGAGCGCCGAGATGGCGAGATCGGACGTGGTCTGGCCTGCGGCCACCGTGTAGCTGAAGGTGAGCGCGGTGCTGCCTGTGCCGCCGGTATAGCTCGCCGTGCCGCCATCGTTGAGGGTGAGCGTCGGCGCGCCACCGGTGGTGTTGACCGTCACGGCCTCGCTGAGATTGACGGTCAAGGTGACGACCTGGCCCGTGCTCACACTGCCGGTGCCATTGGTGATGCCGGTGCCGGTCGCGACGATCGAGGCGATCGTCGGCGCCGTCGTGTCGATCTGCAGGGTGCCAGCCGGATTGTAGTTGGTCGCACCCGTCAGGTTGGCCGCAATGCCGTTACCACCGGTGATGGTCGCGCCGTTGAGGTTGAACGAGGAGATGATGAGATCGGCGGCATTCTGGCCTGCCGCGACCGTATAGCTGAAGGTGAGCGCGGTGCCGCCCGAACCGCCGGTGTAGCTCGCCATGCCGCCATCGTTGAGGGCGAGCGTCGGCGTACCGCCGGCGGTGTTGACCGTCACGGTCGCACCGAAATTGACCGTCAGCGTGACCACCTTGCCGGCGTTGAGATCGCCGACGCCGTTGGTGATTCCTGTCCCGGAAGCCGCGATCGAGGAAATGGCCGGCCCCGTCGACGTGGGGTTCTGGATGGCGATCTGGGCGACCGACGTCTGCCACCAGCCGTTGGCTATATATTCACTCGAGATCCAGAACGAGTTCGGGTTGTTGGGGTCGACGATCGCCGATGAATTGAGGCCCCAGCGCTGCACGCTGTTTCCATCGCCCGAGTTGAAGAAACCGGTGCTCGCCTGATACAGGATCGGCGCGCTGAAAGAACCACCGGGATTGCTGCCGCTCTGGAACACATAATAGTCCGACGGATACAAATTCGGACCACTCGCCGTGAAATTGATGATAACATCGCCCGATGCGTCGACCGCGATGGAGGGATCGAACGTCCCCACGCTGGTTCCGAGTGAGGCGCCGGAGATGTCGCCTTGCGCCACGAGGGACGGAGCACTGGCATTGCTGACGTCGATCTTGAACCAGTGGACCAGCGGCACACTCGACCCGCTCGGCTTCATCTCGGCCACGGCGTAGAGATAGCCGTTGGCATAGACCATGCTGGCAATCCGGTTATCGACGGCGTCGAGCAGAAGGCTCGTTCCCTTCTGCTGCACAGTGTAGCTGCCGCCTTGGTCGATATTGCCGAGCGCGATGGTGCTGGTGGTACTGAACGTTTTGGTGGCCTTGTCGTAGGTCTGCAGGGCGACGACGATCTGACCTCCGCTGGAGAAGTCGCTCGCGTAGTAGGTCTTGCCATTGTTGCCGGATGCAACGGCGAAGATACGCTGCGTCGACGGCATGGCCTCGCTTGCGGTCACGCTCAACGCGCCGCCACCATAGATGCCCCCGCCCGCACCGGCCGTATCCCCGATCACCCAGTTTTCCGTGCCGGCGTAACCGGACACGTTGATGTTGTACTGCGCCGCCGCAATGTAGACGTTCGAACCATCGGCCGCCAACGTCGGGCGGTCAGAATCGGTCAACTGACCGTTGATTGTGACCGTCGTATTGAGCTGTGAGAAGGTCCAGCCATCGTTCGGATTGGAGTCCTTGGAAACTGCAATATCCATGGCGGTGGTGGCGCCGTCTGGCGCCAGGTACTCCATCATCGCGACAAAGCGCTGATTGACGCGGTCGTAGACGACGCGCTGATCGAAAAGGCCGCCGGTCGGCGACAGCGATGAGAAGAAGCTGTAGACCGACTGCTGGGTCGGCGACCCGCCGGCCAGGTTTGTCCATTCGATCAGCGATCCCTCGATCATCACAACGAAGTTCGACCCGACGGCAAGACCGTTGTGCGGCGGATAGTTGCTGGTGGTCGATGGCCCGGAGAACAGCGTCTGAATGCTCGAAGTGGGGGTGTTGACCACATTGACCTGCAGAGTGCCGGCGGGATTGTAGTTCGTCGCGCCGGCCAAGTTGGCGCCGTTGCCCGCGCCGTCGCTGATGACCGCGCCATTGAGGTTGAGCGCCGAGATGGCGAGATCGGACGTGGTCTGGCCAGCGGCCACCGTGTAGCTGAAGGTGAGCGCGGTGCTCCCCGAGCCGCCGGTGAAGCTCGCCGTGCCGCCGTCGTTGAGGGTCAGCGTCGGTGCGCCGCCCGTGGTGTTGACCGTCACCGCCTCGCTGAGATTCACCGTCAATGTGACAATCTGGCCAGTGCTCACACTGCCGCTGCCATTGGTGATGCCGGTGCCGGAAACGACGATCGAGGCAATCGTCGGCACTGTCGTGTCGATCTGTAGCGTGCCTGCCGGATTGTAGTTGGTGGCGGCCGACAAATTGGCGGCGTTGCCGCCGCCATCGGTGATGGTCGCACCATTGAGGTTGAGTGCGGAGACGATGAGATCGGCGGAATTCTGGCCTGCAGCCACGGTATAGCTGAAGGTGAGCGCGGTACTTCCAGAGCCGCCGGTGTAGCTCGCCCTGCCGCCATCACTGAGGGTCACCGCCGGTGTTCCGCCGGTGGTGTTGACCGTCACGGCCTCGCTGAAATTGACAGTCAGTGTGGCCAGCTTGCCGGCATTGAGATCTCCGCTGCCGCTGGTGATGCCGGTGCCCGAGGCCGCGATCGAGGCAATCGTCGGCGCCGTCGTGTCGATCTGCAAGGTGCCGGTCGGATTGTAGTTGGTGGCCGCCGACAAATTGGCGGCGTTGCCGATGCCATCGGTGATGGTCGCGCCGTTGAGGTTGAGCGATGAAACGATGAGATCGGCGGTGTTCTGGCCTGCCGCCACCGTGTAGCTGAAGGTGAGCGCAGTGCTCCCCGAACCGCCGGTGTAGCTTGCCGCGCCGCCATCGTTGAGGGTCAGCGTCGGCGCGCCGCCGGTGGTGTTGACCGTCACGGCCGCGCTGAAATTGACCGTCAGCGTGACCACCTTGCCGTCGTTGAGATCGCCGGTACCGCTGGCGATGCCGGTGCCCGAGGCCGCTATCGAGGCAACCGTCGTCGCCGTCGAGTTGACTTGCAATGTGCCGGCGGGATTGTTATTGGCCGCACCGGCCAGATTGGCCGCATTTCCGGCTCCGTCTCTGACGACGGCGCCGTTGAGGTTGAGCGCCGAGATGGCGAGATCGGACGTGGTCTGGCCTGCGGCCACCGCGTAGCTGAAGGTGAGCGCGGTGCTGCCTGTGCCGCTGGTGTAGCTCGCCGTGCCGCCATCGTTCAGGGTAAGCGTCGGCGTGCCACCGCCGGTGTTGACCGTCACGGCCTCGCTCAGATTGACCGTCAATGTGACGACCCCGCCGGTGCTCACACTGCCGGTGCCGTTGGTAATGCCGGTGCCGGTCGCGACGATCGAGGCAATCGTCGGCGCCGTCGTGTCGATCTGCAGGGTGCCGGCCGGATTGTAGTTGGTCGCCCCCGTCAGGTTGGCAGCATTGCCGCCACCGGTGATGGTCGCGCCGTTGAGGTTGAGCGCCGAGATAATGAGATCGGCGGTGTTCTGGCCTGCCGCCACCGTGTAGCTGAAGGTGAGCGCAGTGCCTCCCGAGCCGCCGGTGTAGCTCGCCGCGCCGCCATCGTTGAAGGTCAGCGACGGTGCGCCGCCCGTGGTGTTGACCGTCACGGCCGCGGCGAAATTGACGGTCAGCGTGACCACCTGGCCGGCATTGAGATCGCCGGCGCCGCTGGTGATGCCAGTTCCGGAGCTTGCGATCGAGGAGACCGTCGCGCCCGATGTGGAGCTCTGGATTGCAACCCGCGCGACCGCCGTCTGCCACCAGCCGCTGGAGACATATTCGTTCGATATCCAGAATGAGTTCGGATTGTTCGGGTCGACGGTGGCCGACGAGTTGAGACCCCAGCTCTGAACGCTGGATCCATCGCCTGAATTGAAGAAACCGGTGCTCGCCTGGTACAGCACCGGCGCGCTGAACGAGCCCACGGGATCGCTGCCGCCCTGGAAGACATAGTAATCCGCCGGGTACATATTCGGGCCGCTGGCGGTGAAATTGATGAGGACATCGCCCGCCGCATCCACCGCGATCGAAGGATTGAACGTCGCTACACTGGTGCCGATTGCGGTCCCGGAGACGTCGCCCTGCGCCACGAGGGACGGAGGACTGGGATTGCTGACGTCGATCTTGAACCAATGAACCAGCGGCACGCTCGAGCCGACCGGCTTCATCTCGGCCACTCCATAGAGGAAGCCGTTGGCATAGACCATGTTGGCAATGCGGTTGTCGCCGCCGGCGTCGAGCAGGAGGTTCGTCCCCTGCTGCTGGGCGGTGTAGCTGCCGCCCTGGTCGATATTGCCGAGGGCGACGGTGCTGGTGGCGCTGAATGTATTGGTGGTCTTGTCGTAGGTCTGCAGCGAGATGACGATCTGTCCCCCGCTGGAGGAGTCGCTCGCGTAGTACGTCTTGCCATTGTTGCCGGCCGCGACCGCGAAGATTCCCAGGGTCGACGGCGCGACTTCGCTTGCGGTCACGCTCAACGTGCCGCCGCCATAGATGCCCCCGCCCAAGCCGGCCGTATCACCGATCACCCAGTTTTCCGTGCCGGCGTAACCGGACACGTTGATGTTGTACTGCGCTGCCGAAATGTAGACGTTCGAACCGTCGACCGCCAACATCGGGCGGTCAGAGTCGGTCAACTGACCGCCGATTGTGACGGTGGTATTGAGCTGCGAGAAGGTCCAGCCGTCGTTCGGGTTGGAGTCCTTGGAGACCGCCACATCGATATCAGTGGTGGTGCCGTCCGGCGCCAGGTACTGCATGATCGCGACGAAGCGCTGATTGACGCTGTCGTATATGACGTGTTGATCATAGAGGCCGCCGGTCGGCGATAGCGGCGAGAAGAAGCTGTAGACCGATTGCACGGTCGGTGATCCGCCGGTCAGGTTCGTCCATTCAATCTGCGACCCGTCGATCATCACGACGTAGTTGGGCCCGATGGCGAGGCCGCTATCCGGAGGATAAGTGCTCGTGTCCGATGGCCCGGAGAACGATGTCTGGACCTGCGAGGAATAGCTCATGCTCACTTTCCCTCTGTCCAAGATTTCGCTGCGGCTCAGATGTCGACGTCTACATCAGGCTTTGCATCGAACGTTGCCCTCGCACCACGAATGCCCATGTCGGTCGCAAGACAAATGATCTTGCCAGCCGTGGCGCTAACGTCCGACGGATCCTGGACATCGGACAATGTGTCGCAGAGGATTTGTAGCAGCACGGCGGAGCATTTTGCGGCCTCAATGGGGGTACCCCTACCGGATCCGAGTGTCCGCTCGACGCCAACTTTGCCGCGCCGTGCTAGATCTCTCGCCATCCTGGAGCAGAACAGCCGCACCTTGGGTGAGCCTGCCCGAAAGACAGCGATTCCAAGGATGGATTGGCGCAAATTGCCCCGAAGCGGAAGTCGAGTTTGGGCATACTCGGCCGCTGCCGCTAAGTGGCCGGTCAAGAGCCTGTCCGCGCCCGCTGCGGCTCAGCCGGTTCTTTCCACGCCGTGAGCAACGCGGCGAACGAAATGCCCGTGACGAGCGTACTCGTCGCAAGTCCCAGTACGTGACGGCCTGCCAGGAAATCTCCCGCGGCCGTTCGCGCCGCCCTCACCGCCATGATCGTCAGCCAATAATACCCCCTCCCGTGGATTTGGAAGGCGGACCGAAGGTCCAAAGCGGCTGCCGCCTGAGCGCTACGGCAGACCGGCGCGCCTGGCCGGGGTGCTGGCCGGATGCGTACACCATTCCACATCGCTGAGCCAGTAGACCTGCTTTGCCATTCAAGCCTCCTTCGCTGAGAAGCTTAAAGCACAAGCTAATTTCAGATGGAATCCCTATTGAGTACAGACCCTAATCAGCACCCAGATTCGTAGCTTACCACCGTAGCTATCTGCGCGCCGCTTCGTTAAACCGCCAAGAAGTGTCGCCTTCACAGTATCTTGCGACGGATGGCACGGAGGAGTGGATATCCTCTGACTTTCGATAATTGGTAAGCGTCCGAATCCTGCACGACTTTCCGAGAGTGCGTAGTCGTTCCATATCGGGTTCCTTGCTGCATTGGAGGATCTCCGGTGGGTACGGAAT
>NZ_JBEPTH010000018.1:0-122827 GCF_040549385.1 Bradyrhizobium sp. LB11.1 | reverse complement strand
AGCGCGCTGGTGTTATGTTGCGTAGAAGCTGCCAATCGTCCGTGAGACAGCACCCCAGCGCAAATGCGCAACATAACTCTCGGCGCAACATATTCCGTCTTATGTGCAGTTGAACATAAGACCGACGCCGCCACCGGCGAACATGGCGACCTGCTCGATGTGATCCGGGAAAGCTGCGGCCTGATCGACTTCAAGGACGTCGCCAATGAGGCGCGTGCCTTCCTCAGCCTTCCGCGCCCCGAACCGGAGCCCGATCGTCCCCGATCACGCACACCAAGCGTCCCAACTGGATCGCCGGAGGCGGCACGGCGACTGTTCGCCATGTCGCAACCGATTTCTCGTACTCTCGTAGAAACGTATCTCCGCAATCGCGGCATTACGGCTTTGCACGGAACCGAAAGCCTGCGCTTCCACCCTTGCTGCTATTATCGAGCGAACGACCACAGCTCGAGCGAGACCTGGCCGGCGATGATCGCTTCTGTCACCGATCTCGCTGGGCATCTGACCGGCGCGCACCGCACTTGGCTCGATCCAGGCGGCTTCACGGATGCGACGCTCGGCAAGGCGCCGATCGACACGCCGAGACGGTCGATGGGCGATCTTCTGGGTCATGCCGTTCGATTTGGTGTGGTGGGCGAGGTTATGGCGGCCGGCGAAGGCATCGAGACGATGCTGTCGCTCCGATGCGTCTTACCGACCATGCCGATGGTTGCAGCCCTTTCGGCGGCGCATCTCTCAGCCATCCTGTTCCCGGACACGTTGCGCCGCCTCTACATCGCCCGTGACGACGATCCTGCCGGTGATGGCGCGATGGAGACGTTGATCGAGCGGGCGCAGGAGGCCGGGATCGAGGCGATCGTCATCTCGCCCCGGCTCGGCGATTTCAACGAGGATCTCCGGCTACTCGGGATCGATGCGCTCCGGTCGGCCAGCCGGGTGCAGATCGCGGCGCCGGACGTCGCTCGCTTCATGCAACTGGCGGCCTAGCCGAAACGGGATGAGGGGCGGTACGTCGGTGTCGTCGCCACAGGCTCGGCGGCCTGCTCTCCCTCAGCGTCGGAGAGAACCGCACCCCCGGCCTTCTGAGAGGGCGATCGGGCGGCAAACGGCCCGGACCGGCAACCTTATGGGCCGACTATTTTCCGTCGGCGGCCAAGGCCGCCTTTACATCGCGAGTCAAAATAGTCGGCACCTTCGGTCCTCCGCCGAGGCTTCGGCCCTCCGCTGCGCTGCGGGTGCAGTTCCGTCCCGCCCGCCGCCTTCGTCGCCATGAAGGCCGCGATGGGCGCGGTCGATCCGACGAGGAAAGCCGCGATGACCACCGACCATGACGACGACTTCGAGCCACACCACAGCTCATCCCCCACTGACCAAGTCCTCCACGAACTCCAGCTCTATGGCTATCGTCCCTTCCACGGCGAGCCCGACCCCCGGCCGCTTCCGGAAGCGCGCATCCTCGCCAGCGGCATCTCCGACATCTTCGACGCCCTCGTGGTGGCACTGACCGACACTCGCCTCGAACCCGACCTCGAGGATCTGCTCTGGTCGACGGTGAACGTCTTCCACCGCGCCATCGACCGGATCGAACGCGAACTCGACGATAACGAACTGGCGCAGCAACGCTCGCAACGGGAACAGGACGGCAGCGAGGTCAAATCCGTAGAACTGGAGCGCCTCACGGCGGAAGGCCAGACGCTGATCGAACGCCGCAATGCCTTCGAGTTGATGCGCGACCAGGCCGCCGACCAGTTCGAGCACCACACCCATTCGACTTGGCGGCCGCGCAACGGGTCGAAGGTCAACCATCGCAACCTCACCGCCGCGATGATCGACAGCCGCGACTTTCTTGCCGCGAAGAAGCGCGCGGACAACCAGGTGCTTCTGCCGGCCGGACCGAAGGTGGCGCTCACAGGCGGGCTGAACTTCAATGATCATCGGCTGATCTGGGCCAAGCTCGATCAGGTTCACGTCAAGCATCCCGATATGGTGCTGATGCACGGTGGCAGCCCAAAAGGCGCCGAGTTGATTGCCGCCAAATGGGCCGACAACCACAAGGTCCCGCAGATTGCCTTTAAGCCCGATTGGGCGAAGCACGCCAAGGCCGCGCCGTTCAAGCGCAACGATATGATGCTCGACGAGTTACCGATCGGGGTGATGCATTTCCCGGGCACGGGGATCCAGGACAATCTCGCCGACAAGGCGAAGAAGCTTGGCATCCCGGTCTGGAAGTTCGGCGGCGCATAAGCGCTGCCTTTGCCTCAACACGTACTGTCGTGAAACTGGAAAGGCGGATCGTTGGCTTTCCGCAAAGCCGCTTTTCAGTCCGGCTCACCCGTTACCGCGACCCGCGCCGCATGGGCATAATGCGCCAACTCCGCATCGTTCTCGATCACTTCGTCGAGCAGCGCCTTCATGTCGCTCTGGTCAGACACCGATTGAAGCGGCCCCGGCTGCCGCTCGATCGCTAGCACGGCAATAGCGAGCGCCTTCTTCACCAGATGCAGGTCACGCCCCGTGAATTCCGCCATGGCGCCTCACTCCATCATGACAAGTCGCAATGCACTTTAGCCGATATCCCGAGCGTGGTTGCAGCAGGTTGCGAGGCACGGCTCCTGCCGGCGGGGCGCCACCCCGCATCCATCAGCGCTGATCCTTGGTCGGACCGAGAGCCTGACGCCATCAACCCGCAAGGGGTCGGCTTACGCGTGCGCGTGCCGCCGCTCCGTCTTCATCTGCGCGGTGATCGCGGCCCCCGGCCCGACACGTCGGGCGCCTGTCGCGCGGGGATGGTCCCCGCCTTAGCACAGGAGTCGGATCGATGCCTCAAGCCCTCGCATTTGCCAACGGCTGGAACCTCGCCACCACCCTCATGGTTTGTGTCGTCGTCTTCCAGTCGGGCACAGGCGCCTACGGCGTCATGCGATGGTGATCCCGCCGCCATCATTTACGAATTCGACCCCTTCCAACCATGAAGAGTGCATCGCTACGCGAGTTAGACTGCGGAAGGCCAGCGGGATTTTCGCTCCCGCTGGCGCCTGTCTGCAGCTACCGCTATACTCATTCTCGCGCCGTGGTAGTGGTGGAAGGCGCGACCGTCAGACCTTTATCTCACGGAGACCACCGCCATGATCATCTTTGGACCACTGCTCGTCGTCGTTGGCATCGGCTTTTTCTGCTGGCTGCTGTTCACGCTTGCTGTCTTCGCACTGCCCTTCTTCGTTGGTCTGACGATCGGCATCTGGACCTTCCACACCGGCGCCGGAGTGCTTGGCGGCACCGCAGCAGGGCTCGTGGCGGGCGGAGCAACCATTTGCATTGGCCAACTCGTGCTCGCCTTCGTGCCATGGACTTGGCTTCGACTCTTGATCATCCTTCTCTATGTGACGCCCGCCGCCGTTGCGGGTTACAGCGCGACGCACGGAATCGCCCAGATGGCGATGCCTTCGCCCACCTGGCAAACGATCTTCGCGATCGTCGGCGCGTCCGCCGTCACCATCACGGCGTTCATCCGCTTTACGGCCATAGCCGCACCCGGGCCAGCCCGACGGGATATGGCGCAGGGCTAACGCGTAAGCGGCCGACGTTGGGGTTGGACCAGATCAGGCGCTCAGAGCGCTCGCGGTGCTCATCCTCGATTACTCGATTGAGAGCGGTTCGAGCGTCGAGGCTTTAGTCATCGAGGGGTGGCCGAACTAACGGCGGTTGTTGAGACGCGGTCGTCCAGGCGGTAACGTCTCGCGAACCCCGGCCAACAACTTGAGTCGATGGACGTGTTGTCCAAGTGCGGTCGCGGAAACTTAGATCCGTCCGTCGCCAGGCGACACGGGAGGCAATCTACGTCGAATTCGCTTGCCGGATCTTGCGGAATGCGAGGCTCGCCACGTTCTCTTTGATGTCAGCTCTGTTCAGACCGAGCACACCAAACGGCCTCTTCGATGGATGGATCTGGCCGAAGGCCGGCTAAAGCCTCGACCGCCTATGGCGCAACAGCGGCGTCACAACTTTCTTCCCCTGCCGGCTGCGCCGTCATTCCTCGCGCGAGACAAGAAAGTTCCTCCTTTGCTGTCGAGCCCCTTCGGGGTGCGCCGTCGATCGCCTCCGGCCTGTCGATCACCATCGAGGCCGCAGGGTGCGGGCTCGGAAAACAGAGATCAAGGAGAACTACCATGGCGACCATCGGCACCTTCAAGAAGACCGGCAACAACGAGTTCAACGGCGAAATCGTCACCCTCTCGCTCCAGGCCAGGAACGTCCGCATCGTCCCCGAAACCAGCCGCTCGGGCGACAACGCCCCCAGCCACCGCATCTATGTCGGCCGTGTGGAGATCGGGGCCGCCTGGTCCAAGCGCTCCAACGAGGGCCGTGATTATCTCGGACTCAAGCTCGACGATCCAAGCTTCACCGCTCCGATCTTCGCCAACCTCTTCGCCGACGAAGAAGGAGAAGGCTTCAGCCTGATCTGGTCTCGCCCCAACCGTCGGAACGGCGACTGAGCCGACCCGCAATGCCTCGCCCGGCGCGTCCGGGCGGGGCATCGCAAAGCTTAAGAGTCGCGACATCACCT
The DNA here is from genome assembly GCF_040549385.1 of Bradyrhizobium sp. LB11.1. NCBI lineage: Bacteria > Pseudomonadati > Pseudomonadota > Alphaproteobacteria > Hyphomicrobiales > Nitrobacteraceae > Bradyrhizobium > Bradyrhizobium sp. LB11.1. The sequence continues at coordinate 118,263 of NZ_JBEPTH010000018.1, read as the reverse complement.
CGTTTGCGGTGACGGCAAAGTGCGTGAGAGAAACCAAGCTTGCGTCAGCGGGCGCGTGTCGCCTTGATCGGCCGGCGTTGATTGGCCTCCAACACGCTGTCGACGATGTCTCCCCAGTCGGGGCAGGCCGCGACCAAACGATCCAGCACCGTTGGATCCCGCTCGATCTGGCCGAGTGCCTGAGCGCGCCATCGGTCGTTGAAGCTGATGCTCATCAGCCCCAGGCACTCGACGACCGAACTGTCGGGTTGCAAATGCTCCAATGTCGCCGTCATCAAGGCAGCCCATTCTTGGATCAAATTCCAAGGCTCCCGCTCGGTCCTGACTTCCAACTTCTCTCCGAGCAGGCCGATCAAAGCGAGGAATCGAGTTGACCAGGGTTGCGGTTGGAGTTCCACCACCAGAGCGTCAACCGTTCCGCGGACGTCGGCTGGCAAGTGCTCGTACAGGGTCATAAAGCCTATCCATCTCACTCAGCATGCACTTTCGTAGGTTACGCTGTTTGAAAGAGACGAGCATCATGGGAAGCCGCCTATCAACTTGTGCGTGACGAACCGCAGAGTTAATTCTCAACATGGCAACGTTGTGGCAGAGCACAAATGCAACTCTTCATCGAGCCCGATGAGGATAAGCAGCCGTTCGTTTGACCAGATCGGCTGCTTCGACGCCTAGCGCCTCCGCGATGCGGCCGAGCACCGTGACGCTGGCCGAGACATCGGCGCGTTCAATTGCGCCGATGTAGCGGACACTTAGCCCGGCGCCATCGGCCAACTCTTCCTGCGTCATTTTCTTCACATGGCGTATCCGACGCAAATTGACCGCCATGACCTCCTTGAGATCCATGGCGACGAGGGAACTTGCATCGGCACGATCGTTCCAGGAATGATCGTTCCGATTCGTGTTGAGCTGTGATAATCATTTCTTCCCGTTTAGGACCAGTTTGCTACTTCCGGGGGGAGCCGTGATGCAGCCTGCGCATCACGATACAAATCGCGCGTGACGATTTCGCAGCTTGTAAGGAATCGGGGCTAGATGAATTCTAATCGCTGCATCAATGCTGAGGGGCAATTGCAATGAACGAAGCGCCATTCCAGGACCGGCCGCCAATAACCGATCGTGTCAACGCCTACGACGAGAAACATCTTGCAATCTACATTCGGTTGCTCATGGCCGAAGAAGAGGGAGCGGACTGGCGGGAAGTTGTCAGCGTGATCTTCGGACTCGATCCTGCGCGCGAACCGGACCGTGCCAAAATCGTACACGACAGCCATCTCGCCCGTGCACGATGGATGTCGGAAGCGGGATATCGGGACCTTTTGCAACCGCCGATGCAGTGAACTGGACCCCTGGTCAGGTAAATTGCGATCCCGCGTGATGCAATCTCAAGGTCTAGCCTGCTAGGCCGATTTTCCGGATCGTGGTGCGTCCCTCCTTCGGGAGAACAGAACAAAAAGAAGAGATGACACGCCATGCCCACCCAGTACTGGCGCTCGCCGGAAACCATCGAACGCCTCAATTGCCTTGAGCGCCCGGGTTTTGCCCTCGAGTTTCTGCGGCGCAATGCCGACTACCGCCGCGACTTCGCCCGTACCGAGCGCCTGATCGCGCACAACGGCGCTGATTCCGAAACCGCCCGAACGAGTTTGGCGCGTCGATGGAGGTTACGGTGTCGCCCATGACCCCGCCTCTCCAGTTAGGCCCGAAGCAGCCATTTGGCTGCCCCAGGCATCACCTGGAACATTGATCCTGGAGCCCGCGCCGCCGGACTTCGAGATCATTCAGTCGATCGATGGCGATGCTCTCGGACGGCCGCTCGCCGAGCGGATCGATGCTGACGGTCGCGAACTCTTGATCACGGATGGGTCAGGTGAACTTCGCGTCCGGTTGCATGACGAGCAGGCCGCGCGCCGCCCCGCCGTGGTAGTGCCGCTCGACAGCATGGGTGAACTGCGGGCCGACGTGGCGCTTCACTTCGCGCGCCGTCTTGCGGGCCAGCGCACCGGTCTCCTGCCTGCGGCTCTGCGGCTGACGCCGTTTCAAAAGCGGCGCTTGATACAGCTCCTTCACGCCTTCGACGTCCACGACCTGGGCGGCGGTCCACGAGACGTGGCAGCAAAGGTGCTCGCGTCCGACCACGCTCAGCGCCGTTCGGTCGAGTGGAAGGACTCACATGCACGCCGGAAGGCGAACCGGCTCATTCATGATTCGATCGCTCTGGTCGAGCGCGGCTATCTCAAACTCCTGCGCGGCCTCTGATCGGCTCCTCAATCCCTCCAGGCCATCGACCCGATGAGTTAACCCGCGACCAGCTGTTAGCGCCTGGCTTCGCCTGGTTGCGCCTGTGGGGGACACAAACGCACGTAGATTTTCGTCCACCCCCAACGCCCGAACTCTCCGCCAGTCTGGCCCGGACATGCCGCGACTTGTCCGCGGCGCTTCGAGGCAAGACGGAGATCTTCCATGCTCGACAGGCCCGCGCAACTCTCCACCCGCTATGTCCGTACCCCCGAGGCCGCGCGCCTCCTTGGCATCTCGCCGCGCACGCTGGAGAAATATCGCTGCCACGGCAATGGTCCGACCTTCCGCAAGCTCGGCGGCCGCGTCGTCTACGCCATCGGCGATCTCGAAGCCTGGGCCGATCAGGCCGCTTGCAGCTCAACGTCGGATCCTCGCTACGTCGAGGCCCGCGCCGCCGGCCACGCGCATCGCTAAGGCAACGCTCGCCATGTCGTCGCGTCGCCTCATCACACCCAGCGAGCGAAGCAAGCTCGACCCGTTCGTTGTCGCCACAGGCGACGCCAGCCCGCGCGATCAGCGCGACCTGATGGAACGGCCATTCTTTTCGCTCGCCAAGGCCAAGCGGACGACACCGATCCTCTATGAGGCGGGCGAGGTCCGCGTCGAGGTTTATGCGGTTCCGGAGCACGGCATGGCGACCATTTGGGACGCCGATGTGCTGATTTGGGCGGCGAGCCAGATCGTCGAGGCTGAGAATCTCGGTCTGAAGACCTCGCGTTTCCTGCGCTTTACGCCCTACCAGCTTTTGATCGCAGTCGGCCGGCAGACCGGGGCACGCGATTACAAGCTTCTGAAGAGAGCGTTGGCCCGCCTGCAGGCGACTGTCATCCGCACCAGCATCCGGCAGGGTGAGCATTGGCGGCGCCACCAGTTCTCCTGGATCAACGAATGGGAGGAATGCGCGCGGCGCGATGGGCGCGTGGAAGGCATGGAGTTCGTCCTCCCTGACTGGTTCTATCGCGGCGTTATCGATCGCTCGCTCGTCCTCACGATTGATCCAGCCTACTTCAGCCTTACCGGCGGGATCGAGCGCTGGCTCTATCGCGTTGCGCGCAAGCATGCTGGCCGCCAGCCGAGAGGATGGCTGTTCGAGTTCGCGCACCTCCACGCGAAGTCGGGCAGCCAGGTGCGTGTCTCGGATTTCGCCCTGCAGATCCGGCGCATCGCCGCGCGCCAGCCGCTTCCCGGCTATCAGTTGCGCATCGAACGCGAGGCGCGCCGCGAGCTGCTGCGTATTCTGCCGGCCAAACTGTCCACTGCCCCTGTGGACAGTGCTGTGGAAGCGCTCGGGACTTCGCACGCAAACCGCATCGGGACTCCGCACGCGGCCCTACCGGGACTTCGCACGCGTGAACCGCAACTAACGCTTTGGCCGGAAACCGTGATTCCGGGCCTTAACTTAGAGTCTAACTTAGAATCTAACTGTTGTAGTGGGCCCGCGCCTCTTGCGGATAACACCGATGCCCCCCGCGCTGAGCCGCCAACCAAGCACGCAAGCCAACCATCTCTGCCGCCCCTCGACCGCAAGACGGGAGGCAAGCGATGATTGTCGCCGTGCTCAACCAGAAGGGCGGTGTCGGCAAGACCACGCTCGCCCTGCACCTCGCCGGTGAATGGGCGCTGCGCGGAAAGCGTGTGACACTGATCGATGCTGACCCCCAGGGCTCGGCATTGGACTGGTCGCAGCAGCGGGCGCGGGAGAACGTCGCTCGGCTGTTCGGTGTCGTTGGCCTCGCGCGCGATACGCTCCACCGCGAGGCGCCGGAGATTGCGCGCACCGCCGATCATGTCGTCATTGACGGACCGCCGCGCGTCGCCGGCCTGATGCGCTCGGCGCTACTGGCGGCCGACCTGGTGCTGATCCCTGTGCAACCGTCGCCGTTCGACGGTTGGGCTTCGGCCGAGATGCTGGCTCTGCTGCGCGAGGCCCGCATCTACCGTCCGCAGCTCGCCGCTCGCTTTGTGCTCAACCGCTGCGGCGCGCGCACGATCATCGCCCGCGAGACCGCTGAAACGCTCGCCGATCACGATCCGCCGGTGCTCGCCAGCACCATTGGCCAACGCGTGGTCTTCGCTGACGCCGCACAGTCCGGCCGGCTCGTCTTCGAAATCGTCGAGCAGAGCGCCGCCGCCCACGAGATCGCCGCGTTCGCTGCTGAAGTCGCGAGGTTTGCGCCATGAGCGAGCGCTCCATCAAGCGCGGCTTCGCCTCGCGACCTTGCGATACTGAGCGCTGGATCAAGACCAGAGACGCGTCGCCGCGCCGCATGGATGACGCAGCCGCATTCACCGCGCGTCTGACCATCGACGTCACGCTAGCGCTGCGCGGCCGTATCAAGGTCGCCGCGTTCCAGCGCGGGGTGACGGTCGCCGACATGTTGCGTGAATTGCTGGCGCGAGAATTTCCCACGGACACCGGAGATCCGTCATGAACGATAACGAGGCCTTGCCGCCGCGTGCCGTGCCGCCCTCGCATCGGCGCGACGTTGCGCTTACTCATGTCGAACTGACCTGGATCGAGAAGCGGATCGAGCACTGGCTTCGCTTCGGCCGTCGCGCTGAAGAGAAGATCCTCGACCGTCGCCGTTGCATCTCGAGCTTTACGCCAGGCAGCATCTTCGGCTTCGTCCGGTGGGCGTCGAACGACTATGGCACGGTGGTGTCGCGGATGGACATCGTGCGCACTGTCGAGTCCGGCCGGCGCTATCAGACGCTGCCATTCGTGCGGCCCGGCGGTGAGATCCTGCTGCGCGTCGATAGCTGGCCGAAGGTCGAGCGCGTGTTGCAGGCGATCGACGCGATCGAGGCGCTTTCTATCGACCCGGCCGACGCCGCGCCTGAATACTGGCGACATCTCCACAACCGCCTCACCGCCGGTCATGAGCCGCGCGCCTACACGCGCGAGCAGCATCTGGCCTGGCTCAAGCGCCGGAGCGTCACGCCATGACCCGCTTCGGCTACGTCATGGTGACGTACATCGCGATGCTCGCCGCCGGCGGCCTCGCATTCCTTCATCCCGCGCCGCGGCTGGTCTGGAACGCCACCGCGAGCACGCCGACAGGGTTTTACGCGCTGCAGCCGGTCGGAGCGCTGCACGCTCTGGAACTGGTCGCGGTACGGCTACCCGAGCCGATCGCGAGCTTGCTAGCCGATCGCGGCTTTCTTCCGAAAAATGTGCCGCTGCTCAAGCACGTGATGGCGCTGCCCGGGCAGACCGTGTGTCGGTCCGAGGACGCCGTGACGGTCGACCATGTCGATGTCGGCGCGGCGCATGATCGCGACCATCTCGGCCGCTCGCTGCCGCGCTGGAGCGGTTGCCACACTCTCAAGCCGGGCGAGGTCTTCCTCATGAATCCGACCGTCTCGGACAGCCTGGACGGCCGATATTTCGGCTCACTGCCCGTCACCTCGATCCTTGCGCGCGCGGTTCCGCTTTGGACCGATGAGGCCGGCGACGGCCGCTTCGTCTGGCGCGCCGCCACCCATTGACCCGCTCCCAAACCAGAAACCCAAGAGGCTTTCCATGACACAAATTGGTCAGTTCACCCGCGAGAAGTCCGGCTTCACCGGGCGCATTGAAACGCTCTTCTTCGAGCGGATTCTCACCCTCGTCCCGGCCGAATCGTCGGATGCCGAGAACGCGCCGGACTACCGAATTCGTCTCGGCGATGGCGAAGGCCCAGAGATTGGCGCGGGCTGGAAGCGCACCGGCGAAAAGGCTGGCGACTACGTCTCGCTGATCATCGACGATCCCACGCTGCCGCGGCCGATCCGCGCCAATCTCTTCCAGTCGGGCGACGACAAATCAGCCTGGACGCTGAATTGGCATCGTCAGCCGCAGCGCGCCGACCGGGACTGATCGCATGCAGGGTCTTGTCACGCTTGCCCACAACCAGGCGCATCAACGGTCCACCTCTTTGTTCGGGGGAAAGCCGTCTCATCCCTTCGTCCCGCTCGAACATCGGTCGGCCACCGCGCAGACCAGCGATCGAGGGCAGGGCAGCCTGCCGCGCATGCTCCTAACGGACATGTGCACGACGGTTTGTTCGCGTCACGGCGGAGACAGGGTGCGCTTTGCCATTCTCCTGATCGCCGGCCTGCCGTTGATTGGTGGGCCAATGCCGGCGGTGTCAGCAGAGAAAGCACCGACGCGAAGTCAAGCGGCAAGCGACCGCTATGTCGCTTTTGTGGCGGAAGCCGCGCAGCGCTTTGGCATTCCGGTAGCATGGATAGATGCCGTCATGCGCATCGAAAGCCAAGGCGATCGGCGCGCGGTTTCACCAAAAGGCGCTCTCGGCCTGATGCAACTCATGCCCAAGACCTGGGCGGATATGCGGGCTCGCTACGGCCTCGGACGCGATCCCTTCGATCCGCATGACAACATCCTCGCTGGCGCAGCCTTCCTTCGCGAGCTGCACGACCGCTACGGCTCGCCGGGCTTTCTTGCGGCCTACAATGCAGGTCCCGGCCGCTACGAGGATTTTCGCGATAGACATCGTCCACTTCCCGCCGAGACGAAAGCCTATGTCGCAGCCATTGTCCCTTTTGTCGATGCGGAGAGGGCGCCAGAGCCTCTCCTCCTGGCGGCCTCCTCTCGGTCCTCCTGGACGCGGGCGCCGCTCTTTTTCGGGCGCGCTGACGAGCCGTCGTCTGCCGCGCGAGTGACACCCGATCGACCGGCGCACGACAGGCCGGCTGTCGTTCCTGTGCACGATCTTTCGGCGATTGCGCCGCAGTCGGAAGGCCTCTTCGTCGCGCTCTCGACAACGGGACGATCGCAATGACTGCACGGCGTCGCGAACATGACGATCCGGATCGGCGCACGCCTACCAGCACCCATGGTGCGGAGATATGGACATCCGTCGCGCGATGGCGGCTCGGCACCGCAATCCGCTGCGAATTCGGACTCAGGCGTATTTCAGCGCATTCCTGCGAAGGAGAAAGTGTAGGCGAGGGAGACGAGCAGGCAACGACCGAACGAGGGCGAGATAAAAGGCCGCAATGTGCGGCTCGGTCGATCGGTTGTTGTTGCTCTGTTTTTTCGCTGATCCGGCAATGTGCAGCTTCGGCGCGCAATGTGCGCCTCGCCATCAACTCATTGCGGGGGTTCTGCCTTTCGCACATTGCCGAGGCTGGCAATGGCTGAAGAGAACGACTTTCAGCCTCGACCTGGCCGCATCCGTTCTTCGCGGAGCCAGCGAGCCAAGCCCTTCATCGCCCAGGCGCTTGCGGCTGCTCAGCGCGCCGGCGGCGGCATTTCGCGAGCCGGCCATCTCGTGAGCCACCGTCATTCGCGCTTCGGCCGCGGACGGATCGCCAGCGTGCGGGCAAACCGTCTGCTCACCGGCCGCTCGCGTCTGGTGACAATCAAAACCCGGGTTGTCCGGCATAGAGCGAGATCGGCGCCGCTGGCCGCTCACCTCGGTTATCTCCGGCGCGAGGGCGTGACCCGTGACGGGGAGAAGGCCCACCTGTTCGGCCCCGACATCGAGGATGCCGATCCCAAGGCCTTCGCTGAGCGCTGTCAGAATGACCGCCACCATTTCCGCTTCATCGTCTCGCCCGAGGACGCGCCTGATATGGCCGACCTCAAAGGTTTCGCTCGCGAGCTGGTTGGTCAGATGGAAGTCGACCTCGGCACCAAGCTCGACTGGGTGGGTGTCGATCACTGGAACACCCAGCATCCGCACGCCCACATCATCGTGCGCGGCGTCGCCGAAGGCGGCCAGGACCTCGTCATCTCCCGGGACTACATCAAGGAGGGGATGCGCGCCCGCGCCCAGGACCTCGTCACACAGGAACTCGGGCTGCGCTCCGATCTCGATATCCGTCAATCGCTCGAGCGCCAGGTCGAAGCCGAACGCTGGACACAGCTCGACCGCCAGCTTGTTCGCGATGCAGACCGGCACGGGGTCATCGACCTTGCGCCCAATGCGGCCGAGCAGCCCGATCAGTTCCATGCGCTGAAGGTCGGCCGGCTGCGACGCTTGGAGAGCCTCGGCCTCGCTCATCAGCTCGGGCCAGGCCAATGGGTCATGGACGAGGCCGCCGAGACGACGTTGCGCGAACTCAGCGAACGCGGCGACATCATCAAGCGCATCCACCGCAGCTTGACCGAACGCGGCATCGATCGCGGGACCGCAAGTTACGTGCTGGCCGGCGAATGCCTCGACGTTCCCGTCATCGGCCGCCTCGTGGATCGCGGTCTCGACGACGAACTCAAGGGGACCGCCTATGCCGTGGTCGATGGCGTCGACGGCCGCAGCCACCACATCAGGCTGCCCGACCTCGACGCTGCCGGCGACAGCGCGCCGGGTTCGATCGTCGAGCTCCGCAAGTTCGATGATGCGAGAGGGCAGCGTCGCGTGGCGCTTGCCGTCCGTTCCGATCTCGCGATCGAAGCGCAGGTGACGGCGAGCGGCGCGACATGGCTCGACCGTCAGGCCGTCGCACGCGACCCTGTGGCGCTCGGCCAGGCTGGCTTCGGCGCCGAGGTTCGCGACGCCATGCAACGGCGGGCCGGGCAGCTCATCGAACAGGGTCTCGCCGAACGCCAGGCGCATGGACTGGTGTTTGCGAAGAACCTCATCGGCACACTGCGCCAGCGGGAGTTAGGGAATCTCGGCAAGCAGCTCGCTGCCGAGACCGGCCAGCCGTTCAACCCGTCGGCTGCCGGCGAATATGTCGCCGGCACCTATCGGCAGCGCTTCGCGCTCGCCTCCGGCCGCTTCGCCATGCTCGACGACGGTCTCGGCTTTCAGCTCGTGCCCTGGACGCCCTCACTCGACAAGCAGCTGGGCCGGTATATCTCCGGCGTCGCCCGCGCGGATGGCGGCATCGATTGGGGTTTTGGACGCAACCGGGGGCTCGGTCTGTGAGCGATCCCGCCAATCACCGACGTCAGGAAAGGACGGCCGCCATGTCCGTAACCAAGATTCTATGGGGGCAGGTCATCACGGTTTTTGCGATCGTCCTTCTGACGATCTGGGCTGCGACGGAATGGACGGCTTGGCGGCTCGGCTTCCAACCGCAGCTCGGGCAGCCCTGGTTCGAGCTGCTCCATTTTCCGTTCTATCTCCCGCCCGCCTTTTTCTGGTGGTGGTATGCCTACGATGCCTATGCGCCCTCAATCTTCATCGAGGGCGGTTACATCGCGGCATCGGGCGGCATCATCGCCGCAGCGGTTGCGATCGGCATGTCGGTTTGGCGCGCCCGTGAAGCAAATAATGCTGAGACCTATGGCTCCGCGCGGTGGGCTGAGGCAAAGGAGATTGAGCAGGCCGGATTGCTTGGACCTGACGGCGTCGTGCTCGGCCGGTTCGAGCACGCCTATCTTCGCCATGATGGGCCAGAGCATGTTCTGTGTTTCGCGCCCACGAGATCAGGCAAGGGCGTCGGCCTCGTCATCCCTTCGCTCCTGACTTGGCCGGGCTCGGCGATCGTCCACGACATCAAGGGAGAGAACTGGCAGCTTACGGCCGGCTTTCGGTATCGGCATGGCCGTGTCCTTCTGTTTGATCCGACCAACGCGAACTCGTCGGCCTACAACCCGCTGCTCGAGGTCCGCCGCGGCGAGTGGGAGGTGCGCGACGTCCAGAACATCGCCGACATCCTGGTCGACCCTGAGGGCAGCCTCGAGAAGCGAAACCACTGGGAGAAAACCAGCCACGCATTGCTGGTCGGCGCCATCCTCCACGTCCTCTACGCGGAGGAAGACAAGACGCTCGCCAGCGTCGCAGCCTTTCTGTCCGATCCGAAGCGACCGATCGAATCGACGCTTGCCGCGATGATGCGGACGCCGCATCTCGGCGAGGCCGGTGTCCATCCCGTGGTCGCTTCCGCTGCCCGCGAGCTACTGAACAAGTCCGGCAACGAACGCTCCGGCGTCTTGAGCACCGCAATGTCGTTCCTGGGCCTCTATCGAGACCCCGTGGTGGCGGAGGTGACGCGACGCTGTGACTGGCGGATCACCGACATCGTCGGCGGAGAGCGAGCGACCACGCTGTACCTCGTGGTGCCGCCCTCGGACATCAACCGCACCAAGCCGTTGATCCGTCTGATCCTCAACCAGATCGGCCGTCGCTTGACCGAGGATCTGCAGGCCAAGGCCGGCCGGCGGCGGCTCCTCCTGATGCTCGACGAATTCCCGGCGCTCGGCCGGCTCGACTTTTTCGAGTCCGCGCTGGCCTTCATGGCGGGTTACGGCATCAAGAGCTTTCTGATCGCCCAGTCGCTGAACCAGATCGAGAAAGCCTATGGGCCCAACAACTCCATCCTCGACAATTGTCACGTCCGGGTCAGCTTCGCGACCAACGACGAGCGGACCGCGAAACGGGTGAGCGATGCACTCGGAACCGCAACCGAGATGAAGGCGATGAAGAACTATGCCGGCAGCCGGCTGGCACCTTGGCTCGGTCACCTGATGGTGTCCCGGTCCGAGACCGCTCGCCCGCTGTTGACGCCCGGCGAGATGATGCAGCTCCCGCCATCAGATGAGATCGTCATGATGTCGGGTCTCCATCCGATTCGAGCAAAGAAGGCGCGCTACTACGAGGACGGACGCTTCCAGGAGCGCATCATGGCGCCGCCGACCCTGACTAAATCCAATGACGGCCGGCCGGACGACTGGAGTTCACGGCCGCTGCCGTCGCACCCAACTCCATTGGCGTCGTTGACCGACGGCCAGACGGATGACGAAGATCCAAAGACCGCGGATCGGCGGCGGCATCCGGAACTGGATAGAGACATCGTGGAAAAGAAGGAACCGCTCGACAATGAGTTTGCATCTGACCTCGCCGATGAACTCGATGAAGATGTCCCGCGGATCAGGCGTATGAACGACGTGATGCAGGGTGTGGCGCGCCAAGCCTCGCTCGATCCTGGCGATGAGCTTGGATTGTGAGGCTGGCATGGCCGCAGCGAAGAAGAAGGCCCAGATGTCGGTCTATCTCGAACCTGATGTCATGAAGGCGCTGTCGGCCTATGCCGCCCGGCGCGAGCAGTCGCTGTCGCTGATCGCCGAAGCCGCCATTGCGTCCTTTCTGTCGCCGGACGCCGGTGAGCGGCGTGAGGCCGCTACTGCCAAGAGACTCGACCAGATCGACCGCCGGATCGCTCGCCTTGAGCGGGATGTTGGAATTTCAGTCGAGACCATCGCTCTCTTCATCCGCTTCTGGCTCACGACGACACCGCCACTTCCCGAACCGGCCGCCAAGGCAGCGAGGGCACAGGCCGGAGCGCGCTATGATAACTTTGTCGCCGCTCTGGGCCGCCGACTCAGTCAGGGGCCAAAGCTGCGGCAGGAAATCCCGGAGGATGCTCAGCAGACTGGCTCGTTTCAAGGCGACTAGGGACGACGCGACACTGAAATCAAGCCAGTGAAGTGGATGGCGGTCTCGAACCCTGCAATGGGCTAGGGCTACGGCCTATCAGTCAGGTAGCTAACCGCTTCGAGCCCGAATTTGTTGGCGAAGATCTCGCAAACGTCGGTCGCGAAATACCAACTGTGCAAGTGATGTTTGCGACCTCTGTTGAAGTTCAACGCAACGAAACTGGCCACGAAGATCAAGATTTCCGCGATCGTTCCTGACCTGCGGTCCAAAGGGATAGCCCGCCGACGCAGGCCACAATGGCCGCGCCACATGCCATGTAGAGGGTTGCCTCCGAGGCTCCTGGCGCAATTGTCGGGATGAGATATATCGCAAGCCCGAAGCCACCTGTAAGCAAGGCCGTGAACGCTTGCACACGGCCAATCATGCCGGCATCCACAACGGTCAAAAGGTGGCCGTTGGCCGCTGCTCGCGACACGTTCCAGAGCATGCCGGCCACACAGTAGAGAACAATAGCGATGGCCCGATTCGGCGCGAGGGAGAACAAGAACAGGGATACGCCAGCAATAGCCAGGATTGCGGGTGTGAGACCTTGCAGACGTTTCGCTATGGACGGAAAGCCCACCACCGCCAATGCGACCATTCCAGTGATCGCGGCAGCCATTTCGAGCAACCCAAAAAGGCCACTATCACCGTCGAGCGATCGAATCACAAAACCCGGTAAGAGAAGTTTGGTTATCTGGATCACGGCAAATGCCAGTCCGACCGTCACCGCTGCGGAGAGTGCTTGAGGACTGGCGAGCAAATAGCTGAGAGCCTGCCGTGAAGCAGGAAGTAGGCTAAGCCGTCGAGACGATCGGACGTCGCGGGCCTGCGCTGTGATCGGCTTCAGCAAAGGAAGACATGCTAGAGCTGCCGCCGCAAACATCAGTGCGGTCGTGAGACTGCCAAGCCTGTCAATGGCAAGCCCGGTAGCACCCGTCCCGATCGCTATGCCCAACTGATTGAAAAGGGAAAGTCGAAGGGCGAACCCCAGGCGCTGTGCTTCGGGGACGATTGCCTGCAAAATGCCGCTCAGTGATCCCGACAGCAGCGCGAAGCCAAAGGCTCCCAATACGCCGGAAGCGATGAGAAGGACTGGCGACAAAGATTCTGTGAGAAATCCAACGGGAGCGAGAAGGGCCAGCCCCAAGGCTCGGATCGTCTGCCCCGCCACCGTGACCTGTGCCCGATCATGACGATCGGCCAGGTGGCCAGCAACCGGCGCGAGCAGTAAGCCGGCGACGCTGGTTGAAAGTAACACCAGTCCAACCAGTCCAGAACCACCCACGTGGAAAGCTACCCAGGCTGGCAGAACAATGCCGACACCAACGATGAAGAAAGAAGCCGACGAAAACGCTATAAACAGAGGTCTTTCCAAATCTTTCACGCTGAATCTGCCTCAAGGGAGATCGTGGTGGGCATTGTCGTCTCCTAATGATCTGACAAATTTTCCGATTCAAGCGACAGTTTTGCATCTGACATTTGCGATGTCCTAGGGTCCACTGGGAGTGATCGCGCATCTTCGCCGAAATCTGCAGGAAACCTGCGTGGTACCGAACAAAAAATCCGCTAATAGCCTAAGTCGAAGAGGGAATATGCCGTGGTTCACTTTCACGGTCATACGAGTTTGCTGGGTTTCTCCATTGGGCACGGTATTCGCCGAAGAGTACCGCAATCAGCCGACCACGGTTGATCAAAACTCCGGCGAACTCGCAAACCGAACTAGGCAGAAACATCTGGAGTTCACTTCTCATGACGTTCGACGATGTTTCCTTTAGGGCCGCTCGCCGCGAGGACGCGGAGGCGGTTTTCAACGTTACCAAGGCGTCGATCGACGGCCTTGCTCGCGCATCCTACTCTCGCAACCAGATCCAGAATTGGATGGGCTACGTTCGCCGGCTTTTTACGAAGAGCTCATCGCCAAGGGGCGAATGACCGTGTGTCTCCGCGGCCGTATCGTGGTCGGATTTGTCGATGCGGAACCCGGCGAAGTAACACGCCTATTTATCTTGCCAGAAGCCGCTGGCGACGGACTGGGTCGGCGGCTGCTCGAGATCGGGATTGAACAGGCACGGTTAGGCCACAACGGTCCAGTGAGGCTCGAAGCGACGATCAATGCCGAAGGCTTCTACCAAAAGCATGGCTTTAAAAGCATAGGTAGGGGCTATTTCTCTCACGGTCTCGGCGGCGAGCCTGTCGAAATCGTGCATATGGAATTGTGAACTTCGACACCCTTGCTGCTATGTGATTCTCAGCGAGTCGCATTCGCGACCTAGCAAGTATTTTTTCTCTGCTCTACGCCCGGTCCCTACGACGGCTGAATACTTGTTGAACTGCGCCAGTTCCTGCCTTTTGTATCCATCCCCGTTGGCCAATCGCTTGCCGCGATTGGCTGTCGACGGGGGACGATCGTGGCAGGCACTTCACTTCATTCGGAAGCGTTCTCGCGTGGCGCGCGCATGCTTCGCACCGCGCTTGGTCCCGCGATAGCCACCTTCCTTGAGGACCCCTCGATCGTCGAGGTGATGCTCAACCCCGATGGCCGGCTCTGGATCGACCGGCTGTCGGGCGGCCTCGAGGATAGCGGACGTACGATGTCCGCGCTCGATGGCGAGCGGATCGTGCGCCTCGTCGCGCATCATGTCGGCGCCGAGGTGCACGCCGAGAAGCCGCGCGTCTCGGCTGAGCTTCCCGAGACGGGGGAGAGGTTCGAGGGACTTCTGCCGCCCGTCGTTGCGGCGCCGGCCTTTGCGATCCGCAAGCCCGCTGTCGCTGTTTTTACCCTCGACGACTACGCGGCGGCCGGCATCATGACGGCCGGCGAGGCCGGCGTGCTCCGCGAAGCCGTTGCCGCCCGCAAGAACATCCTGGTTGCCGGCGGCACCTCGACCGGCAAGACCACCCTGACAAACGCACTGCTGGCTGAGATCGCCGGCACCACCGATCGCGTGGTCTTGATCGAGGATACGCGTGAGCTGCAATGCCGCGCTCCGAATCTGGTCGCGCTGCGCACCAAGGACGGCGTCGCGTCCCTGTCCGATCTGGTTCGGTCCTCCTTGCGTTTACGTCCCGATCGCATCCCGATCGGCGAGGTGCGGGGCAGCGAAGCCTTGGAGCTCCTCAAAGCTTGGGGCACGGGCCACCCCGGTGGGATCGGCACGATTCACGCGGGCTCCGCGCTGGGCGCACTCCGCCGCCTGGAACAGCTCATCCAGGAAGCCGTCCTCACCGTTCCCAAGGCGCTGATCGCCGAGACCATCGATCTCGTTGCGGTGCTGCGCGGCCGCGGCAGCGAACGCCGCCTCGCCGAACTCGCTCTCGTTGCCGGCCTCGATCCCGCCACCGGCGATTACCGCGTCCAGTCCGCCGAGGCGGCCGGCCAATCCTCACATCCTAAGGACCCATCATGATCCAGTTCCCTCCCACGATCCGTCACGTTCGCCGCCGCTTCGCCGACCTCGTGTCGATTGCCTTCATCTCCATCGCTGTCGCTCCCGCAGCCTACGCCTCTGGCTCCTCGATGCCGTGGGAGACGCCGCTCAATCAGATCCTGGAGTCGGTGCAAGGTCCGGTCGCCAAGATCATGTCGGTCATCATCATTACCGTGACCGGTTTGACGCTCGCGTTCGGCGATACGTCGGGTGGCTTCCGCCGGCTGATCCAGATCGTCTTCGGACTGTCGATCGCGTTCGCCGCATCGAGCTTTTTCCTGACCTTCTTCAGCTTCTCCGGCGGAGCCTTGGTGTAATGGCCGGCATCGTCGATCCGGAAGTGGCGGGTTTTTTCGCGCCGGTCCATCGCGCGCTCACAGATCCGATCCTGATGGGCGGCGCGCCCCGCACCGTTGCGATCGCCAACGGCACGTTGGCGGCCGCCATCGCGCTCGGCCTCCACCTCTGGATCCCCGGAGCGCTGATTTGGGCCGTGGGCCATGCGGCGGCGGTCTGGGCGGCTAAGCGTGATCCGCAGTTCGTGGACGTCGTTCGACGTCACCTTCGCTATCCATCCTATCTCGGCCAGTGAGCCTTCCATGCTGAACCTCGCCGAATATCGCAACCGGCCGCACAGTCTCGCCGACTTCCTGCCTTGGGCCGCTTTGGTCGAGAAGGGCGTCGTCCTTAACAAGGACGGCGCGTTCCAGCGCTCGGCGCGCTTCCGCGGTCCGGATCTCGACAGCGCGACACCTGCCGAGCTCGTCGGCGTGACGGCCCGCCTGAACAACGCGCTGCGCCGTCTCGGCTCAGGCTGGGCGATCTTCGTCGAGGCCCAGCGTATCGCCGCCCAGACGTATCCGCACAACACCTTTCCTGATGCCGCATCAGCGCTGGTCGATCTGGAGCGACGGGACGCTTTCGAGGAGGCAGGTGCGCATTTCGAGAGCCGCTACTTTCTGACTTTCGTCTGGCTCCCGCCGGCCGAGGACGCCTCGCGCATCGAGGGCTGGTTCTATGAGGGCCGTGCGCACAGCGGCGTCGATCCCTATGAGCTGCTGCGTGGCTTCGTCGACCGCACCAACCGCGTCCTGCAATTGGTCGAAGGGTTCATGCCCGAAGTGGCATGGCTCGATGACGGCGAGACGCTGACTTACCTGCATTCGACCATCTCAACCCGGCAACAGCGCGTACGCGTTCCCGAGACGCCCATGCATCTCGACGCGTTGCTCGCGGACCAGCCGCTCGCTGGCGGCCTCGAGCCGCGTCTCGGCCGCCATCATCTTCGCACGCTCACCGTGGTCGGCTTTCCGAGCGCGACCCATCCCGGAATCCTCGACGAGCTGAACCGGCTTGCCTTCCCCTACCGCTGGTCGACGCGTGCGATCCTGCTCGACAAGGCCGAGGCGGTGAAGCTCTTGACCAGGATCCGCCGCCAGTGGTTCGCCAAGCGCAAGTCGATCGCCGCCATCGTCAAGGAGGTGATGACCAACGAGGCCTCAACACTGGTCGATAGCGATGCGGCGAACAAGGCCGCCGACGCCGATCTCGCCTTGCAGGAACTGGGCACCGACGACGTCGGCCAGGCCTACATCACCGCCACTGTCACTGTCTGGGACGAGGACACCGGTCTCGCCGCTGAGAAGCTTCGGCTCGTCGAGAAGGTCATTCAGGGTCGCGACTTCACCTGCATGCCGGAAGAGGTGAACGCACTCGAAGCCTGGCTCGGCTCGCTGCCGGGGCACGCCTACGCCAACGTCCGCCAGCCGCCGCTCTCGACATT
Organism: Bradyrhizobium sp. LB11.1; assembly: GCF_040549385.1. NCBI lineage: Bacteria > Pseudomonadati > Pseudomonadota > Alphaproteobacteria > Hyphomicrobiales > Nitrobacteraceae > Bradyrhizobium > Bradyrhizobium sp. LB11.1. The sequence continues at coordinate 101,380 of NZ_JBEPTH010000018.1, read as the reverse complement.
GAACCTGGCCCACATGATTCCGCTTTCGGCGGTCTGGGCTGGGCCAGACCGCGATGAGCATTTCCGCAGCGCCCCGCTCTTCTTCGGCAGGACCGAAGGCTCGACGCCGTTCCGCTTCTCCCTGCATGTCGGCGATGTCGGTCACACTCTGATGGTCGGCCCGACCGGTGCCGGCAAGTCCGTGCTGCTCGCGCTGATGGCGATCCAGTTCCGCCGCTACCGGAAGAGCCAGATCTTCACCTTCGATTTCGGCGGTTCGATCCGCACGGCGGCACTTGCCATGGGCGGCGACTGGCACGACCTCGGCGGCAGTCTGTCGAACAGCGCGGAGGACTCCGTCTCTCTTCAACCGCTCGCACGCATCGGTGACGCGGCGGAGCGGGCCTGGGCTGCCGAATGGGTAACCGCAATCCTCGCCAAGGAAGGCGTCACCATCGATCCGACCGTGAAGGAGCACGTCTGGTCGGCGTTGACCTCGCTGGCGTCCTCCCCGGTCGAGGAACGCACGATCACCGGCCTGACGGTTCTATTGCAATCGACCGCGCTCAAGCAGGCGCTGCAACCTTATTGCGTCGGCGGCGCTTCCGGCCGCCTGCTCGACGCGGAAGCCGAGCAGCTCGGCTCTGCCTCGGTGCAGGCGTTCGAGACCGAGGGCTTGATTGGCGCTGGAGCTGCGCCTGCCGTCCTCACCTACCTCTTCCATCGCATCGAGGGACGGCTCGACGGCCGGCCGACCCTCCTCATCATCGATGAGGGGTGGCTCGTCCTTGACGATCCAGCCTTCGCGCAACAGCTCAGGGAGTGGTTGAAGACGCTACGGAAGAAGAACGCTTCTGTCGTCTTCGCAACCCAATCGCTCTCCGACATCGACAGCAGCAACATCGCACCCGCAATCGTCGAGAGCTGCCCGACGCGCATCTTCCTGCCGAATGAGCGCGCGATCGAACCCCAGATCACCGCCATCTACCAGCGGTTCGGTTTGAACGACCGCCAGATCGAGATCATCGCGCGAGCGACGCCGAAGCGGGACTATTACTGCCAGTCTCGCCGCGGCAATCGGCTCTTCGAGCTGGGTCTCGGGCCGGTCGCGCTCGCCTTCTGCGCCGCGTCTTCCAAGGCCGACCATGCCGCCATCGAACGGCTGCTCGCCGAGCACGGCCGCGACGACTTCACGGCCGCCTGGCTCGCGGATCACGAGCTGCTCTGGGCCGCCGATCTCATCCCCGACCTGACAAACCTGGAGGTGCAATCATGACCACTCTTAAGACGCGACGCGCAAGCTTGGTCGCCGCGGCCGCTCTCTCGCTCGCACTATCGATCTTGCCGCCTTCGACGACGCCAACCTCCGCGCAGTGGATCGTCTACGATCCCACCAACTTCAGCCAGAACGTGCTGACCGCGGCGCGCGAGCTGCAGCAGATCAACAATCAGATCCAGATGCTGACCAATCAGGCCCAGAGCCTGGTGAATCAGGAAAAAAATCTCGCGAACCTACCGTTGTCGACGCTGACCCAGCTTCAGTCACAGGTCGCACGGACTCAGTCACTGCTGACCCAGGCCCAGAACATCGCCTTCAACGTCGAGCGCATCCAGACGGCTTACTCCAGCACATACGGCACGGCAGCGGCCACGCCCTCGAACGCGACAATGTTTGCCGCGGCTCAAACCCGCTGGCAGAACTCGGTGGGCGCGTTCGAGGACTCGCTCAAGGTGCAAGCCGGCGTCGTCGGCAATATCTCGACGAACTCCAGCGCAATGAGTTCGCTGGTTACCGCCAGCCAGTCCGCAAGTGGCGCCCTGCAGGCCGCTCAGGCCGGCAACCAACTTCTGGCCCTGCATTCCCAGCAATTGTCCGATCTCGTCGCGGTGCTCGCCGCGAAGGGAAGGGCGGATGCGCTGGAGCAGGCGCGCGTGACGGCGACCGAATTGCAGGGCCAGCAGCAATACAAGATCTTCTCGACACGCAGTGGCTATCAGCCCGGCAATGTCACCATGTTCAGCGGCAACTGAGGCACCGATCATGGAGCGCTCGGATATCCTTCGCGCAGGCGCGATGATCGTCGTGTTCGCCATTTTACTGGCCACGCTGCACGTCATTCATAGGCGCCCGGCTGAGCGGCCCGTATCCGACGTCCCCTCTGTATCCGCTCCCGATGATCTGCCAGCCGAGCTGCGCCGCTGCGGAGCGCTCGGACCCCAGGATGCCGAAGATCCGCATTGCCAGGCGGTTTGGAAGGAGAACCGCGCGCGCTTCTTCGGCAGGCCGGCGCGGCCACTTCTGCCGCAGGCCGCGCCGGCCACACAGCCGATGACGAGTGCTCCACAGGGAGAGAAGCCGTGAACAACGTCGGCGTCATCGACACCTTTCTTAATACCTTCACGACCTACATCGATTCGGGTTTCGGCCTGATCAAGGGCGAGGTCACGTATTTGTCGTCGACGTTGATCGTCATCGACATCACGTTGGCCGGCCTGTTCTGGGCCTGGGGCGCAGACGAAGACATTCTCCAACGGCTGGTGAAGAAAACACTCTACATCGGCTTCTTTGCCTTCATCATCACCAACTTCACCAAGCTCTCAGGCATCATCTTCAATAGCTTCGCTAGCCTCGGACTGAAGGCCGGCGGCTCGTCGATCTCGACCGCGGATTTCCTGCGGCCCGGCCGACTTGCGCAGGTCGGCCTCGATGCCGGGCAGCCGCTGCTCGACGCAGCAAGCCAGATGATGGGCTTCACCAGCTTCTTTGCGAACTTCGTCCAGATTGCCGTGCTGATGGTGTCCTGGTTGCTGGTGCTGATCGCCTTCTTCATTCTGGCGGTGCAGCTGTTCATCACGCTGCTTGAGTTCAAGTTGACGACGCTCGCTGGCTTTATCCTCATTCCGTTCGCGCTGTTCAACAAGACTGCCTTCCTCGCGGAAAAGGTGTTGGGCAACGTCGTTGCCTCCGGCGTGAAGGTGATGGTGCTTGCTGTCATCGTCGGCATCGGCACCGGGCTCTTCTCCCAGTTCACCACGGCCTATGCTGGCGGCCAGCCGACCATCGAGCAAGCGCTCTCTGTTGTGCTCGCGGCGCTTGCCATGCTCGGCCTCGGCATCTTCGGTCCGGGCATCGCGACCGGTCTTGTCTCGGGCGCCCCGCAGCTTGGCGCCGGCGCTGCCGTCGGCACGGGCCTGGCCGTCGCCGGCACGGCTATGGCGGGTGGAGCTGCGCTTGGGCTCGCCGGAAGGGGAGCGATAGCGGCTGGCTCCGGTGCTGCGGCCGCCGCGCGTGGTGGTGCGGCGATGGCGGGCGGTGTGTCCTCCGCCTACAGCCTCGCATCGGCCGGTCGGTCCGGCGCTGGCGGCGTCGCGTCCGGTCTCGGTGGCGCAGGCCACGCGGCGGCAAGTCACGCGGCAGCTCCCGTCAGACGCGCCGCTTCCCAAGCGGCAGGGGCAATGAGGGAGAGCTTCACCTCCGGTGCCCGTGCCGGCGTCGCCAACACCGGTGGCTCCTCGACGATGGGGACCATCGGGAGTGGCGAGGCTGCAGCCGATGGAGCCGAATCTCAAGCAGCGAGCGAAAGCGGTCCGCCCGCCTGGGCCCAGCGCGTCAAGCGCAATCAGACCGTCATTCACGGCGCCCAGACCGCCGCGCAAGCCCTCAAATCCGGCGACAGCCATGGTGGCGGCCACTCCGTCGAGCTATCAGGGGGAGAATAAAGAATGTCAGTCTTCCGGCGATCGTCGGTCCGCTATGGCCGCACGCCCGAACCCGAAACCCCGTACCAGCGCGCAGCGCAAGTTTGGGATGAACGCATCGGCTCCGCCCGCGTGCAGGCCAAGAATTGGCGCCTGATGGCATTCGGTTCGCTGATCCTCAGCTGTGGCCTTACCGGCGCGCTCGTCTGGCAATCCACGCACGGCACCGTCGTTCCCTGGGTGGTGCAGGTCGACAAGCTCGGGGAGGCGCAAGCCGTGGCGCCCGCCACCGCCGACTATAGGCCCAACGACCCGCAGATTGCTTGGTATCTCGCCCACTTCATCGAGATCGTTCGCTCGCTTCCGGCCGACCCGATCATCGTGCGGCACAACTGGCTGCAGGCTTATAATTTCACGACCACGGCGGGCTCGGTGGCGCTGAACGACTACGCCCGCGCCAATGACCCCTTCGCCAATCTCGGCAAGCAGCAGGTCGCAATCGACGTCTCCAGCGTCATCCGCGCCTCGCCCGACAGTTTTCGCGTCGCTTGGGTCGAGCACCGCTATCAAGACGGAGCGCTCGCCGGCACCACACGTTGGACCGCGATCCTCACCATCGCAATTGCGCCGCCCACCGACGCCGATCGGCTGCGCAAGAATCCACTCGGCATCTACGTCAACGCTATCAACTGGTCGAAGGAGCTGGGACAATGACCCCGCCGAATTTCTCGAAAGCCGGCGGTCCGGCTTGGCGCTTTTCCATCGTTCACCAAAATTGGAAAGACGGCGATACGTCTTTCCGTAAACCCGCCTTTGCGGCTTTGCTGATGGTCGCCTCGGTGCTTGGCGGCTGCGCGCACAATTTCATCCCGCCCGACATCAACTATGACACTGCGGAGCCGGCAGCGCTCACCAATGATCCGCCGCCGCCCGTCAAGATCGTGGAATTGCCCCAGCCCCTGCCGCTCCCTGGGCAGTTAAAACCGCTCGCTGGGAGCAAGCGCACGCCCGAAGCCGCCGATCCGAAGGTTCGCGTCAAACAGGCCAACGCCGCGGCACGGGTGCAGCCGGTCCGCAATGGCTTCATCAACGCGGTACAGGTCTATCCGTTCTCGGGCGGAGCCCTCTACCAAGTCTATACGGCGCCGGGTCAGATCACCGATGTCGGACTCCAAGAGGGCGAGCAACTCGTCGGCTCCGGTCCGGTCGCCGCCGGTGACACCGTGCGCTGGATCATCGGCGATACCGAGAGCGGTGCGGGCGCGACCAAGAAGATCCACATCCTGGTCAAGCCGACGCGGCCGGAACTGGTCACCAATCTCGTGATCAACACCGATCGGCGGACCTACCTCCTCGAGCTGCGCTCGACGGAGAAGACCTACATGGCCTCGGTCTCCTGGCAGTATCCCGAGGACCAACTGATTGCACTTCGGCGGCAGAATGCGGCGGCTGAAACCGCAGCTCCCATTGCGGCCGGCGTCGATCTCGCCGCGATCAACTTCCGCTACGCGATCGAGGGCGACGATGCGGCCTGGCGTCCGCTGCGCGCCTTTGACGACGGAAACAAAGTCTACATCGAATTCCCCAGCGGCATCGTCCAGGGCGAAATGCCGCCGCTGTTCGTCATCGGTCCGGCCGGCGGCTCCGAACTGGTGAACTACCGAGCGAACCGCAATTACTACATCGTCGACCGCCTGTTCGCTGCCGCCGAATTGCGTCTTGGCGACAAGGATAGCGAACGGCGCGTGCGCATCGTCCGCACCGACGGAAGGCCGCGCTCATGGCGATAGGCAACGAAGACGAACGTCAGAGCGACATCCCGCCCGTCGCGCCGCCCGACCTTCGGCTCCGAGGCGAGCGGCCGCGTGTCACACGCCTCTCGCGCAAGGTGCTTATCGGCCTCGGCGCGGTGTCTGCCCTCGCAGTCACGGGCGCGCTCGGCTATGCCCTCCAGACCGGCAACAAGCCGCAGACCGGCCAAGAGCTGCTCAGCACTCAGAACCGACCTTCGGCCGAGGGGCTCGCTGGGTTGCCGAAGGACTACACCGGCCTGCCGCGTCAAGCGCCGCCGCTCGGGCCGCCACTGCCTGGCGATCTCGGCAAGCCAATCCTCAACGCCGGGGCCGCACCGAACACCATGGCAGCGACGTCTGATCCGGAGACGCAGCACAGATCCCAGGAAATCGAGGCGGCGCGGGTCAGCCGCCTCTTCGCCCAAACTGCTCAGCAACCGCAGAGCGTCGGCCAGCTCATCCCAAATGCTCCCGCCGGGACCGCGACGGCGCCGGCGGCGACACCACCCGTCGATGCCGGATCTGGCCAGAACATGCAGGAGCGCAAGATGGCCTTTCTCACTGCTGCAACGGACAAGCGCACGGTCAGTCCGGACCGGCTCGAGGCCAAGGCCTCCCCTTACGTCGTGCAGGCCGGCACCGTAATCCCGGCCGCGCTCATCACGGGCATTCGGTCCGACCTGCCTGGCCAAGTCACTGCTCAGATCACGGAGGCGGTCTGGGATAGCCCTTCCGGAAAATATCTTCTCATCCCCCAGGGTGCGAAGCTGATCGGCCAATACGACAGCTCCGTCGCGTTCGGCCAGAGCCGAATCCTACTGGTCTGGACTCGCATCATCATGCCGGACGGCAACTCGATCGTGCTGGAGCGCCAGCCTGGTGCCGACACTGGTGGTTATGCCGGGCTCGAGGATGAGGTCGACAATCACTGGGGCATGCTGTTCAAGGCCGCCGTCCTCTCCACCTTGCTCAGCGTCGGAGCGGAGGCGGGCACGAGCCAGAATGAAAACAACCTCGTTCAAGCGATCCGCAGCGGCGCGTCCAACAGCATCAGCCAGACCGGGCAACAGATTGTGCAACGCCAGCTCAATATCCAGCCAACGCTGACCATTCGGCCAGGATTACCGGTTCGCGTCATCGTCACGCGTGATCTCGTGCTGGCGCCGTACGCTAAAGGAGGAACGCCATGACGAAGCTCAAGCTTGGGCCACTTGAAGATGATAAGCCGGTAAAGCTCACGATCGAACTGCCCGCGGCTGTCTTCAGAGATCTTAAAAGCTATGCCGAGATTCTGACGCGGAACGGTGGCCCGACGCGAATCGAGCCCGCCAAACTGATCGCGCCGATGATCGAGCGCTTCATGTCAACCGACCGTGCCTTTGCCAAAGCCCGACGTAATGCCGCTCAGCCCGCACCTGGATCAGCCGAGAGATCCGGATAGCGCTCGCGAAGCAGGTCAAGAAGCGGACGCAGCGATGGATTGCTGTTGTCCTGCCGCCAATAGGCGCGAAAGCTCAGCCGTGTGGGCCCTTCTGCATCATGTACCTCCCGGAACGTGACACCCGGATAGCTAGCGCCAGTTGCACTTTCGAGAATTAGCAGGATCCCCCAGTCCACGCCGACCAAGGTGAGAAGGCGGTCGAGCCCCACATCGTGGCGAAGCACCGGGCACGGATCAGAAGCTCCCATTTTGCTCATGAGAAGCTTGTGGAATTCCGGTCCCGGGCCGCGCTGTGACACTAAAAGCGGTTCGCGCCTCAGTTCGCCCCAGTGAACCACGTCATGGCCTGCCAGCGGATGGTTCGTGGGGAGAGCGGCGACGATACGTTCGCTCCAGAGCAACAATGACCTGTCACTCCACCGTGGATTGGGCTCGGCCACGAAGGCGACATCAATGACGGAGCTGGCGAGGTCCGAGGTTAGATGGTCGCTCAATCCATCGACCAGCTGCGTTTCGACATCGGGGAAGCGGTGCCGGTGCTCGAGGAGGGTGGCTCGTAGATTCCCGGCTGAGAGAGAGGTTTGGATGCCGATGGTCAATTGACCGCTCTCGCCACGCGAGCGGGTCTTGAGGCGAGCCGCCAGGGCTTCCGTATCACCCACGATGCGCCGGGCGGCATCGAGGAATTCCTGGCCTTCGATGGTAGGTCGTGTGCCACCGTTCGTGCGCTCGAAGAGCGTACTGCCCAACGTGTGTTCGAGATTTCGCAGGCAGCGACTGAGCGTTGACTGCTTGATCCTGAGCGTCTCTGCCGCTTGGCGGAGGCTTCGATGCTGGGACGCGGCGATCGCCCAGCGTAGATCTCGAAAGTCCACTGGCACGGTCGAACCCCTATGGCGAGTTGCCTGTGACCAAGCGTTTCCTTGAGTGAATCATTCCATTTGCTCGCGCTGCTTCAGCGCCTCATAGTCGGCGGGTCTAGGTTCGAGCTCTCGTACGCCACCAAACGAAATCACGCGCTTACATTCTGTGTATAAGAACGGGGCATTTCAGTTGGAAGGTTGGCTTGATCCGTTCTGAAGCTTGGTCGAAAGCTGCGCCTACGTAGCTGATCCGTCTTCTTCGTTTCTGCGCCTTTGCGTTGTGGTGCAAAGCCCAATTGTTACAGTCCGCATATCGCAGTCGTAGAATAGGATACTCAAGCGAGCAAGACGGGCCTGCGCCAAATCGGACTGGCAAATATGGAGAAGATTGCGCTCCTTTACGCGAGAGCTGGTCGGATCGGCATCAAGCGGAAGGGGCCAGTCCTGCCGGTCGCTACGACCTGCTAGGCAACGCCGCCGACTACCAACTCAGTGTCTGGTCGAGCGCTAGCCATTGCGCATGCTCGCGGGGACTATAGGCCCGGTGCTGAACTCAGTGGATCGTGTGATTTTGCCGGCGGCCGCGTTTGTTTGGAATTCTGCAGGACTCTGCCGGAGAGTGCGGATTATCCGCGTTATTTGGCTTTTTCTTCGCAAGTTTGCAGGGAAACAACCCGGCCTTTCGACTAGAAGAGGGCATCCAAACTAGGAGATTGCATATGAAGGTCGGTGTCCCCAAGGAAATCAAGACGCACGAATACCGCGTGGGTCTGACCCCTGGCGCCGTCCGCGAATATTTGGCTGCCGGTCACAGTGTACTGGTCGAGACCAGTGCGGGAGCAGGCATCGGCGCGACGGATGACATTTATCGCAAGGCGGGCGCCACGATTGTGAGCTCAGCTCGTGAGGTGTTTGCATCAAGCGAGATGATCGTAAAGGTGAAGGAGCCGCAGCCTTCCGAGTGGATTCAGCTGCGCGAGGATCAGATCCTTTTCACCTACCTGCATCTGGCGCCAGACCCGGAACAAGCGAAAGGGCTCCTGAATTCGGGATGCGCCGCCATCGCCTATGAGACCGTGACGGATGCGCATGGTGGGCTTCCGCTGCTTGCGCCGATGAGCGAGGTGGCGGGAAGGCTTGCGGTCGAAGCGGCAGGCAGCGCCCTGAAGCGCTATGCCGGCGGACGGGGGCTGTTGATCGGCGGCGTTCCTGGCGTGCAGCCGGCTCGCATCGTCGTGATTGGAGGCGGCGTTGTTGGGACTCATGCGGCACGAATGGCGGCGGGCTTGGGCGCCGAGGTCACAATCCTCGACCGCTCGATCCCCCGCCTTCGCGAGCTGGATGAACTGTTCGAAAGCCGCGTTCGTACCAGATTTTCGACGATCGATGCCGTCGAAGAGGAGGTCTTTGCAGCCGACGTAGTCATCGGCGCGGTCCTCGTCCCCGGTGCGAGCGCGCCGAAACTCGTCAGCCGCAGCATGCTGGGCTCGATGCGCGAGGGATCCGTGATCGTTGACGTCGCCATCGATCAAGGCGGCTGCTTCGAGACATCGCGCCCGACCACGCACGCCGATCCTACTTACGAGGTGGATGGCGTCATTCACTACTGCGTCGCCAATATGCCGGGAGCCGTCCCGCTCACATCGAGCCAGGCGCTGAACAATGCCACGCTGCCTTTCGGCCTGGCGCTCGCCAACAAGGGTTTCGCGGCGGTGCTCGAAAATCGGCATCTGCGCGCAGGCCTCAATGTCTATCGTGGCCGGCTCACTTACAAGGCTGTAGCCGAGAGTCTCGGCCTGCCATTCTCACCGATCGAACAGGCTGCGGCCTGATCCCAGAAGTCCCTATGGGACGTTTCCTCCCTCACTTAGGGGCCGCTCCTTGGAGCGGCCCTTTTTTGGTGTGCCGAGCATGTTCGACAGCTTGGAGGTGGAAGTCCTTTACCCGGCCTGATGGCGGCGAAGGGTTAGCGAAGCGCAAGGGCGTCATCGCGAGGTGGGGTCTGAAGGAAGCGTGGAGCAAACCTGCGGCCCGATGGACAAAAACCGGATGACGAGGCCTACCCTGCCGGACGAGCGAGCCAATAATCGCAAAGTCCACAGTCATCAAGGGTTGGGGTGGTAAATCCGGCGGGCGTGTAGGGAAGGCGGCCGAACTTACCTCGGGAGATCTCCGGCGTGTCCGGGAGACCGAACTGAGCGGGCCGCAAAGGTTCGTGATCGTGACGGAGAACGAGTTTCGCTGAAGGCCCGAACGCTGGAAAGACGTTTGGATGTGGAAGCCTCGAGCCGGCCATGCGGCTGAAATCCAGGCCACTCGCCTTTGACGCGGCGGGAAAGGGTGAAGCCCGGACGGCGCCGCTCAAAGGGGCCGGAGCTGACACGACAAAGTCCACTATCTGAGCCTCTGGCGCGGACGCAAAACAAACCATTCGTGCTTAATCCGGTGAACCGCCGTATACGGACCCGTATGTACGGTAGTGTGGGAGGGGAGAGTCGCGAGACTCCCCTATCCCGATCGAAGACGCGAAGGGGCCTACTTTTAGAGTGCGCGAAGGTCCTTCGATTTCATTGCTGTCTCGAAATGTGGGCCCTGACATCTTGCCCAGCGCAGTCGAGGGGTCCTGCTTGGATGACCCTGACCTCCCTAAGAGGCAATTGGATCAACAGTGAAGCATCCTGTGAGCTCTTCCTCGAACGAACTCGCCCAGATGATCCGGGCGTAAGTGCATCACGACGAGTAGATCAGAAGGACGCATCCAGACCGAGCGCCTTGCCGCGAGCGTCATGGCTCGATACGTTCCGACCAGACCGATACTGTCTTCGATTTATCCAGATACTTCTCGTAAAGCTCGTCGATCAGTTCCTTGCCGGCGACGGCGAGTTCAGTTTCGTAGACCGTGCGATCGGTCACCTCGATACGCTCGATATAGTCCCACGGCCCACCGGTGAGACCAGTTTCGGTGATGCGATGCGTGCGATAGCTCAAGATCGACTTCAACTTCGAAGCAATCACATAATCCACGTCGCGTTCGAAGCGCTCATAATCCGCCGCGCTGACACCCGGCTTCAATGCCGCCAAAACAAACCGGACAGTAGCCATCTCGAATTGCAGCTCCTCAGGACCGCGGCCCTAGAAAAGAGACGACCTTCTCAGACCAGGTGACAGGCGACGAACCGGCCGGGCGCAACCTCCTTCAGAGGCGGTCTTTCCGCGCAGACAGGCTTGGCCAATGGACAACGCCCTCTCAGCCTGCATCCGGGCGCGATATCGATAGGGCTTGGAATTTCTCCCGACAAAGCGAAATCGTCGCGCTTTGCGTCGGGATCGGGCACTGGAACAGCCGCCAGCAAAGCTCGCGAGTAGGGATGCAATGGGTTCGCAAACAGATCCTTTGTGTCCGACATCTCCACGATGCTGCCGAGATACATCACCGCAACGCGACTCGCGAGGTACTTAACGGTGGCCAGATCGTGCGAGATGAAGAGATAGGACAGACCAAGATGTTCGCGCAGCTTCTCCAGTAGGAGAATCGCGCGCGACCGCGAGGAGACGTCGAGTGCGGAGGTTGGCTCATCAAGAACAACGAAGCGGGGATTCGTTGCAATGGCCCTGGCTATATTGACCCGTTGGCGTTGACCGCCCGAAAGCTCGTGCGGATATCGGTCCAACAGGTCGCGGCCGAGCCCGACTTCCTGCATGCGCTCCTCAACCCGTTCGCGCCGCTCCTTCGCGTGAAGCTTCGTATGAAGCGTGAGCGCCTCCTCGACCATCCGTCTCACCGAGAGCCTGGGATTGAGCGAGGCAGTAGGATCCTGAAACACCATCTGGATGTCGCGGCGCAAAGGCTTCATGGCACGCGCATCAAGCCTCGCTATCTCCGTGCCATCATAGCGGACGGATCCCGCCGTCGGCTCAAGTAGCCGGACCAGGCAGCGTGCGACGGTCGATTTTCCACATCCGGACTCGCCGACCAGTCCAACCGTTTCGCCGGGCTCGATGTCGAAGGAGACGGAATCGACCGCCCGCACTGTGGGCTGATCCTGGCCGCGCAGGCGCGCGAGCGTGCTGGCGATCCCGCCGAGCGGAAAGTGCATTTGCAGATCACGAATCTCAACAAGTGCCACGGCGTTCCTCGAATCCATAACATGCTACGACATGGCCGGGACCGGCCTCGATCATCGCAGGGCGCGAAGCACGACAGCGATCCATCGCCCACTCACAGCGTCCTGCGTAACGGCACCCGCTCGGCGGGTTGACCAAGGAGGGGACCGACCCGGGTATGGGCTCTAGAACGACGTCCCGATCTACCCTCGGTATCGATCGGACGAGCGCCTTGGTATAGGGATGGGCGGGATTATGGAACAGCTCCCGCACGGGCGCGCATTCCACCACCTGGCCCGCATGCATAACGGCAACGCGGTCGCAGATCTCGGCAACGACGCCGAGATCGTGCGTGACGAGCATGATCGCAGCACCTGTTTTCGCGCTCAATTCGCGCAGCAGATCGAGAATCTTGGCCGCGATCGAAACGTCGAGCCCGGTCGTTGGCTCGTCCGCGAGCAGGAGCTGAGGTGAGGTTGCAAGCGCCATAGCGATCATGATCCGCTGACACATTCCTCCCGAAAGCTGATGCGGGTATTGCTTGGCTCGCTTTTCCGGCGCCGAAATGCGGACAAGGCGCAGCATCTCAAGCATCCTCTTGTCAGCCTCTCGTGCCGACAAGCCCGCATGGACCATCAGCAAGCGTGAAATCTGCTTTCCAACGCTCAGGAGCGGGTTAAGCGCGGTCCGCGGCGTTTGCGATACCATCGCGATCTTTGCGCCGCGCATGCGCCGCATCTCTTCCTCTGGAAGCGTACCAAGGTCTACGCCGTCAAAGTGAACGCTTCCAGAGACCACGCGCCCTGGCGGACGGATCAGGCGCAGAATCGCAAAAGACGTGACCGACTTGCCCGACCCGGACTCGCCAACCAATCCGAGAACCTCGCCCCGGCGAATCTTCAGGTTGATGTGATCGACTGCTTCAACTGCGCCTTGGTTGATCTGGAAATGGACGGTCAGATCGGAGATCTCAAGCAGCTCGGTCATCTCAACCCCCTCATGCGTGGGTCCAGTAAATCACGTAGTCCGTCACCGATAAGGTTGAATGCGAGGACGGAAATCATGATCGCAAGGCCAGGAAACAGGAACAGCCACCATTCACCCGTGACGATCTGAGAGGCACCTTCCGCGGTCATTACCCCCCATTCGCTCTGCGGTGGCTGAATTCCAAGGCCTATGAAAGACAGGGAGGCCATCGTCAGAAGCGCGAAACCCGTCGAGAGGGTCGCCTGCACGATCAGCGGCGGGAGGCAGTTGGGCAGCAGATGAATAAGCACAATCCTCCAGGTCGGGTTGCCGAGAGTGCGGGCAGCATCGGCATATTCCATCTCGCGAAGCCGAAGCATCTCTCCACGCGTCAGCCTCAGATAGGCGGGTATTTGCGTGATCGAGATGGCAATTGCGACATTGGTGGTGGAATTGCCAAGCCCTGCCGTGATGCCCATGGCCAGTACGAAGGCCGGGAAGGCCATGAGAGCGTCGACGACGCGCATCGCGATCGTATCAGCCCAGCCTCGGCTGTATCCAACGACCGCTCCAAGCAACCCTCCAATTAAAACGGCAACAAACGTTGCCGCAAAGGCAACCAGCAGGTCGACGCGTGCGGCAAAAATGATCCGCGAGAGTTGATCGCGGCCGAACTCGTCAGTGCCAAGCGCATGATGCAAAGAAGGGGGCTGCAGAGACGCTGCAGGGTCGGTGGCATCGGGCGCGTAGGGCGCCAAGATCGGCGCCAATATCGCGGCCGCTGCGATCAGCACGATCACGCACAGTGCCGCAAAGGAGACGGGATTGCGCTGAAGCCGCCGCCACATCAGAGACGAAGCCGCTGGTTGCGAAATTGCGGGGGAGACGGGCAATGATGAGGACATCAGCTGAACCTTATCCTGGGATCGACGAGGCCGTACGCAATATCGACCGCCATGTTGACGATGACACACGTCACTGCGACGAAGAGGATGAAGGACTGGATCGGAGCCGAGTCCTTCGTGAGCAATGCAGTAACCGCGTAATTGCCGATACCCGGCCATGAAAACACGCTTTCGACGACCGCATTGCCTGCCATCAGAAATCCGAAAACGATTCCGGAAATCGTGATGACGGGTATCAGCGCATTTCGCAGGGCGTCCCTATAAATCACTGTTCGCCGCGGCAATCCGGCCGCCCATGCCGCCTTGATGTAATCGGACTCGAGGATCTCAAGCATGGTAGATCTCACCATCCGGGCGACCGGCGCGATCGCGCTGAGCCCGAGGGTAGCTGCAGGGAGCATGAGCTGATGCAGGCTTGACCATAAGGTGGTCCAGTTGCCGGTAATCAGGGAGTCGATCACATAAAGCCCGGTTACGTGTGCGGGAGGTTCGATGCCGGATCCCAAGCGTCCAAGCGGTGAGGGGGCCAAGTTAAGCAGGTAAAAGAAGACGTAAACGAACAGGAGCCCCGTCAGGAAGCTCGGCATGGCGACACCCATGATGCCGACCACTCGTCCGATATGGTCAATCAATGTGTCCCGATGCACCGCAGATAAGACCCCAAGAGGCAGTCCGATCACGATAGCGATGAGAAGGCTCGCCAGATTGAGCTCGAGAGTGGCGGGCAGCCGCTGCAGAAAGTCCTGAGACACCGGCCGTCCCGTCGAGGCGCTCTCACCGAGATCGCCTTTGAATATGCCGGTGACGTAGCGGTAGTATTGCTCCGGAAACGGGCGATCCAGGCCCATTTGGTGCTCCATCTCAGCGAGATGTTCCGGCGTAGCAAACGGGCCCGCCTTTACCATGGCCGGATTGCCTGGAAGCAGGTAGGTGAGGGTGAAGCAGATCAGGCTGACGCCGAACAAGGTCGGCAGAGCCAGCGCAAACCGTCGCATGACATAATTGAAGAAACCCATTGGAGTGCTCTCCCGATTGACACGAAGATGGATTTACTCAGGCGAGCTTCATGCCAGAAAAGCGCTCATAACTATCCCAGCGCTTTTCAATGCCAACGAGGTCGGATCGCATGACGCGGGTCCAGTTCTCGTACCAGAGATGCCCCCAGACTGCGTCGCCGATGATGATCTCCTGCAGGCGTTTTGCCGCCGCCAGACGCTTGCTGGTGTCGGTTTCATGCATATGATCATCGATCAGCTTGTCGACTTCCGGATTGGAATAGAATGAGGTGTTAGTGCCTTTCGCTGTGCTGTGGAAGTTGAAGAACAGGTGATAGAAGGGATCATTGATCCAGGACTGCCAAGATTCGATCGAAAGCTGGTGGTCTCCTTTGGTTGCAATCTGGCGGAAGGTGGCTTCGGTTTCCTTGGCGATACTCACCTTGAACCCGATTTTCTCCAGCTCGGTCTGGAGCCAGATCGAGGCCTGCTCGTGCGGCTGCCATCCCGCGCGTACCGCAAGGTCGATCGGAATAGGCTCCTTGCCGAAGCCAGCCTCGCGCATCAACTCCTTGGCCTTTGCAATGTCGTACTTATAGGGACAGATCGTGCTGTCGTAACCGGGCGTCAAACTAGGCACAGGGCTCTTCATCTCGGTGCCATAACCATACAGCACGCTCGGGATGATGGCCTGGACCGGGATTGCGTAGTTGATGGCCTGACGCACTTTGACGTTATTGAGCGGCGCCTTCTGCGTATTCATGCAAAGCCAGTGACACAGGGTATCCGGCACGGAAACGGTCTTCAGACCTGGCTCCGCCTCGAGACTCTTCACATTGCGCGGAGACAGAGTTGATCTGCCGACCACCATGTCGATGGCCTTGCGCTTGAGCAGCAGCACGCGATCGGCTTCGTTCGGCACATATTTGAAGACCACCCGATCGAAGTACGGTCGGCCACGCCAGTGATCGACCTGCGCTTCCAGGACGACCTCGACCCCTGGCTGGTTCTTCACCAGCTGATAGGGACCGAGCCCGGCGGTGTTTCGCTTCAGCCAGTTGGCAGCCCACGGATCTTCCGCGGTCGCATTTGTTTTGACCTCATCCGGATCAAGCAGCGCGTTGTTCATCATCGCCATCATGTCCAGCGCCATCGGACTTGGCGATGGCATGTTGATTTCGACCGTGAACTCGTCGCGCACCTT
Source organism: Bradyrhizobium sp. LB11.1 (assembly GCF_040549385.1). Taxonomy (NCBI): domain Bacteria; kingdom Pseudomonadati; phylum Pseudomonadota; class Alphaproteobacteria; order Hyphomicrobiales; family Nitrobacteraceae; genus Bradyrhizobium; species Bradyrhizobium sp. LB11.1. The sequence goes on along the minus strand of NZ_JBEPTH010000018.1, from coordinate 85,431 downwards.
GAAGTCCTCGGGCTTCGTTACGCCCAGAAGCCGCGGAAACAGGATGCGCATATAGCCCGGCGACTGCAGCCCGCGGTCGAGAAGATACTTCACGGTCGTGGCGGTGACATCGCGGCCACTCGGTAATTTCACGCCTTTGCGGATGTTCAGCACCAGCGTGGCGCCGCCATTTTCGAAGGACCAGGATTGGGCGATGCCGCCCTCAATCTCGCCAGGTTTTGCTTGCGAGACTCCCGGCTTTCCCACGACCGGCTGCACCTTCCACATCAGGGGACTGTCGTACACGTTGGCCTGCACGGTGTAGCCGGCTGACGTTTTGAACGAGGCCGGATCGAGCGTGTCGATGTCGGCATCCCAGGCGACCGTCAGCGTTCGCTTTTCCTGTGCGGCGGCCAAACGAGCTGTGGCGGTGAATGTGAGGGCCGCGACACTGGTTGCGGCAAGCTTCAAGAAATCCCGACGGCGCGTGTCGCTTGTCATCTCGTTCCCCTCCAGACTTTGCGCGAAAGATTTGCCGGTCATCCGGTGCGCGATGGCTTGCATTATTGTCATCGTCCTGTTATTGTCAACTGAGTTTCAATATACGAAACACGGTGATTAAAAAATGGGCTCAATAGAAAACGCAGCGCAAATCCTTAGACTTTTTGGCCCTGGCCGGCTCGAAGTCTCGGTGACGGATGTCTCGCAGCTGTTGAACATGCCTAAAAGTTCATCATCTCGGCTGCTCAAGACGATGCTGGTTGAGGGGCTGCTGTCGCGCTCCGAGAATCCGCCGCGCTACAAGGTCGGAAATCTGCTCTTCGAGATTTCGCGCCTCTACAAGCTGAACTCCTCGCTGATTGACGCGGTCGATGAGGCCGTAAGGGAGGTCACCCGTGAGACCGGGCACACCGGTTATGTCTCGATCCTTGATGGCGCGGATGTACTGGTCATCCGGATGCATCAGGGGTCTCATGCCTTGCGCGTATTCACGCCGCTAGGCCAGCGTGCTCCTGCATTTGCGACTGCGATTGGGCGCGGTCTGCTATCGCGCCTTCCGGACAGTGTGGTGCGCTCCCTTCACGCTGAAGGCGTCACTCCGCCTTCGCGGCGCGCGCCTCAAAATGTCGACGAGCTGGTGGCGGCGCTGGATCAGCCGCGTCGGTTCGGTTGGGCCGAGGCTCTTGATGAGGCGATCCCTGGGGTGGGTTCGATCTCGGTGAGCGTCTCAGATCCGGACATCGGCGAGACGGTGGGCTTCTGTATTTCCTATCCAGCCTCGCGCATGAGCGATGAGGAGAGGAATCGCGCGATCACTCTGCTTACGACTGCCGCCCAGCGCATCGCGCACCGCTTCGGCGATCAGTTTCTCTTGCAGCGGGCGCAGCGCGCCCTTGGCGGTGGCGGCCCGGTTGCTGCGTGATCTGTTTTTTATCGCCGCAATTGACGCGGCTCGGAGGCTATAGATGAGACAGTTGAGTCCAGAGGATATCGAGGCGCTCTCGGTCGGTGCCTGGATTCTCGGAACAGGCGGTGGCGGGAGCCCGTATCACGCGCTGCTGAACTTGCGGCGCTTCTACGATGAGGGCGTTCGCGTCGATCTAATCGATCCCGACGAGCTGGACGATGATGATGCGATCGCGGTTGTCTCCATCATGGGCGCTCCCCTTGTTTTCCAGGAGCGTCTGGTCGACAGCAGGCTGATCGCTCGCGCCGTTTCGGCCATGGAAGAGCATCTTGACCGCAAGTTCAGGGCGGTGATGGCAGTCGAAATCGGTGGCGGCAACGGCATGCAGTCGTTGCTGGCTGCCGTCCACCTGAAGATCCCAGTTGTCGACGCCGATGCGATGGGGCGGGCCTATCCTGAAGCGCAAATGACGAGCTTTGCGGTCGGCAATCTCGCTCCCTATCCGCTGACCTCGGTAGACCCGCGCGGCAACGAGGCCATCGTTGGCAAAACGTCCTCCTGGAAATGGATGGAGCGTGTGAGCCGTAAGCTTTGTACCGAGTTCGGATCCATTGTCGCGACTTGTAAGGCGCCGCGCACTGGTGCTGAAGTGAAAAAATGGGCCATTCCCCGCACCACATCCAAGGCGATCAACCTCGGACGGGCGGTTGCCGAGGCCAACCGGCGGCATGCCGACCCGATTGCGGCCATTCTGAAGGCGGAATCCGGCAAGTTCCTATTCTCTGGCAAGGTCGTTGAAGTCGAGCGGCGGACAACGGAGGGCTTCTTGCGCGGCCGGACAGTCGTGGAGGGGCTTGGCGATGATCACGGCAGCCAGATCCGGATCGATTTCCAGAACGAGTGGATCGTCGTGTGGCGTGATGGGCAGGCGCTCGTCTCGACGCCAGACCTCATTTGCGTTCTCGACAGCGAATCCGGCGAAGCGATCGGAACGGAAACCATTCGCTACGGGCAACGCACGACGGTGATCGCGCTTCCGGCGGCTCCAGTCTTCCTCTCGCCGCGCGGGCTCGACCATGTCGGTCCCCGTGCCTTTGGTTACGACATCGATTTCAAGTCGGTATTCTGCTCATGAGACGCATTGGTATTGACGTAGGTGGCACCAACACGGACGCCGTGCTGATCGACGGCGGAAAGGTCGTGCAAGGCGTGAAGGTCGCTACCACGGCCGACGTCACCAGCGGTGTGGCTGCGGCGATCGAGGCGCTCGATCTGAGCGCCGAACTTGCAACTGGCATCGACGCGCTGATGATCGGTACGACCCACTTCATCAATGCGGTCGTTCAGCGCCGTCATCTGACGAAAGTGGCGGTGATCCGGGTCGCACTCCCCGCCACGAGCTCTTTGCCGCCCTTCACCGATTGGCCGGCTGGCCTGGCTGAGCTCGCCAATGGCGGGGTGTGGCAAATCGAAGGCGGCCACGATTACGACGGGCGCAGATTCGCCACTCTGGATATTGCCGCCGCCAGGCGAATTGCGCGTGAAATCCGCAATCTCGCCCTCAAGTACGTTGTGGTCAACGCACTGTTCTCTCCGCTTGACCCATCCGACGAGGAGGCGGTCGCTGCGATCCTGCGCGAGGAGATTCCCGATGTGTCGGTGACGTGCGCACATCTGCTCGGCGGGATCGGATTGCTCGAACGCGAGAACGCGGCAATTCTCAATGCCTCTCTCATTGCGCTTGCGCAGGAGACCATCACGGCCTTTGAACATGCCAAGTCAAAGGTCGGACTTAAGGCACCGCTTTTTGTCACGCAAAACGACGGCACCGTCGCGGAAGCCTCGCGTGCCGCCGCATACCCGGTGTTCAGCTTCGCGTCCGGTGCGACCAACTCGATGCGGGGTGCGGCCTATCTTTCCGGGCTCAAAGATGCGGTGGTGGTCGATGTCGGCGGCACGACAGCGGATTTTGGCTTTTTGCGGAGCGGCTTTCCCCGTGAAGCCAACACCGTCGTTCACATTGGAGGCGTGAGGACCCTGTTCCGCATGCCGGATCTCGTTTCCATCGGACTTGGTGGCGGCAGCCATATCGACCTAGAAGCGGCAACGATCGGGCCGCTCAGCGTTGGGTACCGCCTTTCCACGGAAGCGCTGGTGTTTGGCGGCAATAGCGTGACGGCAACGGACATCGGCGTTGCCGCTGGATTGATCGATCTCGGCGATCGCAAGCGTGTGGCGCACATCACTGCCGATGACGTGAAGAGGATTTTGCGCCGCTGCAAGGAGATGCTGGAAGAGAACGTCGACCGGATGAAGACAAGCGCGGAAGACGTCACTCTCATCGCGGTCGGCGGTGGCGCATTCCTTGTTCCCGAAGAATTGCAGGGCGTCGAGCGTGTTGTCCGGGTTCAGCACGGAGGGTGCGCGAATGCGGTTGGCGCGGCCATCGCCCAGGTCAGTGGTGAAGTCGACCAGGTCTTCCAAGGGCTAACGCGAGAAGAGGCCGTCGCGTCAGCGCGCAAGCTTGCCGAATCCCGGGCGGTCGAGGCCGGTGCGGATTCGACCTCGCTCGCCTTGGTCGAGGCGGAGGATACGCCGATCGCCTATCTGCCAGGAAACGCCATGCGCGTCCGCGTCAAGGTCGTCGGCAATATTCGTTCAACCCGTGTTGGACAAACAGCCAAGGAGAAAGTCACATGCCAGTCCGTTTCCTGATCAGCACGCTCAAACAAGGGGTCGACCCCGCCGAATACGAGGCCTGGGTCCGCGAGCGCGACTACGCTCTCGTGCGTAGCCTCGACAATTACGTGAGCTACAAGGTTCATCGCATTCGCCGCCCCATTCAGGGCGCCGAAAACTCAACGTGGCAGTACATCGAAAGGATCGAAGTCAAGAGCCTGGAGCAACACGACAAGGACCTTGCCTCACCGGCTGGTGTTGCACTGCGAGAGGAGCTTTATGGCAAGTTTCTCGATCGCTCGAAGAACATCTATTTCGTCAGCGATGAGATAGAATAACCTCTTCGCCCCGTTGAGCTCTGCCGATCCAAGACGTAAGCGCAAACAGGACACCACGATGACCCTCGATCTGCTAATTCTCGGCAACGCGCCCATGGTCAAGATGCTTGATCGCGTCAAGCTCGCCGAAGCGAGCGGATACGATACGGTCTGGCTTGCCGATGAAAGGTTTTATCGGGAGGTTTATTCGTGCCTGGGATACTTCGCGCAAAATACGTCTCGAGTCAGGCTCGGACCTTGCGTGACAGATCCGTACGCCAGACATCCGGCGCTGACGGCCATGGCAATTGCGACGCTCGACGAGATTTCGAACAAGCGCGCAATTCTCGGCCTCGGCGCCGGCATTTCCGGCTTTACTGAGCTCGGCATTGACCGCAAGAAGCCCGCCCGGGCCATCAGCGAAGCGATTGAGGTCATTCGCATGCTCCTGCGCGGCGAAACCGTCAACTATGAGGGGGAGGTCATTCAGTTCAAGGAAGGCAAGCTGAACTTCACCCCCATTCGCGCCGATATCCCAATCTATGTGGCCAGCAACGGGCCGCTCGGCCAACGGACCGCAGGCGCCTGCGCCGATGCCGCGTTCATGGAGGCGGGCGGCAATGCTCCTGAAGTCAAGGCTTTCCGTGCGAGACTGGATGACGGGGCCAGGAAGGCGGGCCGCGATCCCAAATCGGTCAGGCTGATTGTTCGGCTCAATGCCTGTGTTGCCTCAGACGGTCAGGCCGCCCGTGACGCCCTGCGGCCGACGATTGCGAGACTGCTCGGTGCAGGACGTCTCAAGTTTGAAACAGCGGAAGAGCAGGGCCTGAGCTTGCCGGAGGATATACTCGCCTCAGTTCAGGGCGCCCATTACGCCGCCGGCGTGACGCCTTACCTTCCGCTGCTGCCATACGTGACCGATCGCCACATCAACGCCTTCACTCTGGCCGGCAATGTCGAAGAGGTGACCGCGCGCGTGATCGAGCTCCGCGAGGCCGGCGTCGACGGCATTATCATCATGCCCTTTGCGCCCGAAGGAGGTACGATCGAGGACACGATCGCCAAGATGGGCTCCGAGGTGTGGCCCGCGAAGGAAGGGAGCAAGCGATGAGCTTTGATCTCCATCGGCCGGCCACCGTCACCGAGGCCATCGACCTTGCTCAGCGCTTTGCTCCGACCGCGCGCTATGTCGCCGGCGGGACCGATACAGTCATCCAGATCAATCGCAAGAAGATCGATCCGGCCCATCTGATCGATGTCGCGTGCCTTCCCGGCATGAGCGAGATCACCGAGACCGCCGACGCGTTAACCCTTGGAGCACTGACCAGGTACCGCACGATCGAAACGCATCCCGCCTTTCGGGGTAATTTGCAGGGACTGCTCGAGGCTGCCAGCGTCGTCGGTGGCCATCAGGTACGAAACATCGCAACTATCGGTGGCAACATCGTCAATGCCTCTCCAGCCGCCGATTTTGTGCCGCCGCTGCTCGCGCTCGACGCCAGTCTCGACATTACAGGTTCCAACGGACGGCGCTCTGGCTCCTTGCGCGACTTCATCGTCGGCCCGGGAAAGACTGGCCTCTTACCGGCCGAGATCGTGACCAGCATCCGGTTTGCCAAGCTTCCAGCCAGGTCGGCAACCGCGTTCCTGAAGCAAGGACGACGGCGGGCGATGGAGATTTCGATCGTTTGTGTTGCTGCTTGCTTGACGCTGGAGGCGTCGACCTCGCGTTGCGCTTCCGTGCGCCTCGCCGTCGGCGCCGCGAGCCCAAAGGCGTTCCGGCCCGAACAGGCGGAGGGCTACCTCGTCGGCAAGACTGCCGGGAAGGAAAGCTTTGCGGAGGCGGGCAGGCTCGCGGCAGAGGTTTCCAGTCCGATCTCCGATGTCCGCGCGTCGGCCGGCTATCGCCGCGGCCTTGTCGCGGTGATGGTCGAGCGCGCGCTTGAGACGTGTTTGCAACGAATTCGGGAACAGGATCAATGAATCGGACAATTCTCAATATCGTTGTCAACGGCGAGAGCCATCAGCTGCTCATTGAGCCCCATTGGACGTTGCTGCAGGTCTTGCGCAACGAGATCGGCATGATGGGGACCAAGGAGAACTGCCTGGAAGCTGAGTGCGGCGTCTGTACGGTGCTGCTCGATGGCAAGGCCGTCAATTCCTGCATCCTGCTCGCAGGTCAGGTCGAGGGACGCTCGATCACCACGATCGAGGGGATCGGCGATCCCGAGCACCTGCATCCCCTCCAGGAGGCATTCATCGAATGCGGCGCCGTTCAGTGCGGCTACTGCATCCCGGGAATGATCCTGACGGCAAAGTCATTCCTCGATGAAAATCCGGGCTGCCGCCCCTCGCGCGACGAGATCAGGGAAGCCATCGCAGGGACGCTGTGCCGCTGTACGGGCTATCGCAAGATCATTGATGCCGTGGCAACCGCGGCAGACCGCATCGCACTGTCGGGAGCCAAGCAATGAACGCACAAACCCATCGCGTCGCCGGTCACCGCCTGCCGCGGCTGGATGGCGTGGGCAAGGTTACCGGAAAGCATGTTTATGCTGCCGATTTCAAGCTGCCCGGCATGCTCTATGGCAAGATCCTGCGCAGTGCACGCGCGCACGCGCTGATCAAGAAAATCGACAGCTCCCGCGCAGCTGCAATTGCCGGCGTGCGCGGCATCATCACCGCCGCTGACATTCCGCAGATCCGTTATGGAACGGCGGTGCGCGACACTACCGTGTTCGCAACCGATCGTGTCCTATTCATGGGGCATGCGATCGCCGCGGTTGCTGCCTCCTCTCTCGAGATCGCCGAGCGCGCGATTGAAGCCATCAAGGTTGAATACGAGGATCTGCCGCCGCTGTTTGATCCGGAGGAGGCGCTCACGAGCGATATCCGCATCCATCCGGATTGGGAAACCTATAAGGCGCTGCCGATCATTTCGCGGAAAGGCAACATCGCAGGACAAGCCCGTATTCACGTCGGCGATGTCGAAGGGGCCTTCGCAAAAGCCCATAAGGTCTACGAGCATCGGTTCACGACATCGCTGCAGCATCCTGGATACACCGAGCCGCGCGTTGCGACCGCGGACTGGGACGCGAACGGAAACGTGACGGTCTGGTGCAACACCCAATTGCCGTTTGACACGCAAACGACATTGGCCGAAATTCTCGATCTGCCGGCCGCGCGGGTGCGCGTGACCGTACCGGGAATTGGCGGCGGTTTCGGCGGCAAGCTGAGGATCGGTGTTGAGCACTTCGCAGCTCTCCTGGCGCGCAAAACCGCGCGCCCGGTCAAGGTGATGTCGACAAGCGAAGAGGAGCTCACAGCCGCGCTTCCGCGTCAGGGCTCCGTCGTTCTACTCAAAACTGCCGTTGACAAAGAAGGGCATCTTCTTGCCCGAAGCGGCAGGGTCATCGTGGATTGTGGCGCTTATGCAGGCTCAGGTCCCGGTACGGCTGCAATCGCCCTTCAGGTCATGGCAGGTCCTTACAAGACCGGAGCGCTCGCCTTCGAAAGCATCGCTGTCTACACAAACAAAGTCCACTCGGGCTCCTTCCGTGCTCCCGCAGGGCCGATGGCGAATTTCGCGATGGAAAGCCAGATCGACATGATTGCGAAGGATCTCGGCTTGGATGCTCTCGAAATGCGGCTGCGCAACGTCGTCAAGGAGGGAGATCCGGGTCCTTCGGGCGAGACGCACACGTCCGTGAGCATCGAGGAATGTCTGCGCAAGGCAGCCGATGCGATCGGGTGGCACGACCGCAATCCCGAGCCAGGACGTGGCAAGGGCATTGCCTGCAGCTGGTGGATGACGACCGGCGGCTCGTCCGGTGTCTATGTCAAGATCAATCCCGACGGGAGCGCGACACTTGTCAGCGGCGCCGTCGAAATTGGCACTGGCGCCATCACGGGCGCTGCTCAGGTGCTGGCCGAGGAGTTGTCCCTCGATCTGACGGACATCAACGTAACCGGGGTCGACACTCAGGCCGCTCCATTTGACTTCGGCGCTCAAGGAAGCCGCACGACGTTCTCGGTCGGCAATGCGTGCCTTGCGGCAGCTAGCGAGCTGCGGCGCCAGATGTTCGAGCTTGCAGCCAAGCAGCTGGAAGCTCCGATTGAGGACATGAAGCTGCAGGACAAGCATGTGGTCGCCGGCAACAAGTCGATTTCGATCGCGGAGCTGGCGCGCATCTCCCGTGTCGCCGGCGGCGGGCTCATCGCGCATGGCACGGCCAATTCGCCCGCGCCAGCCTATGATCCGACACGCGTCAAGAACCATCCGCTGCCTGTATGGAATACGCCGAGTTACCATGCCCATGCAGTCGACCTCTCGGTTGATCAAGCCACCGGCAAAGTGACGATCAATCGCTATGTTGTGGCCCAGGACGTCGGATATGCGATCAATCCGACCTATATCGAGGGTCAGATCGAGGGCGGCGTGGCGCAAGGTATAGGCCAGGCCCTGTCGGAAGAGATCGTCTATCAGGACGGGCGCGTCATGAATGCGAACCTGACCGACTACAAGATGCCGACGGCAATGGATGTCCCGGAGATCGAGAGCATTATCGTCGAATGCCGCTCCGCTGCCGGTCCTTATGGTGCCAAGGGCGTCGGCGAACCACCCTGCATCGAGCCACCCGCTGCAATTGCCAATGCGATCGCGGCCGCGACCGGCTGCTGGCCGAATTCGCTGCCGATGACGGCTGAAAAGATTGCCGCCACAGTGCGAGCCCAGCACCAATGATCCGCGTCGAGGTCAATATGCATGGAAATCTTCGCCGGTTCTTGCCCGGCGGGGTCGGATCCATTCAGCTTGACCTGCCGGAGGGGGCCACGATTCTCAATGTGGTCGACTCCTTGAGCGCCGAGCATGACGTTTGGCTGGCCTCGATTGGTGACATGGTCGTGCCGTTATCGGCCGAAGTCAAAGACGGGGCCGAGCTCAATTTCTTTCCCTATCTTGAGGGCGGCTAGCATGAACTCCTTTTGTCGGGGAGGGGCTGAGAATTGTCGACTTGCGGCCGAGCCGGCCTTGAAGAGTTCGTTCACGTGAAGAGGCGGTGCCGATCCACCTGATGAGTGTTGGCCTAGTGTGAATACCGTCCGGCACGGTCAAGCAAAGCAGAAATTTTCGCGGCAAGACGTCATGCCGCAACCAAAGGAGTGTAATCCAAATGTCGAACGCGCCCCTTCCGACTTTGTCGATCGTCGGCGGCACTGGAGATCTCGGGTCGGGCCTTGCCCGCAGCTGGAGCCGCGCCGGATACTCCGTCATTCTTGGATCGCGCTCAATTGAGCGCGCTCAGGATGCTGTCGCGCTCCTGAAATCCGACGGGTTCTCCAATGTCCGCGGCGACACCAACGCTGCCGCCGCGGCAAAGAGCGATATTGTCGTTGTTGCCGTGCCATTCTCCAATTACGAGACAAGCTTGGGCGAGATCAAGGACGCGGCCAAGGGCAAGATCGTTGTCACCGCGGTCGTGCCGCTGGTGCCGCCCAAGGTTTCTGTTGTTCAACTCCCGAGCGCCGGGTCGGCTGCCCTGATCGCGCAATCGCACCTTGACCCGAGCTCGCGGGTGGTCGGGGCGTTCCACAATGTCGGCTCGCAGAAACTCCATGCCGGAGGCAAGGCGGACTGCGACGTCCTCGTGTTCAGCGATGACGCGGAGGCCCGCAAGGAGGTGATGCTGCTGGCGGATGCGGTGAGCAATCGCGGCATCGATGGCGGTGCCCTCGCGAACTCGGCGGCAGCCGAGGCTCTCACCTCCGTCCTGATCGCGATCAACCGCAAATACAAGGTGAAGGGTGCCGGCATCACGATCTCCGGCCTGACGTGAATGGAAAACCGCAAGGGCGTTCGCAACGATGCTCACAGCCCTCGATCCTCTTGACCGTAAAATCTTGAGCGAACTCATTCGGGATGCCCGAATAAGCCAGTTGTCGCTGGCCGAACGGGTCGGCCTCTCGGCTACGTCTTGCGCAAGGCGCGTGCTGCAAATGGAGAAAGCCGGGATCATTAAGGGTTACTCGGTCGAGATCGATGCAAACTCGCTTGGCTTTCCCTTGACGGTGATCGTCCACATCACGCTCGACCGCCAAAGCGAGAACGCGCTCAGGGTTTTTGAGACCGAAATCCAGAAGTGCCCCGACGTTATCGCCTGCCATCTGATGTCTGGTACGGACGACTATCGGCTTTTAGTGCTGGCGCGCGACATGGAGGACTACGAACGCATCCATAAGCAGCACTTGTCGCGGCTACCGGGTGTGGCAAGACTGCAATCGAGCTTCGCAATGCGTACCGTCATAAAGCGGTCGATTTCTCCGGCGGCGCTTCATGGCTAACCTCTCAGGTTGCGAAGCGGAGCTCGAAATGAAGGGCGGCAGATGGGTGCAGGCGGTCGCAAACGCGCGTCAGCACGCATGCAGGATGTCAACGTCGAAGACTTGTCCGGAAGGTTCGCCAGCTGGACACTACTTAAGGAGAAGCGGACAAGATATAGAACTGATTTGGGTGCACCACGTCGAGATCGTATTCGAGGTGAGATGCCCACGCGCCAGAAACAACACGAAAAGTCCGGACATGGGCAGCGGCGAAGGAAGGAAGCGCTCGCGATGACGAGGAGCATCACATACACCGCCCTTTCCGGAATTCCTTTGACGGAACCGGGCGACGATCTGGTTGGTGTCATTGCGGCTGGCGTCATGAGCGCGGAAATCGCCGTCGCATCGGGTGATATCTTCGTCATCGCACAAAAAATCGTGTCGAAGGCGGAAAACAGGTACGTCTATCTTGACGATGTGAACCCTTCAGACCGCGCTATCGAGCTTGCAAAGACTGTCGGCAAGGATCCCCGGCACATTGAGGTGGTGCTCTCGGAATCGACCGAGGTCCTTCGCGCAAGACAGAACGTGATCATCGTTGCCCACCACCTTGGCTTCGTGATGGCGAACGCCGGCATAGATGAATCCAACATCGAACAGGATCGAGGCCATCGCGTGTTGTTGCTGCCGGAAAATCCAGATGACAGCTGCCAGCGCCTCAAGGCCGGCCTCGATCGACAATTCGGTGTCGATGTCGGCGTCATCATAAACGACAGCTTCGGACGCCCATGGCGCAACGGCGTCGTTGGCGTGGCGCTCGGAAGTGCTGGTCTTCCTGCCCTTCAGAGCATGATCGGCAAGCCCGATCTATTTGGGCGGCCCATGCAGGTGACGGAGATCGCCGTGGCGGATGAGCTGGCAGCCGCCGCCTCGCTGGTGATGGGACAGGCGGCCGAAGGCCAGCCTGTCATCCATGTCCGTGGATTCTCCTCTCGCGCCCCAATCAATTCGGCGTCCGCGCTCGTGCGTGCGAGAGAACGGGACATGTTCAGATGAACGGGCAGTCACAGTTTGTGCCTGCAGAAGGCCGCGTAGTGGCACTCTGCGGGGGCGTCGGAGGAGCAAAGCTTGCTGTTGGATTGCAGCACGTGCTCGGAGAAAGACTGACGGTGGTCGTCAATGTGGCCGATGATTTCGAGCATCTCGGACTCCATATCTCGCCTGACCTGGACACAGTGCTTTATGCTCTCGCAGGTCTCAGCGACCCGCAGCGCGGTTGGGGCCGATCCGATGAGACCTGGAACTTCATGGAGGCTTTGAAGCAGATCGGCGGCGAGACCTGGTTCTCGCTCGGCGATCGCGACATGGCGATGCACGTCGAGCGGACCCGCCGTCGCTTAAGCGGTGAAAGTCTCACGGCCATTGCCATCGATATTGCGCGCAGGCTCGGTGTTAATTCAGTCGTGCTGCCCGTCACCAACGACAAGCTTTCCACCATAGTCGACAGCACGGAAGGCGAACTCGAATTCCAGCGCTATTTTGTCGGACGTCGCTGTGAACCGGTTGTTAAGCAGATCCGGTTCAGCGGGGCACAAAACGCTTGCCTGAGCGAGGAGGTGCTTGCGTCACTCGATGCTGAGGATCTCCGTCTGATCATCGTATGTCCTTCCAATCCCTATCTCAGCGTCGATCCGATCCTGGCTGTTCCAGGGATGGCCGAAAAGCTGCGTGCGACCAGCGTTCCCGTTGTGGCCATTTCCCCCATTATTGGCGGTCAGGCAATCAAAGGGCCGACGCGCAAGATCATGGACGAACTCGGCCTCGAGCCGTCAAATGCAGAGATTTCCAGACATTATGCAGGGCTGCTCGATGGCCTCGTCATAGACACCGCCGATGCCGCAGGGGCGGGCGATCTTGGGGTCGATGTGCACCCGGCACCTACGCTCATGACAGACTTGCAGTCGAAGATCACGCTCGCCGAGCATGCGCTTGCCTTCGGCGAGAGCCTTCGCGCAACGAACGAACGGCGGGTCAGGCCCCCTTCGAAGGGAGGCGCATCATGACAAGACGTGATGCATGGGTGATCATCCCGGCAAAATCGTTCTTGTGCGCGAAGCAGCGGCTCTCGCCATTGCTGACGCCATCCGAGCGCGCCCTGTTGGCCCGATCGATGCTGGCCGATGTGCTGAGCGCGGCATGCGGCGTGATGAAATTGAACCATGTCGCTGTGGTAACTAGTGCCGAGGATGTCGCTCAAGAGGCGGCTCGTCTGGGGGCTGTCGTGATTGATGACGGCGGTGCGGCCGGAACCAATGCTGCAGTCGCAGCCGGGGTCGCCGCCGTCGAAAGTCGTGGAGGTGAACTCATCCTCATTCTGCCGAGCGATGTACCGGCAATCTTGAGCGAGGACGTTTCGACGCTTCTTCAAGCCGCACAAGGCGACGCCGTGGTGATCGTGCCGGCGCCGCGCGATGGCGGCACCAACGCGGTTGCGTTCACCTTGGCGAGACCATTACAGGCCTGTTTCGGCCCCGACAGCTTTGCCCGCCATATCGCTGCAGCCGATCGCCTCGGCATCGATCCCATCTTGTGCCGCAATGCAAGGATTGGGCTTGATCTCGATGCTCCCGCCGATCTCTTTGATTTTCTTAACCTGAACACGACCACAGCCACCGATCGCTATTTGCGTTCGATCAATCTGGGGCAAAGGCTGCTCGGGGAAAGCACCGGACAGAGCGGGCGCACAAGCGTCGATGCGGCGCCCGAAGTGTGCTCGAAACTAGTTGCCCAAAATGGGGAGAGCTCCGCCGGACTTCGCGGAGCGTGAGGAGTTCTGAGAATGGTGGATCGGATGCTTCTGGAATCGCTGAGGCGAAGTGAAATTTCTGCCTCCGAGGCCCTGTCTCTCGTCAGCGACGTGTCCCTTCCCGATCTCATGCGGATGGCGGCATCAAAGCGGGATGAGGCTCACGGCAGAAAGATCTCCTACTCGCGAAAGGTCTTCATTCCGCTTACGCAGCTATGCCGGGATGTCTGCCACTACTGCACATTCGCCCATCCCCCTCAAAAAGGGCAGCGCGCCTACCTTACCATGGATGAGGTGCTGGCGATCGCGCGTGCCGGTCGTGAGGCCGGCTGCAAGGAGGCGCTGTTTACGCTGGGCGATAAGCCTGAGCTGCGCTACCGCCAGGCCGAGCGTGAGCTGCACGACATGGGGTTTACATCGACTCTCGCTTACCTCCAGGAAGCCGCGCGCGTGGTTTTCTCCGAGACAGGCATGCTGCCACATCTCAATCCAGGCTTGATGGAGGCCGATGATATCGCAGCCTTGCGCAAGGTCTCCATCTCGCAAGGTATCATGCTCGAGAGCGCCTCCGCACGGCTGGGCGAGGCCGGGGGACCGCATTTTGGTTCACCTGATAAGGACCCTGCAAAGCGGTTGCGGACGATTGAACTCGCTGGCCAGCTCTCTGTCCCCTTCACGAGCGGATTGCTGATCGGTATCGGCGAGACGCCGCTTGAGCGCATCTCCTCGCTCCTTGCCTTGCGCAACCTGGACGAACGCTACGGGCACATTCAGGAAGTCATTATCCAGAACTTCAAGCCGAAGCCAGATACCCGCATGAGCGGCGTGCCGACGCCAACAATGGAAGAGCATCTGTGGACGATTGCACTCACGCGATTGCTGTTCCGGCCCGACATGAACATCCAGGCGCCGCCCAATCTCAGTCCGGGCGTACTGGACATGATCTTGGCCGCTGGCATCAATGACTGGGGCGGCGTATCCCCTGTTACACCGGACCATGTAAATCCCGAGGCGCCCTGGCCGCATATCGCACGTCTGTCCGAGGCCACCGCTGAATGTGGCAAGACACTCGTCGAACGGCTCGCAGCTTATCCGGCCTATGCGCGTGAATGTGCACGCTGGACTGACACGTCGCTGCAGAAACGCCTGCTCGGTCTTGTCGACGGAAATGGCTGGCCGCGTCGGGACGAATGGTGCCCTGGAACGAGGTGCGATCCGCCTGCCGGAGACCTGGCGATGCTGCGTGAAGAAATCAAGATGCCCGCGATCATGAGCGGCCGTGTCGGGAGAATTATCGCAAAGGCTGAATCTGGGACACGACTCGAAGAAGCAGAGATCGTCTCCCTGTTCGAGGCCGAGGAGCGCGATTTCACGGCCGTGTGCCGTGCTGCCGATGAGCTGCGCAGCTCCGTCAATGGCGATGCCGTTAGCTATGTCGTCAACCGCAACATCAACTACACCAATATCTGTTACTTCAGGTGCCAGTTCTGCGCGTTCTCGAAGGGGAAACTCGCCGAGAACTTGCGCGGGCGGCCCTACGATATTTCGATGGATGAGATCGGGCGGCGCGCCCGTGAAGCCTGGGAGCGCGGCGCCACCGAGGTCTGCATGCAGGGCGGCATCCATCCCGCCTACACCGGCGCGAAGTATCTTGAGATTTGCCGGACCGTAAAGCAGTTCACGCCCGACATGCATATCCATGCCTTCTCGCCGCTCGAGGTGTTCCAGGGCGCCAAGACGCTCGGGAGTTCGGTTGTTGAGTTTCTGCGCGAGTTGAAGGACGCCGGTCTTGGCACTTTGCCCGGAACGGCCGCAGAAATCCTGGACGATGAGGTTCGCGCGATTCTGTGTCCCGACAAGATCAACACCGCGCAATGGCTGCAGATCATGGGAGCGGCGCATAGAGCGGGATTGCGCAGCACCGCAACGATCATGTTCGGCCATGTTGACCGTTACGACCATTGGGCAAGGCATCTGTTGCGCATCCGGGATCTTCAGACCGAGACCGGTGGCTTCACTGAATTTGTCCCATTGCCGTTCGTTCACATGGAAGCCCCGATCTACTTGAAAGGGCGCTCGCGCAAGGGGCCGACCTTCCGTGAGGTCGTTCTCATGCATGCAATCGGGCGGCTCGTCTTCCACACGAAGATCTCCAATATCCAGACGTCCTGGGTGAAGCTCGGCGAAAAAGGCATTCGCGCCTGCCTTGAGGTTGGCGTGAATGATCTCGGTGGCACGCTGATGGACGAAACGATCTCGCGTTCAGCCGGTGCTCAGCACGGCCACGAGATGGCTCCCAAGCAGATAGAAGAGCTCATCCGTGATATGGCACGCCTGCCGCGCCAACGTACGACAATCTATTGCGATGTTGCTGATCATCGCTATTTCGCCTCGCTGAACGCGCCAGCGCTCAAACCGCTTGTTAATGGCTCGACGGCCATTGCGGTGAGGGAGATGTCCTAGGGCCCGTACTCTTGAAATGACGTAGCAGGAGCGGGGACGTCCGAGCAAACTTCATGCGATGCCGAAACGCGTCGCTTCGGAATGCTTGGCGTTCTTTTGACTTGTCAAGGGTAGGGGTTTTAGCGTTGTTTCCGCATAGTCTAGCCATCAAGCTGGAGGCGGTGAGCGTTTTGGGCAAGGCGATCGAGGACTGCGTCGGCGTAGGTTGAGACTCCGCCCACTTCGTGCCATGTTCCACATGGGAGTTGGCTGGTTACGATGGTGGAGGCACGGTCATGGCGGTCTTCGGGGACTTCCAGTAGATGTGAGCACCGACAATCCTCAATTGTCGAGAACAGGAGTTGGGCGCGGCCAGGATTCTGAGTAAGCGGGCATAACGTCCATCGTCCGCGCAAGCGCCAACGCTTCGAACAATCTTGGGACGCGATGATTGAGAGCCGAGCAATTGTCGCGGCATGCCTTGTGGCCGAGGGCACCGGGAGTTGCCGTGGCGCAGGGGTTGGTGTTCGGAGGGCTCGTCGAGAAAGGTGCGATCCAGGCCGCTCTGGAGGATGGAGCGGATCGAGGCGACGGATCGCGCCTTCATAAGAATGCCGCGCGGGCGGGCCGCGTCGACGCGCTCGCTGCTGTAGCTTTGACCAGCGACAGAATGCCGGGGCAGATGCGAAAGCCTTGCTCTGGATCTGGCCGGGCCGCGATGCTGGACTGGAAGAAGGCGGCGGTCGACGGGCCGATTGGCTCACCGGCGGCGATCACTCTGGCGGGAGTCCATTGCCCGCAGCGCCGATGGGCGCTGGGCATGTGGTCGGTGACGGTGGTGTGTGGCCCCGCCGGTTTGGCGCGCGCGCGTTGCTGGCGATCTGCGGCTGTTGTGGAAGATCTCGACCATCCTGTCGTCGATGGGCGCATTTACGAGCTGACGGATGAGCCGATACGGCGCGGAATACCAGTATCCGTCGATCTCGATATGATAGTCGGGGCCGACCCGGCGTCGATTCCAGCGCGCGAAATATACAGCATATACTCGCTTGGAGAAGAATGCCAATGCGCCGCTCGGCAAGGAGCGTACCGGTATTCTCGACTTGGAGCCGAAGAATATCCAGGCTCACCTATTCGACGGGGACCGATTTAGCTAGATTGCGTGGTTGGTAGACGTCTGTGCCCATCACCAACCCCGTATGATACGCCAAAAGCTGCATCGGAATGTCATAAACTATCGGAATAAAGCTTGTCGCCACGTCAGGCAGTACGATTGTCGCGAGTGAGTCCACAGTGGAAGCTTCGGCCCCCTTTGCATCGGTTATTAAGATAATGTCGCCGCCTCTTGCTGCAACTTCTTGCATGTTTGAGACTATCTTTTCGAACAGCAGGTCGCGAGGGGCGATCACCACGACCGGCGTGCCAGCGTCGATCATTGCAAGCGGGCCGTGCTTGAGCTCACCCGCAGCATAGCCTTGGGCGTGGAGATGGGCGATTTCTTTCAGCTTCAGCGCTCCTTCTAGCGCCAGCGGAAAGGAGCTGCCGCGGCCGATATAGAGCACGACACTCGACTTGGCGATCTTCCGCGCGAGACGCGCGATCTGCGGCTCGGTCGCAAGCGCTGCTGCAATCAGCCGAGGAACTTCGATCAACTCCTGCACGAGCCTAGCCTCGTCGGCCCGAGACAATTTAGCGCGCGCTCTCCCCGCGGTGATCGCAAGAACCGCTAGCACCGTCAGTTGGCACGAGAAGGCCCTGGTCGAAGGGACGCCGATTTCCGGCCCGGCCAGGGTCTGCAACACGGTCTCGCTCTCACGCGCAATCGTCGAGGTCGGTACGTTGACTACGGAGAGCGTGTGCAGTCCAAGCGACTTGGCGTAGCGCAGCGCCGCCAGCGTATCAGCCGTCTCGCCGGACTGCGAAATGAGGATGGCGAGATCGCGCTCCCGCAGAGGCAATTCGCGGTAACGGAATTCAGAGGCGACATCGACCTCGACGGGGACGCGGGCCAACCGCTCGAACCAATATTTGCCGACGTGACCTGCATAGCTTGCGCTACCGCAACCGGTTATCAAGATTCGACCAAGGTCGTCGAAATCGAATGGAAGCTTCTGAGGCAATGCGACGCGCGCGGCCGCCACATCGATATAGCGCGCCAGCGTACGTCGGACGACTTCCGGTTGTTCGTGGATTTCCTTGGCCATGAAATGGCGATAATTCGCCTTGTGCGTGAGGAGCGGCGACGCGCTACATTTCAGCCCCTCGCGATGGGCAACGATGCCTTGGATGTCATAGATCACGAGCGAGTTGCGGGTCAGAACGGTCCAGTCGCCGTCCTCCAGATGGGTAATGGTCTCCGTGAAAGGCGCAAGCGCGATCTCATCCGACGCCAGATACATTTCGCCGGTGCCACGGCCGATAGCAAGCGGCGAGCCATTGCGGACCCCGATCAATAGGTCGTCGTGGCCCTTGAACAGGAAGACTAGGGCGAACGCGCCACGCAATTTAGGCAGCGAAGCCTTCACCGCGTCCTGAGGCGAACAGCCCTTCATCAGAAGGGAATCGATTATATGGGCGATCACCTCTGTGTCGGTCTCGGAAACGAATCTGGCACCCTGCTGTTCCAGGTCGGCGCGCAGCTCAAGAAAATTTTCAATAATGCCATTATGCACGACCGCCACATTGTCAGTCGCATGCGGATGAGCGAAATTCTCGGTCGGCTTTCCGTGGGTGGCCCAGCGGGTATGCCCGATTCCGATATGCCCCCACAGCGGCTGAGCGCGCAGTCGGTTCTGTAGGGCTTCCAACTTGCCCGCGGCGCGCCGCCGATGAAGATGAGAGCCTTCCAGCGTCGCAACGCCTGCAGAGTCATAGCCGCGATATTCCAGGCGCTTCAGCGAAAGGAGCAATTGCTCTGAGACCGGACTGCGTCCCAAAATGCCGACAATTCCGCACATGCAGATCAATATGCTCCGCAGTTACCGTTGAACACACGTCTTTCCTGTTGTCGCCGACAAGTTAAAGGCGTTGCCGGATCAATGAGGCCTCACATTATTTGCCTGCCGCAAATTAGCAATTTGCATGCCAATAGCGTGCGAGTTTACAATGCTCATTTTTCGAAACGAAGCTCTTGGTTCTGCGAAGCGTATCCCGTGCGACAGGCTTTTCGGCGGAGATCATCATGCCAATCGATCATTCCGCACCTAGCAGGAACGAATTCAAACAGCGCTGGCTCTCGGCTGATCGTCCAGTGCTTGCCTAAACCGACGAGAATGCAGTGCCGGACAGGATACTCTGCCGAGGATAGCGCGAGAGCCAAATGGTGCGCCGCCGCGGCGCCGTGCCCAGAATGGGTCGGCCATCACGGCCATAGATTCAGACATTCGCCCTCGGCCTTGCTGCCCCATGGCGGCAAGAGTGATAATGGGAGACGGGTGAAGCAGAGTTTATCACACCGGTAAACGTGAATTCCTCTCGGCTACTCGCCACATCGTGCTGGTTCGGGGCCGAAGGCCCGCGAACGCGCCGAAATCCGCGCTAAGCAGCATGCCACCACTCTCAAAATCCTTGGCCCCGTTATAAGCCAACGCCCCATGCTGCCCTCAAGTCTCCGACGCGGTTTGCCCTTTCTCATCCCTGCCGACTGGACCCCAGAGTAGGCGCTTACCTCTTCGAGCTGCTCGCCGATCTATTCGCCGTCAGCAGCCGCCTCCATCAACGCAGACGATTGTCCGTCTTCGTACGTCTTCAGGCGATACGCCGCCAGCCACTGCCGGGCGTTTCGCGAAGCTCTCTACGGGTCCATCTCATCTTGCGCTCGAAAACTCGAACATCGAGGAGCCAATCAGGGACCACGATCTTGCCTCGTCGATCTCAACAGCTGCAGTCGCCGCCACGTGGCCACCGCGTTTTGATATTCAGCCGTGTATGGATCAAGACGTGTAGCTGCGAAAGTCGACAAGAGCGCGCAGTATTCCGCCCATGAGGCGCGAAGTAGTTGTTTTTTCGCACAAGCTCGCATGAGGGACTTGTGGCACGCCGTTTGCTGAGAGCTGGTGAGAACCCATTTCGAATATGGGCGGTCTCGCAGACACCCAGCCCGGAAATCACATGGCGCTTGCTCAACTGATTCAAGAAAATACGATCAACATCGCAGGGGTGCGTAAGATCCCACCAATAGGGAGCCGGTCGGGTGCGTCGCAGTTGCTTCTGTGGCTCGTGTTGTGCACGGGGTTGGTCCTTATCACGTCTGGAGAGCGGCAACGATCATGACATGCACTGTACTTCAAGGTCGCATCGATAACAATCGAGCGCGGGCCGAGTTGTCACTCAGAATATCAGACGCAAACGAACCGAGTTGTTCCCTTCCTAGAGGAGGCGAACCGTACGTTTTGCGCTAGCGCTTTCGCGGCAGTTATGTCCATCGGCCAGGGCAACCAGCGCAAAAGAACTTCGCTGGATTCGCACTCAGGTAGACGCGTCGCCTACACTTGTGACTGAGACAGACAGCCGCTTGAACTTTCATGCGGCAAAAGCCAAGAGCAGGAATGAAAATGGCTGTTGTTCGATTTGTGTTTGCCGCATTGAAGGCGGGTGTCAGCGGACCCGACTATGAACGATTCGAACGCGAGGTCGACTATATAGTCGCAAGCAAATTGAAGACCATCATCAGCTATTCAACGCATCGGATTACCGAAATCGGTCCTGGCATCTCAGGCGGGCCGTGGGATTATGTCGAGCGCATTGAGGTGACCGATCGCGCCGCGTATCAAGCTGAGCTGGCTGTGGTTGGCAAGGAAATGCTTAAGGAGCTCTACGAAAAGTATCTCGACCGATCCATGACGGTGTCGGTCTGGTCGGAGCAGATCGAGCCATGAGTCTCGCATGCTCACTTCCAGCAAAGGCTGCCTGGTAGACTCGAGCACCGCGCCAGAAATCTCATATGAGTTCGCGCGACCCGCAGCGCATCGTACACTTCACCATTGGGAGCAGATTTGAAAGCGTGCACGGCGATTGCGGTCTGGCACACGTTCGGCAAGACCTCTGTCTGCTGATTAAGTCCCGAACTCTCCGGTCAGGCTGACATGCTGGGTTGGTGCCGACGTTGCGTATAGTGAATGGAAGAAGTGGTGTTCTCATGTCCGACAACATTGACCAATTCGATGAACTCGCAGGTCTGCACGAGCATATGTCTCAGTGGCCTCTTCGACGATACATCGAAATACCGAGCGTACTAGAGGCGATTGGTGACGTTGATGGCCTGTCCATTCTCGATTTCGGGTGCGGCACGGGCGCATATTCGCGCATCCTTAAGGAACGCGGAGCGCTCTGCGTTGTAGGGTGTGATCCCGCGCCAGGCATGCTGAACTACGCGCGGCGTCGGGCAGAGAAAGAGGCGCTCGATATCTCCTTCATCTCCTATCTCTGCGCCAATATGAAAGCCCAATTCGACTTGGTACTTGCATCCTATGTGCTGCCCTATGCCGCCGACAAAGCTGAGCTGGACAGCATGTGCGTCGAAATGGCTGGACTGTTGCGTCCGGGCGGGCGCTTAGTATCCTTATCGACTCATCCGTCTTACAATCCGCACCCAAATCACTACGAACCCTATGGGTTCAGGCTCATTGCCGACGATCCTGAGAACCCTCATTTAGAAGGCCGACGTATCAGGATCGAGTTCTGCAAAGAGGGAGAACAGGGCGGCGTATTCGCATGGCATTGGCCCGCTCCTTCCTTGGAAAGGGCATTAGGACAAGCCGGGTTCCTGTCATTGAGATTGCGGGAATTGGGGCCTCTAGCGCACGCCCATATAGATCAGCTTCCCAAAGAGCTGCATCCATATCTCCAAAGTCCACATGCAATCATCATTGAAGGTGTACTTGCGCGTGACGCACGACATGCAGAGCGAGACCGATGATGTTTCTCCCATTCAGGAGCGTTCCGCAAGCTCTATGCGGCTTAGACGAGCATGACTGGGATGCCCTGGTCAGTGATAACAATTTCTATAATAGCTACCGATGGCTGCGAGGTCTCGAGCACTCATTCGGTACAACCGACGTGCTCGCGGTCCACGGGTCGGCCGGACTCGTGGCTGCGTGTTCACTTTGGGAGGGAAGCCGATCAGCTGGGATGTTCTTCCTACCAGATTGCATGGGGGATATTCCTGGCCCTTGGCAACAACCCTTTCTTTGGCTGGGGGGGCGGCGCAACACCCACAACGAGATCCCCTGCGTACAGGGCAGGCGAAGGCATGAGGCTTTGACAGAGCTAGCACGCAGCGCTCTATACTATGCTCAGGAGCGAGATTATGCAGGCTTTGTAATGCCCTACATGCCCTACCAGGCGGCGGTGGAATTTGCAGAAGTCATAGGGGGGGCTGTCGTTTTGCATTCTGCCGAAGCGTCTCTGGACGTGCCGGGCACAGGGCTCGCCGGGATGATGGCGCGCTCACGCGCGCATGATCGCAATCAAAGCAAGTCTGAAGTTGCGGCCTTCCGTCGAACGGGAGGCAAGATCGAATGGATACCAGCCGAACAACTCGATGACTTAGTAGCCGCTGATTTCGTAACCCAGAATAGGTCTCGGTACGGCAATGCCGAGGATCGGGACTGGATGGAAAAGATCCTGGCCGGGCAGAGGAAGGCGGGTGTGTCGCATTTTGGTGTTGCAGCGGTTTCCAAGCGTAACAACGAACCAACCGGAATGGCGGTCTTCTATGGCTTTGGAGCGGCACTTCACTTGCGCTACTTCGGGGCGGACTACAACCTCGATCTCAACGATTACAGATACTTCGTATTGTGCTATTATGAGCCTGTCGAATACGCTGCGGCGCGCGGCTTCAAGACATTGCGGCTTTCCACCTCTGCGCTGCGCGCCAAGGTGAACCGCGGGGCAAAGATCGAGCCCCAGGCGATCGTCGTCAAATGTGTTAGTGAACTGCACATCTGTCGCTCTGAAATCAAGCGGCACAATCGGTGTATGCTCAGGCAATATCAGGATCAATTCCCCGGCCATCTCGGCCGTGATTGGGAATTGGTCGAGTCTCATCAAGATCAGACTGGTTAAGTAGCTGCGAGATCAGGCTAAGACCCGCGGAGACTTAGGTGAGACGCCTCTCGACGCGGTGCCGGGACTCGGAGTGATTGATGCTGCGCTGGTTCTTCAAGCCAACATGACCAAGGCACGCTCGACGAGGATCCGCTGCGAACCTTCCGGATAAGCTTCGCGATCACGCAGCTGTGGCGCGAGAACAAGATCGAAGCTCACTGCTTCCCGGGCGGAGCGACACCCATTTCTTGAGAAATTCGTGCCGGCGGGCCTGGCCCTTTTATCGATCTCGGCCTCGCACCTTCCTCTACCGTAAGCGCGAATTTCCCTGCACCTTTTGCTTTTGGGTGCTC
The DNA here is from genome assembly GCF_040549385.1 of Bradyrhizobium sp. LB11.1. Taxonomy (NCBI): domain Bacteria; kingdom Pseudomonadati; phylum Pseudomonadota; class Alphaproteobacteria; order Hyphomicrobiales; family Nitrobacteraceae; genus Bradyrhizobium; species Bradyrhizobium sp. LB11.1. The sequence continues at coordinate 62,079 of NZ_JBEPTH010000018.1, read as the reverse complement.
TGATGCATGAGGTGTCCACCAAAATAGGTGGACACCTTGTGATGGCAGACGATGATCAGAAACGGCGGGTCAGGCTTGTTGGTCGGAACGGTCGCCGGCGCTACGAGGCGACATCGAAGGAGCGTCTTGTCGCGAGTTGTCTTGAGCCTGGCGTTTCGGTATCGAGACTTGCGCTCGAACACGGGGTCAACGCGAACCTGCTTCGGAAATGGATCAAGAAGCACACCGCGACCAGGTCTCTCCCGCGGTCTTCCCCATCGGCGTTCATCCCGGTTCAACTTGAGGGGGCTTCCGATCGCGCCCTGTCGCGGGGGAGCAGCGTGGCGATGGTGGGTTTGCCGGCGGCTTGCGATGAAGTGCGCGGGTCGGAACCCAAGGGGACTACAGCTTTTTGTTCTCCGGCCAAAGTGAGCGCGTCGCTGCCGAACGGCGTGAAGGTCGCGCTGGAATGCGGCGATGTGGATGCATTGACGGCGATCATCGGAGCCCTGGGCCATGTTCAGACTGGGCGGTGACCTGCAGGTCTATCTGCACCGTGAGCCGATCGACTTCCGGGCTGGCATCAACAGCCTTGCGGTTCTGGTCCAGGAAACGATGGCGCTCGATCCGTTCGCTCCGGCGGTTTTTGCGTTCTGCAATCGCCGTTGCGACCGGATGAAGTTGCTGTTCTTCGACCGGTCCGGCTTTGTGCTGGTCCTGAAGCGGCTGACCGAGGACAAGTTCCGATGGCCGCGCCGCCAGGAGGCGGTCGTCACGCTGACGACCGAGCAATTGCACTGAATACTTGACGGCATCGATATCGATGCGATGGTCCGCCATCCGGTGCGGCAATATCAGGTTGCCGGCTGAGCTATCGAGTTGAGCGGTTGACGCGTCGGTACGGTTCAGATTCAAGAATCCGATGAATCGAACCGGCGAACCGAGTGTCGAAGCGCTGTTGGCGCGCATTGCTGCGCTGCAGGTGGAGAATCGTCAGCTCACGGGGCGCGTCGTCAGGCTCGAGGAAGAACTGGCGCTGGCACGCCTGCATCGTTTTGCGCCGCGCAGCGAAAAGCACGTCGACCGTCTGTTCAATGAAGCCGAGCAGGCCGCCGACGAGGATGATGCCGGCAGCGAAACGGACAATATCGACGAACTTCCGGACACGGGCTTGCCACCCGTCGAAAGCACAACGGGAAAGAAGCGCGGCCGCAGACCGCTGCCGGGGAACCTGCCGCGTGAGCGGGTCGAGTATGACCTGCCCGACGATCAGAAGGCGTGTCCTTGCTGCCGTGGCCAGATGCATCGCATGGGCGAGACTGTCACCGAGCAACTTCATATCGAGGTGAAGGCGAAGGTTTTACAGAATGTGCGCTTCAAATATGGGTGCCGCCATTGCGATCGCACCGGGATCAATGCCCCTGTCGTGACCGCGCCGATGCCGACGCAGCCCTTGCCGGGCAGCGTTGCCACGGCCTCAACGCTGGCGTTCGCGCTGGTTCACAAATATGTCGATGGCACGCCGCTCTACCGTCTGGCGCAGGCCTTCGAACGCGCAGGTGTTCCTGTCAGCCGCGGCGCTTTGGGTCACTGGGTGATCGGCTCGAGCGAGAAGCATCTGCATCGCATCTCAGACGCCCTGAAGCTGCGGCTCAGACTGCAACCTCTCATCCATGGCGACGAGACGACGGTTCAGGTCCTCAAGGAGAAGGACAAAAAAGCCACCAGCACATCGTACATGTGGGCTTATCGCAGCGGCCAGGGCAGTCACGAGCCCATCGTTCTTCTGGATTATCAGCCGGGCCGCGGCCAGATCCACCCGCAGGCCTTCCTCGGCGATTACCGTGGCATCGTGATGAGTGACGGCTATACCGCATGGCGCACGCTGGAAGGGGCCACCCACATTGGATGCATGGCCCACTCCCGACGGCGCTTTGCCGATGCCCTCAAGGCGAGGAAGAAGGGCGGCGGTCCGCCCGAGCAGGCGCTGCGGTTCTTCGAACAGCTTTACCGGGTTGAAAGGCAGGCGCGGGACGAAAAACCAGACAGAGGCGAAACGCCAGATCAATGCATTCGCCGCTTCCGCCAGCAACACAGCATTCCCGTCCTGAACGCCCTCAAGGAATGGCTCGATCAAATCGCCCCGAAAGTCTTGCCCGACAGCAAGCTTGGCGATGCCGTATCCTACACTCTGAACCAATGGGAATATCTGACGCGCTACACGCAAGACGGCAGGATGCCGATCGACAACAATCTCCTGGTGCGCGATATCAGAATCTTTGCCACTGGCAGAAAGAGCTGGCTGTTCAGCGACACCGTCGAGGGGCCAGGGCCAGTGCCGTCGTCTACAGTCTGATGCTGACCTGCCGCGCCTCACGCGTCGAGCCGTTAGCCTGGTTGCGCCACGTGCTCACCGAATTGCCTCAGCGCGCCGACGACGCCGATATTACCGACCTGCTGCCCTTCAACTTCCTCAAAACCGCCGCTGCCTGAACGGGTCAGATGCCGCCCTCGATACGAAGGCCATCCGTCAAAAGCGCGGGCGTCACCGTGCGGAGAAAATCGCGCTTACGTTATACCCCGTGGTTTGACAGGTTGCGCGATGGCATGCTTTGCCACATGAAAGCTCGTACGCTTGTGGCTCGGAATGTCCGTCGGATCCGCTTGAAACGCGGTATTTCGCAAGAAAGATTAGCTTGCGAGGCCGGGATTGACCGCTCCTACATGGCTAGTCTAGAGCGGCAATCGAAAAGTCCGACAATTGATGTTCTTGACCGCATCGCCGGAACGCTGGGCGTTCAATTGTTTGAATTCTTTGTTCGACCATCCAAACGTGCGGAGACCTCCAAGACGTTGCCTAAAAGTCGCAAGCTGCGTCCAGGACATGGGGAGGAATAACTATCATGCGTGCTGGGAGCTGGTCGGATTCAAGCGCACGTTGTGGTCCGAAGTGCCGCGACCGCCATGCAGCGCTGGGGCGCAGCGCCGTTTCGTCAACCAGCTGCCCATTGATCGTCAAGCCGTCAAGCCATGGCAGGTACTGATCGAGAGAACTCTCCCGGATCCGGAAGACGTCATGGCGTTCGCCGCGGATCACCTGTCGCACCAGCCCCTGCTGTGGCCAGTCGGGCGCATGATCTCCTTGATCGGCATTCCACCTTTCGACAGGCCCAAGATAGTCGCGTTGGCCTCCTCGCGCCGGAGATAGCCCTCACTAGAGACGTTCCGCAGCTGTTAGCAACTCGGGATCGATCGTCGTTGCTCCGATTGCGCTGCGGATCTGGCGCATCGATTTTCGGACGCAGAGAGGCCAACCTTTCGAGGCCTTTCTTGCCTTCAGGCAGTCGGGCCTTTCCTAGTGGCTCTGCACAGTGATTTTGACAGGTTGGGTCCGGCGGTCAGATTAGCTCCGGCAGGAGTTTCGGATCAATGAGGACCTCGACGCTGCGAGGCGTTTTTGGCTGCCGTCTGATGAGGCCGGCGCGTTCCAACGTCAGCGCCATCTGGTGAACCGAAGGCGGGCTGACGCGGAAATATTCCTGCATGTCGGTTTCGGCCGGGGCCTGCGATGCAGCCGGGTATAGAGATGGATAAAAGCCAGATACTGCCCCTGTGTGGGCGTGAAGGGGTTTGTCGAAGGACTCACGGGCCATCCGATTCAGTTGTTCGTGCGTGCCTCGAACGAGGCGGCACGCCATGAATGTACGCTATCGGGTCGAACTCAGCCAAATCGAACGCACCGAACTGAGGGCTCTGCTCAGCGGCGGCAAGCATACGTCCCGCAAGCTCAAGCGCGCGCAGATTTTGCTGGCCGCCGATGCCGCGACCGGCGACGAGGAGATCGCAAGGAGCGTCGGCGCGAGCGGCTCGACCGTGTACCGGACTAAGCGACGCTTCGTGGAAGGCAATCGTCCAGGATGATCTATCGACCCACTCCGCCGGCGCCCTGTATCAGGCGTTTCCGCCCGCCGAAGCCAGGCGGATTTGCGACGGCTTGAGTTCCACTACACCCCAAGCACGCAAGCTGGCTCAACATGGTCGAGATCGAAATCGGCGTCCTGCGGGGCCAGTGCCTGGATCGCAGGATCGACGCCGCCTGGGAACGATAACGAAATGCCGCACGCTCATGCATCAAAAATGGATGTTCACAACAGACAAGGCTCACGCCAAAATGGCAGGCGCCTAGCCCGCCACTTCCAAAGAGTCATAGTCACTGTGACGAGGTACTGGTTCTTTAGGCTTTGTACTGGCCTTTGACGGGGCTCGAGTGTCCGTCGCAACGTCGTGAGCAGCAAAATCCTGCAGGCCGCTCGGCGACTTTCAGGTCAAGCGTCTCCACACCAGGATCATACGGCAGCAAACAGCCAATCCCAGATAGCTCTGTCGGAACCGGTGATCGGGGCTGACCTTGGAGTCGAGCGGGCAGCCGACGTGAGAGCTGTCGCGGCCGAAATCTACTCGGCTCTGCCCCTGACGGCGATGGCCCTGCCTTGTATCCCGCGAGGAGGGTAATGTCCTCTGGGCTCCGTTGCGGCAGCATGGAACGTGTGCTGCGTCAGACAGTTTTCCGCTTCTTGGCTGCGGCACGAGGGCTCGACATTCGGTGCAGGTGCTGTCGAATGTTGATTCGAGCGTCGGTCTAGATCCATCGCATCTTGCAGGATTTTTTCGTTCACCTCCAATCTTGCGGCGGATTTCACCGCAAGCGTCCAGCGAAGGCAGTCAGATCGCCGAGAAACGAGGCCGTCGCGGTGCTATCTTGCGCGCAGACGCGAGGGAAAATGCAATGGGGCGGGGATCCAATGTGAAGCGCAATCGGCAGCTGGATGCAGCACGACGCCTGACGTTGAGGCTCATCCGCCGCAATCCTCATTTGGTTCTGAGCATCGAGTGAGCGAGCTTTCGTTGCAGGCGTGACGCGAAGGTCGGTATCCCGGCTCGGCGCATGGCGGGATGATCCGCGTCATGGAATGCCGCGCTGGCAACATTGTCTCTTCATTCGGACCATTGGATGACTGAGATCTCCATTGCCATTTGGCAGATCGCGCCGATTGGAAAAGCGGCGCAGCGCCGCGAGCTTAAAAGGCTCGGCGTCTTTAGGAAGGGCGCAAGGCAGGCAAATAGAGTCTAGCAAACGAGCTTTGTACCCAGTGCGAACAAGTCATCACTACGAACGAATTCGGCCGTTCCGCGGGCCTGCGCGCTTGGAAGACTATTGTATGAAGACAGGCGGCGCTCGCCGGGAGGTTTGGTGAAGATCGCCGTAACCAAGGAAATCGATCCGTCGGAGCCGCGTGTCGCCGCTTCGCCTGATACGGTGAAGAAGTTCAAAGCGCTCGGCGCCGAGATCGCCGTCGAGCCGGGTGCCGGCATCAAGTCGGGCCTGTCGGATTCCGAATTCACCGCTGTGGGTGCCACCGTCAGCGCGGATGCGCTTGTCGACGCCGACATCATCATCAAGGTGAAGCGTCCTGAGGCGTCCGAGCTTGCGCAATATAAGCGCGGCGCGCTCGTCATCGCCATCATGGATCCCTATGGCAACGAGGCCGCGCTGAAGACGATCGCCGATGCCGGCGTCTCCGCCTTCGCGATGGAACTGATGCCACGCATCACCCGTGCACAGGTGATGGACGTGCTGTCGTCGCAGGCGAACCTTGCCGGCTACCGCGCCGTGATCGAGGGAGCCGAAGCTTTTGGTCGCGCCTTCCCGATGATGATGACCGCGGCGGGCACCATTCCGGCCGCAAAAGTGTTCGTGATGGGCGTCGGCGTTGCCGGCCTCCAGGCAATCGCGACCGCGCGGCGTCTCGGCGCCATCGTCACCGCGACCGACGTGCGGCCGGCGACCAAGGAGCAGGTCGAATCGCTCGGCGCGAAATTCCTCGCCGTCGAGGACGAGGAATTCAAGAACGCGCAGACCGCCGGCGGCTACGCCAAGGAAATGTCGAAAGAGTACCAGGCCAAGCAGGCCGCGCTGACCGCCGAGCACATCAAGAAGCAGGACATCGTGATCACCACTGCGCTGATTCCGGGCCGGCCGGCGCCGAAGCTGGTCTCGGCCGAAATGGTGAAGTCGATGAAGCCGGGTTCGGTGCTGGTCGATCTCGCCGTCGAGCGCGGCGGCAATGTCGAGGGTGCAAGGCCGGGCGAAGTCGCTGACGTCGATGGCATCAAGATCGTCGGCTACACCAATGTCGCCGGCCGCGTCGCGGCGTCGGCCTCGAGCCTCTACGCGCGCAATTTGTTCAACTTCATCGAAACGATGTTCGACAAGACCAACAAGGCGCTGGCCGTGAATTGGGACGACGAGCTCGTGAAGGCGACCGCGCTGACCAGGGACGGCGCCGTGATTCACCCGAACTTCCAGCCGAAAGCGTAAGGAGAGCCGCGATGGAGCATGTTGCACAGGTCGTCGACCCCTTCGTCTTCCGGCTGTCGATTTTCGTTCTCGCCGTCTTCGTCGGCTATTTCGTGGTGTGGTCGGTGACCCCGGCGCTGCATACGCCGCTGATGAGCGTGACCAACGCGATCTCCTCGGTGATCGTGGTCGGTGCGCTGCTGGCGGTCGGCGTCGGCATGATCTCGAACGGCTCGGGCTGGGCGCGCGGCTTCGGTTTCGTCGCGCTCATCTTTGCCTGCGTGAACATCTTTGGCGGCTTCCTTGTCACCCAGCGCATGCTGGCGATGTACAAGAAGAAGTCGAAGTAAGCGGCCACCTCGGGCTGAAGGGATCAATGGGGACCTGAGATGAACGCCAATCTCTCTGCATTCTTGTATCTCGTGGCGGGGGTGCTGTTCATCCTGTCGCTGCGCGGGTTGTCGAGCCCGGCGTCGTCGCGCCAGGGCAATTTGTTCGGCATGATCGGCATGGGGATCGCGGTCGCAACCGCGCTCGCCAGCCATCCGCCGGCGGACGGCGTCGCCTGGATCCTCGTGATCCTAGGCATCGCCATCGGCGGCGCGATCGGCGCGGTGATCGCCCGCCGCGTGCCGATGACCTCGATGCCGGAACTGGTCGCCGCCTTCCACTCTCTGGTCGGCATGGCCGCGGTGCTCGTCGCCGCCGGCGCGTTCTACGCGCCCGAAGCCTTCGACATCGGTACGCCCGGCAACATCCATCCGCAGAGCCTGGTCGAGATGTCGCTCGGCGTCGCCATCGGCGCGCTGACCTTCACCGGCTCGGTGATCGCGTTCCTGAAGCTGTCCGCGCGGATGAGCGGCGCCCCGATCATCCTGCCGTTCCGTCACATCATCAACATTGCGCTCGCGATCGCCCTCGTCGTCTTCATCGTCGGGCTGGTAATGACGGGCAGCGCGCTCGACTTCTGGCTGATCGTCATCATCGCGCTGACGCTCGGCGTGCTCATGATCATCCCGATCGGCGGCGCCGACATGCCGGTCGTGATTTCGATGCTGAACTCGTACTCGGGCTGGGCCGCGGCCGGCATCGGCTTCACCCTCGGCAATTCCGCCCTGATCATCACCGGCGCGCTGGTGGGATCAAGCGGCGCGATCCTGTCCTACATCATGTGCCACGCGATGAACCGCTCCTTCATCTCGGTCATCCTCGGCGGTTTCGGCGGCGAGAGCGCCGCAGCCGGTGGTGGCGGCGGCGAGCAGAAGCCGGCCAAGCTCGGCTCGGCCGACGATGCCGCCTTCATCATGAAGAACGCGCAGAAGGTCATCATCGTGCCCGGCTACGGCATGGCAGTGGCGCAGGCTCAGCATGCGCTGCGCGAAATGGGCGACATCCTGAAGAAGGAAGGCGTCGAGGTGAAATACGCCATTCACCCGGTCGCCGGCCGCATGCCGGGCCACATGAACGTGCTGCTGGCCGAAGCCAACGTGCCCTATGACGAGGTGTTCGAGCTCGAGGACATCAACTCCGAGTTCGCGCAGGCCGACATCGCCTTCGTGATCGGCGCCAACGACGTCACCAACCCGGCGGCCGAAGAGGACAAGACCTCGCCGATCTACGGCATGCCCGTCCTCCAGGTCTGGAAGGTCGGCACCGTGATGTTCATCAAGCGCTCGCTCGCATCCGGCTATGCCGGCATCGACAATCCGCTGTTCTATCGCGACAACACCATGATGCTGCTCGGCGACGCCAAGAAGGTCACCGAGAACATCGTCAAGGCGATGTAGCCGCAACAGGAGCTCAACATGGCTCGGGACCTATCGATTGTTGATCAACCCCGGCGCCGCCGCGCGATGGGCTTGAACAATCGGCGCCCCCTGACAGCCGTGAGGCGTTTTCATCTCGCTTGCTCGATCCGCTGCAACCCATGCTTTCGGAGACATTGAGATGCCGCCCCCGCCGCTTTGGATTCCAGAGTCGCAAGATGCTCCTGACCTTTCGCCTGCGACCACTTGGTTGCTGGCGATCGTGGCCGCCCTCGTCAATCTCGCTTTCGTTGGATTGGTCCTGTTCTGGGCGTGAGCGCAAGCTGCGCTCTTGCGGTGAAGGCGACTATGTCCGCCTCTGGAATTCGCATCACGCCTCGGAGCACAAAGCGCCCCGATGCAGGAGCATCCAATGTTTCATATTCAGCTTGAGGAGCTAGCGTGACTGCATACCATGGGCCAGTGTTTGAGATGGCCGTAAAGCAATTCGAGGTGATCGCGAACTATCTGAGCATACCGGATGACGCGAGATCGCGCCTGTTGCTGCCGAAGCGATCTGTCACAGTGTCGTGTCCGATTCACCGTGATGATGGCACCACTGCGGTTTTCGAGGGCTACCGCGTTCAGCATCATTTGACGCTTGGCCCGACAAAAGGGGGCACCAGGTTCGCGCCGACAGTTGACCTTGGCGAAGTTGCAGCGCTTGCCATCTGGATGAGCTGGAAGTGTGCTCTGGTCGGATTGCCGTATGGCGGGGCCAAGGGCGGAATCAACGTCGACCCGTCGACCTTGTCGAAGCGCGAGCTTGAGGCGCTTTCGCGCCGCTATATGCAGGAAATGATCCCATTTGTTGGGCCGCACACCGATGTTATGGCTCCGGACCTCGGGACAAACGAACAGATCATGGCCTGGTTCATGGACACATACTCGATGTATCAGGGCCAGACCGTCACCGAGATCGTGACGGGCAAGCCCGTCAGCGCCGGTGGAACGCTCGGTCGCCGTGAAGCGACAGGCCGGGGTGTGGCTCATTTGGTCAGGCGCGCTGCGGACGAGCTCAAAATCCGCCTCAATGGCTCGACGGCCGTCGTTCAAGGATTTGGAAACGTCGGTTCGATTGCCGCGCTCGAGCTGCACAACATGGGAGTGAAGGTGATTGCTGTCAGCGATCATACCGGCGCGCTCTACCGGCCTCGGGGGCTCGACATACGCCAACTGGTCCGGCACGCAGCGTCGCAAGGAAGCCTTGACGGTTACTCCAACGAGCTTGCTCTTGACCCCGCAGAGATCCTGACCGTGCCGTGCGACGTGCTTGTTCCGGCTGCCGTCGAACGGGTCATCGACGCCGAAATGGCCGGTAGGCTGCGCTGCCGGATCCTTGCCGAAGGCGCCAACGGACCCACCACACCGGAAGCCGATAGAATCCTGGAGGGACGCCAGGACGAGGTGTTCGTCATTCCCGATATTCTCTGCAATTCGGGAGGTGTTGTCGTCAGTTACTTTGAATGGGTGCAGGACCTTCAGCGATTGTTCTGGGAGGAGGAGGAAGTCATGCGCCGCGAGTATCAGCTCCTGGATCGTGCATTCGAACGTGTCTTGGCGCGAAGCAAACGTGAAAAGTTGTTCAATCGCACCGCAGCCATGGCAATAGGCGTCGAGCGTGTTCGCGGTGCCAAGGAAACGCGCGGACTGTTCCCGTAACAGCTTCATCTTTTTTTCGCGTGCAACCGCTGCGGGCCCATATCGCGTCGCTCATCGAGCCACTTGAATGACCAGCTCCAAGCTAGCCTGTGCCCTCGCGCTAATGGTTTTCTTTGCGAGCTCGATACACCCGATCCGCTGGCAGACCGGTATGTCTGCCAATTAGCCCTAGACTTGGCTGGGCCGCTGCCGACAACCGCAGCGGCCCTTTTTACATTGAGTGACAGTCTCGCGTCTTACGAGTTTTCCATCGGCCGGAGGATTGGCAAGCCATGCGCCATTTTAAGGTCTGTACCTAATTAGCGCCACGTGATTCTCTTGTCCGCATATTTTGATTCGGGGACGAGAGATGCGTGGCGGCCTGTTTTGGTTGAATGATAAGCAGTGGGCGCGGATAGAACCGCACCTGCCGACGGGACTGACCGGACCGGATCGGAACGACGATCGGCGCATTATCAGCGGCATCATTCAGATGCTGCAATCGGGTGCGCGGTGGCGCGATTGTCCCCCTGAATACGGGCCTTACACGACGATCTACAATCGCTTCAATCGTTGGGCAAAGCGCGGACGATGGTGCGCGATCTTTGAAGTGCTGGCCAAGCCCGGCAAAGATGCCGTCGCGCTTTCGCTCGACTCGACCTCGATTAAAGCTCACCGGTGTGCCTCCGGCGGAAAAGGGGGGAGCACAATCAGGCAATCGGCCGCTCGCGAGGCGGCCGCACGACAAAAATCCATGCGCTGAGCGATCCGCTCTGCCGGCCAGTCGTCCTGCATCTGACACCAGGCCAGAATGCCGATATCTCGGCGGCGCCAGATGTTCTGGCGCTCGCGCCGCCGATGAGCGCGCTCCTCGGCGACAAAGGGTATGACGGCGACGACTTTCGCAGCGAAATCGTACTTCGCGGCGCCAAGCCCGTCATCCCCAACAAATCCAACCGCGTCGTCATCCACCCCTTCAACAAGCGTGCCTATAAAGGCCGAAACGTCATCGAGCGCTGCTTTTGCAGGCTCAAGGACTTTCGCCGCATCGCCACCAGATACGACAAGCTCGCCCGCAATTTCTTGGCCGCTGTTCATCTCGCCGCTCTCGTCGCATACTGGCTCAATTGAGTCCGGACCCTAGAAGGAAAGAAAGCATTGTTCTCACCTCTCACACTTCGCGCGCTCTCCTTCAAGCGCACCTCATTGTGGCGCTTGCTCAAGCTGCCTGCCAGCCGGGGAATCAGTGCCTCATTGCGCGTCAAGATCGGCCTGCTTGGCATTATCGCGGTCATTGCGACCGGTGCGGTCTGCCTGGTCGGGCTGAACTACGCAGCGCAGGTCCAGCGTGATGCGGACGAGGCCGCTCGCTTTCGCGACCGGTTTGCGGCGCTCTCCCTGAGCTTTCTGGAATCGCAACATGTGACGACCGAATTCCTGCGCCGGCGTGACGAGGCAATGATCGAGCGTCATGCCGAGCTGCTCAAGCAAGAAATGACGCTGCTCGGCGATATCGAAGCCTTTGCGGCCTAATTGCCCGAGGGCGACCCTCTCAAGAGCTCGTCCGAATTGCGCAGCGGGATCGACCTCTACGCCGCGCGCTTTCAAAACATCGTCTCGGCCGAGCGCGCTCTTGGTTTCAGCGGGGACCAGGGGCTTCAGGGCGGGCTCCGCACCGCCGAGCTTCAGCTGCAACAGCGGCTTGCTGAGCTGGACCAGCCAAGGATGACCGCGCTCATGGAGACGATGCGCGGGCACGAGAAAGATTTCATGCTGCACGGCGACGAGAAATACGGCCAGGATTTCGACAAGTCCGGCGCCGAGTTCGCCGGGCTACTGGCCGCTTCAGATCTCTCGTCGGGCATTCGGATGGAACTTGAGGGTCTTCTCAAGTCCTATCAAGCCGGCTTTTCTGCCCTCATGTTCGTGCAGCAGTCGCTGAACGACGAGATGGAGGATATTGCCAAGGTTTATAGCAGCCATCGACCGGCATTGGCACGGGCGATCGCAGAAGCCGATCGCCGAAGTGCAGCGGCTGGTTTGCGGGCGGCAAGCGCCCGCGATCTCTTATTTTGGCTGGTAATTGGCGCGATGGGCCTGGTCGCGACCTTTGCCCTGCTGTTCGGCCATCGCATTGGCGGTGCCATTTCTCGAATGACGGCCGCCATGCGTCAGCTTGGTGCCGGTCACTTCGCGATTGTTCTGCCGGGGCTTGACCGCAAAGACGAGATCGGGGACATGGCACGTGCGGTCGAAGACTTTAAGCACGGCATGCGCCAGAAGGCTGAGCGCGACGTTGCCGAACAGTTGGAGCGCGACCGCCTGCAGGGCGAGCGAAGCCGCGCGGAGCTCGTGCGGGTTGCTGATGCCTTCGAGGCGGCCGTCGGTAACGTCATACAGACGGTGGCTGATGCCTCTTGCCAGCTTGAAAGCGCGGCTCTTGGCCTTGCCCAGTCGGCCAAGCACACGACCGGCGTTTCGAGCCACGTCTCGACAGCATCCGACAGCGCCTCTTCCAACATCCAGCTCATTGCTGCCGCGACGGAGCAGATGATGACCTCCGCCTCCGAAATTGGGCGGCAGGCGCAGGAATCCTCAAAAATTGCGCTGGAGGCGGTCCGCCAGGCGGCGCAGACCGACAGGCAGATGTCCGAGCTCACCGAAGCGGCCGAACGGATCGGCTACGTCGTTCGGCTCATTGCGAAAGTGGCACGCCAGACCAACCTGCTTGCCCTCAACGCGACGATTGAAGCCGCACGTGCGGGCGAATACGGTACCGGCATTGCAGTGGTCGCGCAGGAAGTCAAGGCTCTGGCGGATCAGACTTCTGATGCCACCTCGGAGATTGCCGCGCAAATCGGCTCGATGCAGTCGGTCGCCCGCAAATCGGTGAACGAAATCGTCTCGATTAGTGCAACGATCGACCGCATCTCGCAGATTTCAGGAGCTGTGTCGGAGTCTGTCGAACAGCAGCTCCTGGCAACGCGCGAGATCGCGCAGAACATCCAGCAGACCGTCGCCCGAACATCGGAGGTTGCCAGCGGAATGAGCCAGGTCGCCTATGGCGCCGCGAGCACGGACACGGCTGCAAGTGATGTCCTGCAATCGGCGCGGGTGTTATCCAAGAGCAGTTCTGCGCTGCAGGCAGAACTGAGCCGTTTCTTGCAACCTTGAGACTGGCATGAGATGCCTATCGCGCAGCGGTCGACAAGGGAAATGTCCTTGCGCAGGAACAGCCAGCGCAACCTGATGATCAGCGAGACCAAATGGCGCTCAAAAGACACTCCACTTTGCTCCGGGAAAATACATTTCGCCCCAATCAGTCCGTTGTAATAAAAGAACTAGATCTAAAGAGCTCTTGTTGAAAAAAGAGCCCTGATCGGGTGGCCGAACCGGCGGCAGCTCACGATTCGCTTCCGTGAGTTAAGTCGCCGCCTGCGCGATAGAGTTTCCGATTCTCATGCGCGGGAAGTCTTGCGAGTTGCAAGAAGTTCGTAAGCAGCACGTGACCTTGTTGGGTGAGTATCGATTCTGGATGGAACTGCACGCCATAGGTTGGTTGATAGCGATGTGCGACGGCCATGATCTCGCCCTCGTCGGAACGCGCTCTCACCGTAAGATTCGGTGCGCATGACTCATCGAGCTCAACAACAAGAGAATGGTAGCGACCAACGCAGAGTGGGGACGGTAGCTCCCTGAATAGCCCTCGGCCGTCATGCATTACATATGAGGACCGACCGTGCATAGGGCAACGTGCACCCAGGCAGATACCGAGAATTGGAACGCGACCCGAAAGTTCGCGGACGACGGCCGTAGATACTCCGGCCTCAATTGGAGTGCACGGACCGGGGGAGATGACCACTGCGCGCGGCTTGAGGTCAACAAGGTCGCTGACCCTAATCGCGTCGTTCCGGAATACTTCCGTTGCTTCACCAAGCTCCTGGAAATAGCGGGCAATGTTGAAGACGAAGGAGTCGTAGTTGTCGATGATGACAATCAAAGTGCACCGGATGTTTCAGCACGAAATGCGTCAAAGATTCGCTGCGCCTTGGCAAGCGTCTCCTCGTATTCTGCCGCCGGATCCGACATCGCCGTTATACCGCTACCTGCATGGAATACAGCCATATCGTCGTCGATCGTTACAGTGCGGATCGCGATATTCGTATCCATCTGCCCGTTGAAGCCGATCGCCCCGCAAAAGACCTCGCGCGCCACACGCTCGATTTCCGTAATTATCTGCATCGCTCGCACCTTGGGCGCCCCCGTAATGGAGCCACCAGGAAAGCAAGCTCGCAGTAGCGTAACCGCATCTTCGTTGAAGTGGACCCCGGAAATAGGACCAAACGTTAAGGTGTGAAGCGTCCTGCTCTGTTTGAACCGACGGAGCACGGATATGACGAAATCGCGCAAGAAGTTCGATGCCGCATTCAAGGCCAAGATTGCCCTGGAGGCCCTGCGCGAGGTCGCGACGGTGCCTGAACTGGCGAAGCGGCACGGCGTTCACCCGAACCAGATCTACGGCTGGAAGAAGCAAGCCCTCGACAATTTGGCGAGCCTGTTTGTGCGTGGCGCGACGGCTTTGGGAGATGGCGAGGAGGAGCATGAGCGTGAGACGGCGAAGCTATATACCAAGATTGGCCAGTTGACGGTTGAAAGGGATTTCTTGGCCAAGAGGCCCGGGCGATGACCGTCCCCGAGCGCAGGGCGATGGTCGAGCGCCCTGGCGAGAATTTGTCGGTTCGGCGGCAATGTGAGCTGCTGAATCTGGCGCGTTCGGGCGTCTATCGCTCCGAGCCGGTGACCAGCTCCGACGATCTGGCCATGATGCGACGGATCGACGAATTGCATCTGAAGTGGCCGTTCTACGGCTCGCGACGAATGGTGTTCGAACTCAACCAGGCAGGCTACGGCATCAACCGCAAGCGCATGCAAAGGCTGATGCGCGTGATGGGAATCGAGGCACTGGTCCCGCGTCCCGGCACCAGCAAGGCAGCGCCCGGCCACAAGATCTATCCATATCTTTTGCGCGGCGTCAGCATCACCGAGCCCAATCACGTCTGGGCCAGCGACATCACCTACATTCCAATGGCGCAGGGATTCCTGTATCTGGTGGCGATCATCGACTGGGCTACCCGGGCGGTACTGGCGTGGCGTCTGTCGAACACGATGGATACGGGCTTTTGCATCGCCGCGCTCGACGAAGCGCTGGCGCGGCACGGCCGGCCTAAAATATTCAACACGGATCAGGGCGCGCAGTTCACCAGCTCAGCCTTCACCGGCAGGCTTGAGGCTGTAGGCATTGCGATTTCGATGGACGGACGCGGTCGTTTCATGGACAATATTTTCATCGAACGGCTGTGGCGCTCGATCAAGTACGAGGAAGTGCATCTGAAAGCCTATGCCGACGGACGCGAAGCGCGAGATGGCATCGGATCATGGATGAGCTTTTACAATCATTGCCGCCCGCACCAGGCAATGAATAACCAGTTTCCGATGGCGGCATGGCGTGCCGGCATCGACAGGATCGAGGCGGCGAGGACTGTGGATATGCCGCTTCGCTTGGACAACGCAAACGCGTTGCCCACATACCCACAGCAGACGCAACAGCAGCACAAGAAAGCTGCTTGATTTGAACGACAAGGCAGGCCGGATCACACCTTAACTTTGGCGATCCATGGTCCCCGCTCCGGGGTCCACTTCACGTCTCCCGCGAGTGTACCCGTAACGATGGAGACGAGGTGATGCACTGAGGCATAGGACTCGAGATCGCACTGGGCTGGAACGTCGACTGAATGTGGAGTGCAAACACGCGATAGATCGTTGCGCAGGAGGTCGACGATCATAATGTTCTCGGCACGATCCTTTTCGGACGCAACGAGCACGTTAGCGCGGCGCTGGTCTTCGTTGGAATCAACCGAACGCGCGATCGTGCCTTTGATCGGTCGTGTTTCGACCTTTGTTCCGTCGAGCTTCAGGAATCGCTCAGGCGAGCTCGATGCGATGGTCAGCTTTCCGCACCGTAGGAGGGCCCCAAAGGGTGCCGGGTTCAATGACCGCAGTTGACGATAGAAGGTGAGCGGATCGAATATAGTCGACAGCCTGGCCGTGAAGCGCTGCGCAATGTTGGCTTGGAAGAGGTCTCCGGCCAGAATCAAGTCGATGACGCGCTGTACCGCCGTAATGTATGCTTCTCGGCTGAAGTTTGAATTCCATGCACCCGCTGTGCCGGGGAGCACGATCCGCGGCGACTTTGGGTTGGCAAGCAGGGCTGCGAACTCATCGGCTCGACGACGTGCGCGCTCGCCGCGACGTGCGGGATCCTGCTCCGGCCATCCGGTCGAGACGATCCAGCATCTGTTGTTCCGGTGGTCGTAGCTGACGACCACGTCGTAAAGATGCAGAATGGAATGGGGTAAACGCTGACCGGGAATTGCCGGCGCCGGCAATCTCTCCAGCGTCCTGTTCAAATCGTAAGCGAAGAAGCCAGCCGCGCCTGCCTGAAATGGCGGGAGATCGGGACGATGCTCTTGCGGATAATTGGCGAGAAGAGTGCGAAGAACTTCCCATGGATCGCCATCGATATCTTCGCCGTTGCAACTCGCCCGTCCACCCGCGACTATGTAGGTGCTGAATGGATCGCAGGTCACATATGAGTAACGCCCGAGCAACTCATGCGTTGCTGCGCTATCGAGAAACGAGAGGTGCGGTCGATGCGCGAGACATTGCACCGCTGTGATAGGCTCAATCCACTGTAGTTCACGGACGTGCATCGCCTATGAGTCACCGCTGACTGGCGTGCTGTTAGACACGCTTCGATTATGATCCCGACCACAACGAGAGCGACGCTGGTCGGAGCGCCGCAAGCTCTCGAGATTGACTGTCAGACTAAGCCCCGTCGGGGGATACGATGCGCGGACTAAGTTGGACTCCGCGTGCCGCTGAGACGAAACGCGCATCTGTTGATACGTCATAGTCGGCCGCGAGGCGCAGCTCGCGCAGTGGTCGTGCTCGCCTGATTGCGGATTCCGACGAAGCCGGCCATGCATTCCAATTCGAAGCCGGCCGGTGATTCCGATCTGAAGCCGGCCACCCGTGGCGTCGTTCGCATGGGTCAATTTCATGATGTCGTCGAGGGCTGGGAAGGTCAAGAGACGGGTTGATCTTGAGCGGGTTGCTTCTGCCTCCTGAGGCTCTCTCCTTTGAGTTCGATGCGGTAGGCATTGTGGACGAGGCGATCGAGGATCGCGTCGGCGATGGTGGGGTTTCCGATGATTTCGTACCAGCGATCGACGGGCAGCTGGCTGGTAACGACAATCGAGCGGGCTTCGTATCGATCCTCGACGATTTCGAGCAAATCACGGCGCTGGTCGGCGTCGAGAGGTTCCGGTCCCCAGTCGTCCAGGATCAGCAGATCAAGTCGTGCGATCGCCCGCAGTATCTTGGTATAGCGGCCATCGGCGCGGCCGAGTGCGAGAGCGGCGAAGAGACGCGGCACACGATGGTAGGCAACTGAGAAGTCGTCTCGGCAGGCCTTGTTGCCGAGGGCGCAAGCGAGCCAGCTCTTGCCGACGCCGCACGAGACAGCGTCACAATGCCGGGTGTCCGGCGTTCGAGGTTTTGATCCTCTATCCGTTCCATCCTCGGGCCGGGCAGATGGTGCAGGTCGAGCACCGCAAGCGCTTCGCCGGCGAGGACCATCTGGTCGTGGTGCAGCCCGACGGGACACTCGCCCTGATCCCAGCCTGGATGAGCGAGGATATGCTCCACGCACGGCGCTTCATCGAGCGGTTTGCTAAGTCTCTGCTCGATCTTAATCTTAGGGTTGGGCTGAGTCCCTATGGATTCAGGAGTTTCCATACGCGGTATTGCTCGCGCAACTTCGCTTCTATCGCCACCAATTGGCCTTGATAGTCGTGTCCGTCGAAGCCGCGTGCCGCGATATCGGTCGACAACTGGACTAGCCGCCAAGGCGTGTATTCGTGGAATGGGTTTAACCCGATGACATTGCCAAGAGACAGGTCAGCCGGTGCCGGCGCCTTCAAGAGCTTGGCAAACGTTGCAATGGCTGCGTTCATATCCCACCGTGAGACAAACAACGACAGCGCGCAGAGGGCAAGGAGTGGAATCGGCGGTCCTTTCCACCTGTAGGAATCAGGATTGATCGGGCTGAACTTGATGCCAGCGTTCTTCGCGACAAAACCGCAAAGCGTCAGGGCTCCGTCGTAGTGCGGCCGCAAGGTACTGACGTCAAAAACCTCCTGGTCCTTGTGCTTGGTGGCCAGTTCCTGGGCCCTGCGCCAATGAGGCGGATCGAACGGCGTCTCCTTGAGAAGTTCAAACAGGGCAAGGTGCTCTTCTGTGAAGTGGTATTTCGCGGCCGAGGCCCAATCGAAGCCTGGCATTTCTGCCTGGGCGGGATGGAAGGTCCAGCGTTGAAATTGCGAGTGGCGCCGGAGGCATCGGGTCCATTCTATTTGCTCAGGCGTCACTGTTACTCGGACGCGGCTAGAGGCTTTCAGTTCGAAAAACCATTGGCGCATGGCGCGGATCGCCGATTGATCGAACAGCCTCTGCTCGATGCCCTTGCACACAAGCTCTCTAATCAGTCGTGTTTCCGCGGATTTCTCGGATCCGAGATTCACGAGCCCGTCAGGTTGGGTGAGGACGCCATCGTCTTCGCCATAGAATTCACAGAAAGGATGATGCGCGTCGTTGCCGTCCTGCCCAACGAACCGGAAGTGAGATTGCCTAATCAGCTTTTGTGTTGCGCGGGCACGAGCTGAACGCACGACATGAGCGCCGGTCCTGCCGCACGACGAACACCGAACGTCCGAGCGAATCCAGTCGCCCCATTTGGGATCTATTTCGGAAACCTGCTCGTCGGCGGCAATGGGCTGTCTTCCGCTCAGCAACCAGGCGAGTTGCTCGACGTCGATCTCTCGAGCGTAGTGTTGCGAGTAAGCAGTGGTTGCCATAGATCCTCCCAGAATGATCTTCAATGTTCGTTGGACGTCTGTCGCCGTTGGTGTTGGCGCAGTGCTTCCAGCGAATTGTTGTCCTGAATCAGAAGCGCGCTCTACGCCGCCGGCGTGAAGCGGGCGCTCGTCGATATGATTCTTATAGTTTTCGTTGCGCGTGTGAGCGCTACATACCAATCCTTGCCGCTCATTGCGTTGGTTGATGTCACGATGGCCCGGTCGAACTCCAAACCCTTTACCAAGAGCGTGCTTCCAATACTGCGGGTTCCCAGTCGGCGACCGGCGTGACGACTTCGATTTTGAACCTCCCAGATCGACGCGTGGAGGCTCGGAGGTTGGGTATTCGTCGTGGTCTGCAGGGCCGATTGCATCGCGAAATACATTTCACGTCGGTAGATGCGGACGCCCGGGCGATCGCGCAGCGCGTGAAGGAAGGCGAGCATCGCGGCATCGCCACCGTCCTGGATGACCGCTTCGATAAGCTGCAAGAGATCGCCGAATTTGGCCTGGCCCAGGCGTCGGCCTTGTTGGCGGGCATCAACGGCACGCTGGAGTTCGGCTTTGTCGGCGCCGGTCATGCATTTGGCTGCAAAGGCTAAGAGCATTTTGAAACGCGCCTGCCCGACCGACCCGTCGATAGCTTTAGCCGCGGCGAAGAGTGTCTTGCAGCCGACCGCCTCGATAGTGACGAATCCTTGCTGGGCAAGCTTCTTCGCGAGCGCCGATCGGCGATTTTCGTTGGTGCTGTCGCCGATGACAATGAGCTTTCCAAGCAGGTCATCACGCATCGATTCGAGGCATTGCCGGACTACCGCAGCTTGCTGATGACGCGGATCGGCAGGTAAGGCGGTCCATGTTACGCAATTTGGACGATTACCGAGATCAAGATTTTCACCCTTCTGAAGTGTTACCCGCACGGCGCGAAGCCACTCGGCCAGTTCTTCGTTCTCGGCATTCTTCCATCGCCATGGAGTGACCAGTTCGGCGGCTTGTCCGAAGATCGGAAAAACGTCCTTCTCCCAACTAACCGGCGCCTGTCCCCGAAAGTCGAAGATGGCTTGAAGCGGGTCACCGAAAATGCACGTTGGCAAATGATTGGCGAGCCGTCGGATCACCTCGTGCTGCTGCAGGGTACAATCTTGATACTCATCAACGAAGCAGCCGCCGTATGAAGAATTGATCACTCCATCCACGGCACCACTATCGAGTAGACAAGCCCCGGCAGCATACACGGCGTTCCACTCGGCCGTGGAACTGGGGGCGGTCGAAAGAATGCCAGAGCGCCGAGGGAAGGAAGCTGCAAAGCGCAGGCACCAACCGGCGATCGTGTCGATGCGATATTTAGCGCTAGGAATGTGAAGCTTCTTTAGACGTCGCGTGAGAGCATCAACTCCGGCATGCGTGTGCGTGAGAATGAGCCTACGGTGTTCCGACACACCCACCGCACGGGCTATTTGCTCTGTCTTCCCGCAGCCGGCGGCTGCAATGATGCTTCCGTGTCGGAGACCCGCCGCCAGTCGTGCAATATCTATGTCCGCTTCAAGAGACATCGACCCACTTCCGCATGACATCGAGCCCTTGGGCGAGTGGAGTCGCAGCGACGGCGTTCAGGTGCGGCCCAACGACTGATGCCAACCCTTCGCCGCGTGAAATATCCTTGAACCAGCTCTTGTCGTTCGCGACCTTACCAATCAGTCGACGCAAATCTACGGTGTCGCGCTCCGGTCCCAGCTTGGCAGCGGAAACGGTCGGAAGGTCGGCGGCGTTCAAGGCATTGTCGAGGACGGCGATGACGCTGTCTTGCCCAACGCACTCGATTGCAAGCGCGATCAAGGCTCGCACGCCGGCCCAGGGTAAGTCGAGAAACAGTCGTTGCTCCGTCGAGCAATTGTCCGGCCATTGCCAGAGGGCCGCGCCTTTGTCGGTCGCTCGTCGCAAGGCCTCCGCGTTTGGCGGCTTGTCGGAATCCAGAAGCAGCCAGACCTCGTATCCAAGATCGCGGAGATGCTCGGCGATAAGGGGGGCCTTATCTTTGCCGCCGCCATCGATCGGGACTGCTCCCTGCAAGGCGAACGAATCTCGGCCGCTAGCATGCCACCACCCGTCCAGGCCGCGCATAAGGCCTTGTTCCGTTCGCCCCTCGCCAACAAGAACCTTTCTGGCGAGGAAGGCCTCAGGCGTTCCGCGAAGGTGACGCTGCGCGGTGTCGAGGTCTCTGGCCAGTCCAGAGACAGATGCGACTGTTGTGACGCCTGCCGATGATCGAACGGCAAAAATATCCGAGGCGGTCAGCTCGCGGATCACGACTGGCGAATGTGTCGTCACGAACATCTGTGGCTGGGCGGCGCCTTCTCCGCCCTTGGGAGTTTTCGAATACTTGAGCAGCCGGGCGACGCGATGCGGTTCAAGGCCATGCTCGATTTCATCGACGATAGCGATGTGAGGCGGACCGGCATCGTGTTGAAGTGCCGAGACGAGAAGGCGAGAGGAACCAGTACCGAGTCGACGGAGTGGAAGGTTGCCGTCATGCAACGCAATTCCGCCAGAGGTGATGCTGACGCCCTGAACGTCGAGTTCGGCTGTGAATTTCCCGCGGACGGGGACGGCGAATAGCTTGCTGAGCTCCTCTGCCCGGTCGACGGCTTTTTTAAAGATGCCTTGATCGCCGGCCTTGAAGGCTGTGCGGGCCGCGCGGCCCGCCTCTGCCAGTTGAAGGCTGTACCCCTCACCAGCCTCGCCTATCCGTGTCAGGACGGAGGTTCGGCCCCAGCCGAGATGTCGTTCGGCATACGGCCCCAAGCGATTGGTGCCCATTCGCTTGGTGTCTTTGTAACGTACCGTCGGCGGATCCTTGTCGACGGTATCGATACGATCATTGTGGATCGACCAGCGTGCCTCAAGTGATTGGTCGATAACCACGGTGATGGAGAGCGCGTCTTCTAAACCTGCACCGGACTCGTCCTCGATTTTGCTAGCTGCTTGGTTCCAGCCGCGAAGGTGTAAGCCGTATCGGTCCTCGGCCTTGAAGTCGCCGGGTAGCCCAGCCAACGTGACTGTGATCCGCAATGGCTTTTCGATATCGAGGTCAAAGAAGTCGCAATCATCCGCGAAACTGTACGAGCGGGGATTGAGACATAGCTCGATGGCATCCAGGATCGTCGTTTTGGTGGAATCGCCGGGCCCGATCAGGCAGTTCATGCCCGCCGCGGGTGCCCAAACCAGAGATTTGATGCCACGGAAGTTCTGGACCTCCAGATAGACGATGCGCATTCCCGCCCCCAGGCCGCTGACGCAGATCGTCAGTCAAAGTTCTTTTTTATGCCAAATCGCTCGCAAGGACCCTCAAGCCGGATACGCTGGTCGAGGGCATTCGCTCAGCACGTCGGCGAGCACATTGGAGATCTCCATTCGTGCGTCCTGGCCGGATTGCGAATGGACAAAGAATTTCTGTTTCAGGCCCATCGACAGACTCGACGTCCTCGGCAATCTATATAGCTTTGAAGCTATGTTGCGTCAATGGTATGGACTTCCGGCACGCTTACCGTGGCGTGCAAAACGTCAGACCGCTTGCCTACTCAGTCGCTCATGCTCGGCAATGAGAAAAGTGAGATAGCTGCGGATGAGGTTGCAGTAGAGGCGGGCCTCGTCGATTTGAAGCGCGAGGCCTTCGCGAAGGTCGAGGCCATGGCGAACGCCACCGCCTGTCGGCGAAGACAGGTAGCCGTGCAGGATCATCATCCATTGAAGGATTTGATCCTGATGCCCGCGCCCGCGTTGCCGCAGTTCACCAATGATCTTGTTGAAGTACCGTCCCTGGATGCTGCCATCGTGGATATCGGCGCCGCGGAACGCCGTGGAGATCGTCTCCAAGAGCCACAACACCTCCTGAACGGCTTGCCGGCCGTTGCCTTCGCTGAGCGCCCGCTCCGAGCTTTGGAGTGCCTGCTCGATCAAGCCCTGGGCTTGGGCGTCGAGCGAAGGCGCCTGCTCAGGGACGGCAATCGGGATATGAACGCGGGTGGCAATCAGGCTCGGGGGATCGAGCTGATAGCCGGCTCCCGCATCGGCGAGGATGCGATTGATCCGAGCGGCGTCGGGCATCACCATTTCGGGATTCCCGCGTTGCAATTGTTCGCAAGCGGTCCAGAAGGCTTCGATGAACAGTGGTGCGTTCGTTGCCGCTTTGCCCATCGCCGTAGTAAGGTCCTCAACGGCGAAGCGCTCGTTGGAGCTGGGATAGTATTGGACGTTCGCAGCGGCAGCAAACCGCGCTTTGAAATGCTCGAGGATCGCTTTGCGCTGACCCTGGCCGCTGATGCGATTGATGAGATCGAGGAATCCCGCCTCAACATCGCCTTCAATTGGGCCAGGGCTATCAAATCGCCAGCGGTTGTCGAACGTCAACATTGGCGAACCTTGTCGTGCAATTAGCGCTTCGCGGTCAGCGCTCAATTTCCTTTTGAGGCGCCCGCGACGTTCGCCGGGCTTTCGGCCGGATAATCGACCCCGGAGACGTAAAGCGTCACGGCGTCGCCCTCGATGAAGATGCAGTCGGCGTCATTGGAGATGAACCCGGCGAGAGCGTTTCGTCCTCCTCTCATGCGACCATGCGCGGTGTTGAACGCTACGTTTTCGCCAATGACATAGCCGTATCGGACATAGTCCGAGCCGTAGAGCCCGTCTGCACCCTTCGGATAATTGGCGAACTTCACGATGTTGTATTGCGGTTTCAGAAGGCTGACGAACGCCTTCTCTGCGTCGGCGACGATCCGTTTCTGATCGTAGGCGCCGCTGAAATCTTCGCCCTCAAAGTCGTGGTCCAGCTCGAACGTCGTCATGATCAAAGGCTGTACATTGAACATGAACAGGTAGATTTCGTCGGTGACGCGTGCCCCGGGATATCGTTGTGGTTCGTTGGAGAGTATCTCCATGCGAGCTTTGTGGCCGTGGCGGATCAGACGATCGAAGCTGTCGCCCACCTTGGCGATGCCGACATAAAGAAGGTCATACGTCGCCGCTTCGCGATAGCGTTCGAAGCCCTCAATTCCAGCTCTGCCTCTGGAGCGGTCCCAAAGAAGCTTCTCGGTCGTGAACCATTCCAGAAGGTTAGATCCCTCTTCGCCAATCGGACCATCCCAGACCCGTATCATTTTTTCGCCCGCCTCAACCAGATAAGAGTCGATTTGGGCAGCGGACACGCCCGGCAAGTCTTTGAGGCGCAGCTTCACATCATCAGCGAAGCTATCGCCGACGACGAACGTGAACGTGATCTCGTGGGTGTCCGGGTCGATAACAATGTCCTGATACCGCGCCTCAGCACGTGCCGCGATCATGTAGAAGTCGCTCTGCCGCAGAAGCGCCTCGACCGCGGGGTCGCTCTGCATCCAAACCGCCTCCTGATTGGAGATCGGAGGGTACACAGTCTCGATCACCGTCAGCTTGGACTTAATACTGGTTGCCGTGCCGCTCATGTTTCAGGCCTTGCGCCTGGTCCGAGGAGCATCGTCCGGCGAAGCCCCGACATCGCCGAGATGTTGTAGACGGAGTGCGCGGCGGCTCGGCAGCTTGACGACAAGTTCCAATTTTCCGCCGACTGCCTCGACATAGCTGCGCAACGTAGAGAGATACATATCGGCTTGTTTCTCGATCTTGGACACCGAGGGCTGTTTGATGTTAAGCGCCGTGGCGATGTCGGCCTGGGCCTTCCCTGCAAGCTGGCGGAGCTCACGCAGACCTTCGACCTCCTGCTTTGCCTCCTGATAGCGAGCTTCGATCCCCTTCTGCCGTTCGGGGGGCAAGTCGGCGATAATCTGGTTTAGGCTACGGCCCATTCTATCTTCCCTTCCTTCCGGCATTCAGGCTCTCCAGATGTGCGGAAAACCGTGAATCCGCTTTTGCGAGAAGCCGCTTGTAGAAGCGTTTCTGACCGCCTCCAGATTTGTCTCCGGCTACAAGCACGATCGCCTTCCTCTCGGGGTCGAACGCGAAAGCGGCGCGCCACCCGCCATTCGACGCCTCGAAACAAAGCTCCTTCATGTTGGTGTGCTTCGAGTCTTTGAGCGTATCTGCATATGGCCGGCCGAGCTGCGGGCCGTAGTCGGCAAGCAGCTTGGCGACGGCCAGCAAGGAGTCCTGCTTGGACGGCTCAAAGGCAAGAAACTCCGCCTCAAAGGCATCGTGAAATACGACGTCCCAAGTCATCTATATAGCTTCTAAGCTATGTCCGGTCAACGGGAAGGATGCGCCGCGGCTCCGGCGAGGCCGTCACGCTGCGGCAACTTCCGCCAAGGCGTCGACGTCATTGACGGCGTAGCGCACCCATTTCCCGAACTTTAGGAAGACGGGCCACCACCGAGTGGGCGGTAGGACTCCCCCAAAGCAGGAAAGCTCCTGCATTGCGGGCATCATGCCGTGAGGGCATGGAATAGGGATTAGGAGCGGCCTCGCCACCAAATGACTGGCTCGCCGTTCAGTCCCGCTTGGCACGAGGGATCACCATGGTGCACGCTGGAGCACCTCTGGGCTTTGAGGGCGCAAAGCCGCACCACTTAGGTACTTTGTCGGTCATGCGACCTCCAACGTCTACGCTGCGCGCCGGCCGAGGCGTTCGTGCTCGGCGACCGTGGGCTGCGGCATCAGTTACTTGTCGGTTTCATTTCCGACCCAGACAATCTCTCCGCTGGTGAGGTAGACAACCGCGCCCCGATTGGCATGGGTCGCCGACAGATAGTCGAGCAGCTGTTGCGCGTGTGCCTTGCGAACGGCGAGTGTCGGTTTGACATCCGATTTCCAGTCAATTGCGGCGTCGACACCCTGGTCGCTGATGGCCAAAGCATCGGCGCGCCCCGCGACAAGAACGTGCCCATCAATAGCCCAGACCGGAATCTCAGGTACAAGATGAGGCCGCAGTTTAGAAATTTCGGGCAAAGCAAACGCACGAAGCGCAGCCGCCGCCATTTCGTTGGGATCTGGCCGCGTTCGATCATCCTCTGCGCTAGGCGTTAGCTGATCGAGCAGGAAGCGGGCGCGCGCGACGCTCGCCGCCAGTTCATCCGCGAGCTCGCCCGTCAGGAGTTCCTCCATAAGCTTATGCAGGATCACGCCGCGGCGAGCGCCAGCCCCTGCAATTTCGAAACGCTCCGCCTGGCCCTCTAAGGCGATTACTCCGTCGAGAGAATCGCCAAGACGATCACCGTCATGTTCGCTCGGTCGACGCCAGACTAGAGGCGGCGAACTGTCCTCGACGGAACGCTGTTCCGTTGCAAAAATTTCAGCCGACTGTTCATTCGGTTGAGAGGCGCCCGAACGGTTTGCCAATAGCATGAATGAAGAAAGATCCAGCTCTGGGACTTCAAGCTGACGAAGATTCACGGAGCTGAACCACGAATCCTTTGACGCCTGGGGGATATGAGGAAGGATGAGAAGGTTTCGCGCCCGTGTGCTCGCCACGTACCAGATTCTCTCGCGCTGATTTGCATCCTCGAGGCTTTCTGCCGCGCGCGCCGCAGCCAGCCCCCGGGGCGCGACGCCACCGATCATCCAATGCAGGCTGTTGTCGGATTGCCTATGAACGAACTGTTCCGGCCGATAGAGCTCGGTCGTCGAATTGATCGGAATGACCACTGGCCATTCCAACCCTTTTGCACTGTGGATTGTGACAATCTCGACCGCATGCTCCGCGGCGTCGATGCGTCCCTCCGGTGCTCTGGCCTTGCGCTCCCAGTCAGATTGGAGATCGCGGACGAATGCGCGCAGGCCGGCAACCCCGTAGCTGCGCGCTTTCTCGATCAGCGCATCTAGGTTGGCGAGGGCCCGCGCGTTCCGGTTGCCATGCCGCGCCGCGATGATGACGCGGGCGTTCAGGCGCTCGATGGCCTCAGCGAGGATCAGGCTCGGGGTGACAAGGGCCGCTTTGCGCCGCAGGCTCTGCAGCAGTATGAGAATTTCCTTGGCCAGCGGATGCTGCACCAAGTCGGGATCTGTGCGCACAGTAAAGAAGGTCTGAGCCGTCCCATCTGCGGAGAGGGCTGTAGTAATGTCGAGCAGCTCCTGCTCGCTCAGCCCAACCAGCGGACCGCGCATGAAAGCGCCGAAGGCGAACGTATCCGACGAATCTGCCAGCACCCTCACAAGTGCCAGGACATCCTGCGTTTCCTGCCGTCGCATTAAGGTCTGGCCAGCTTGCGATGAAACCGCGAGGCCCCGCTGTTCGAGGGCTCGTTCATAACGCCAGAGCTCCGTATGACCGGGTGATAGAAGCGCGATGTCACCGGCCTTCAGGGGCGTGTGCGTGTTGTCGGCCCGCAGAATTGGTAGGTTTCCGATCAACGCTGCGCAGATATCCGCGACCCTTTCGGCTTCGGCTTCCCGAAACATCTCCGCGTAAATGCGCTCGGCGGTCGGGATCTCGATCGTGGAACGTGCTACGCAGGGCAGGGGCTGCGACACGTCAGACAGTGTTGGAGCAAGAGCGACATATCGGGGCTGCGAAGGCTTCGCAAAAACCGGTTCGAAGCATGCATTGACGTGATGGATGATCGGGCTAAGCGATCGGAAGTTGGCAGTGACTTCGATGACTGCTCCGCCATTCTGGCCTTGGATCAGCCTGCTGCAAAGCTCGTAGGCTTCGATATCGGCACCGCGAAAGCGATAGATCGCCTGCTTCGGATCGCCGACGAGGAAAAGCGCTCCAGCGCGTAGCCGCGCGGCCTCCCAATGCGTTGGGCGTTCGGCGATTGCAGCAATCGAGAACAGAATCTCACTTTGAATGCGGTCCGTATCCTGAAATTCGTCGACTAGAATATACCGATAGCGCCGCCCGATTGCCTGCCGAACCTCTTCGTGTGAGCGCACTAGGGACTGAACGTGAACTATCAGATCGTCGAAATCCAAAATTGCCGCCGCGCGTTTGCTGGCGCGATAGCTCTCCAGAAGTTGGTCAAGCGAGCTTGATAGCGAACAGACGAGCGTGCTCGCGATGTGGCCAATGAGCTGGCTCCACGCGTCGTTGACCGCTTCGAACAGCGCCCGCCCTGAATCGTTGCCAACATCATTCTTGTGAGCGCCAAAACCGCGGGCGGCCTCGTCATAAGTCTTGAGCTGCAATCCCTTCCGTCCAAACAACCGGCCCGATCGCGGATCGCAGAGTTGCCACAGCGAGCGAAAATCCGGATCGCCGGTGAAGCAGCCTTGATAGCGCGTCGCCAGCCTCCCGAGTTCCTGTGCGATTTCTCGCGCCCATGCCTCGTCCCCGACGCTTGCTCTCCATCGCTCGAAGTCGTCGACAGCCTGGACGAAGTCGATGTCGGGTCGCAGATCTCGGGGCGGAGCGATCGGCTCAGCATCGGGGTGCTTGTGCCTCAGGAATGCAAGTTCACGGACGAGGTCGACCACCTGCAGCGGAATTTGCTCCGCCAAGACAACGATCGGATCGTCTTCTGAGGCGTCAGTTGCGAGCCGGCGTGAGAACCACGCTGATAATTCTGCCATGAACAGATTGTCGGCGACGATCGCGTCGGCGACGCGAGCGCCAGGATCAAGGCCTGCCTGGACGCCATGGCTGCGAATGATCGCCTGACAAAACCCATGGATGGTTGTCGCAGTCAACTCGTCGAGTTGCGCGGATGCGGCAATGAGCGCGTTTCGCTGCTGGCCGGACAGCCCCTGCGGAATGACCGCCTTTAGGAAGGCCGGAACCACGCCCATCAGCAGGAGGTCGACGGTCTCTCTAATTCGCGCGGCAAGTTGGCTTGCCGCTAACTCGGTAAAGGTGATTGCGGCGATCTCTTCGGGGCGGTGCCCCGCGGCGAGCATCATCGCCACGCGCCCGGCCATGAGCGACGTCTTCCCGGTTCCCGCAGCCGCTTCCACCAGCAGGATCGACGAGAAGTCTGTCATTGCCCGGCAACGGTTATCCTGATCGACGAGCGTCATGTCGCGGCGCTCCAGAGCTTGTTGAGTTGCTGATTGGCTGCGCGGAATTCCGAGGCCTTTCGACGAAGATAGCTTTCGCGATCCGCTGGGAGCGCAAGACGCATGTCGTCGTAAAAGGCGTCTTTTTCCCAGCGTGGCGCAAGCCGTCCGCTGCGCAAGATTGTCGTTCCCGCCGACAGGTAGCCGATGGCGTGCGTGATTTCGTCGTCGAGTTCGTCTCCCTTGAGCTCGAACGTTGCCGGGTCATCCGCCAGATAGACCAGACGTGCGACCACTGTTCTCACGTCAGGCAGTAGGGCCCGCACGGCAATTGCGTAAAGCACGCGTTGCAGCTCGCGCCCTTGTCCAAGGGTGATGCGTTGCGTTTTCGGAGGCGGCTTGATGCTCTTGTAATCTGTGATCCTTGCGGCGTCGCCAGTCGCCCGAATATCTAATCGGTCCATCCGACCACCGAAGATCAAGCCGGTCGGCTCGATCGGAACGGCCGACGTTGCGTCCCAGGGCACTTGTTCCGACACCAAATTGATTTGGCCGAATGGCACCTCGGTCCAGCTTCGCGTGTCGGATCGTACCAGATCGTCGGAGGCAAGGCCTTTCGCCGTCCTGCGCGCCGCTTCCTTCACCGTGTGACGCCAAAGGATCGGCGGCGGGACCGACCGTTGCAATGGCCATGAGGTAAGGACAGCCGCTGAAGCGCCTTCGATTGCTGCCTCGATTTCGTTGGCGCTTGCGCGCGCAAATCCCGGCGCGGGCTCAAGCGCTGAGATCGCACCGCTGATCAACTCGTGTACCAGTTCGCCAAACGACGTCGGATCGAGCTCCAACGGTTCGGGCTCTTGGCGAGCCGAGCGCCAGCCCAACGCATATCGCCAAACGAATCCGAGCGGGTCACGCAGCAAGCGCTGCAATGAGGTCGTCGACTGGACCCGCACAAGGGCGGCCTCGATCGCTGGATGATTGGCGTCCGACAATCCGTCATGCGCGGTCAGATCCGCACGCCACTGCCAGTTTCGCCAGCAGAGCTGAGCCTGCCGCACATGGGCGAGCTGTCCGGCGTCGCGGGCGCGCGCCAACAACCGGTCGGCTTCACTGAAGGCGTGTTCTGGCACGCGGTCGCGTTTGTGGACGACCGTGTCGCCGGGCCATAAGGTGCTTGGCGATAGCTGGCTGCCTCTGGTGTTTCGCTGAGCGCGCGACAAGACCAGTTGCTCGCGCGTTTGCGCCCTTATGATCTCGAAATGAAGACGGTCTCGCTCAGCGGTGCTGACCGGATGCAGCTTGCGGCGCTCGAGCAGATGATGCGGGATGAGGGGATCGTCATGGTCGGAACGTGGCCAGGATCGGCTGGTGAAGCCAAGCAGACGTGTGAACGGTCGCGGACACGACACCAACTGCGATGCCGGACACCAGACAACGCTGTTGGCAGGTTCGCGTTGATCCGCGACCCGCAATGATTGGAGTGACAGCACAATTGCATGCGGCGGGGCGCTTCGCAGTGCCTCTTCCCACATCGTCAGGCTGGCGCCGCTCAACAGCCGCGTGCCGGCTTCGCTTCCAGCGTCTGGTCCGCGGGCGAGGAGATCGAGGATCGGTAGAAGAGTTTGCTCGGCAAGCTCGGCCGTGGCCCGCCGTGGCCTGGCCGCGGTGAACGCTTCGCTCCATTGATCAAGTGTCCGTAGCGCTGCCCCTCTCGGAATGCCGGCGAACCAATCTTCGGGAAGTGAGCTGGCGAACGGCCGCGACGGAAGGCGCCGGAGCAGCCGCCAGACGCGTTCCTGGCTGAGACCGTTGCCTAGAATATCCGCGAGGGCAGCGCAGGTCTGACCGTCCGCTGTGCTCAACGCCGGCACGCCATGAGAAAAATGGACCGGCAGTGCCGCACTTCTCGCGTAGGCAAGAAAGTGATCGTCCCAATCTTGCGTCGAGGTCGCGGCGATTGCGATGTCCTGTGCCTTGACCTGGCCCGTCGATAGCAGTTGCCTAGCCCATCTCAGCGCTTCCACGACCTCTGATTTCGGATCTGCGCTCGCTTCGGCGGAAATATGTGTAGGTCCAGGGGATGCGCTCTTGCGGATCGCGCCACCGAACCAAGGCTGCTCAACACCGTCCGGCATATCCCAGGATAGGTCGGTCACGCGTGTGATTGCATTGAGAAGGGGACGCCAAACCGGATCAACCTCGTCGATGCCGGCAAGTGTGACGGTGCCCACAAGGGTGCGGGTGTAATCAGCGCGTTTGACGGCGGCGTCGCGAAGGTCGCGGGGCAGCAGATGGGTAGCTGGTAGGCTCTCGCGGATTCGCGCCTCAATCAGAGCAAGGTCGTGGAACCGCACGGCTTCGTGGGCGAGTGAGGCTAAATCCAAGTCCGAGCGCCAGACGGAATCGAGCGATTGAAGGACCGCCCGTGGCATGCCTGGCAAGCCCGCAATGCCGGCAATATCTCGAAAACCGCCAGCAGCAAGTGCTGCCTGAATCGCCGGGTAAAGAACATCGGTTCCCGCGGGCGTTGTAAACCCGCCGGCAAGGCGACCGGCGAGAAGGGGGAGCGTCAGGATTTCGCGGCCGATGGCACCGCTCATGGCTGCTGTAGCGCGAGCACTGCGTAAAGCGAGCAAACCGTCGACGATGTGGGCGGAGCGAGTGATCATTTGCCTACGTTACGCTATTGTCGGTCGAGTCTCGCTTGTTGCTCAGACTCGCGGTCTACCGAAATGTTGGGTTAATAAAGACATATAATCCTGGGGGGTGTAATGCGTCTAAGCAAGTTGAGCATAAGAAACTTCAGAAACTTTCAATCTATCGATATTCCGCTAGCTGGCAATGTCGTGTTGCTTGGGCAGAATAGAGTCGGAAAAAGCAATCTGCTGTTTGCAATCCAGCTCATACTCGATCCGACCCTCCCTGACTCGGCCAGGCAGCTGAAGCTGACCGACTTCTGGGATGGAGGGCCGGCTGATTTCAGTGCGCCGATCGAGGTACATCTGGAGCTTTCAGATTTCGCGACGGATATGGCCCTAACCGCGATTCTGACTGATTTCCGCGCGTCACATGATCCAACGATCGCGCAACTCAGCTACGTCTTCCGCAAGAAGCCCGAGGTTACCGGTGCTCCACAATCCAATGCCGATTGTGAGTTCTTCGTTTTCGGAGGCGGCGACGAAACCCGCTCGCTTCCCAGTAGGGTCCGACGCCGCATCGCGATCGAATTGCTGGACGCTTTGCGAGATGCTGAAGGGCAGTTGGGGAACTGGCGTAGTTCGCCATTGCGCCCTCTGCTCGAGGATGCCGTTTCCGGGATCAGCCGCACGGACATCGACGCCGTAGCTGCCGAGCTCGACAAGGCGACCAAGACGCTCGAAACGTTTCCGACGATCAAGACGCTGGAAGACGAGTTGCGGTCGGGCATCCTCCATCTTTCCGGAAAAGCGCATGACATCGATGCTCGCCTGAGATTTGCGCCAACCGACCCGCTGCGCCTGTTTAGGGCGATTGCGATGTTCATCGACAACGGAAAGCGTGGCATTGGGGATGCCAGTCTGGGATCGGCCAACGTGGCGTTGCTCGCTCTGAAGCTCGCGGAATTTTCATGGCGCCGCAAGAAGAACGAACGAAACTTCTCGCTCCTGTGCATCGAGGAGCCCGAGGCGCATCTTCACCCGCAACTCCAGCGATCTGTCTTCAAGAAGCTGCTGGGCAGTGTCGACGCCTCGCAGGCCATGATCGTCACCAGCCATTCGCCGACTTTGGCCGCCGTCACCCCGTTGCGATCAATCGTGCAGTTGAAGAGGCAGGCGGGCTCGACCCAGGCGTTCTCGCTGGCGAACCTGCCGGTAACTTCGGACGAGATCGACGATCTTGAAACCTACCTCAATGCGACACGCGCCGAGTTGCTGTTCGCCCGAGGCGTCATTTTTATCGAAGGCGACGCAGAGGAGGCGCTCTTGCCCATCTTCGCCTCATCACTCGGCCATTCGTTGGACGAGCTCGGGATCTCGGTCTGCAACGTCGGCGGGGTCAACTTCCGCCCCTATGTGAAGCTCGCTGAAGCACTGAAGCTTCCTTACAGTGTGATCACCGACTGGGACCCTCTCGATGGAACGAAGCCTCCTCTGGGAAAGAAGCGGACCCTCGATCTCTGGCAGGACATGCTTGCGGTTCGTGGCCAGCCTCTCCTGACGACCGCGCAACTGGCGCCGTGGGAAGCAATGGACCATGCCGCGTTCAGCGCGGGCGCTGCAAAATCCAGCATTTTTCTCAACGAACAGACCGTCGAGGTCTCTATTGCGAACACGCCCACATTGCTGAACCCGCTGCTCGATATCCTGAGTGAGCAGGACTTCGGCTCCGTGCGCAGTCGGCGCATCGCTGCTTGGCGAGCTGGTACGGCAGTCGACGCCGCACAATTGCTTGCAATGATCGCAGATATTGGCAAGGGCAGGCTCGGCGCGCGCCTTTCGAAGAAAGCCGTTGGTCTCAAGCCACCTACTTATATCGAAGGCGCAATCAACACGGTCGTTGGACTGGTTGCGCATGTCTAGTGATCGCGCGCTTCGTCAGGCCCTGGCTGAGCTCCAGGCGAACCCGGAACAGTCGGCCGCTGTCATTGAAACCGGGCATTGTATCGTGCTGGCCGGGCCCGGAAGTGGGAAGACCAAAACCCTGACGACGGCTATGGCGCGGGTTTTGGCGCAAGACGTGGTCGAACCGCGAGGCGTCGCCTGTATCACCTACAATAACGAGTGTGCGATCGAACTCGAAACTCGTCTTGCCCGCCTCGGCGTCACTCATGGAGAGCGCGCCTTCATCGGGACGGTGCATGGCTTTGCGCTGAGCCAGGTGATCGGTCCTTATGTCCGCTGCGTGCCCACGGGCCTTCCTCCTAACTTCAGGCTTGCGACGCGATTGGAAGCGAGAGCTGCCGTGGAGGTGGCGTACCGGAACGCCATCAACGGCACCGACGATCCCCACCGGCGGTGGGAGTTCGCGTCCGAGAAGCGCAAGCGCGATGTTGATCGCTCGCGGCCCGAGTGGCGTGGGCGCAATCCCGAACTGGCGGCTTTCATCGAGGCCTATGAGGTGGAACTGCGCCGACAGGGCTTGCTTGATTTCGACGATATGCCGCTTCTCGCCTACCGCATGATCAGGGAACATGTCTGGATCCGTGAGGCTCTCCGCGCACGGTTCCCAGTGCTGTTTGTGGACGAATATCAGGATCTCGGCCACGCATTGCATGAACTCGTTCTGCTCTTGTGTTTTGAGGGGGGAATCCGGCTTTTCGCCGTTGGCGATGCCGACCAGTCGATCTATGCCTTTGCCGGTGCCAATCCTGAACTGCTCGAAAGCCTGACGCGGCGCGCCGGTGTGCGGACCATCAGGCTGCGCTTCAATTATCGGTCGGGCGGAAAGATCATTCGCGCTTCTTTGGGCGCGCTTGGCGAAGAGCGCGATTACCGCGGTGTCGACGGGGCCCCCGAAGGGGATCTGAACTTTTGGCACGTCCCGTATGGTCATGACTCGCAGGCCCAAGCCATTGCCGTCACGATCATCCCAAAGCTCATCGAACAAGGGTTTGAGCTCGGGCAAATCGCGGTTCTCTATCGAGCGGCGTGGCTCGGCGACAAGGTCGCGCATGCGCTGAAAGAAGCCAATATTCCCTTCGTCCGAACAGACACCAACGCCCTCGTCAGAAGAAACTCGCGCCTCGCGCGCTTCATTGAGGATTGTGCTCGTTGGGTGACCGGGGGATGGAGAGACGCTGATCCACCTTATGCGCGGGTTCTGTCGCAGGCTATTGCGCTCGTATTCGGGCGGCATGCCAGCGAACGCGAGCATCAGGATTTGTCCGCGCAGCTTATGACATTCCTCAATGCCTCGATCGGGAGGCAGGAGACAACGCATGCGTGGCTGGAGCGCTTTCATCGAGAAATCGTCACGCCTTGGCGCGACGTTGCCCGAAATTCGGAAGTAGAATGGCACATCTGCGACGAAATGATCACCAACACAGATCCGACGCGAGATCTCGATCTTTCACTCGCTCACTTCGCGGGGCGTGTCGAAGGAGCGGGACGCGTAAATCTCAGCACCCTACATAGCGCCAAGGGCAGGGAGTTCGACGCCGTCATCATGTATGGTGTCAACGCCAGCGACATCCCGAGCGAACGCGACAGCCGCACCCCGGCAGGGCTTCGCGAAGCAAGGCGGCTGTTCTACGTCGGTGTGACGCGGCCGAAGAAGCACCTCAGCCTAGTGTATCAAGAGCACCACCACTCGCCGTGGGTCCTCGAACTCTACCAGAGAAGCCAGCGGGACTAGGAACGCCTCACAGGATGGGCCACGCGCCAAAAAAGAGAGGAAAAGTGAAGAAATATCATATTGATCTCAGCGAGAGCGAAGCCGAGCTTCTTCAAAGGATCGATCTTCGCGTTTCGCACCACGATCATGCTGACGGGCATGCGGCTTACAACGCCAACAAAGAGCCCATTCTGGCGCTCTTGGGTTCGTTGAGCGAGCGCAAGGCGGTGCCGTTACAAAGACTGAACTATTGGAGTGATCCTCGGTACAATTTTGGTCGGGTCAAGGCTTCTCGAAAAGGACTATTCGAGCGCAACGGGTGCACGGGATCCGAGATTTACACGCACCCTCATTTTATTCCGTATCTGAGATATTTCTTGTTCGGTCCTGAACTTCCCGATGACGTCATCGCGAAATTCGAGGCAAAGGTCGGTAATCCAGAATGGGTGACATCGAGCGATGTCGTGCCAATCGGGAAATTTGCTAGGGATCTGACAAGGGAGCATCACCTCGATGTTTCCGACGCGCCGGAGGAGTTCTTCAAGCTATGCCTTGATATGGGCTTGAGCCTTAGCACCGCAGAGAGCGTCATGCGGTCGGTACGACAGGTTCGCTAAAGAGTTACGCACTGCGCGTTGGGGGCTTGCCTCTTACGTTCGGTACCTGATCGCTCAGCGTGTCAGTCACCGGCTCCTATCTCCCTAAGCTCGGCCAAGAAGACTGTGCCGATGTCAACGGCCTGCTTTGCAGCGTCTGCGTCGACGTCGACCCCGTGCGAGGCTTCGTTCATGACCCGCAGGGCCCTGAGCAGTTCCTGGGTGCTGGCCGGTGCGATCCCGTGCCGTTGTAGGTCCCGTAGCATATTCATGATGCCGACCGGCCGGTTCGCCGCGACGCCCTTTGCCACGGCGAGGTCGCGGAGCGCTCGTTCGATCTCAATGCGAAGCTTCACCACTGACATCAGCGGGAACTCGCGTGCAAACTCCTCCACCGTCGGAAGGTCCCCTGCAAGCTGAGGCGGAAGCGCATGGGAGAGCTGATATTGAGCCACGCCCATCGGCTTGCTGGAATCCCGGAGCGCATATTCCACGATGACCTCGTTGCGCCCCTTACACAGGATGATGCCGATGGTTGGCTTGTCATCGGGGTGGCGCAATTGATCGTCCACGGCCGAGAGGTAGAAGTTCATCTTCCCGGCAAATTCCGGTTTGAAGTCCTCGATCTTCAATTCGATCACCACGAAACAACGCAGGCGTAGGTGATAGAAGAGGAGGTCGAGATAGTAGTCTTGGTCGCCGACCTCGAGGTGGTATTGGCTGCCGACGAAGGCGAAGCCCTTGCCGAGTTCGAGGATGAGCGAGCGCAGATGCGCGATGAGACCACGTTCGAGATCGCGCTCCAGTATTTCGGGGCCAAGCGAGAGGAAGTCGAACGTATAGGGGTCCTTGAGGATTTGCTGAGCGAGCTCGGATTGCTCGGCCGGAAGGGTTCGCGAGAAGTTGGTCAGCGCACTGCCTTGACGAGCGAAAAGATTGCTGTCGATCTGGTTGGCGAGGACGTTACGGCTCCAGCCGTGCTCGATCGCTTGCCGAGCGTACCAGGTGCGTTCCTCGGACGCTTTGACGGCGTCAAGAAGGCGGACGTTATGGCCCCAAGGCAATAGTGCAACAACCTGTTGCACAAATTCGCTGTCGGGCCAGGCCTCAGCGAAGGCGCGCATATATTTCAGGTTTCGGGCCGAGAGTCCGGTCATCTCGGGGAAGGCTCGGCCGAGATCCTCCGCCAACCGATCGATGACCTTGGCGCCCCAACCCTCTCGCTCCTGTCGGCCGAGAATGTCCCGACCAATGGTCCAGTACAGGACGACGAGCTCCCGATTGACCGAAAGGCCGGCCCGGTGCCGTGCCGCTGCGATTTTCTGTTTAAGATCGCCGACAAAGGCAGAGTAGCTCTGCGCGTCGATTTCGACGGTCGGCTTACCAGTCTTAACGCGGCGAGTGGGCTTGGATGGTGTAGAACTCATGCGGCCATCTTCACGCGCTTCTTGGCGAGCATAGCGCGGACGAACTTGTCCCATTTCGCCATGCCGGCGCGTTTCTCGGCCACGTAGTTCCAGCGGTCGTAGTGCTTCGAGCTGACGTCCTGAAGGGCATGGTTCTGCAATCGGTCACGAATCTCCTTCGGGATGCCAGCCTTTCCCGCCAAGGTCTTGAAGGTCCGGCGTAGATCGCGGTTCGTCACATAGGGGATCACGCCGCGGTCGCGCTGACGCCACATGAACGAATAAAGCGTGCCGTGGCTGACGGGCTTCGACGGATCCTTGGCCGAAGGGAAGAACCAGCCGTATTCGTTGACATTGACGGATGAGATCAGCTCTGCGGCCAAATCTGGCACCGGCACGGCATGGGGCTGGTCATTTTTGGTCGTGGACCAGTCGATGATCTTCTCCTTAGCGTCCCATTGGTCGATGTGGAGGCTCGCGATCTCCGCGACTCGCTGGCCGGTCAGCATGAGGATTCGGACTGCACGGGTATACGGCGGATGGACAGGCGTGTCGGGGTACTCCAGCCACCGATA
Organism: Bradyrhizobium sp. LB11.1; assembly: GCF_040549385.1. Lineage (NCBI taxonomy): Bacteria > Pseudomonadati > Pseudomonadota > Alphaproteobacteria > Hyphomicrobiales > Nitrobacteraceae > Bradyrhizobium > Bradyrhizobium sp. LB11.1. Next base: position 24,517 of record NZ_JBEPTH010000018.1, on the reverse strand, counting down.
GAGCTGGACGAACTCGTCCTCATCGAGCCAGCGCGTGCCCTTGACCTTCGGTTCGGTCGGAATGCCGGTCGCCGGATTGAAGGGGATGCGGAAGCGCCGGGCGGATTGCTGCCGATAGTCGTTGTCTGACTTCATGCCCCAGCTAAAGGCGGCGTGGATATAGCACCGCACATGATCGGCCATCGACTTGGCTCCCCGTTCGTAGATCGGTCGGATCAGTTCGATGATTTCCTCTGACTCGATATCGCGGGCGAGGCGGTTGCGCCCGAGCGTGTCCGCAATCTTGTTCAGGCCCTTTTCGCTTTCTTTCCAGGAGGGTTTGTCCGCAGCCTTCAACGAAGCGACATAGCCCTCGAAAAGATCGGCCACAGTGCCAGGCCGCGTGTCGCTCGCAATTTTGATGCTTCGGCCCTTCTGGATCACGTCAGCGAAGTCGCGCTTGAAGATTTCTCGCGCCTGCGCGAGCGACATTGACGGGTAGGCGCCGAGCTTCTTCTTGGTACGCTTCCCGTCGCGCCACTGCTGCGCCATCCAGTCGGCCGTGACGCGCTTCGGCATGGGCTTGAGGACCAGGACGAGACGACCGGTGCCGCGCCCTTCGCCGTCGGCGAGGTTTTCTTGCTTCTGGCTCATCTCGACGCGCTTTAGCGCATGTCGGATTGCTGTGTCGGTCAGGCTTGGCATGGCGTTCCTCCTGGTCCCGCAACTGGGATCGGTCGAGGAGAAACGGGGATCGTTTGCTGGGATCGGAAAGCCGTTTTCAACCCCTCTAACCGCCCCCAATTTGCCATAGTCGCCCCCTGTACGCAATGCACAAAAAGCGGCTATTTCATTGACGTTTCAGCGGTACTGAGCGTGATCCAGCGTGATCGAAATGGGGGTAGTGGGATGGTTGATCCCGACCGATATGAAGCGCATGAACCTGCACATCAATTGCCGTGTTCGCGGCTCCGTTGTGCAGAAAGTGTAGTCAATGGATTGGGAACGGGTTCGGATATTCCTGGAAGTCGCGCGTGCTGGGCAGATCCTGAAGGCGTCAAAGCGGTTGCGGCTCAACCATGCGACGGTCGCCCGTCAACTTACCGCGTTGGAGAAAGGTCTCAACGCCAAGCTGCTCGAGCGCCACGTCTCAGGTTGCACGCTCACACTGGCAGGTGAGGCCCTGGTTGCGGCTGCAGAACGCGCCGAGAGTGAGCTTCTCAAAGTCGGCGCAAGCATTGGCGGTGCTACCGAAGCGATTACTGGCACCGTGCGCGTCGGGGCGCCGGACGGACTGGGCAACTATTTTTTGGCTAGCCGGCTCGGAGCGCTAGCTGCCAGACACCCTGGTCTTGTCATTCAGCTCGTTCCGCTTCCCCGCACGTTTTCATTGTCGCGGCGCGAGGCGGATATTGCAATCACCCTGGACGAGCCGAAGCAAGGACGGCTAATCGTTTCAAAATTGACTGACTATACGTTGAGCGTCTATGCGGCGCAGAGCTATTTGTCGCGTGAAGGCGAAATCAAAAGTCAATCTGATCTGGCGGGACGACTATTCGTCACGCACGTGGAGGACTTCGTATACAGCCGGGCGCTGGACTATGCCTCGGCTCTTGGCCGCCTGATGTCGCGTCGCTACGAATGCGGCAGCGTCGTTGCCCAGATAGAGGCCGTGCGAAGCGGCCACGGAATCGGCATTTTGCATGATTACGCGGCCCGAAATTATCCCGAACTACAGCGCCTGCTCCCCAAAGTGCGATTCGTGCGAAGCTACTGGCTGACTTCGCATTCCGACACGCACGAGACCCGTCGTGTTCAGGAGGTGCGCCGCTTCATCACGACTTCAGTCAAGGCCGCGAGGATCGACCTCGAGATGGATTGACCGATTTCGCTGCCCAATCGAGTGAAAGATACTCACTAGTAATGCGGCGGAGTAATCACCCAAACCACCTTTGCGGGCACCTTTCCTGGATTTGCGCAGCGGTGTTGCGAGGTGCTGCTGAACGAAAAGCTATCACCCTCCTCAAGCTGAAAGCGCTTTCCGTCAACCCATAAGTCCAATCGACCTGCAATCAGAATGCCCGCTTCATTGCCATCATGGCTGTACTCGCCGCTATCAGCGCCTGGTTCGATTGTGCTCAGAAGGAGTTCGAGAGGACCGGCGAGATTGGGAGACAGAAGCTCTTCAGCGATGCCTAGCCCGGTAAATGTCAGGCGTCGGCGATGCGCTTTACGAACGATGACGTCCCTTTCATCGGAGGCAGCCTGCAAGTTGCCATTGAAGAACCAATTCATATGGACGCCGAGAACGTCGCTGAGCTTCTTCAAAACTCCGATCGGCAGCTTGGATTGATTTCGCTCAATTTGACTCAAATAGCCGATCGAGATTCCTGCTGCCTGGGCAAGCTGGGTCAAGGTCAACTTCTTGATTTTGCGCAATTCACGGATCTGCCCGCCCACGGCGGCTTCAGGGTCCATGCTGGATCCCGCCTCTGTGGCCGCCCATTCGTCAGCCGCGCGTATCGACCTAATACCCATCGACTCCTTCGACCTTCAAAATAACGCCAGCACGAAAGTCCTCTCGATGATCGACGGAGTGCACCGGGACCACATCAGAAGCCAACCTCTCGCAACCTAGCCGCGCTCGGTTGCCCAGAGCGCTCGATTCTTTATAGCTGGCACAATTTTAAAAAAAAACACCTCCGTTGTGAAAAAATTCGTTCACATAGGTGAAAAAATCTGCCAGAATTTCACCGTTGGATCGGAGATCGGGTGTGACGGAACTTCCCAAGTCGGCTCAAGTCATCATCATTGGCGGCGGAATCATGGGCTGCAGTCTGGCCTACCATCTGACCCTTCGCGGTTGGAGGGACGTTGTTTTGCTCGAACGAAAGCAGCTTACGTCCGGCACCACTTGGCACGCTGCGGGTCTCGTTGGGCAGCTTGGTGCAACTCACAATCTCACACGATTAGCTCAATACACGACAGAGCTTTACTCTGAGCTCGAGCGCGAAACGGGTCAAAATGCCGGATACCGACAGATTGGATCGCTCGCAATCGCGAACAACCATGAGCGTTTTGAAGAGCTCCGGCGTGGAGCCTCGATGGCCCGATGTTTCGGGTTGGAAGTCAACGTCATGTCTGCAAAGGAGGCGGGTGATCTTTGGCCTTTGATGGCGACCGAGGACCTCGTTGGCGCGGTGCACCTTCCGAAAGACGGGCAGACAAACCCGGTGGATACGACGCAAGCTCTAGCAAGGGGAGCGAGGGGTCGTGGGGCGAAGATACTTGAAAATATCGCGGTTACCGACATTCTCATCGAAAATGGCCGTGCCACGGGCGTGCGAACAAAGGACGCTGAAATAACAGCTGAATTCGTCGTCAATTGTGCTGGCATGTGGGCGAGGGAGCTTGGCGCAAAAGCCGGCACGACTGTCCCTCTTCACGCGGCCGAGCACTTCTACATCGTGACTGAGCCGGTGCCTGAAATCAGAAAGCATCTTCCCGTACTGCGTGACGGCGATGCCTGTACTTACTTCAAGGAAGAGGCCGGCAAGCTGCTGGTCGGTTGGTTCGAGCCGATCGCAAAGCCGTGGGGTATGCAAGGAATCCCCGAGAGCTTTGAGTTCGACACTCTGCCAGATGACCTTGAGCATATTGAGCCATTGCTCGAAGGGGCAATTCGTCGTGTGCCAATACTGGCAAAAACCGGGATCCAGTTGTTTTTCAACGGTCCCGAAAGCTTCACGCCCGACGACCGCTACATGCTGGGCGAGACGCCGGAAGTGCGGAATCTATTCGTGGCGGCCGGCTTCAACTCGATCGGTATCCGGTCCGCGGGTGGAGCAGGTAAAGTTCTGGCCGACTGGATTGTCGACGGTCATCCGCCGATGGACCTTTGGGACGTTGATGTGCGGCGCGTCATGCCGTTCCAGTCGAATCGACGATACTTAAAGGACCGCACCGTCGAAGCTCTCGGTCTCTTGTACGCCATGCATTGGCCGTTCCGACAGCCCGATACGGCAAGAGGAGTTCGCCGCTCGGCCCTCCACGATCGCTTGCTTGCGCAAGGAGCTTGTTTTGGAGAGGTCGCGGGCTGGGAACGGCCGAACTGGTTCGCGCCGAAGGGGCGAGAGGCAAAATACGAATATAGTTACGGTCGTCAGAATTGGTTCGAACACTCCGCCGCAGAACATCGGGCAGTAAGGGAAAGTGTTGGATTGTTCGATCAATCGTCCTTCGCGAAATTTATCCTTGAAGGGGACGACGCCGAATCCATTCTGAACATGATATGTTCCAACAACGTTTCGGTGCCGGTCGGCCGCATCGTCTATACGCAATGGCTCAATGAACGAGGCGGTATTGAAGCGGATCTTACCGTCACGCGCCAAGGTTTGAAGCGATTCCTCATCGTGACGGCGGCGGCGACGCAAGTCAGGGACTTTGCATGGTTGAGCCGTCACATTCCCGAAAGATCCCGAGCAATCGCGATCGACGTAAGCTCCGCCTACGCGGTGCTGGGCGTCATGGGTCCGAAATCCAGGGATCTCCTGAGCAAGCTTACGGATGCGGACCTCTCCAACTCAGCATTTCCCTTCGCAACCTCCCAAGTCATTGACCTCGGCTACGCCAAAGTCAGGGCAAGCCGCATTACCTATGTCGGCGAACTCGGATGGGAATTGTACATCCCTACAGAGTTCGTGCAGGGGGTCTATGATTGCCTCGTCGAAGAAGGCGCGGCATCAGATATGCGTCTGGCTGGCTATCATGCCATGAATTCTCTGCGAATGGAGAAGGGATACCGTCATTGGGGGCACGACGTCACGGACGAGGACACCCCATTGGAATCAGGTCTCGGCTTTGCGGTGGCGTGGTCGAAGCCGCAAGGCTTCATCGGACGAGATGCACTGCTACGCCAGAGGGACGCAGGGCCCCGGCGAAAAATGATCCACCTCGCGCTGAACGATCCGAACGTGTTGATCTACCACAACGAGCCGATATGGCACGACGGCCGGCTCGTTGGCCGTATCACGTCCGGCATGTTCGGACATACAGTCGGCACCTGCTTGGGATTGGGATTCATCGATAACTCAAACGGCAGGATCGATGCAACCTTTCTCCAGACCGGAAACTTCGAAGTCGAGGTCGCCGGCGTGCGCATACCCGCACGCGCTTCACTGCGTCCATTTTATGATCCCAACAACAGTCGCGTAAAGGATGTCGGGGCGGATGCTCTCGTCTCAGCCGCGGCCTCGTAGAAGAGTACTATTGTCATGACCGAAACAAGCGTCGTATTCGAGCCTCGACCTATTCATGCCGAAACGCAAACGTCAGTTGTCGACAGGTCTTCCAAAGATCGCTCCCTGCGTCCCGATTTCATTCTGACATTCTCCTGTCCGGACCGAATTGGCATTGTGCACGCCGTATCAGGCTTTCTCGCCACGCACGGGTGCAATATCCGCGACAGTGCTCAATTCTCGGACCGCAGCGTTGGAAGGCTTTTCATGCGCGTGTCATTTGATGCGCCTGGCGTCCTGCTGTCGGATCTGCAGGCGGAATTCTCGGAAGTCAGCACTTCATTCGGCATGACCTGGGAATTTCATGATTGCAAGTCGAAGCCTCGTCTCCTGATCATGGTGTCGAAGGCGGGGCATTGTCTGAACGACCTGCTGTTCCGGTACGCAACCGGCACCCTTTCCGTCGAAATCCCGTTGATCGTCTCCAATCACCGGGACTTCTACCGGCTCGCGGCTTCCTATGACCTTCCTTTTCATCATATGCCTATGACCGCTGATACGAAGCCCGCGCAGGAGGCAAAGCTTTTCGAATTGGTTGAGCAGGAGCGGATCGACCTCATTGTCTTGGCGCGGTACATGCAAGTCTTGTCGGACAATGTTTGTCAAAAGATGTCCGGCAGGATCATAAATATACACCATTCCTTCCTGCCGAGTTTCAAAGGAGCCCGGCCCTATCATCAGGCTCACTCACGAGGGGTCAAGTTGATTGGGGCAACAGCCCACTACGTCACAGCAGATTTGGATGAAGGTCCAATCATTGAACAAGATGTGCTCCGTGTGGATCACTCCCTGACGCCAGACGATCTTTCGGCGATCGGAAGAGATGTCGAGGCCGCTGTCCTGGCGCGGGCCGTCAAGCTGCATGCCGAAAATAGAATACTCATGAATGGCGATCGCACGGTGATCTTTCGATGAACGTCCAGGACACGATGGGCACTCACACAAGTGAGGCCACTCTCATCGATGGTGCCGCGGTTGCGGCAGGGCTCCATTCTGAGCTGCGAAGAGCAGTTGAGAACCTTGTGGAGAGGGGGCTTACACCCGGATTGGCCGTAGTCCTTGTTGGCAACGATCCGGCGAGTTCGGTGTATGTCCGCAATAAGATTCGCCGTTCTGTTGAAGCTGGTTTGCGTTCGTTTCATCACGAACTGCCAAGCACGACGAGCGAAACAGATCTGTTGTCGTTGATCGATCGGCTGAATTCCGCTCACGATGTGGACGGCATCCTCGTCCAGTTGCCGCTACCTTCCCATATCGATGCGCAAAAAGTGACCGCGGCCATCGATCCGGCGAAGGACGTAGACGGTTTTCATCCGATGAATGTAGGCAAGCTCTCGCTCGGCGGGGGGGCGCTAGTCCCCTGTACTCCGCTTGGCTGTATGCTGCTGATTAAGGGAGTTCGGAGTCAGCTCGCTGGACTGAATGCCGTCATCGTTGGACGTTCCAACATCGTCGGTAAACCGCTCGCACAACTTCTACTTCGAGAAAATTGCACAGTCACAGTCGCGCACTCCAGGACTGAGGACCTTCCTTCGCTATGTCGCCGCGCGGATATTCTTGTAGCTGCTGTCGGCCAGCCCGAGCTCATTCGTGGTGACTGGATCAAGCCCGGTGCAATTGTGATCGACGTCGGGATCAATCGAGCCGAGCACGAGGGCCGTCAGAAATTGGTCGGCGACGTGGACTTTGCAGGCGCGCGTGCCGTGGCCGGCGCACTTACCCCGGTCCCGGGCGGGGTAGGCCCCATGACGATCGCTTGTCTTCTCAGAAATACAATCGACGCCGCCTGTCGCCGACACGGCGTCTCTTCGCCCATCGGTAACTCGTGACCAATTATCCCCGCTAGCGGACGGGGCCCCTGCTAATGAACGCTTCCCACTTAACGCCCGCAAGCATAACGATCGACGAACCAAAACTCCTGGCCGTGTCCGGAATTCAAGTTTCCTACGTCGCTGGGGTCCATGTTCTTCACGGCGTGTCGCTTGATGTTAGCCCGGGCGAAGTGGTTTGCCTTTTAGGCCGCAACGGCGCCGGAAAGACAACGCTGATCAATGCACTATGCGGCTTGCTCCCTGTCAACGCCGGGCAGGTGACGTTCGATGGCAAGTCTCTTCTCGGTCTGAAGCCGAGCGGTATCGTTGCTGCCGGCATAGCTGTTGTACCGGAAGGCCGGCGAGTTTTCTCCAATCTGACCGTCGCGGAAAATCTCGCGATGGGCGCCTATTCTCGTCGAACTGGTTTCGGGCCCTCTTGGCACTTCGAACGCGTCTACGATCTCTTCCCTCGGTTGGCGGAACGTCGTGATCAACTTGCCGGAACGCTGTCTGGCGGCGAGCAGCAAATGGTCGCCATGGCGCGGGCCATGATGGCACAGCCTAGGCTCCTTCTATTGGACGAACCGTCCATGGGGCTTGCGCCTTTGCTGATCGAATTGATCTTCGATACGATCAACCGGTTCGCCAAGGAGGGCATGACCATCCTTCTTGTGGAGCAGAATGCAGCAGCGGCGCTTGATGTGGCCGATCGTGCATACGTTCTGGAGCGCGGCTCAATCGTCCGATCGGGGCTCGCTGCCTCGCTTGAGAGCGATCCAGAGATCCAACGAAGCTATCTTGGCGTCTAACGTGTTGCATATGGAGGATTGGAAGATGGTACTCGCTCGTATTGGGATATTCGCAACTCTTCTTCTCTCATTCGCGTCTTCGGCCATGGCCAAGGACTTTCCGGTCGGCTTCTTCGGACCATTGTCCGGCCCGGCGGCGGCCTACGGGTCCGAAAGTCTTGCTGGTGCGCAATTAGCACTTGAAGAAATCAATGCCGGATATTTGGGTTCGGACAAAATAAAGCTCATACCGGCCGACGACACCGCAAGCCCTGGCGTGGCCGCGCAGGCCGTTCAGCGCATGATCGACATTGACGACGTGGTGGCGGTGGTCGGCGGCTCCACCAGTGCCGGCACAGCCGCGGCGATTGAGGTCACCAAAGAGGCGAAAGTGCCGCAACTCTCTCCACTTGCCGTGGACAGTGCCCTGACGCTGGCGAACAATCCCTGGTTCGCGCGAATAGCGCAATCGTCAACCACCTGGGCCGAGCGCACTGCAGAGTGGCTCAAAAAGGATAAGGGAGCAAAGAGCGCGTATCTCCTCGTCCGAAACGATAACTTCGGAATCCCGCTGGCTGACGCATTCGAGAAGAAAGCCAAGGAAATCGGACTCGAGCTCAAGGGAAAGATTGCTTACGAACCCACGTCCCGCGAGTTTAGGCCAACGTTGGCGACCGTGGCATCGGCAAAGCCCGACTATATCGTGCTCTGGGGGTACTACACCGAAGCTGGTCTAATGGCGAAACAAATGGCAGAAATGCAGATCAAGTTTCCCTTCTATGTTGGAAGCGCGATTGGCATAGACCAATATCGTGAAATAGCCGGGCCTTCGGCCGAGGGGACTTATGGCCTGCTCTATTATCTGGCGGGCTCCATCGAAACGGACGCCGGGAAGAAATTCGTTCAAAAATGGAATGAGCGCTATCATAGAACGCCAACTCAATATGAAGGCATGGGCTATGATGCGATGTATGTCCTTGCCGACGCAATGAAGCGGGCGGCCGCAAAGGGCGGGATTTCCAAGCAGACAATCCGCGACGAAATCTTCAACACCAAGGCATTTCAGGGCGCAACAGGCCCGATCACAATACTGTCAAACGGTGACGCTCAACGGCCTTTGCCCATGGCCGAACTCGTCGACGGCAAGGTCAAGCTCGATATATTGCTCAAGTAAAGCCGTTCGAGGCGCGTTCCACCATGAATCTCTCGCTTCAGCTGTTAAGCGGACTGGCAGTCGGTTGCATCTACAGCCTCGTGGCCGTCGGATTCAGCATGGTCTACCGCGCCATGGGCTTGGTGAATTTTGCCCAAGGCGACTTGATGATGGTTGGGGCTTTCGTCGGTTATTCGATCATCATCAGTGCTCCTGCTCTTCCGTTTTGGCTCGTTGTCCCATTTGCGGCCGCGCTCACGGCCTCCTTAGGGTACGTCATCGCGCAAAGCGCACTCTGGCCCGCCATTCAGCGTGGAGCGAGCCAGACTTACCTCGTGCTCCTCACGCTGGGAATTGGCATCGTTCTTAGCAATGGCGCCAGGCTCATCTGGGGAGCAAATCCTCGGGTCTATCCTATCCCTCTTACGCACGAGACGATCAGGGTCGGGCAGTATCCTGTACCAGCAGTCTATCCCCTCATCGGATTGACGATGGTGGTGTTGATCGTTGGGCTTCACCTCCTCTTCACTCGGACATGGCTCGGTTTGGCCCTCCGTGCGGCAGCTGACGATGCTCAAACTGCGTCTATCATGGGAGTGAATCGCAGATTTGCATCTGCGGCTTCCTTTGCGTTGGCCTCGGGTATCGGTGCTGCGGCCGGCGTTCTCTATGCGCCAATTACCTTCGTGTCTGCCGACATGGGAATGCTCGGAATTAAAGCGTTCGCCGCGGCTGTGTTGGGCTCGTTGGGCAGCATCCCGGGATCCGTGATCGGTGGCCTTGTGATTGGCATTGGTGAAACGCTGGGAGGTCAACTCGTTTCATCTGAGTACCAGGACAGCTTAGCCTTCCTCCTCATGATCGGCATCCTGCTCGTAAAACCGACCGGACTAATGGGAAACAGGGGCTAGGCACGTGCAAGAGGCTGTCTTGTTAAGAACGGCAAAGGAGTCGCTATCCCAGCAAAATGATTTCGCGAGCGCGACAAGCCAGAATCGAAATGACTGGATTGTCTTTGCGGTTATCGTGAGCATTCTTTGGTCTGTGCCCTTGAGCCTCGGTGGCTTCTATCTCTACCTCGGCTTGGCCGTTGCGATTTACGCGATTTCTGCGCTCGGCTTACAGACTATGGTCGGGCTCGCAGGGCAACTGTCCCTCGGGCACGCGGCTTTCATGGGAATCGGAGCTTACACTTCCGTTCTTCTCCAAAAAACTCTTGGTCTGCCGTTTCTCGTGACACTCGCCGCTGCTGGGCTAACGGCAGCTGCCGCCGGATTGCTGATGGCGCAGTTGATTAGGCTTTCGGGTGTTTATTTCAAGATTGCGACGTTCGGGTTTGGCATCGTCGTCCATCAGATTCTTTCCAATTGGACTGCTCTGACAGGCGGTACCGCCGGAGTCCGTGGAATTCCTGTGATCAGCATGATTGGTTTCCAGGTCGAAACGCGCACGGGCCTGTTCGTATGTGAAGCGCTAACGCTCACACTCATTTATGGGTTGCTCGTTCGCCTTAGCCACGGAAAAATCGGTCGTGCCTTCCGCGCGATCGGCCAGAACGAAGCGGCGGCTCGGAGCGTTGGTATTCCCGTGGCACGCTATCGAATGATCGTGATCACACTCGGTTGCGCGATCGCCGGGATAGCAGGCGCATATCTGCCACATCTCATGCGCTTTCTAAGCCCCGAAAGTTTCACCTGGTACGAGTCGCTCACATGTCTGATCATGATAACTGTGGGCGGCCTAGGTTCGCTTCCTGGCGCGATCATCGGAGCGGCCGTCCTGATCGTTGCTCCAGAATATTTACGAGACTTTGCGCAGTATAAGATGCTTGCGTTCGGAGTTCTGCTTGTTGCTTCGATGATCTTGCTGCCTAAGGGCATAGCGGGTGCCGGTGCTGCCTTGAGCCGCAGCAAGAGGAATCATGCAAGATGAGATCTTCTGAGGTTATCCTGACGTTGCGCGAGGTGACGCGGCGCTTCGGCGGCCTTGTAGCTGTCAATAAACTATCGATGGACGTGAAGGAGGCGAGCATACATGGCCTCATTGGACCCAACGGGGCTGGAAAAAGCACTGCTTTCGATCTGATATCGGGCCTCACCACCGTAAGCACCGGCGAGATTTGCTTTAGAGGCGAAGCGATCACACATATGGCCCCCGAGGCTCGGGTGGCTTCCGGTGTCTGCCGCACTTTTCAGACCCCAAAACTCTTCGACGAAATGACCGTGTTAGATGTCGTCGCAACAGGGCGGCATCTCCACAACTCGGTCGGTCTTTGGGGAAGCATGTTCTCGATCGGCAGAAAGCGGAGGGAAGAAACGAAAACCGTTTCTGCGGCGAGAGAGTTTCTGGAGATCGTCGGTCTCCTGGCGAAAGAGGACGCGCCGGTAGCGGACTTGTCCTACGGTGACCGCCGTCTCGTCGAGATCGCTCGTGCGTTGGCGACCGAGCCCAGCCTTCTGCTGCTTGACGAAGTCACGTCGGGCTTAAACCCCGTCGAAACGGCTACCGTTGGCGACCTCTTGCGCAATCAGGTCCGGCAGGGATTGACGATTGTCTTGGTAGAGCACGATATGAAATTCGTCATGGGGCTGTGTGAACGGATAACCGTCATGAACTACGGATCGGTTATTGCAGACGGAAGTCCCGATCAGATTGCTACTGATCCGAATGTAATTGCCGCTTACCTTGGAAGTCCAAAGGACGGACAGCGATCTCGCAGAGCTCTTAGATCCGAACAGTTGGTCTAACACCGTCTGGTCGCCGGGGCGGCTTTCTCCTACGAAACGGACGCGTTCTCCTGGCACAAAATAGACGCCACGTGAAAATTCCTTATGAAATTTCATATTGACAAAATTATGATGGGAGATTTAGCTCTCCGAGGACAAGAATGGGGAGAATTTTTGATGGCTGGCATCACGAAACGTTGTGTGCGCACTGCGCGATCATCCGTATTCCTCTTGACCGCGGTTTGTTGCGTTTCGTCGGCAGCCTTCGCCGAAGATTTCAAGATCGCTTTGATCACGAGCACCACAGGCAGTTTCGAGGTTTACGCCAAGCAAGCCCAGATTGGTCTGCAGCTCGGCCTAGAGTATGCGACGCAGGGCACAATGAAGGTGAATGGCCGACCAATCGTGGTGATCCAAAAGGATGACCAGTTGAAGCCCGATCGGGCACGTGCGCTGATCGAAGAATCCTTTCAGGACGATAAGGCCGACATAGCGGTCGGAAGCACCTCATCTGCAACCACCCTGGCCATGATGCCCGTTGCTGAGGAGCTCAAGAAGCCTCTCGTCGTCGACGTCGCCGGCGCCGACAGCATCACTGGTGACAAGTGGAACAGGTATGTGGTTCGCACGGGCCGAACCGTTGGGCAGGAAGCTGTAGCCTCGGCCTCGCTTCTGGCTCGGAAAGACACTTTCGTCGCAGTGCTCGCTCAAGACTATGTTTTCGGTCGCGAGAGTGCGCAGGTCTTTAAATCGGCGGCGACAAAAGTCGGCGCAACCGTCGTGGCCGAAGAGTTTCTGCCTATCAATACCACCGACTTCACTGGGGTCGCGCAGCGCGTCTTTGATGCGCTTAAGGACCGCCCAGGCAAGAAGATCTTGTGGGTCAATTGGGTCGGCACCAGCCCGATCGCAAAGATCAACGCGATGGATCCCGCTCGCTATGGAATCGAACTAGCGACGACCGCTGCTCCGCTTCAGGGAATGGCCGCGTACAAGGGCATTCCTAACCTGATGGGCGTGACCCCCTATTACTACGAAGTCATCAAGAACATCGAAAATGAATGGCTCGTCGCCGAGCACAAGAAGCGATTCAATTCTCCGCCCGACGTTGGAACGGCGTTCGCATTTGACGCAGCCCTGGCCATCGTCAATGCCGTCATCAAGTCAGGAGGTTCGGACTCCGAAAAGCTGGTCACTGCCTTCGAAGGTATGTCGTTCGAGGGTTCGACCGGCCAACTCACCATCCGCAAGGAAAATCATCAGGCACTCCATGATTTCTATGGCGTGACTTACACCACGGTGCCGGGCGTCGAATGGGCTGTGCCCAAGCTGATCAAGGCATTTGGTGGTGACGAGTTGAACTCCGTGCTGAACTCAATGGCCAAGAGCAAATAGGCCATAACAGCCATGTCCCCCAATCGGTCCGAACGCGCAGCTTCCCCTAACGCAGGTGCCAATCCGGCAATACTTAGGACCGTCGATCTTGGCGTTTCCTTTGGAGGACATCGGGCCGTACATGCCGTCAGCTCGTCCTTCAACGGCGGAGCGCTTACCGCCATTGTTGGTCCAAACGGTGCGGGCAAAACGACTTACTTCAATCTGATCTCGGGTCAAATCGCAGCCTCCCACGGCGAAGTATGGCTTGGCGCAGAAAATGTAACAGCCTTGTCCGCAGCCCAACGGGCAAAGAGAGGGCTAGGGCGTGCATTTCAGCTTACCAATCTCTTCCCGCGCCTGACTGTCTTTGAAAATATTCGCCTGGTGGCGCAATCGATGCAAGCTGGTCGCCACTGCCATGGTCTCAATTTCTGGAGCATTTGGAGCGATGCAAGCGACCTGATCGAGCGAGCGACCGATATTCTCAAATCCGTCTCGATGGCGAATCAACTCGGCGAGCCGGTTGCCACTCTTTCGCACGGCGACCAACGCAAATTGGAGGTTGCCATGCTCATCGCCATGGATCCGAAAGTGTACATGTTTGACGAACCAACGGCCGGCATGAGCGCCGACGAAGTCCCGGTGGTCTTGAACCTCATTCGCGATCTGAAAGATTTGAGCCACAAGACGATACTTCTTGTCGAACATAAAATGGACGTCGTCCGCGATCTCGCCGATCGTATCATCGTCCTCCACAATGGGGAGCTCGTGGCCGACGGTAAGCCAGCCGATGTGATTGAATCGAAAATCGTACAGGAAGCTTACCTGGGCGCAAATGCCGGTTCGAGACGAGGCGCGATGTGACGGAACTTTTGCTCAATCTTGAGAACGTTCACACCCACATTGGCTTATACCACATCCTGCAGGGGGTGGGCTTTCGCGCTCAACGCAATCGGATCACACTTCTCCTTGGAAGAAATGGTGCGGGCAAAACGACGACGCTGCGCACGATTATGGGCCTGTGGCCGGCCTCAAAGGGCCGCATAAGCTTCGCCGGCACTGACATTGTAGGTCGCTCGACCTCAGAGATTTCGCGGCTCGGTATCGCTTATGTGCCCGAGAACATGGGCATCTTTCCTGACCTCAGCGTGAAGGAAAACATGCTCTTGGCAGCGAGAAACGCCTCGCGCGTGACAGATATCGATCAGCAGCGCCTTGAGTGGATTTTTGAACTGTTTCCGGCCGTTCATCAATTTTGGAACAGGCCGGCTGGAAAACTGTCCGGTGGTCAAAAACAAATGGTGGCAATGGCACGGGCAATCGTCGAACCCCGAGAGCTGCTACTGATTGACGAGCCAAGCAAAGGGTTGGCGCCGGCGATCGTAAACAACATGGCTGAAGCTATGCTCAAACTGAAGCAGAGCGGAACCAGTATATTACTGGTCGAACAGAATCTGCAGCTTGCGCGCGACGTGGGCGATGACGTGGCAATTATCGATGCCGGAAGGATCGTCCACACGGGCCCCGCGGATGAGTGCTTTGCGCGTGACGACCTCCTTAAAACGCATTTGGGTCTCGCGCTATGTCCATAAACCGAGCCGACCTGATGCCCTTGGCGCTCCTACCCATTCTGATGGGCTGCGCATATTTGGCGATCGGTAATCCGGCTGCTTGGTTCACTCTGACGATTGCCGGAGTGGCCATGGGGATGATTATCTTTACGGTCGCGTCCGGCATGACCATTGTTTTTGGTTTGATGGATGTTTTGAATTTCGGCCAGGGCATTTTCATCACTGTTGGAGCCTATCTCTCGGCGACCGTCTTCGCATCACTCAGCGGCTTCGTCGTATCTCCATACATGAGCGAGAATCTGCTCGTGATCCTGGTGGCCGTCGTGGCGGCCGTCGCTGGTGCCGGCATGTCCGGCTTTCTGTTTGAACGATTGCTGGTCAAGCCGGTCTACGGCGATCACTTGATGCAAATTTTGGTGACGACCGGAGGTCTGATCGTCGGTGAAGAGATAATCAAGATTATTTGGGGCGTACAGCAGGTAAATGTGGCGCTGCCGCCGTTTCTGAGCGGTGCCTACGTGATCGCCGATGTCGCGATTGAACGTTATCGCGCCTTCGCATTCCTGGTTGGGGCTCTCGTCTTCTTCGGCCAGTATCTTGTGTTCACCCGCACAAAAACCGGGCTGTTGATCCGCGCAGGGGTTCACGACCGCGAAATGGTCGAGGCTCTCGGCTACGGCGTGCGACGCCTCTTCGTCGCGACATTTGTATCAGGTTGCGCGCTTGCTGGCCTCGGCGGAGTAATGTGGGGCCTCTACCAGCAGACGCTTGTCCCCCAGATCGGGAGCCAAATGAACGTACTGGTCTTCATCGTCATCATCATCGGCGGGCTCGGATCCACCGGGGGCGCTCTCCTGGGCGCGATCTTGGTCGGGATCTGCGCGAACTACGCCAGCTTCATCGAGCCCAAGGTCGCACTATTCTCAAACATTGCTTTGATGACGACGATACTCCTTTGGCGCCCGAATGGGCTCTATCCGGCGAGTGCGCGGTGACTACGTCGATGGATTGGACACGCCTGATATCCAGAGACCGGCCAGCAAGCCGGCTTCTGATCATACTGCTGATCGCAATCGTTGCCGTGCTCCTCATAGCGCCGTTCGCGTTAACCGGGGCAAAGGCGATCAGCATTTGCGTTAAGATCATGATCTTCGCGGTTCTTGTTGCAAGCTTCGATCTGCTGCTCGGCTATACCGGCATCGTAAGTTTCGCCCATACGGTGTTCTTCGGGATCGGCGCCTACGGGGTCGGTATCGCCATCATCAGATTGGGGGCGAGCTGGACCTCCCTAGCCGTTGGGGCGAGCGCGGCAATCGTTGTATCCGTCTTGCTTGCGCTTGTCATCGGCTTGTTCTCGCTGCGAGTGCGAGCGATATTCTTCTCTATGATCACGCTTGCACTGTCGGCGGCGGCCCAAACACTTGCAACTCAGTTGTCCAATCTGACTGGCGGGGAAGATGGCATTATCTTCCGGTTGCCGCCTGCTTTGATGCCAAGCTTCCGCCTGCTGGATACAAAGATCTTCGGGCTTATCATCAACGGTAAAGTCGTCTGCTACTACTTCATTTTTGCGATGAGCGTGACATTCGTTCTCGCGCTGCTCCGTATCGTGAATTCACCGTTCGGACGTGTGCTGCTCGCTATCCGCGACAACGAATTCAGAGCGGAAGCGATCGGCTATCCGGTTTTTGTCTTTCGAACGCTGTCCAACGTCGTTGCTGCCGTGTTCGCCTGCCTGGCTGGTGTCATGCTGTCGCTGTGGCTTCGTTACACCGGCCCGGACGCCTCGCTCTCGTTCGAAATCATGCTCGATATCCTCATGATAGTCATCATCGGCGGGGTCGGAACGATCTACGGCAGTATCGTGGGAGCGGCCGCGTTTTTAGCGGCGCAAGGTTATCTGCAGGATCTACTGAAAGGCGCGAGCGCGGCATTAGGCTCGTTGCCGGGAATCGGCCAGGTGCTGGCCCCGGATCGCTGGATGTTGTGGCTCGGACTGCTCTTCATTCTGGCAGTCTATTACTTCCCAACTGGAATCGTTGGAGTGTTGCGTCGTCCCACGCGGAGGCTAAATTCCAACAGCAAGCGATCCGCCAAGGAGCGCCTCAGCATTGTGTATCGCTGGATGGGACGCGCGAGATGATGCTTCCAGTGACCATCGTCTGCGGGTTTCTCGGCGCGGGCAAGACAACGCTCATCAATCATCTCTTGCATAACCCTGGATCCGAACGTCTTGCCGTGCTGGTTAACGATTTTGGTGCGGTTAATATTGATCAAGACCTCATCAAGGTCGAGACTGAAAATCAGATAGAGCTGAGCAACGGTTGCGTTTGTTGTTCAATCCGTGACGACCTGGCGTCCGGTTTGGTTTCGGTCAGCCGTCTTCCGAGCAAGTTCACACGGGTCCTGCTCGAGTGCAGCGGTGTATCTCATCCCGCTGGCGTATTGAGAGTCTTCGACAGCGATCCTATCAGAGCGCAGTTCTATGTAGATGGCCTATTCTGTTTGATCGATACATCCAACATACTCGAGCTCGACTACCAAAGCACGGAGCTTGCAATCGATCAAGCGGCCATGTCCGATCTGGTCTTGTTGAATAAAACCGATTTAGTGCCGGAGGCCGTTCAGCTCGAAGTCAGGCAAATGCTTCAAGCAGCTCAACGCAGCATGAAGCTGTTGGATGTTGTGAATGCGCAGGTCTCACCTGAAATTCTTTTTGGTCCGACGGAACAAGTCCGACACAGAGCTCGAGGGGCGGTGCAGGGTAAGCACTCGGATGTTTACGAAAGCGCCTCGTTTTACTGGGATGTTCCAATTCGTGCTGAAGCCTTCAGACGGTTTGCCGAGGCTCTCCCGTCCCAAATTCTGCGCGGCAAGGGCTTGTTGAGTCTGACGATCAAGGACCAAGAGCGCCCGTCACGGGGCATCTTTCAATTCGTAGGAAAGCGATCTTCCGTCGAACTGGAGAACGCGGAAGGTCCTGAGAGAAGCCAGGTCGTATTGATCGCCCGGCGAGGAGAACTCGACAGGAGCGCGATTGACGCGGCTCTTGACCTGTGCCCCGGTGCGCGTGCCGCCCTACCAATCGCGCAGCGCCGGCGTCCAAGGCGTCCGAAGATTTGCGAATAGAAGCCATAATCGAAGAAGGGTGGTCCAAATGAAGACAGCTGACCGAATATTCTTTGGCGGCCCGATCCGGACCATGGACCCAGCGAAACCGATCGCCGCGGCCGTTGCGGTTCGAGAAGGTAGGGTTCTGGCGGTCGGCTCTAAGGCGGACATCGAAAGGCTCGCGGCCGCCGATACGATCAGGAGCGATCTTGGTGGAAGGGCAATGCTGCCCGGCTTCGTCGAGGCCCATAGCCATCCCATGATGAGTGCGCTGGCTTGGGGCGACCCTGTCGTCGATATTCGAGCGGTTCATGAGCCGACGTTTTCCGCGGTGCTTGCGAAGATGCGTCGACGTGTTGCGAAGGCGAAGCCTGATGAAATCCTCTGGTTTCTCGGACTTGATCCGCAACTGCATGAGGGTATGGAAGAGCCGTCCCGCGAACTTCTCGACGACATAGCCCCCGACAATCCGATCGTTGTTCAGACAATCAACTTTCACGGAGTGTTCATAAACACAAAAGCCCTCGCCGCTTTTGGAATCGGCGCTGACTACAAACCGCCACTTGGCGGAAAGGTGTTCGACGCAGCAGACGGGCTTCCTTGGAAGTTTGCCGAGACTTCGGCATGGCAACTGTGCAACCGCTTTTACGAGGTCTGCGGTGAAGAGCGAAAGAAGCGTAGCTTCGAGGAGTGGGTGCAGAAGTTTGTGCGGGCAGGATATACCACCACGTCAGAGATCATGATTGAGCCTGGCGCGGGCCCAATGCTCTACGCTCTGGTAAAATCGCGCCGAAACCCGCTCCGTATTGTAGGATACGAAGCGAAACATCTAGGCGGTGAGGTGACCGTTGCCCGCGATTTTGGCGACGACGATTTCAGGATGATTGGCACCAAGCTCCACGCGGACGGCTCCGTCCTGTTGGGCAACGTCTGGACCACAAGTCCTTACCTGAACAACAAGATGACACTCAAAGGAATGGGGTTGCCCGAGAATAGCACGGGGCATTCCAACATTTCAGAAGAGAAATTGCACGAATTGGTCGCCAAATACGTGAGTGAGGGCTGGCAGATGTCGGTCCACGCCCATGGCGATCGGACCATCGACATGGTCCTCAATGTCTATGAGAGGGTTATCGAGAGGGTCGGCGCTCAGAAGGTGTCCGGGCCGCTTCGCATTGAGCACTGCGGGATCATGCGCGAGGATCAGATCGATCGTGCCGTTCGACTGAACGTCGTTTGCTCTTATTTCTTGCCTTACATCCACCACTGGGGCGAAGCGCTCCGCGACTATCTGCTTGGCGAAGAGCGCGCGGCTCGCTTCGCTCCGTCAGGCTCGGCGTCAAGAAAGGGCATGCGGGTCTCCTATCACTGCGATTCTCCAATGACATGGCCAGATGCGCTTGTTTGCCTGAATGTCGCCGTCAACCGAAGCACAATGAAGGGCGCAGTCCTTGGCCCTGAGCAGCGCGTGTCCATGGAAGATGCACTGAAGGCGATCACGATCGACGCGGCATATCAACTGCAGATGGACGATAGAATCGGGAGTATTGCCACCGGCAAGTTTGCAGATTTCGTCATTCTTGATCGAGATCCGGTTGTCTGTGAAACCGACCGAATTCTTCAGATTTCGATCGTCGGGACAGTCGTCGGCGGAGTCGATACCGGCGATTTCTTTCGAGTTTCGTCGCGGAATTAACTGACCCAGGTGGCTGACAAGATCGCCGTAGGTACTGCACGAGGTCCATGGGGCGTATGGCCGCCGCTCGAAAGCGCTCCCTCCGAGGCTGGGCCATTTTCGCGATGGCCACCCAATGATCGACAACAGTAGTTGCTCGGTTGCCCGCCGCCTACCAAGGACAGCCGGTGGCGATTCGTACCAGGCGACGCCGTGCAGATTGCTCTGTAATTTGCGGCGGCATGTGGTCACGCGAGTTTGCCTCCAAGCATGGCATTTCTTTGCCTCTTCATGCGGCAGAGCACTTCTACGTCGTCACTGACGCAATTCCGGACTTACCCGCGCAACTGGAGAAGTGACATGCATCCTTCAGCTTTTGACTACCCTGCCACGACTCCCGAAACGACGGTTGCTCGACTAGGCGAAAAGGATGTGCCCGACGAGTATAACTGGCTCGCGGAAACCAGCCCGCGGGTGCAGGCGTGGGTAGCGGAACAAAATCGACTGACCTCCCACTACCTTGCCGGGCTTCCGAGTGGCGAATTCGTTTCGGAGGCCATCAGCCGATATGATGTCGCTCGGCCGGATCAACTTCCGAGGTTCGCTGGGGGCGCTTGGTTTTGGATCTCGAGCAATCTCGAAAGCGGCAGGCCGGCTGTCCGGACCGGGCCAAAATTTCCGGCGTCCGGAAGTGTCCTATATGACACGACTGATCTCGAGTCAGCCGTACCTACGATCACCTGGATCAGCCCAAGCTCGGATGGAAAAATACTCGCTCTCGGATTGTGCGAAGACGGGAGTGAAAATAATCGCATCATATTGATCGACGTACCGACAGGCCACGTTTTACCGGATGGGCCTGATATTCCACTGATGGACAATTGGACGGGCGGCGTTCACTGGCTGCCCGACAACCGCCGCTTCTATTTCACGGGCTTGCCAAATCGATCCGTGGATGGAGGATTCGAAGTCTTCCTTCACGATCTCAAGTCAAAGCACACCGGCCTAGCCGACATTATCTGGCCTCAAAAGGCAGACTATCGAGGTGTATTCATTAGGCCCGGGACTACATGGGCGATTGCGGTGCAGGGACTATCGGACCCTGTTCCCATTGCGGTGCTTGATCTGGCTGATCCGCATGCCCAATGGCGTTCTTTCGTTCGCGGGGCAGAGGGCGGGCTCCCAGGTCAGGTGTTCGGCGATCGATACATTGCTGTAACATTCGTTGGCGCCAATCGGGGGCGGATTGTCAGTATACCGTTATCCGGTGATGGCTCAACGGACACCTGGCGCGAGATCGTTCCGGAATCTAATGTTGTTTTCAGGACGATCATCCCGGCAGGAAACTGTTTCTACGTCACCTTGTTCGATGACACCTATTCTGGCGTTCATATCTACGGATTGAACGGCGAGTTTATCGATAGCGTTAGGCTGCCCGCTCTCGGCGCGATTACCGAGGGCATCTTTCCGATCATGAACCTGACAAGACCAACCTTCGAAACAACGGCTCTGTTTGTGGTCTCAACCCTAACGACTTCATGGGGCATATATAAGCATGACCCATCAAGTGGCGGTCTAGAAACAGTTGTTGCGCCTGCCACAACTATTCCCGACGCGATCGTGGAAGAAGGCACGGCGCGGTCCAAGGACGGCACGCCTGTGCGCTATCATGTCGTTGGAAAGAGACGGACGGAAACCGGGCCGCGTCCCACACTGATCTTCGCATACGGGGCGAGCAATCGTCCGCTCATCCCTGAATTCCCAGGTGCTATGGCCACTGTGGTTGAGGCCGGTTGTATTTTCGTCCACGCCCATATCAGGGGCGGTTCAGAGTTTGGACTTAGCTGGTGGCTGGAGGGGAGAGCTCAAAACAAGCAGAACGGCTACGACGATTTATACGCCGTTGCCGAAGACCTGATCAAGAAGGGTTTTACCCGACCTGCGCAGCTGGCCGTAGCCGGAAAATCAAACGGGGGTATGATGGTTGGTGTGGCGATAACGCAAAGACCCGATCTTTGGGCTGCAGCAGTTCCCCTGGTGCCAGTGCTGGACCTCCTAGACTGGTTCACGCGACCCTACTTGCATGGAAACATCGAGTTTGGCGATCCCGATGATCCGCGGGACCTTGAGCGTATCCTCGCAACGTCGCCTTATCACGCTATCAGGCCTGGTGTTGCGTACCCAGCGCTTCTAGCGATTGCTGGCGCGACCGACCCACGTTGCCCGCCCTGTCATGCCTCAAAGTTTGTAGCGCGTCTCCAGTCCGCACAAGCGCAAGGCAAACCAGCCTTACTGCGAATCCACGAAAACGAGGGTCACGGTGCCGCGGCCGCAGCTGAGGTGCGCATGCGTCTCAACACAGAGTGGCTTACCTTCGTACTGTCCGAGATCACTAGATAAGCTATTTCACGGCAGGTACATGAGCCCATGGTCCGATGTATTGCGATTCAGAGTTTTTCAGGATGATCTGAAGCGCAGATTGTCGCGCGATAGCTAGCTTACAGACTTGCAGCCCATGAGCTTCATGCCGCGCTCCACCTCGCCA
The DNA here is from genome assembly GCF_040549385.1 of Bradyrhizobium sp. LB11.1. NCBI lineage: Bacteria > Pseudomonadati > Pseudomonadota > Alphaproteobacteria > Hyphomicrobiales > Nitrobacteraceae > Bradyrhizobium > Bradyrhizobium sp. LB11.1. The sequence goes on along the minus strand of NZ_JBEPTH010000018.1, from coordinate 2,481 downwards.
CGCAACAACGCGAGCGCCCGCTCGACCCCTGCTTCTCCGGCAGCAGCGAGGGCGTAGAGATAGTACCGCCCGATCCCTACCGCCTTAGCGCCCAACGCCAGAGCCTTGATGATGTGCGTTCCGCGCTGGATGCCGCCGTAATCACAACATCGATCCGGTCGCCGACCGCATCGACGATTTCGGCAAGCTGACCGAATGCGGCGCGCGATCCATCGAGCTGGCGGCCGCCATGGTTCGACAGGACGATCCCTGCACAGCCGATCTCGACCGCTTTCCCTGCATCATCAGGCGACATGATGCCTTTGAGACAAAACGGTCCGTTCCAGATCTGTACCATCTCGGCGACATCGTCCCAGTCATCGAGGGATCGAGACATCTCGGTGAAATAGCGACCGATCGACATAGCGCCACCACTCATGTCTTTATGCTCATCGAGTTGCGCCAGTGTGAGTCGTTCGTGGCTGAGATAGTTGATGCCCTACTTCGGCTTGATGGCGCATTGGGCCATCCCGGCAAGTGTCAATTTGAATGGAATGCTGAAGCCGGTACGAAGGTCGCGCTCGCGGTTTCCACCGGTGATGCTGTCCACCGTAAGCATCATGGTCTCGACCCCCGCTTCCTTGGCACGCTGCATCATGGCCCTATTCAGGCCGCGATCGCGGTGAAAATAGAACTGATAGACTTGCGGCGTGTCGTGCGTTCTGCGTAACTCCTCAAGACTGACCGTTCCTAGCGAGGAGACGCCGAACAGGTGCCGTGTTTTGCCGCCGCCGCAGCGACGGCGCGCTCTCCACGATGATGGAACAGGCGCTGCAGCGCTGTTGGCGAGCAATAGAACGGCACTGCAAGCCTCTGGCCCATCATTGTCACCGACAGGTCGATGTCCTGCACACCGCGCAACACGTCCGGCACGAGATCGCAACGTTCGAAGCTTGCGCTGTTCCGCCGAAGGCTGGCCTCATCGTCCGCGCCCCCGTCGATGTAATTGAAGATCGGTCTTGGCAGCCGCTTCAGCGCCAGCTTACGGAAATCGTGGACATTGTGGCATTGTTCGAGCCGCATGGTCTAGATCCTGTTTGTCGATGATCAGCCTTAGGGCCTCGGTCTGTTCAAACCTCGGCGGTGCTACGCAATTGGCGATCCCCGCATCTACGAACCAGATTGGCTTAAAGATGGGAAGCCGAGAGTTCGGTTCGCTGAATTCTTCAAGCTCGCGACCTCACACGGTGAGCTCGTCCTCGCTTTCGAACTTGGGAAGAAACAAATCAGCACGGACATTTTCACCACATCGGGTTCGACCAGCACCGTCTCCTCACCTTGTAGGCCTATCTCCGCCTGGCCTGATGTATCATTCCCCTTCAGGGCGCTACCAGCGTACGTCCAGTGGATCACCCTATTCATTTCACAGTTCGATCTAGCGAATCCACAGAACTTCGGGTGAACTCAGTGGGGTCGTCATTTCCATCTTTGACGTCGGTGTTGAAATTCTGCGTCTCAGCGCCAAACTTCGCTGAATTTCTGCATCCGCTGGGCTCCCGCTCCGCAACTTTGCAGGAAGACAAATCGACCTTTCAACTAGAAAGTCGTCGTCCAGTAGGGAGATCGGAACATGAAATGCCGCCGGGGTCTTGGAGCCATTCGCAAAGCTGTGGCGGCAGCCTAAGAGCCTAACTCAAAAGTGGGTGGCTTTCAGTGTCTGGCGAGGCGCCGTGTCAGAAGCCTGATATGGGCGGCGAGAAGCCAGGCGACCTCGGTGGCGGCCGAACCTTCGAAGTCTCTGCTTAGGCGCCGGCAGCGGCCGAACCACGCAAAGGTGCGTTCGACCACCCATCGTCTGGGCAAGAGCTGGAAGCCTTTGACCCCGAGCGGTCGCTCGACGATCTCGATCGTCCACGGGCCGCAGTGGGAGAGTGCATTGAGGAGCTGTTTGCCGCGATAAATCCGATCGGCAAACACATGCTGAAGCCTGGGAAAGCTGTCTCGCAGGTGCTCCAGCAAAGGGACAGCGCCATGGACATCCTGAATGTTGGCGGGATGAACCTGGACAGCCAGGAGGAGACCGTTGGTATCGATGACGATGTGCCGCTTGCGTCCGTAGAGGCGCTTGCCGGGGTCAAAACCACGTGGCCCCCCGGCCTGTGTTGTCGAAGCGGTTTGGCTGTCGATGACACCAGCTGTTGGCTTCGCCTTACGCCCGAGTTCTTGCCGCGCTCGCCGAACCAACATTGTGACGATCCGGAGCCACCTACCGGTATCGCGCCAAGCATAAAAATAGCCTTGGACCGTTGAGTACGGAGGGAACTCGCTGGGCAGGGCTCGCCATTGGCAGCCGGTCGACAGGATGTAGAAAATCGCCTGGACAACCTCGCGCAAATTGACTTCCCGAGTATCCCTCCGGTGAAGGCCGCCTTGCCGAATGAGACGTGTTGTTGAGAACTGTCCTTATGGACAGTGATAGGCGCAGTGCCCAAGTCGAACGGC
>NZ_JBEPTH010000017.1:0-126062 GCF_040549385.1 Bradyrhizobium sp. LB11.1 | reverse complement strand
TCTACCCGCATCTACCGACCTTAAGGCTAGCCTTAAAGCCACATGCTTCCTCGGAAGCCGGTCACCGAACAAGACGGTCTCCGCCGGAGGGATACGAAGATCCATCCAGTGGACTACCTCCTTCGCTGCCAAGCGATGATCATGGGGTAGCGAGATCAGGATCCGCTCGCTCCAGAGCGATAGCACCTTGGCGTCTGTTGATGGTAGACGTCCAGGGCAGACAGCGACGTCGACTGTCCCGCTACGAAGCGCGGTCATAAGACGAGAGCGTGAGCGTTCTACTGTTGCCAACTCGATTTGCGGAAAGCGCCTTGTAAAGTCGACCAGAGTGGCCCGCAAATTGCCGGCTGAAATGGAGCTGCAAAATCCCATCGCAAGGTGGCCAACGTCACCTCGACCGCTAGATCTTCCTGTGTCGACGAGCGTGTCCACTTGTTCCAAGATAAGCCGCGCTATTCGCAGGACTGATCGGCCGGCGAGAGTAGGTTTTATCCCTCCCCTTGAGCGCTCAAATAGTGGAGTGCCAATCAGATACTCAAGCTTGCCAATCGAACGGCTGAGGACGGAGTGCTTGATTGAAAGCGCTTCTGCGGCTTGCCGAAAGCTTCCACAATCGCAAGCTACCACGGCTAGTCGAAGCTGCTGCAGGTCAACAGCTCTTGCCGCATGTCGCCAACCATCTTTATTGTCAGAGTCCGTCATTCCAGTCGCTCGCAACAAAACACAATGCAAGGCGCCGCGCTCCGCGCGCACCGACCCGAATGGTTGCGCATGGGATTTGGACGATTTTTAGTTGTAGTAGCTCTTGGCGCTTTTTGAATTCGGCCAATACGCTTGTCCAGCGAAAGCGCACGGCTGCGTGCCGAGCTTGACGGCTTCATGCAGAACATCCGCATGGCATAAAAGCGCTGCTCATCTCTCCTTCGAAGCTCCTGCTCCGCCATCTGTGGCTCTAAGGCTGGCGAGAGAGTCGGAAAGTTGCCCTCTCATTCGCACCCATCAATTTTACCGCCATTGACATCAAGTTGCCTTCATGGCATCGAGATACATACAATTCCTCTATGAAGGAATTAAATCGAATGATTGGGCGCTGTAACGCGGTGCTTAAATCTGGACTTTCGACGGGCTGCCCAAAGCTCGTACCGCAGGTCGCGAGGCGTGTGTTGGGCAGACTGTGGCGACGAGGCGATGGCCCCGGCATGAGGGTCGAGCAGGATCAACTTGATCCTGCTGAAGATCGTGAAGTCGCGTTGGGTGGAAAGCGCTTAGAGGGAGGGGACGATGTCCATTTGAAATCAGTATTGTCGCGCATCCTGTTAGCCAGCCGCGGTGATGCGAGCGCATGACGGCAGAGCGTAAGCTTTTAGCGCCGCGACTCTTATCGGCCGATCGTCGGTTACGAACAGCCTAAAGCTATTTGCTGCCGCAGGCCTGATAGGTCGGCTGTGTTCAGCGACCGCTGCATTGAGCGCGCTCCCCTTGGGAAGGTTCGCTTGATGTGGGGCTTCGACGCGGACGTTGCGTTTCTTCGCAGCGAACGACGACGGCTGTCCGAATATCTTTTAACGTCGTGAAAATATGGGGAGAATGAAATGCTTAAGTGGGGATATGCATTTGCTGCCGCAGGCGTCGCCACACTATCTACGACGCCTGCGCATTCGTACGAGTCGAGCTCGGCCGTGGCGATGCCTGGCTTGTTCATCGGAACGGCTGCTGCGGCACCGCCGCCAGGCATCTACGGGTTCGATCGCGCAAGTACGCTTCAATCGAACATCGCCGGTCCGGTGACAAAGGTCATTGGGGACAACACAGGCTTGCAAGTCGGCGCCATTACCCATGGATTCGTCTTTGTCCCCGGGTGGACGTTTCTCGGAGCTACCTATGATGCGGCGATCGCCGTGCCATTGCAGATGCAAAGCGTCGGAAGCCCGGTGAACGTCCAATCGAGCGGCATGTACAACACGTACATTGCGCCGTTCGAACTGAGCTGGAAGCTTGGAGATAGCGGCTTCTTCGCGAAGGTCGGTCTTGGCATGTATGTGCCAGATGGAACTCAAACCGGAATCGCGAAATTGAGCAACGTAGGTGATCCGTATTGGACATTCATGCCGCAATTGTCGCTGTCCTACCTAAAGAACGGATGGAATCTTACGGCGAACCTCTACAATGAGATGAACACCGCAAACAGTGTGACCGGTTACACGACCGGCGACATTTTCCACGTCGACCTCACCGCAACGAAGCAAATCGACAAGTGGACTATCGGTCCGGTGGCGTACTATGTTGGACAGGTAACCGGTGATAAATCGAGCGCGTTCTACAATTACAAGATTCTGAATGCAAACCGATATGATCGGGTCGCGGTCGGCGCGCTCTTAGGCTATGATTTTGGTCCTGCCCAAGTCCAGGTATGGGCCACGGAACAGGTTTATACGGCGACATCCGGCGCAACCTCCGGAGGACCGATCAATCTCTCCTCCGTTCCAAACGGCTTCAGCGTGGCCGCGACACTCCGTTATCGCCTCTGGGCACCGGATCAGGAGACTACGCCTTCCGAAAAACGACCATTCTTCATAAAGTAGGAATTGGCCGATGTCGCCATGCCGCCCGGGTGTTGGCTTCGTCGGGCGCGCGGACGAATAGGTTACCGTCGTCGCGCTTCAAAGATTTCAATATCGGGAATCGGTGCAAGTAGCACTCGGACGCAACAGCCGCCTTGAAAGCCGAGGGTATCCGCTGGCAGGCCGGCTCGTCTGCTAACCTCCCAGACTTGTGAGGGCCGCCGCCTTACTTGTGCGGCGGCCCCTTTTTTAAGGGGCGCTCCCATCGCTCGCAGGCTTACCGTGCTCCGGCGACTCAGAGGGGCTCCGTCAGAATTCAGTCTGATCTCTCCAACTCGTAAGTTTCCTAAGACACCGGACGCTTGACACTTTGAGTCGTTGCGTGTGATCTGAATCGAATTCCTGATGTGAGGAAATGATGATTGTCGCCCGTGCACGTTGTTGTTGCTTTGGTTAAATGCTCATCATCAGCAAGGCCAAGCCAGCTAGAGATCGCAGAGATGACTTCCGGAACTGGGCAAACTCTAAGCAGCGCACCGACGGCCGGGCAGCTTCTGTGGACGCCCGACAGTGTGCGGGTGGAGCGAGCGCAGATCACCAAGTTTCTGCGCTGGCTTGAGCGGGAACGGCGGCTAATATTTACCGACTATGAAGATCTTTGGCGCTGGTCGGTGGCCGAAAGCGACTGCTTCTGGCGCGCGATCTGGGACTACTTTGGCATTTTCGGAGATGCTCCGGCGGAAGTGGTTAGTGGGACTGACATACTCAAGGCCCGCTGGTTTTTGGGTGCTCGCGTCAATTACGCGGAGCATCTTCTGCGTCATGAAAGCGTGGCAACTTCCGAAGAAGTTGCGCTCGTCTACTGCTCCGAGGTGCGTCCCGTTGCGACGATGACTTGGAGTGAACTAGGAGGACAAGTACGGCGGCTCGCAACGCGATTACGCCAAATCGGCGTTCAACCGGGGGATCGGGTCGTTTCCTACATGCCGAATATTCCGGAAACCGCCGTTGCCATGCTTGCAACTGTCGCTATCGGAGCCGTCTGGTCGTCAGCGGCGCCGGAGTTCGGCTCGAAGATGGTGCTCGAGCGCTTTGGTCAGCTTGAGCCCAAAGTCGCGTTCTTTGCGGATGGCTATCAGTTCAACGGCCGCGTCTTCGATCGACGAACCGAAATAGTAACGATCGCGAACGGCCTATCAAGCCTGACCACTCTCATCTGGCTGCCGTACGTCGGCCTTGAACGCGATGTCGCGATTGTCCCGCGAGTCGTGGAGTTCGCTGACCTGCTAAAGGGACCGGAGATTCCGGCCGCGGAGTTTAAGTACAAGCGCGTGCCGTCGGATCATCCATTATGGATCCTGTTTTCGTCTGGTACGACGGGACTACCGAAGGCCATAGCGCACGGACATGCGGGCATGGTCGCCGAGCATCTGAAAGCGATGGCCCTTCACTGTGACCTCGGGCCAGGACGGAGGATGTTCTTTTATAGTACAACCGGATGGATGATGTGGAATGCCGTCATGGCCTCGCTGATTGTGGGCGCGGCCGCCATCCTATATGACGGCAGCCCGTTTCATGGAGGCGCCGACGCACTTTGGCGGATTGCCGATGAAACTGGGGCAACGGTGTTCGGCGCGAGTCCCACCCTTGTCCAGACTATGAAAAAGGAGAACGTCCGTCCGGCCCTTACCTTTGATCTGCGGGCATTGGACACCATCATACTTGGCGGGGCACCCTCGACGCCCGAGACATTCGGGTGGATCTACGAGAACGTTCGGCAAGATCTCTGGGTGACCTCCCAATCTGGCGGGACGGAGCTCTGTAGTAGTCTCCTCGCCGGAACTCCCGCGCTTCCTGTTCATGCTGGCGAACTCCAAGTTCGAGCACTCGGGATCGACGTCCAGGTTTGGAACGAGAACGGCGAAGAGATTTTTGACGACGTTGGAGAACTAGTCGTCGCCAAGCCGTTTCCGTCCGCTCCACTCTTCTTCTGGGGTGATGCAGGCGACGTTCGGTACCATGACAGCTATTTCACCACATATTCGGGGATTTGGCGTCATGGAGATCTCGCAAAGTTCAACTCTCGAGGAGGCGCGTATCTTTATGGAAGGTCGGACGCGACTCTTAACCGATTTGGCGTGCGCATTGGCAGCGCTGAACTATACCGCGTGTTAGAGCAGATACCAGAAATCACCGATGCACTGGTCGTTTGTTGTGAAATGCCCCGCGGCGAATTCTACATGCCGCTATTCGTCGCGCTAGGTGCAGGGCGGCAACTCGATGAGGATTTGAAAAGTCGAATCGTTGTCAGGTTGCGTACCGATGCCAGCCCGCGTCATGTGCCTGACGAGATTCATCAAGCTCCCGCCATTCCTTACACCTTGACAGGCAAGAGGATGGAAGTGCCCGTTCGTAAGCTGATCATGGGTGTACCGCCAGAGCGTGCCGCAAGCACCGACGCCATGGCGAATCCGGCTTCATTGAATTGGTTTGTCGAGTTCGCTACACGGGGCAGGGCGACACGCGATACTGTTTAGACCCGTCGTCCGCAGTTCGTTGCCTTGTATGCGATCGCCGTCGCTGTATCGTTCAAAATTCTCCGCCTAAGCTGGGGGGCGGAGGCTGAGTGACAGAGCGCTACAACTCTCTACTACTTCGGTCGTGGTTTCATGCCCTGTGCGAAAACTTTCGCGACAAACTTGCAGTATTCTTTCGTTAATTCAGCATCGAATCGCTCGCGTCCAAAAAGTTGCTCAATAAATGCTTGTTCGCGGATCGGGAAAGCGCAGATGGCAATCACCATCATGCGAAAGAACTGAAGCTCCCTTCGCGTCAATCGAATGCTATCCGTACCTCGAATGGACCGTTCTATCCGCGCCGTCGGATTATCGATGAACGCACTCCTAATCTTGGCCCCGCCGGGAGCACCGAGCCGGCTAATCTCCCTGACCAAGAGATCGTGCATATACGGAACGCTCTCTATGAAGGCCATCATCACGGTCACGATCCGGTCGAGCAGATCCTGAACGTCGCCGCTGGTAGGAACATCATATTCGCTCCTCCGGAAATCATCCATGAATGTGAGCGCAACCGCGCTTAGTACATCGTCCTTGCTGCCGAAATAATAGCGAATCAGGGCGGGATCGACCTTCGCCGCTCGGGCAATATCGATACGCGAAATCGCGTCGGGTGAATTCGTCCGAAGTAGTTCTCGCGTTGCAGCGATGATTTTGTCCCGCAATGCCTGCGAGTCATCCTTGACTGGGCGGCCCTGGCGGCGCGCGATCCTGGGTTGTTTCGACGTTTTCTTGCTCAAGTGGTTTGGGTCCGCTCGCACCGGGTTATCCCTCTTGACACCATTATTGCCTTCATGGCAATAAACGATTAATTCCTCGATGAAGGAATTATGAATGGAATTCAGCAATATAGGCCCGGATGAACCGTCGTGGGAGGCGCGCGATAACCTCGATAAGCAGGTTAACCGGGATACCGGTGGAAATCGCATGGCCCGCGAAGGAAACGCGGAGTGGAGGGAGCGGATCGTCTATGGCAAATGCACTTCGGTCACCTCCGGCGATAGTCGGAAGCGAACATCGAACCCAATGGACGGCCGGCAAGCGCGCTTGAGTGCGCATGCTCGCGGTCGGCCGCAACTCGTTCTTCCCCGGAGACAGGCACGATATGAAGCTTATCAGATATAGGCACCAAAACCGCATTCGCGTGGGCGCGTTAATCGGGCAGGCGATCGTTGATCTGACGGAAGTGGTCGGCGGTGCGGAGGATGCAATCCGTGTGATCGAAAGCTGGGACGCACTAAAAGATGCGGTGGCCCGCCACGTCGACGCAGCCCCCCAAATTCCGCTAGCGGACGTCAAGATTCTTGCCCCCATAGCGCGTCCGGGCAAGGTGCTCGCCATCGGCCTGAATTATGCGGATCACATCGCAGAGACCGGGCTCGCTAAACCCGATCGGCAACTGTGGTTTTCCAAAGCGAACACGAGCATCAACGGTCCATACGATCCAGTCGATTTGCCGATTGCTTCGTCGTTGCTCGACTATGAGGCCGAGCTCGTCGCCATCATTGGTCGCCGCGCCAAACACGTCAGTGCGGCGCAAGCCCGCGATTACATATTCGGATTCTGTGCGGGTAATGACGTCTCGGTCCGCGACTGGCAACAGCATAGTTCGCAATGGTGCGTCGGTAAATCGTTCGACACGCATGCACCGATTGGGCCCTGGATCGTTACCTCCGACGAGATCGGAGACCCGCATCAACTGGATGTGAAATGCTTCGTCAATGACGAGGTCCGACAGCATTCAAATACACGTCACCTCGTATTCAACGTGTTCGAACAGCTCGAATACCTCAGTCGCGCAATGACGCTGGAGCCCGGAGATCTCATTTTCACCGGGACGCCTGGCGGCGTTGGAGCGGCGATGAAGCCTCCGACATTCCTCAAGGCCGGAGACCGTACGCGCGTGGAAATCGAAGGTATCGGCTTCATCGAAAATGCTGTGGTGCCCGAGCGGTTCGACGGTGAAACCGCGAACTGACCGCGCCGATTGACTTCTGCAGATATGGAGAGGGCGTGATGCCTAAAGTTTTCCGAATTGGCTACATTGAACTAGCTACGCCGGATGTACGACGTCAGGCGGAATATTACGAGAACGTGATCGGCCTGCGCCAAGTTGAGGCTAGTGCCGATGCAGCCTATCTAAGCATCGGGCTCGACCATCACAACGTCGCGTTACGATCAGCCAGCGCCCCGGGGCTGTCATGCATCGGGCTGCAGGTCAATCAAGACGTGCCGTTGAAAGGCCTGGCTAGGGACCTTGAAGGTGCTGGCCACAGGGTTTCCTGGAAGAAGGACTCCCGTCCGGGCGTGTCGGAGTTGATCGAGGTGACGCCGCCCGGATCGATTCCGCTGCAACTCTTCAGCACCATGACGATGCCAGCGCCGGGGTTCTCCGAAAAGGGTATCAGGCCGATTCGCCTCGGGCACGTGGCGATCATGGCACCAGACGCAGCCAAGGTCGTGCGATTCTTTACCGAGTCTCTCGGTTTTCACACCACGGACTGGTTTGTAGATGTCGCAACCTTCTTGACATGCAATCCGGATCATCACGTCCTGAATGTCGTTCAAGCCGATAGAAGCAGAGTTCATCATATCGCATTTCAGATTCAGGACCGTAGCCATCATTGTCAGGCGGCCGATCTTCTCGCAACGGCCGGCATCTCTACCCTGTGGGGTCCGGCAAGGCATACGGCGGGACACAATTTCGCAGCCTATCATCACGACCCGGACCGGACGATCGTCGAGCTCTACACCGACATGGACGTTCTACTGCCGGATATCGGAATCTTCGAGCCAAGACCATGGCACGAAGATCTGCCGCAAAAGCCTAAAGTGTGGCAGCCGGGTACGTTCAACACCTGGGGCACGCGTTTCGAGTTCGACTTCAGCGTCGATTGAATCATCTAGGGAGACACTGAGGTGGATGCGAATAAGAGCGAATTGTACGACGTAGCCGTTGTGGGATGTGGTCCGGTGGGGCTAGTCCTCGCTCGACTGCTTGGCAGCAAGGGAATTCGGGTTGCTGCAATCGATCCAAATAGGCTGGTTTGCCATCATCCGCGGGCGACCCATCTCGACGACGAAACGATGCGAACGCTGCAGACCGTCGGCGCTGCCGCAATGGAGCTGCAGTTTCTGAGGATGTCGGGATGGACGTTACGTAAGCGAGATGGCACGCCGTTTCTTACGTTTGCCCATTCGGAGGAAGAATCCGATCAAGGCTGGCAGGGCGACTACCAGTTTCATCAACCTGATTTCGAGTCGCAGTTGCGCGGTGGCTTAGCCAACGATCCCCACGTCGATCTGCTATTTGGCTGGGAAGTTACGGATCTCCGGCAGGCTGATGAAGAAGTCGTGCTCACCTTAAGGGATCGCAAGAGCGGCGACACGAGGGCGCTGCGCGCCGCGTACGCGGTCGGCTGTGACGGCGCCGGCTCCTTCGTGCGCCGGTCTATGGCGGCAGACGTCGAGGATCTCAAAGGGACTCAGCGTTCGCTGATAATCGACATTTATCCGTTCGAGCATCCCGAGGGTCTGCCTCGCACCAGCGGATTCATCGTTTGCAGGCAAGAGTTGCCGCTCACCTATGTGCCGATTTTTCCTCCGATGCTGCGTTTCGAGTTTATGCTGAGCGGTGGAGATTCGGCCCACGAGCTGGAGCGCCCCTCATCGATCTACAAACTCCTGAGTCCCTGGATCGCTGCTGGTGGCTATCGCATCATGCGCACCGACACCTACGAATGGCACGCCCGACTTGTGAAAGGCTGGCGTAATGGACGGGTGCTACTTGCAGGCGATGCAGCTCATGAGATGCCGCCGATGCTTGGCCAAGGCATGTGCTCGGGGCTCAGGGATGCCTTGAATCTCGCCTGGAAATTGGCATCGGTCGTGAAAGGAGAGTGCCACAGCACCCTTCTCGATACGTATGAGACGGAGAGGGCGGCCCATGTTCGCCCCTACATCGTAGAGTCAGCTAGGCAGTCCAATCTTATCGAGGGATTCGGCAGCGGTGATGGGCTTCCCGAGGTTACGGAGCCTCAGGTCGTTCCTCGAATGCGTCCCTCTCTTGGTGTAGGACTTGCCGACCACCCAACGAGGTCCATCGGTCAGCTGGCGCCTCAACCGCGATCAAGTGACGGTGCCCGCCTTGACGACGTTACGGGATACAATTTCGTTATCCTAGGAGCGAAGGAGAGCATCGCTGCGGTAGACGACAATACTCGCTCGCTTTGGTCTCGTCTTGGAGCTGTCGTATCGCCAGGTACCGGCGATCGCGTCGATAAGTGGCTTGCGGCAAATGGTGCCGACGTGGCGATCGTTCGCCCTGATAGATACGTTTATGCGCTTTGCAGCGGCCCAAATGAATTGATAGCCGCCACAAGAAAGCTTTCGGAGCGGTTGTTTCGCGCGGAGGCCATGGCATGACGGTGTACGCCTCGGGATTGAAGTGGGGGGAAGGACCGCGCTGGCAGAATGGCGCGCTGTGGGTGTCGGATACTCAAGGGTCCCGACTATGGACGGACGCGGGCGGCAAGTGGACGGCGTTCGAAACGTCGTCCGTATCAAACGGCCTTTGGTTTCTCCCGGATGGCAGACTCGTCGCTGCCATGATGCACGAGAAACGAATTGGAGTCTGGACGGGGGCGCAATGGGACACCTACGCGGATCTGAGCTCGCTGTCGCCGGGTCCGTTAGGCGACCTTGTGGGTGACCGGAATGGAAATTTGTACGTCGACGACGTTGCTTACTCTGCGGCAAACGGCGAGCAGCCCCGACCGGGCCGCCTTTTGTTCGTTGGTTCGGATCGGGCAAGCCGTGTAGTCGCGGACGACCTTCACTTTCCCAACGGACTCGCATTCACGGAGGGCGAGCGCACGCTGGTGGTCGCCGAGACATCGGCGCAACGGTTGACATCCTTCCGCGTGGATGTGGGCGGCGACCTGCACGAACGTCGGCACGTTGCCGATATCGCAGCGCTCCTTGGGCCCAATGCCCGGCCAGACGGTATCTGGGCGGGCGAGGAGGGCATATGGGTGGCCACGCTCGCGGGACACGCAGTAGGATTGGTGCGCGATGGGAAACTTCTGACGACCGTCGACACCGGTACGGGCTTTCCGATCGCCTGCTGCGTGGCTGAAGGCTCGCGTCTGTTTGTGACGATTGCAGCCGCGCGCGACCAACCGCTTATGGCTGCGATCGCAAGCAAGACTGTCACGACGGATGTCATAGTGTACGACGTCCGCGATCTCGTACGCGCATCGCCCTTTGCTTCTTCTTGACATTATTACGACGAACGTGGCAACTATGTATAATTCCCGTTTACGGGAATTAATCTATCGGCAGCGGATTTGGACATCCTCAAAACTGCGGTCTGATATCCAAGCGGCCTAATACGGCGAATCAACTCGCTGATGGAGGGGAAACAATGGACGCGAACAGGTGCGTCGACGATCCGCGGTCATTCCGAATAAGTTGCAGGGTGGATTGGCCCGCTCGGCATAGCGTCAGGCGATCGCGCTCGATTCGGTATCCAAAATGCGCCCCATGATTAGCCGACGGGAGAGCAACATGTCGACCGGCCGTACAATTGATTTCCACGCCCATATCCTGCATCCGGAGCTCGCATCGATCTCCCAGGATAAGGTCGTTTTGACCGGTTTTGGAGCGACGCCACCGCGTCCCCGACCGCCAGGTTCTCGGGCCGATGCGTTCTTCCAGTTCATGCTGCGGCCCGACCTTCACGTCGCCGAGATGGACCGGCGCAAGATCGACGTTCATGTGCTGTCATCGAGCACGGTGGTGCAAGGCACCTTTTGGGCGGCGCCTGACGAGGAGCCACGCCTTTGTGCGATGATGAATGATGCGATGAACGATTGGGTTTTGTCCTATCCCGATCGCTTCGTCGGAACGATGGTCTTGCCGTTCCAGAACATGCAAGCAACGCTGTCCGAAATCGAGCGCTGCCGCGAACGTTATGGGTTCCGTATCGTCAATGCGCCGGCCAACGTTCATGATCGTTATCTTGGTGATCCCTCCTTCAACGACTACTGGCGTGTTGCTTCGGAGGCGAACCTCGTCACCTTCATTCATCCCGATGGCGTGCGCGATCCGTGGTTCCAACGTTATAGCTTGTGGAACTCGGTCGGACAGCCGATGGAGGAGACCAAGGTTATCGCTTCGCTAATCTACGAAGGCGTGCTCGAACGTCATCCCGGCATTGCGATCGTGATCTCCCATGGTGGCGGCTACGCACCGCTGTTCATGGGGCGCCTCGACCGGAACGTCACCAACATGCCCGACAGTACGGTCAACATTCGGGGCTTTCCGAGTGACTACATCAAACGTCTTTCGTACGACATCTGCGTCTACGATCCCGCGGCACTGGCGCGATTGATCGAGCACGTGGGCGCCGAACGTCTTTTGCTTGGCTCGGATTTTCCATTTGGTGATCCCACCGCGTTCGATCTGCTCGATCGGGTTGAGGGCTTATCGGCCGAGGACCGGCAGAAGATCACTTCCGGGAATGCCTCGGCATTGCTGCAAACGGTAAAGCCATCGGACTGATTCGGCGATGCCACACGAGACGCAGGCGATCTGCAGGACGTAGCTCGAGCGGCGCGACCGGCGCCGAGTGCCTACGTGTCACACGACTTTTTGAATTCGCGGCATTCGCCGTGGCAAGGACAGAGGGGGCTATGATGAGAGTAAGGCATGTCCTGGGAGCAGCGGGGCTTGCTGCATCGGTACCCGCAACACCAGCTCGTCCATCCACCGCCGAAAAAGGGCGCGCTCTACAATATGATCGTGCCTGGGGCGTGCTGATTGGAGCCAGCCTGTGCATGTTCTGCGGCATACCGGCCGTCGTCTACTACACCTTCGGCGTGTTCGTGCCCGAGATCATCGCCGAAACGCGGTGGTCGGCACCGGCAGTGGCGGCCGCCATCGGACCAGCCGCGCTCATCGCTTCGTTAACCGCGCCGGTGATCGGGCGGTTAAGCGACAAGTTCGGCGTGCGGCCTCTGGCTCTGGTTGGCGGTCCGGCGTTCGGGCTCGGTATTGCGCTGCTGGGCTGGGCGTCGAGTAGCCCCAACACCTTCTCCGTTCTGTTGGCGGTTATGTTTGTCCTGGCGTTCGCAGGTTCTCCGATCTCCTATGCTCAGGCGCTGACAGGCTGGTTCGACAAGCGCCGGGGGCTTGCCATGGGGATAATGTTCTGTACCGGAGCCATAGGCATAGCCGTCTGGCCCGTCTACGCCGCCGGGCTGATAGCGCATCTGGGCTGGCGCCATGCCTACATGGCAATGGGCGCCACAGCGGGCAGCGTTATCTTTCTCTCGGCGCTTTTTCTGCTTCGGAACGCTCCGTCGGCGCAGACGGCGGCAACCCCGGAACAACAAGGCCAGGTGTCCGGTCTTCTCGTTCGAGAGGCACTTCGCACGACGCGCTTCTGGAAAACGGCCGTGATCTTTCTTTTGCTGTCAGCCGTCCTGGGAGGCATGGCCGTAGAATTTCCGGTCGTGCTCCGTCGAGAAGGGGCTGACGCGCAGGCCGCGGCAGCAATCATGTCGGTGATCGGCATATCCATGTTCGCTGGCCGATTGCTGCTCGGATTCGTTCTCGATCGATGGTTTGCGCCGCATGTCACGATCGTGATCGCCTCCGTGTCGACGCTATCATTCATTCTGCTAATGACAAGCACCGCACAGATCGCGCTGACCGCTTCGGCAGCCTTCCTTGGCTTCGGGATCGGCACGGAGTACGCCGTTGCGGCCTATATGACCTCGCGGGAGTTCGGTTTCCGATCCTATGGCGCGATATACGGTCTGATTACGTTGGCGACCAGCATCGGTCTCTCAATAGGGCCGGCGGTTATTGGCGTGTCGCTGGCCACGGAAGTTCCTGACAAGCTTATTTTCGGCACGTCGATAGCGGTGTTGCTAGTTTCGGTGCTTCTGCTTCTGACGCTCAGGCGAAAGGACCTTCCGTACGGTCAAGGGGCTTGAGCGCGGTCGACCGGCACATCTCTGTGTCTTGGACGAGCGACATTGTGGTTCGCATGAGCGTGATGTTTGGGAGAGACAAATGAAGTTGAAGGGCCAATGTGCGATTGTAACGGGAGCGGCTACTGGCATCGGCTTCGCCGCTGCCAAGCGATTGGCGGAAGAGGGGGCTTCCGTTGTTATCGCCGACATTAAGGGCCACGAGGCGGCCGCGACCGATTTGACGGCCAAGGGTCTCGATGTCGTCGCCGTGACGGCTGATGTATCGCGCGACGATAGCGTTTCGGGCCTCGTGAAGAGCACCATGGAGCGATGTGGCCGCATCGACATCGTGGTGAACAACGCCGCAATGGCGTCGCAACTCAAGCCCGGGCCCTTTGAGCAGAAAACCGCCGAGGACTGGCTTCGTGTCTACGACGTTAACGTCGTCGGTATCTTTCGCATGTGCCGTGCAGTCTCGCCGCATATGCGCGCCGCAGGGTCGGGACGGATCATAAATCTCAGCTCCGGTACAGCCTTCAAGGGCACTCCGGGCCTAATGCAGTATGTAGCCAGCAAAGGAGCTATCATCTCGATGACCCGCGCTCTGGCCAGTGAGTTTGCTCCTGACAACATCCTGGTCAATGCTGTTGCGCCTGGTTTCACGCTTTCCGAGAACGCTGCGGCGAAGCCCGAGCTCCGCCCCTATTCCGAGATGGCGATAGCGACACGACTGATAAAGCGCGATGCTTATCCCATCGATCTCGCCAACGTGATCTATTTCCTCGCGAGCCCAGACGCGGGGTTCATCACAGGGCAGGTCATTGCTGTTGACGGCGGTTCGGTATTCCACTGATCGGCGGCTCAGAGGAAGTCGACGCCAGTGAGCGCAGCATGGATCTCGTCGTCGTGAAGTTGGGAGCCGTGCTGCTAGTTATGGCGGGACATCCTTGACAACAGTTCTCGAGCATAATCGGTCCGATACCCGCGCCCGGATTCTTCAGACCGCGGAACGGCTCTTTCGCGAAATCGGGTATCAGAAGATCACCGTGGCTGACATCGCCAAGGTGCTCAAAATGAGTCCTGCAAACGTCTACCGCTTCTTCGAATCGAAGCGGGCAATACATGAGGCGGTGGCGCGTCGACTCATGGGTGAGATCGAACAGGCAGCCGCGGCGATCGCCGAAAAGCCGCTATCTGCCACCGAGCGGCTTCGCGAGCTCCTGGCATCTATCCACCACATGAACAAGGAGCGCTATGTCGGCGATTTCAAGCTCCACGAAATGGTTGCCATCGCCATGCAAGAGTATTGGAAGGCTTGCGATGCTCACCTCGAGATCATCGCCGCGATAGTCGGCGACGTAGTAAGCGACGGAATGGAGAAGGGGGAATTCAATAGGGCAGACCCAAAGATGACAGCGCTTTGCGTGGTCTCGGCGATGGGACGCTTCTTCTACCCGCAAATCATCTCTCAGTGTGGGGCTGAGCCGAGTCCGACCCTCGCACAGATGGTCGATTTCGTTATTGGCGGCATCTCGGCAGCCAAGAACTTTGGCCACCCGCGTCCGTGACGACGACGAAACGAGAGGGAAAACGCTACGACAATGCGCTTCGTATGAGTTTCTTTGTCGCTCGGCGGCCAGTTGAGATACCGAACACTCGACACTGTCGCCTGTCGGCGACATGCCGGCCGACTGCTGAAGATCGATCGCAGCTTCATCGATGGCCTCAGCAGCGAACCAGGCGATAGAGCGATTGTTTCATCGATCCTGAGTCTGGCCTATGCCATGGGCAAACGCACAATAGCCGAGGGCGGGGAAAAGCGTGAGCTCATGGCCGCGTTAGCCAACAAAAGCGCCACAACCGATGTCGCCCTTTACAACATCTGCGATCTCTTACCGGCCAAACCTTCCCCATAGGTGGGAATACTCCCAGTAAAATGTCACTCGGCAGGCTAGCCGATTATCGGCTTTTCGTTTGCAATTAGAGAGAGGCCGACAACTCGAGACGGCCTCAGTACGCCGACACCGACGTGCGCTTCTTGACATTCTTACGACTTTTGTGGCAACAAGCTCTTGAATTCCTCGACAAAGGAATTAACAGCAACCGTTCTATTGTCTTTTAGACGTTCAGTCGGCATTCAAGCGCACAACACGATAAAGCGATCTACTCGCTGCCAAGGAGAGGGAACAATGCGCGGCCATCACTGGCGCGATCAGGCGCGTCGATGCTTACGAGAAAGTCCGGCGGCCATCGCCGGGCACGCAGCCGTTCGCTTGTTCTTGCGCCTCTTCGCTGTCCTGAGCCCACAACTTGGCCAACATGCAAAGGAGTAGCATGTCGGACTCCGGCGTGATCGATTTTCATGCCCACATCCTGCATCGGAAACTCGCGTCGATCTCCCAAGACAACGTGCTTTTGAGCGTCTCTGGAGCGATGCCACCGCTGCCGCGCGTCGCCGCCGCACGGCATTCCCGTCCTGCACTGCCGCAGGGTTTCCGGGTTGATCGGTTCGCATCGAGAATCGCATTGAGCATAGTATCGGCGTCATTGGTTGCCGCGGCACAACGAGTGAACAGACTAAAGGCGGGAATCTGGCGCGCCCGACAGATCCTGCCGGAAAACCTATCGCACGCAATTGAAATCCTATCGTCGCAGATAATCTTTGCGGCAGCCCAGGGGATGGCCGCGGTCGCCGTCGCTGCTTATCAGGATCCTAGGTTCACCAGGCAGGCCTTCGTCGCTGTGGGTCTTGATCCGGTTATGAACTCTCCCTCCGACTTCTCGCGGATTTTGAAGACGGAAAGCGTCAGCGCGAAAGCTGAGTTCAGGGCAAAACCAGAGTATCCGTTCGTCAAGGAGGTCATCGCCGTTGACGGCAGTTCGGTATTCAATTGCACAGGCCATTTTGTGATGGTTCGACGACAAGCGCGGGTTAGCGATCGGTATTGCAGAGCGGGCTCCATAGTCACTGTACACTAGGAGAGCAGAATGAAAGCACGCCTCGACCATATTGGAATTGTGGTGGCTAGCCTTGAAGCCACACGCGCGTTCCTACAGGACTTCGGGTTCGAACTGATCCGCTCAGGGGGCGTACCGCATCTCCAGCTCGGGGCGGAATTTCTCGGTAGCCAAAATCAGAACGTGCAGATCGAACTTATCGAATTTGGGGATCCTTTGATCCGCGAAATGCGCCTTGGGGGCGCGCGCGGACGTATGGACCATATCGCGCTCGAGTTTGATGACGTCGAGGAAGCGCGTGCAGTGCTCGCGGAGCGCGGCGTGCAAACTCAAGGGGATACGCTTATGATAGTTGGCAGCATGCGGTGCTATTTTACACGACCGGAAACGAGCTTGGGCGTGGTCTATCAGTTGCTTGACTATCGCGGCGAGGCGGATAATTCCTGTTAGACTGATCTTCGGCCCGACCGTGACAGCTGCCAGCTCCATCGGACTTATGTGGATTCTTGGATTCGGCGTGCTGCTTTCAAGTACCTGCTATCTTCCGATCGTCTCGACTATCGTGTCGCACACATCCCCCCGAATATGGTGGCCAAGACCATGGCCATCTTGCTCATGTTCCAAGGGATCTTCGGTTCTGCCGTCGCTGTCGCGGCGATTGCCGACCACTCATTCGCCGGCCCCAACGCGCTGGCTAACGCCCTCTTCGAGACGTATGTCTTTCTCATGACGCTGGGCGTTTGTGGCACGATCGTACTGGCCGCGGGGTCTTCGGGTAATGGATAGGAGCGTGCGACCATGACAACGCCCGACAATTCTCCTAAGAACGAAGTCGAATAATTCTTTGATAAAGGAATTATTATGAAATCGCAGATAGAGTAATCGTCAACGCGCTGGTCGGAGAGAGCGCTCCAACCTTCGCAGGCGCGCGACAAGACGCGCGGGACAACCATCATCCTGGTCTAATGACAGACAACGCGCATGGGTAGAGCACTTACATTCGTTGTAATTGGGCTTGGACAACAGATTTATTTATTCGAGTCGGATCTGCCGCTTCCTGCTTTGCGGGCCTCGCGGGAAAGGATTGGGGCATGTCGGAAAGCGGCCGTTTGAAATCATTATTTTCCTGGCTTCCGACGCTCCGCTTTCGCACCAAAATCCTGCTAGGCTTTGGGTGGGTCATGTCAACCTCGGTGGTTGGCCTCGGGGTAGCTTATTTCGGATTCGGGCAGG
Organism: Bradyrhizobium sp. LB11.1; assembly: GCF_040549385.1. NCBI lineage: Bacteria > Pseudomonadati > Pseudomonadota > Alphaproteobacteria > Hyphomicrobiales > Nitrobacteraceae > Bradyrhizobium > Bradyrhizobium sp. LB11.1. Next base: position 108,752 of record NZ_JBEPTH010000017.1, on the reverse strand, counting down.
TCTCTGAAGCGATCGCTTCGTACCGGAACAGCGTCGTCGAGGCCGACCTTGCTCGCAATATCGACCGCGAATTGATCTCCTATCGCTCGGCCGTCAACTACTATGTCGTGACCGGCAAGGAAGATGACGCCAAGTTGGCGCAATCGGCCGAGGCCGGCCTCAAGAGCGCCATTGATCAGGCGCTCCTGAACACGACCGAGCGTGGTCGACGCGAGTGCTTGGAAAAGCTCGCCATCGATTTTCGGACTTTTGCCTCGACCTTTGAAGACATTGTAACGGTTGGAGATCAGAGCGCGCAGGTCGTCCAGAATCAACTGCAGAGAAACGCGAATGCCGACACGGTGGAGAATCTCGTCACCCAGATGAGTCGCTCGGCCGGCGCTATGGGGCAGGGCGTGAGTTCCATGAAGGAGGATTTAGTTGCCGAGCAACAGCGGCTGGAAGTCAACACCAACGACCTTGTCCGCCAGACCGAAAGGCGCATCGTCGCGCGCGGCGTCGCCGCGACGCTTCTAGGCGCAATCTTGGCCATCCTGCTCGGTCGCGGCATCTCTCGGCCGGTGATCGCGATGTGTAAGGCGATGCGTCGGCTCGCTGCCGGCAATTTCGAGGTAGTGCTGCCCGGCGTCGGCCGCAAGGACGAACTCGGTGAAATGGCGAGCGCCATCGAGGAGTTCAAGATGACGGCCGTCGCTAAAGCCGAGCATGACGCAGCCACGCGAGAGGCGCACAACCGCGAAGGGAGCGCCGCGCGCCGGGTGGAACTCATACGTTTCGCCGATAATTTCGAGACCGCAGTCGGTTCGATCGTATTCAATGTGTCGGCCTCCGCGGTTCATCTGGAGCAGGCGGCCGGCACGTTGACGCGGACGGCGGAGATCACTCAGGCCTTGTCGAGCGACGTTGCCGGCGCTTCGGAAGCCGCCTCCACTAACATCCAGTCGGTCGCGTCGGCGACCGAAGAATTGTCGGTCTCCGTCGACGCGATAGGTAAGCAAGTGCGCGAGTCTAATCGTATTGCGAACGCCGCCGTCCAGCAGGCGCTGCAGACTGACGCACGCATCGGTAAGCTATCCCGGGCGGCTCAGGAGATCGGAGATGTCGTCAAACTCATCACGGCAATTGCCGAGCAAACCAACCTGCTAGCGCTCAACGCCACAATCGAGGCGGCGCGGGCGGGCGATGCCGGTCGTGGCTTTGCGGTGGTTGCTTCCGAGGTCAAGTCGCTAGCAAACCAGACTGCGAAGGCGACGGAGAGTATCTCGAACCATATCGCGGGCATGCAGGGCGCAACGCAGGAATCGGTAGCAGCTATTAAGGAGATCGGCCAGACCATCAATCAGGTATCCATGATTGCGACCTCTATCTCCAACGCCGTTGAGCGACAGGGAGTCGCCACGCAGGAGATCGCGCGCAGCATCCAGACTGTCGCGCTAGGCACGCGGGAAGCTGTTTGCAATATCGTCGAGGTCAATCGCGGCGCCACTGAGACCGGCGCGGCCTCGGAAGAAGTCCTGAGCTCGGCCAAAGTGCTGTCCAGCGAAAGCACGCGGCTACGTACCGAGCTCGACCGCTTCATGCAGAACATCCGTCACCAGCGACTTGCTTTGAGCTAAATAATTCCTCATATAGGGAAATAGGTGGCACGAGGTTGCCCCTTAGACGGGAGCGCGCGGATGAAAGAGCTGATCGATCGGCGGAAGCGCCATCGCATGCCTGTGGTGTTCGGCCCCACAGTGGGGCCTCGCCAGGGGCCGGACGGGCAGGCTTACGACTACAGCGAATCGCCACGCGCTAGCGTGGCTGTATCGTTTCTCAGTGAAGCGGACGCGCTCACGCAATTGCTCCCTCCCGGATGTCGTCTTGATGGTGAGCCGATCGTTACAGTCGAGCGCTCGGACTTGCTCGAGGTCGAATGGCTTGCGGGCCGCGCCTACTCGATGCTTGCCATCAAGTTTCCGGTTGCGTTCGAGGGAGAGCGCGATTGCGTTCGAGGTCCATTCCTATCCGTTCTATGGGAGAACAGGCCCGAGCCGATTATCAGCGGACGCGAGGAACTGGGTTTTGCGAAGCTCTACTGCGAACTTCCGCCGCCTCGCGCGGTTGGCGGCGTGTATGAGTGGTCCGCCCTGTGGGACGGCCACGAATTTCTCCGTCTGGGGCTGTCCGATCTTGCAGACGCAGATCCGCCGCCCCCCACCTTGCCCATCGACGGGACGCTTCATCATCGCTATCTGCCTGGTCTGAGCGAACCAGGTCTCGCCGACCTTGAGCAAATCGTAATGTCGCCTTCGGGTGCGCGAGTGCGCACCATCTCCTATCGCAAAGGCAAACCCTCGATCGCTTTTGTTCGCTCGACGTGGGAGCAGCTTCCGACCATGTACCACATAGTCAATGCACTGGCGGATCTTCCAATCAAGGAGATGCGGGCGGGCTGCCTCGCCGAAACCCGCGGCGCCAGCGATTTCAGCAATCAGCGCGTGCTTTCCTAGCCGCAGTGCAAGCGCAGGCCGCTGTTGCGGGTAAGACCTCGTTCATAATTCTCGCCCACCATTATCTTTGAATTGGTGGTTGCTAATGATTCTGCGGCAAAGGGGTATCCGATAGCCCCCCAATCGGCTTGAATCCGAGCAGCACGCGAAGGGCGTCTCAATCTCAACCCCAGCCTCTGGCCTCTGCGAACTGGCGGTGGACGCTTTCAAAGACTGGGTCCGATCCGACGCCTTCTTCGCGGAGGTCTTCGTCCGCATAGAGGGTCTGGGCATAGAAGTAATTGGCGATTTGCTTGATTTCGGCCTCGGTCAGCGCTGTGCGTAAAGGGTGCTCGATAAGGAGCGCGTCCGCTTGCGCGATGATGCTGTCGAACTCCATGATGAGTCGCGGCTTGTCACGCTGGTGCAGTTGGTTTGGTGACGAGACCCGCGCGCAGCGACCCGCACGCGAACTCGTTCTTGAGCGGCTTTTTGCGGTGCTCCTGATCGAGGCCTTGAGGTGCGGCGTCAAAACCGCGGCCTCGCAGGGCCTATCCCGAGGGCTTGCCGACGAGCGTCTGGCGGTGGCGTATGCGCGCGCTGCATGCGCGGCCCGAATATCCCTGGACGGTCGCGGAGCTTGCCACCGAAGCGGCTCTATCTCGCTCGGCATTCTTCGCGCGATTCAGTCGTGCCGTCGGTTTGCGACCGATGGAGTATCTCCTGGCCTGGCGCATGGCGCTGGCGAAGCGCCTGTTGCGCGAGCGCAAGCTCGGCATGGATCAGGTGGCAGAGCGAGTAGGTTATGGCTCGGCCAGCGCCTTCAGCGTGGCCTTCGCACGCCACGCCGGCTTGCCGCCAGCCCGCTATGCGCGCTTGACCGGCGCCTTATGAGTCGTCCATATTCGCCGCCTGGCAGCCATGCGTCGGGCTTACCCGACGGAGCGCTCGATCTCTGGATCGACTTCGAATGCACTTTCCATGGTGAGGTCTTGATCGCGATCTCGGACATCAGCAGCTCTCCAGGGTACGGCAGAGCCGGGATGCAAGCTCAATGAAACGAGTGGTGCCTGTGATTCAAACTCCCACAGCACGGACCCGGGCACCGGAGGCACACCGATGGTGATCTTGGTTTGGGCCGCGGTGCCGGCCGAATTCCTCAAGGAGATTGGTTCTGGGCCTGCTCCGCTACGCTTTGGCTCCAGCCGATGAATTGCGGGCAACGAAATCGGCCAGATGGTCGATCATCCATTGTCCCACGGGATCGAGGCGATGGTCGGCGAGATAGGTTGGTGCGCTGTGATTACAAATAGCGCATCGCATCAAGGTCGGCGATCAGCTTCGGTCCGTTCGGATGCCAGCCGAGCTTTGCCCGCGTTTGCGCGCTGGAGGCTGGCATGTCCATGCCGACGAACATACCCATCCAGCCGAAATGTTCGACGGCTCTTTCCGGCGAAACGCTGACTGCCGGAAGTTTTAGGCCGCGAGCGAGAGCTTCCGCAATCGCGCGCGCCTCGACGCCTTCTTCGCCCACCGCATTGTAACGCGCGCCGGGTTCCTTGTTCTCGATCGCGAGTCGGTAAAGCTGCGCCACATCGTTCAAGTGACCCGCAGGCAAACGGTTGCGACCTTCACCCACATACGCCGACACGCCTTTTTCCCGCGCAATCTCGACGAGCGGCGAAATCAGTCCTTGCTTGACCGTATTATGAACCTGCGGCAGTCGCATGACCGAAACATTGACACCCGCATCGAGCAGCTCGATCCCAGCCAGTTCGGAGGCGATGCGCGGATTGGGATGGCTGGTATCGAACACGTCTTCTGTTGCGGGTTGACCGTGCTTGCCGCCGCCCATGCCGGTTCCGGAGGTGATGAGCAGAGGCCGGTCGGAACCTTTCAAGGCGGAGCCCAGCGCACCAATGACGCGACGGTCTTTTTCGCAATTCTCCACGAATTTCGAGAAGTCGTGGTCGAACGCGGTGTGGATGACGGCATCGGCTTTCGCCGCGCCGCTGCGAATGCTCTCCAAATCCTCCAGCGTACCGCTATGAACCTCGGCTCCGGCGGCAACAAGCGCCTGCGCGCCTTCGTCGGACCTGGTCATGCCAATCACTTGGTGTCCGGCTTTGAGGAGTTCCGGCAAAACGGCCGAGCCGATGAATCCCGTGGCTCCTGTAATAAAGATACGCATGCTAATTCTCCCTTTTGAATTCCATCTCCTCAGTATGGATCGATGTTATATCCTGTTAAAGTAGTGACATTATCCTATTATAATGATTAACAGGCTCGCCATGCCCGCAGACACTGCCAAGACCCTCGCTGCCTTTTTGAAGGATCGCCGCACGCGCCTCGATCCAGCGGCGTTTGGTTATTCGGGGCGCAGGCGAACACCGGGCTTGCGGCGGGAAGAGGTTGCCCAACGCTCGAATATCAGCCCGACCTGGTACACGTGGCTGGAGCAAGGACGTGGCGGCGCGCCTTCCGCCGATGTGCTGGATCGTATTGCGACCGGTCTGATGTTGACTGACATCGAGCGCGAGCATCTTTTTGTTCTGGCGTTGGGACGACCGCCGGAGATGCGCTACAAACCCACGCTGGGCGTGACGCCCCGTCTCCAGCGATTGCTGGACTCCTTCGATGCATGTCCAGCCTTTATCAAAACCGCGACGTGGGACGTCGTCGCTTGGAATCGTGCCGCTGCGATCGTGCTGACGGACTACGGCAAGCTACCCGTCGATCAGCGCAACATCCTCCGTCTTGTCTTTTGCAATCCCGCCATCCGCGCCAAGCAGCACGATCGGGAAGGCATGGCGCGCTTTTTGGTTGGGGCGTTCAGGGTCGATGCCGCGCGCGCTGGCGCGGTCGCGGAAGTGACAGACCTTGTTGACGAGCTTTGTTCAAAGAGCCCGGAATTTGCTAGATTCTGGAAGGAAAACGACGTTTACGCCCCTAGCGACGGGGTCAAACATCTGCAGCATCCAGACCTTGGCACGTTCGAGATGGAGTATTCCGCCTTTGCCATCGATGGACGCCCCGATCTCGGATTGCTCGTCTACAATCCTCTCGATGATCAGGTCAAAGATCGCATTCGGGTGCTCGTCAAGCGGACGATCAAGCGCGCCTACCGAAAAACGCTTCCACAACGAAACCCACAATGAGCTTCGCAGCCCTGTCGCCCGTGCTGCCGAGGTGGAAGCGGCGGGGACGGCAGGCCAATCCCGCATCTGTGTCGTCTTCGCTCGCGACGACGAGTTGATAATGCCGGCCGAACTCCTCGCGAAAGATTGGTTCTGGGCCTGCTCCGCTACGCTTTGGTTGCGGACGGGATTAGGCAAAACGGAGTGGCGGACCGGGAAATTTCGGCCGGCAAGTCTCGGCGTCAAGTTGCCGTCGCCGGCGCGATTCGGGATGCAAGACTATCTTCGATCCGTATCGGGAGCTTGCGGATGCGTTTGCCGATGGCGTCGTAGACGGCATTAGCGATGGCCGCCTGGATGCCCGCGGTGCCCAACATGCCAATTCCCTTCACGCCGCCGGGCAGGTGCGGATCGGTTTCCTCGATCATGGCGATGTCGAATTCCGGCATGTCGGCGTGAACGGGAATGAGATAATCCGTGAAGGATTTTCCGATCACGCGGCCGGTCGGCCGATCGGTGGCCGTTTGCTCGTGAATCGCCATGCCTATGCCGCCGATCAGACCGCCGATATATTGGCTCCTCGCCAACAGTGGATTGAGGATTCGCCCGGCGGCGAAGGCGCCGGTGACGCGACGCACGCGGATCTCTCCGAGGTCGACATCTATTCCAACCTCGACAAAGATCGCCCCGTATCCCATGCCGGTCGCGGCAAGGTTTGGGTGATCGGTCGCGGGACTTTCGCCCTCAGCTTCGAGATCGGCGGCGCTCGCCCGCGCGATCACATCGACGAGTCTCTCGCTCGCATTGCTGGAGCGGCTGCGGATCATCTCGTCGCTGAATTCGATATCTTCGGGTTGCTTGCCGCCGAGAGGTGAGGCCGCGTCGGCAATGGCGACCCTTGCCAGCGCGGTGCGCAATTTCGATATCGCCGCCTCGACGGCGGGGAAGATGCTTGCGGTGACCTGCGAGCCGCCGGAGAAGGGGCCATCCGGCAGCCAGGTGTCGCCGAGTTCTACCGTCACCTTTTCCGCGGGCATGCCGAAAGCTTCGGCCGCGATCTGGCCGAGTGCCGTATACGTGCCAGATCCCATGTCCTGCGTACCGCACTGGACCGAAAGCGATCCGTTCACGCTCAAGGAAACACGCGCGCGGCACGCTTGCCGGATCGCTGGATAAAGCGTGGTGGCCATGCCGTAACCGATATTCCAACGACCGATTTTGGTCGTCGATCGGCTCCGGCGATGAACCCAGCCAAAACGTTCGGCGCCGACGCGATAGCATTCGACGAGGCTGTTGCTGCTCCAGGGCCGGCCGGTCTCCTGGTCGCGATCGGCGAAATTGCGGATGCGCAACTCGACCGGATCGATTCCGAGCCGTTCCGCTGCCTCATCCATCGCCGACTCAAGCGCGAACGTGCCCGGCGCGGATCCCGGCGCGCGCATCGGTATCGGCTGCGGCTCGTTGGTGCGCACGAGCCGGTGGCGTGTGCTCACATTGGGGCAGGCGTAGAGCATTCGGGTGTAGACGGCGGTGGAGTCCGAATACTCCCCATGCGTGGATGTCTGGGCAACGACCTCATGCTCGATCGCGGTGAGGCGGCCGTCGACGAAGCCGAGCGCAAGATCCTGCGCCGTCTGCTGCCGCCGCCCGACCAGCGTGAACATCTGGGCGCGCGTCAGTTCGAGTCGAACCGGCCGTCCCGTCTTTCGTGACGCCAGCATCGCCCAGAACATCCAGGGCCACCAAAGCTGGCCCTTGCATCCGAACCCGCCGCCGAGAAATCGCGCCAGCACGCGGATATCAGCGACCGGCATGTCGAACGCGTGAGCAATGATCGCACGAGTGCCGAAGATCGCCTGGGTGGACGTATGTACGACGGCATTGTCGCCTTCCCACCAGCACACGACGGCATGCGGCTCCATCGGATGATGGTTGTTGACGGCCGTGACATAGTGGTTTCGCACGACAAGCTGGGCATCGCCCAACGCCTTGGCGGAATCGCCGCGGCGGGTCTCGGCCGGAAAGAACCCGACCATGGCCGGCGCGTAGGCGGATTCGATGGCCTGGCCCATATGGGTCACCGCTCGACGCGTCGTCACTGATACCTGGACCGCTCTCGCCGCGTCGCGCGCGGCGGACAACGTACCGCCGGCGACAAGTGCCAGAGGCTGGCCGTGAAAGTGAATCGACTTTTCCCGGATCAGCGCGGTGGCGGCCGATGGTCTTAGCGGCGCGGCATCGGCATGCGTGACGAGACCGGCGAATCCCGCAAGCGCTTCCGCTTTGGACGAATCCAGGGACAACAGTTCGCCGCAGGCGAGAGGCGATTCAACCAGGGCCGCGTGCAACAGGCCATCGGGCGCGACCTCGCCTTCAAAGTGCGCTTGACCGGTGACTTTGAGAACCGCTTCGTAGCGCTCGACGGATCGGGTGTTCACGATTGGCCTCCGACCGTTTGCAGGGCGCGAATAACGGCGTTGTGCAGCAGGGGGATTTTGAACGCGTTGTCTTCGAGGGCGCCGGCGCCTTCGATCGCCAGGTCAGCGGCCGCTCGAAAAGCCTGCTCGGTCGGCGCGCCACCGATGAGCGCCGCTTCGCTCCGCCTCAGCCGCCACGGCAAGGGAGCCACTCCGCCGGCCGCGAGTCTTGCCTCGGCGATCACTCCCTTTTCGAATCGCAGGGCCGCGGCGACGGAGACGACCGCGAACTCGAAGGAGGCGCGGTCCCGAACCTTCAGATAGGTCGATCGGGCCGCGAAACGGGAGGCGTTGCCGATATGGACGGCCGTAATCATTTCGCCGGGAGCGAGCGAGGAATCCGGCGCGTCGGTCGCACCGGGGAGCGGGTAGAGGTCCTCCAGCGCGAGTCGCCGCTCGCCGTTCGAATCGCTCACGACGATTTCGGCGTCGAGCACAGCCAACGCGACCGCGAGATCGGAGGCTTGTGTCGCCACGCAGCCCGCGCTAGCACCGAAGAGTGCCGCATGACGGTTCTCGCCATCCAGCGCGCCGCATCCGGAGCCCGGATCGCGCTTGTTGCAGGCCGTTGCCTGGTCACGAAAATAGGGACACCGGGTCCGCTGCAGCAGGTTGCCGCCGATCGTTGCCTGATTGCGCACTTGCCCGCTCGCACTCGCGAGGATCGCGTCGGCGATCAGCGGGTGATCCGCCTTCACGTCTGGATGAGCGGCGACGTCGCTCATCCGTGCGAGCGCGCCCAGGACCAGCCTGACGTGGTTACGAGAGATGTCCGCGAGGGGCAGGCGGGTGATATCGATCACTTCGTGTGGCGTCGCGAGGCCTGCCTTCCAGAGCGGCAGCAGGTCGGTGCCTCCAGCGAGGAAGGCTGTGCCTTGCTTGGCTCCCAGCGCGAGCGCTTCCGCGATTTCAGTAGCCCGGACGTAATGGAAAGAAGGTCCGCTCATAGCCCTGCGACCTCCGCGATGGCCGCGACGATATTGGTATACGCACCGCAGCGGCACAAATTGCCACTCATTCCTTCTTGGATTACTTCGATCGATTGCGGCTTTTCAGACAGCAGCGCGATGCCCGACAGAATTTGGCCCGGCGTGCAGTAGCCGCACTGAAGCGCATCGTGGCGAATGAAGGCGGCTTGCAGGGGATGCAAATGATCTGCCGTTTCAACGCCTTCGATGGTCGTCACCTCGGTGTCACTGAACGAGGCGGCCAGCGCGAGACAGGATGCGATGCGGCGGCCAGCCACAAGTACGGTGCAGGCGCCGCAGCCACCCACGTCGCATCCCTTCTTGGTGCCGGTCAGCCGAAGTTCGTCCCGGATCACATCCAGAAGCGTCGCGGTTGGAGCGACCTCGAGGTCGTGTCGTGTCCCGTTGATGGTGATCGAAAGCGCGACACGCTGGTCCGGGATCGAAGCCGCTGGGTCTCTCGGTCGCTTGAGGTCTGTGCTCATGGCCATCGCTCTGGATATCGGCCGTAAATATGGCACGCTAATTGGGCGTGCAGAAGGCATGGTATTATCCTAGGATTGCCAGGCCCCCCATCAAACTCGCCGGAGGCCAACATGCCGGTGATCGACAAAAGCCGCAGTGAGCTTGGAGATTTCCTGCGATCGCGCAGGGAGAAGTTGCGGCCGCGGGACGTCGGCCTAGCCGATGGACGCAGGCGCCGGACCGCCGGATTGCGGCGTGAGGAAGTGGCCGAACTGGCTGGTATCGGCGTGGATTGGTATGTCCGCCTAGAGCAGGGTCGGTCGGTCAATCCGTCTCTCTCGACAATAGATGCGCTGGCGCGTGCCCTCAAGCTCAGCAAGGTCGAGCACCTTCACCTCAAGGCCCTCACGCGCTCAGGCGAGCGACGCGCCTTTCAGCAGGAGACAATGCCGGATTCATTGCAGCGGATGATCGACGCCATGAAACAGCCGGCTTACGTGACCGGCCGGAGATGGGATCTCCTTGGCTGGAACAAGTCGGCCAATGACCTCTTTGCGTTCGATCAACTTCCTGGCGAGGACCGTAACATCCTCATCTCCATGCTGACGCGTCCCTCGGCGCGGAGACTGTTCGGCGCAACCTGGGCCGACGAGGCCAAGCGGGTGGTCGCGCAGTTCCGTGCAACTCATGACTTGTGGGCGGACGATCCCGCCTTTCGCGATCTTCTGCAAAAACTTCGCAAGGGCTGCCCCGAATTTTCGCTTTGGTGGCAGACGCATGATATCCGAGGCACAGTCGCCGGAATCAAGCGGCTACATCATTCGAAGAAAGGCATTCTCTCGTTCGAACATTCCAGCTTTCAGTCTAACGATGATCCTTCGTTGAAGATTGTTATCTACACGCCCGCGTGATAGAGGCGTCCAGCGGCAGCGATAAAGATATATTTGCGCTTTGCCTAAGCACGGCAAATTCCCTGGCGGACGATTGTCCAGCGCAATCTGAACTCCAACCGAGATTGATAATCCGCACAAGCGCTTTTTGTCCGAGGCGAAACCCCATTTTCCGGCCGTAGCTCAAACGGTGGGTTTTGGTCTAGGAAGGTCGAAAAGGCTTTATCTTTCAGTGGGGATTGACTGACACTCTCTCCGCCATTTCCACGATCCTGTACGCCACGATTTCGTGCGATGTCGCGGGCCTGGGTTCGTTGGTCGCGCCGAATGCACGCCGATGGCTAGGGTAACAACAGAAGCCTCATGAGGTTTTTCGTCGCGGAACGTGAAGATCGCCGCACCAAAACCACCCATCGGTGGCAGAGCTGCAACCGCGTGACCCAAATCCTCGCGACTGCGGCTGCAGGCTTATATCACTAATCGATCAATTTGCTGGGCTGTGGCGCAGGGGTGCACAGGACTGCCAGCTAGCCAGTGTCACTAGGTGGAATTGCCGCGATGACTGCGGTAGCCGCGCGAACTAGCCTGTCCTCGGCAACAGTGGACCTCCGCCGATAAAGAAAAATGGAAAGGTCCTTGAGGGCCGAGACATTCGGCGAGGGATGCAAATGACCAAGGCTTTCAACTCCATCCGCATAATCGATTCAACACACGTCCTTGCTGGCCCATTCGCGAGCTATCAGTTCGGTGTGCTCGGAGCGGAGGTCATCAAGGTAGAATCCCCGCATAACCCCGATCAGGCGCGTATGCAGGGCGCCGACAGGTCCATGAATGACGAGGGAATGGGTACTTCGTTCATGGCCCAAGGATCCGGCAAGAAGGCCATTGCGCTTGATCTGAAATCGGAAGGCGGCCGTCAAGCCCTCCTGCGCCTGCTCGAGACGGCGGACGTCTTCGTGCAGAACTTTCGCCCTGGCTCGTTCGATCGGCTCGGCCTTTCCTATGAAGACGTGCGCAAGCTCAACCCGCGCCTGATATACTGTTCCATTTCGGCCTTCGGCGCCACGGGTCCGAGGCGCGAAGAGACTGGCTACGACAACGTCATTCAGGCATCTTCCGGCATGATGGCCATGACCGGGTATGGTGACGGCCGACCGCTGAAGAGCGGGGCTCAGCTGGTGGACTACGGCACTGGTTTTGCGGCGGCGTTTGCCGTCTCCGCCGCGCTTTTCCAGCGCGAGAGAACCGGCATTGGGCAGCACATCGATGTGTCGATGTTCGACGTCGCCCTTATGCTGTGCTCATCGCATATCGCTGGTCTGACCTGGGCAGGCTCCGTTCCCAAGGCAAAGGCAAATCGGTTTCCGTTCGCTACGATCGGTTGTTACCGCGCATCCGACACCGACCTGATGATTGCGGCGTCCAATCTGCCCCAGCAACGGCGGCTGTGGATCGCGTTGGGGCGAGAGGATATGATCAAGACAGACAACAACCAGCGCCTCGATGCCCACGAGGCGGAGGAGGCGGTTCTCGCCAGTATCATTGCCACGCGGTCCGCGGCAGAGTGGGAAACCCTCCTGCGGGAACAGCGCGTCCCGGCATCCCGTATCCGGACTCTCGCGGAGGCCGTTGCAGATCCGCAGACTGTTTTGCGTGGGGTTGTTCAGAACACCGGACTGACTGGGCCTCGACAGCAAGCGCTCAAGGTCGCGGTGAGTGGTTTTAAAATGTCGGCAAGTCCCGCAGAACTGACGTGTCCGCCGCAGCCAGTCGGCTCTCACACCGACGAGATCCTCGCCTCTCTCGGCTACGGTAAGGAAGACATTGCAACCTTAAGAGCTCGAGGCTCTATCGGGTGAGCAGAGTGGGCCGGTCCGTGCGTAATCCATTGATCACACTCGCGGAGACGGCGGCGGGCTGGCGAGGCCGTGATCTTGCTCCGGACCTCGAATGGGCGGCGCGCCGGGCGGTGCTCGACTGGTTTGCAACGACGCTTCCGGGATGCGCGGAGCTTCCCGCGAACCTGGTTCTCAGCGGGTTAGCCGAAGAGAAAACGACCGGTCTTGCGATCTGCTATGTCGACGGATCGAACATGTCGCCGCGTCAGGCCGCCATGGTCAATGCAATCGCCAGTCATACTGTCGAGTATGATGACATTTTCAGGGACGGTGGCTATCATCCCGGCAGTTCGACTGTCGCGGCGGCTCTGGCGCTAGCGCAGCATCACAGTCTTTCCACGGCTGAATTTCATCGAGCGATTATTGCCGGATATGAAGTTGGATGCCGCATTTCGCTCGCCATCCAGCCCAGCCACTACGCCTTCTGGCATACGACCTCGACCGTGGGCACCATCGGTTCTGCCGTCGCAGCGGCTGTTCTGCTCGGTTGCGACATGGAAGGCATCGCCAACGCCATAGCGCTCGCGAGCAGCTTCGCCGGTGGGCATCAGCAGAATTTGCTCGATGACGGCATGGCAAAGGCGATGCATGCTGGACACGCCGCTGAAGCCGGCATTTTGGCGGCTGCATGCGCAAAGCGCGGCGTCACCGGATCGATGGCCAGTCTTCACGGATCCAAGGGGTTTGCGGCGGCGACAAGCGCCTCCGCCGGCGATTGGGCCAAGGCGCTCGACGGACTCGGCGACTGGACCCCGATTGCAAGAATGACGGTGAAAGCGCACGGTTGCTGTGGTCACATTTTCCCGGCGATCGACGGCCTCAAGGCAATGCAGGAAGCCAATTCGCTTGCGCCTGAAGACGTGGCCGCGGTTCATGTCGACGGCTACAGCGCCACCTACCAGATGTGCAACCGGCCCGAGGCGGTCACAGCCCAGGATGCTCGCTTCAGTCTCCAGTACTGCCTTGCCGCCCAGCTGGTGGTCGGGGCAGTCCGGCTCGAAGCGTTTAAGCGAGATGCATTGACGGACACCCGAATTCGCCAGCTGATGTCCCGGATCACGGTGAGCGAGAGCGCCGATTTGGCCGCGGCATACCCGAGCCAGCGCATGGCACGGCTTGAAGTCACCTTGAGCGACGGCCGCCGGCTTAGCCATTTTCAGAAGACCCGCAAGGGAGACCCAGAAGATCCGCTGACCGATGCCGACCTGATCGGCAAGTTTGTGGAGCTCGCGGGGACGGTTTTGGAAGCAGACAACATCGAAAGTCTGATGCAGACGATACTCTATTCAGATCACCTGCCGGGTATGGCTCGGCTTATGCCAGCACGGCGAGCCTAGCTCGCCGCCAGTCAGTCATCATTCCATTCTAATGTCGGCAGACTTGATGACGTCGCTCCACTTGTTTGTTTCCGACACAAGAAACTCTCCAAACGCGGAAGGCGACATGGCAACGGGGCCAATTCCAAGCGTCTCCAGCCTGGCGATCACCGCGTCATCCTTGAGCGCGGCATTCAATTCCTGGTTCAATTGAGCAACGATGGACGGGGGCGTTCCCTTGGGAGCTGAGAGACCATAGAAGTTCGTCGCTTCGTATCCGCGGACGTATTCGCCGATTGCCGGGACTTCGGGTAGCGTTGACAACCGCGCGGAGGATGTGACCGCAAGCGCACGCAAGGTGCCCGACTTGATGTTTGCGGTCGATGAAACGGAGGATGCGAAGGCGGCTTGAATGTGTCCTCCGATAAGATCCTTCAGCACAGGTCCGCCGCCCTGGTACTGCACAAACAGGAACTCAGTCTTCGACATGAGGCCGAACAGTGCAGCCGCCAGGTGCTGGGGGCTGCCGTTCCCGGGAAGTCCCATGGTGATCGCCCCCGTCTTGTTGCGGGCGACCTCGATGAATTCGGGCAGCGTCTTCGCGGGAAAATCCGGATGCACGACGAGGACGTTGGGTACGACACCGATGCTTCCAACCGGCGTGGAGTCCGCTAAGAAATTGAACCTGAGTTTCGGATAGAGCGTCGCATTCGCAGCGTTGGCGGTGCTCGCAAGCAGAAGGGTGTAGCCGTCCGCCTGCGATCTGAGAGCGGCTTCCGTGCCGATATTGGCGCCCCCTCCACCCCGGTTCTCCGTGATGAAGGGCGCCTTCAGTTTGTCGCCGAGCCACTGTCCGATCAGCCGGGCAATAATGTCGGTCGCACCGCCAGGCGCATAGGGTGAAATCAGCTTGACCGGCTTGGACGGATAGTCCTGCGCCTGTGCAGCGCCGCCGCCTGCCGCGCAGGCCACGAATGAAAGAAAGGCAAGCGCCTCTCGCCGGCTGAACTGCGTCATTGATTTTCTCTTCTGGTGAAGCGGTATTGGTGTTCGACTACTCTTCCTGGAAAGCTTCCTCACGCGTCCCTAAGAAGGCGGGAAAGAGCACGAGACCCAGCAGCAGGACAGCGAGAGCCAGCATGGCGGCGCTGATCGGACGCGTCAGCAGCACCAGCGGGTCGCCCTTGGACAGCAGAAGCGCGCGGCGCAGGAACTCCTCCATCATCGGTCCAAGAATGAACCCTAGCAGCAGTGGCGCAGGCTCGCAGTCAAGCTTCTTGAAGACGTAGCCGACGACTCCGAACAGGGCCATGAGGTAAACGTCGAAATGCGCGTTGTTGAGACTGAAGACACCAATGGCACAAAACACGATGATCATTGGGAACAGGTATCTGTAGGGAATGGTGATCATCTTCACCCACATCCCGATCAGCGGCAGGTTGAGGACCAGCAGCATGAGGTTTCCGACCCACATCGACACGATCAACCCCCAAAACAGCTCAGGCTGCTCGGTCATCACCGAGGGACCCGGTTGAACGCCCTGGATGATCATGGCTCCAATCATCAGGGCCATGACGGGATTGGCCGGAATGCCGAGCGTCAACATCGGGATGAACGACATCTGGGCGCCGGCATTGTTGGCCGCCTCGGGTGCCGCAACACCTTCAACAGCGCCCTTGCCGAATTCGTGCCTGTTCTTTGAAACCTTCTTCTCGAGCGCATAGGCTCCGAAGGAGGCGAGCGCCGCCCCGCCACCTGGCAGGATGCCGAGTATGGAGCCGAGCGCCGTGCCGCGCAGGGTTGGTGCGATGCTTCGCAGGAAATCTTCCTTCGTAGGCCAAAGTCCTTTGACCTCTTTGATCGAGACATCGCGCGTGCTCTCGTGCTGCAGGTTGGCGACGATCTCGCCAATACCGAACATGCCCATGGCAACAATCACAAAACCGATGCCGTCGGAGAGTTCCGGCAAGTCGAACGTGTAGCGCTGGATTCCGGAATTGACGTCCGTACCGACAAGGCCGAGCAACAAGCCCAGAATGATCATTCCGAGCGCATGCAGGATCGATCCGTGTGCAAGGACGATGGATGCTATGAGCCCCAGTGCCATCAACGAGAAATACTCGGCGGGGCCGAACTTCAATGCGATCTCGGCAAGTGGCGGTGCGAACAACGCGATCAGCAGCGTGCAGACAGTGCCGGCAAAGAAGGAGGAGAGGGCTGCAACAGCGAGCGCGCGTCCGGCCTTGCCCTGCCGCGCCATCTGATAACCATCAAGTGCGGTCACAACAGAGGATGTTTCGCCGGGCAGGTTGACCAGGATCGCGGTGGTCGAGCCGCCGTACTGCGCACCGTAAAAGATGCCGGCAAGCATGATCAGCGCAGTTACCGGCGGCATGGCGAAGGTTGCCGGAAGTAGCATGGCGATGGTGGCCGCCGGTCCAAGGCCGGGGAGGACACCAATGGCTGTGCCGAGGAAACAGCCCATCAACGCGTAGAGCAGGTTGATCGGCGACATCGAGGTTTGCAGACCGAGCAACAGATGGCCAGAAAGATCCATGATAGCCTCCAGGTTCAGCGCAGCCAGGAAAGCGGGGCGAGGCCTTCAAACCAGGACCCGAGGATCGGCATCGGTACGCCGAGAGCTTTCACGAAGACAATGATACAGAAGACGGTCAGACCGATGAGGACGAGAAGCCCTTTGAAATCGTAGACCGATTGCTCCGAAGCCAGAGCCGAGAGGATCACAAGCGCGGGCAGCGCAAACAGCAGTCCGGCGGTGTCCACCAGGAAGCCGAAGACAAGCACCGCGGCAGTGATGATCGCAAGCTTCTTCCAGGCGACGTTGCCCACCGGAGGACCATCGGAGAGGAAGGAGCGTGCAATAGAGACGACGCCGAAAGCGCCGAGGATCCATCCCAACGTCAGCGGAAAATAGCCAGGGCCCATCCGGGCTGCCGCGCCCACCTTGAGGTCGCGTCCGAACCACAGAAATGCAGCGGCGAGCAGCACATAAAGAAAGCCTGCCCAGAAATCTTTCTCGGCCCGTAGCTTTATCAAGGCGGATTCTCCCATGCGATTGTTCATTATTTCCGGGCACGGAGCCAATTGGCGTTCACGTGCCTCGCATGACGCATCGCAACGGAAGTCGCGAGCCCATGGTTTATTGCATCACCATATCGACAATCGTCCGGAAATGAGCTGTGCTAATTCCATCTAGTGAAACGGCGGCCCCGATGGACCAGAACGATGCCGATGGGACGAACCGCTCGCTCGAGCGCGGGATCTCGATATTGAGGGCATTCAAGCCCGGAGTGAGCGAGCTCGGCAACGCGGAAATTGCCGAGCGCACGGGCTTGCCCAAGGCGACTGTCAGCCGGCTGACCCGGACGCTCGTGTCGAGCGGCATGCTGCATAGAGACGACAAACAGCGCGTTTACCGCCTGGCGCCTGCGGTCCTGAGCTTGGCCCACGCGATGCGTTTGAGCTCGCCGATCCTGCCCGTTATCGCCCCCCTCATGAGGATAGAGGCGACGCGGCGGCACGTAAACGTGGGTCTGGCCGCGGCAGACGACGACATGATGGTTTATCTGGAATCGTTTCGTTACAGCCCGCGCGCCAGCTTCCGGACAGTGGTATCGGGTCAGCGGGTGCCTATGGAGCTGACGTCTCTTGGCCGCGCCTATCTGTGGGCGATCTCGGACGAGGCGCGCGTGCGCGAGCTTGCTGCGATTGCGCGCCGGCGACCCAGTGGACGGCTCAGGCTTCGTCAAGATATCGAACGATCGCTCAAGGATCTGGACGATCTCGATTATTGTGCCGTCAGGTGGCAGCCCGGCGTTGTCGCGGTAGCGACTTCGTTGTGCTTCGACAGGCTACCGCCGCACTCGCTCAATATCAGTCTCGCGAGCGACGAGCCGCTTGGGGAGGCAAAGCGACGGCTCGTTCCGTGGCTGCTCGACCTGAAGCGCAGATGTCTGGAAAGGCTTGAATTAAAAGCGACGCCCGACGCTTTTTCATAATTTCCTCTTCGCGCCTGCGACGGCGCCTGTTCCAGCAGATGGAATTGGGCGCCTAATAAACCGTGTGTGCTCGCCCTATAGTCTCTCCATATCGGTCTCGCCGACGTAGACCGAACATTGGGAGAGTAGGCGCATGTGGATCAGCGGACGCAAGGTGGTCAGGCTTGTCGGGT
Source organism: Bradyrhizobium sp. LB11.1 (assembly GCF_040549385.1). Taxonomy (NCBI): domain Bacteria; kingdom Pseudomonadati; phylum Pseudomonadota; class Alphaproteobacteria; order Hyphomicrobiales; family Nitrobacteraceae; genus Bradyrhizobium; species Bradyrhizobium sp. LB11.1. Next base: position 90,938 of record NZ_JBEPTH010000017.1, on the reverse strand, counting down.
TGCTAACGTTGGCAACCGTCTTGCAATCCTCCTTGACCATGCCGGCACGGGCGGAATTTCCGGAGAAGCCAATCCGCCTGATCGTTCCGTTTGCTCCGGGCGGCGGCACGGACACGATAGCCAGAAGTCTGGGCTCCCTCATGGCGAAGTCCCTGAAGCAGCCCGTCATCATCGAAAACAAGCCCGGCGGCAGCACGATGATCGGCTCGGAGGCGGTCGCCAGCAGTCCCGCCGACGGATACACATTGCTCGTCGCGACGCTCGCGCATGCAGTCAATCCCAGCATGCAGCCGAAGATGCCTTACGACACACAGAAGGCCTTCGCGGCGGTCACGCTTATCGGCGATTCGCACAATGTGCTTGTGGTGAGGCCCGATAGCCCGTTCAAGACCGTCGGTGACATTATCGAGGCAGCAAAGAAATCTCCCGGCAAATTCTCCTTCGCCTCGCAGGGCAGTGGCACGTCTGCGCATCTGGCCGGTGAAATGCTGAAGAATCTGGCGAAGATCGATTTGCTGCACGTTCCATATCGTGGAGCGGGTCCTGCACTGACCGATCTTCTTGGAGGACAGGTTGACATGATGTTCGCGACCAACGCGGCGGTCGCCGGCTTCATCGCGAACAATCGATTGAGGCCCATTGCCGTGACGGCGCCGGCGGGGCAGTCCAAGATCTCCGGAGTGCCGACGGTCGAAGAGACCGTGCCCGGCTACGTCGTCGATAGCTGGTATGCACTTTATGCCCGCTCCGGAACGCCGCAGCAGATCATCGACAAGATCGTCGATGCGGTCAAAGTGGCCGCGCAGGACCAAAGCTTCATCAAACGCGCTGAAGGCGAGGGCATTACCCTGCGACCCGGCTCACCGCCTGAGTTGGACGCCTTCGTACGTGCCGACATGGAGCGCTGGCGCAAGATCATCACCGAAAACAAGATCACCACGGAGTAGCAGCATGACCGGCCTCGTTCTCAAATCTGTCTCCGAGGGAGTAGCAACGCTCACGCTCAACCGACCCGACAAGCGCAATGCCATGAGCGATGAGTTGCGGACCGAATTAATTTCCGCCCTGGAAGATATCGCTGCGGACAAGTCTATCCGAGCGATGGTCCTCACGGGGGCTGGCAAGGGCTTCTGCGCCGGTGGAGATATTGCGGCGATGAAAGGGCGCATGAACGCCCCAGCGGGGGAGGTCGCGTTCAATGGGTGGACGCGACAACAGCGCGTCCACCATGCCATGACGCTCCTTCATTCCATGCCAAAGCCGACGATTGCAGCCGTGAACGGTGCTGCGGCTGGATTGGGCGCAGACACCGCTATGGCTTGCGACTTTGTGATTGCAAGTCCGTTCGCCAGCTTCACGTGGTCCTATGTGCTGCGGGGCCTCATCCCCGACGGCGGCGGCATGTATTTTCTGCCGCGCAGGGTCGGTTTGGCGCGGTCCAAGGAACTCATCTTCACCGGTCGGAGGGTTGACGCGGACGAGGCCTTGTCGCTCGGTATTGCCGATCGAACCAGCTCTCCGGAGAGCTTGCTTGCAGATGCGCAGGAATGGGCGCGCACGCTCTCGGCCGGCTCCGCCACTGCAATTGCCCTGGGAAAGACAATTCTCGACAAGTCATTCGAGAACGCCGCCGCTTCGATTTTTGCCAGCGGCAGCCAGGCACAGGGCATCTGCTACACCAGCTCCGAGCATCGTGACGCCGTGATGGCGTTTCTCTCCAAGACGACAGGTTGATCCTACATGTCGCTGGAAACGCTCTTCAATCCTCGAAGCGTCGCAATCGTCGGCGCATCCGCCGATTCCACCAAGACCTCCGGCCTGCCGGTGAAGTTTCTGCGTCAGCAACATTTCAATGGAGAGATCTATCCCGTCAATCCGCGCGTCGACTTGATCGAAGGATTGCGCTGCTACGGGACCGTCGAAGCGCTGCCCGCGGCGCCGGACGTAGCGATGATCGTTCTTGGCGCGTCGCGCACTATGGACGCTGTGCAGGCGCTGGCGAAGAAGGGAACGAAACACGCCATTGTTCTTGCGAGCGGATTTGGCGAAAGCGGGGAAGAAGGAAAACGGCGCCAGTTGCAGCTGCTCGAAGCTGCCGGCCCGATGCGTATTCTCGGGCCAAATACCATTGGCCTGGTCAACGTTTCGGATGGCGTTCCCCTGTCGGCCAGCGGAGCGCTCGCGGCCGGTTCGTTCACGAGAGGATCAGTCGGGGTGGTCTCGCAAAGCGGGGGTATTCTCGGCGCTCTGCTCTCCCGCGCGTCGGCGCGCGGCATCGGCCTGTCGAAGCTGGTTGCAACCAGCAACGAAGCAGATCTCGAGATCGCCGATTTCATCGATTACCTTGCGGACGATCCCGATACGTCGGTCATCGTTCTCTACATCGAATCGATCCGCCACGCGGATAGCTTCAGACGCGCAGCGCTCAAGGCAAGAGCCGCTGGCAAATCGATCGTTGCCCTGAAGATCGGCCGTTCCGCCGCCGGAGCGCGTGCAGCCGCGTCGCATACCGGCGCCATGGCCGGCAGCGACCGGACATACGATGCGTTCTTCCGCGATCTCGGGATCATTCGGGCGCAGACGTTCGGCGATCTCATCGACATTCCGGCGGCGCTCGCCACCCAACCAGTGCTCAAGGGCCGGCGGATCGCGATCCTGACCTCGACTGGCGGCGCCGGGACACTGGTGGCCGACAGCCTTGGCCTGTCCGGTTTCGATGCGCCGGTACCGGACAAGCCAACTGTGGACAAGCTGCTGGCCGCCATGCCTGACGGTCATGGCGCTCTCGACACAAATCCCATCGACCTGACTCTTGCCGGTCTCCAACCCGACGTATTGAAAGGTTGCATCAGGGCGTTGCTGGACAGCCCATCCTATGACGCACTCACGGTCATCGTTGGTTCCTCCGGCGTTGGAAACCCTGAACTCGTCAGCAGTGCGATCCGCGACGCCGTCCCGCAACCGTCGAAGCCGGTTCTGGCCTATATCAGCCCTCATGCGCCTGAAGCGGCTGCCCGCCTGACGCGGTGCGGAACGCCGGCATTCGATACGCCAGAAGCTGTCGCCTCGGCGCTGTCCGCACTCTGGACCGCAGGACAGCCGATCGCGCAAACGCAGGCTGCGCCGGGACCGCGATCCGTCGATATTCCCGAGGATTGGCAAGGCTCCCTCGACGAGCATAAGGCCAAGTCATTGTTTGCCCGTTTTGGCTTGCCCGTCGTTGGCGAGGCCGTCGTCGCGACGGCGGACGAGGCGATGCAGGCGGCGCGTTCCTTTGGCGGCAAGGTAGTCTTGAAAATCCTGTCTTCCACGATCACTCACAAAAGCGATGTTGGCGGCGTTGCAGTCAATCTCGACGCCGAGACCATTGGCGAGCGACTTCACACCATGCGGGTCGCCGTCAAAGCCAAAACCGGCGTTGATCCGGAGGCCTTTCTTGTCCAGGAGATGGTCCCGCCGGGAGGTCTCGAGCTTATTCTTGGCTGCCACCGTGATCCGCTGGGCGCGGTTCTGCTTCTCGGCATGGGCGGATTAACGGCCGAACTGATGAACGACACATTCGTTCGGCTCCTTGCGCCGGGCGCTACGCTTAGTCGTGACGATGCTCTTGCAACGCTGCAATGCCTGAAGTGCTGGCCGTTGCTCGACGGATATCGCGGGCGTCCCAAGCTGGACGTCGACGCAGCGGTGACGGCGATTGTCGATTTCTCCGCCATGGTGAGCCAGCTGGGCGACAGGCTTGTCGAGGCGGAAATCAATCCGATCTTTGTTCTTCCGCAAGGGGCAGGCGTACGTGCGGCAGACGCCGTCGCGGTCCTCGCGGCTCCTGCTTCCGACGCTCAGGAAGCGGGTGAAGCCGTTGCTCATTCCCGGGGCCTACCGTCGTGACTGGGTCACTTCCTCGGCCGTCCTGCAACGCGCATTGCCATGTCTTCGGACCGGCGGGGCTTTTTCCCTTTGATCAGCTCAGCCCCCCGCCCACGGCTGAGGCTCCGAAGGAAGCACTGTTTGCCTTGAACGACGCGCTTGGATTGGAGCGCTGTGTGATCGTGCAGTCCAAGGTGCATGGCTACGACAACCGCGCGACCGAAGATGCAATCGCCGCCAGACCCGCGACCTATCGGGGAATCGCCCTCGTACCAACCGACGTCTCGGACGCAGAGCTGAAGCGCCTCGATGTGGCAGGGTTTCGGGGCGTGAGGTTCAACTACATGCATCACCTGGGCGAGGGGGACTCTGTTGAAGCGGTTCTGAGGCTCGCCGGACGCATTGCGCGGCTCGGATGGCATCTGCAGGTACACGGCGATCCAAGCGTGGTTCTCGAAGAGATCGTTCCGTGTCTGCTGAAAGGGCCTGTCCCCGTCGTGATCGATCACATCGGTCGCATCGACGCGGCCTTGGGGCTCGATCAGCATCACTTCGATGCAATGCGCCGTCTGATGAATCATCCGGCTTGCTGGATGAAAGTCTCCGGTATTGACCGCATCACGCGCAAAGGTCCGCCCTATGCGGACGCCGTTCCCTTCGCCCGAACCCTTGTGTCCGAATACACCGACCGGGTGGTCTGGGGCAACGATTGGCCGCATCCGAACCACCAAGGGCCGATCCCGGACGATCGCGAACTGGTGAGCAGGATCTCCGATATCGCACCAGAGGAAGCAGCGCGACACGCCCTGATGGTGAGCAATCCTGCACGACTCTACGGCTTCGGAGAAAACGTATGATGCAACGCTTCAGGGACAAGATTGCCTTCGTGACCGGCGCCGGCTGCGTCGGTCCTGGCTGGGGCAACGGCCGAGCGATAGCGGTCCGTCTCGCTGAGGAGGGAGCCACGGTCATAGCCTGCGACCGCGATCTCTCTCGCGTCGAGGAAACGATCGAGCGGGCGGGCGCGCTTGGCAGCGCCATCATTCCGCAAGCCTGTGACGTGACATCCAACGCCTCCATCGCAGAGATGGTCGAGACGTGTGTCGCGCGTTTCGGCAAGATCGACGTTCTCGTCAACAATGTCGGCGGTTCGGCAGCCGGAGGCCCGGTAGAGTTGCCGGAAGACGTTTGGGATATGCAAATTGACGTCAATCTCAAAAGCGTTTTCCTCACTTGCAAACATGTGTTGCCGCATATGATTGCGAGAAAGACAGGCGCCATCGTCAATCTTGCGTCGACATCCGGACTGCGCTGGACCGGTTCTGCGCAGGTCGCCTATGCAGCGACCAAGGCGGGGGTGATCCACATGTCGCGCGTCATTGCCGTGCAGCACGCTCCCGACGGAATTCGCATTAACACGGTTGTTCCGGGGCAGCTTCACACTCCCATGGTCGAGACACGCCTTGCCAAGCAGCGCAGCGGCGGGGATGTCGAGGCGCTGCTCGCCTCGCGGGTCAAGCGCATTCCGCTTGGCTTCATGGGAGACGGCCGCGATACGGCGGCGGCCGTTGCGTACCTCGCATCCGACGAAGCGCGCTTCGTGACCGGAACCGAGATCGTCGTCGATGGCGGCATGGTGGCTCGGTGCGACTAAAGAGCAAAAGGGAGGACAAGAGATGCTGAGGCGTACATTCCTGGCGGCCGCTGGCTGTGCTGTGTTGACGCGGCCCTCATCCGCTCAAAGCAAGATGATGCGCATCATCGTCGCGTTTGCGCCGGGCGGTCCCGTCGACAGTGTCGCTCGTGTCGTGGCCGACCAGCTCGGTAAAGAGCTCGGCCGAACGGTCATTGTGGAGAACAAGCCGGGTGCGAACGGAGCGATTGGCGCGCAGGAGGTGATGAAATCGCCTCCAGACGGAGGGACGATCTGGATAACGTCGGTCGGCGCGGCCGCGATCAACCCGTCTCTCTACGACAAGCTCGCCTACGACATGACGAGGGACTTCGCTCCGGTTTCAGTGGTCGTGAATAACGTCGAAGTCCTGGTGATCAACACGAACGACAAGGCGAAAGATGCCGCCGAATTTGTCGCCAACGCCGGGCTGTCCAAGGAGACGCCAATGGCATCGTCGGGCGTTGGATCGATTCCTCATCTTGCGATCGAGCAGCTGTCGGACGCGACCGGAGTGAGCTTTCTGCACATTCCCTACAAGGGGGCCGCGCCGGCCCTGTCCGACGTCATGGGTGGCCAGGTTGCAGGTTTCTTTGGCGACGTTCCGGGGCTGCTCGGCCATGTGAGAGGGGGCAGGCTGCGCGCGGTCGGAGTGGCTGCGCCAACACGGCATCCGGCGCTGCCCGACGTCAAGACATTCGAGGAGCAGGGCCTGAAGGGGATCGATACCAACAACTGGTACGCACTCTTTGTCTCATCGAAGACTTCTCCCGACCCGGTCGAGACCTTGAACAGGGGTGTCCGCGCGGCCCTGACGAACCCCGACGTCAAGGCAAAGCTGTCGGCGATGGGGGCTGAACCTGCGCCTTCGACGCCTGCCGAGCTTGCGGCCATTCTCAAGAGGGATACGGAGAAGTGGTCCGCGCTCATCAAGGCCAAGGGCATCAAGGGTGAATGACGTGGGCGAAGGAATTCGAGTCCCATTGATCGTGCCGGGCACACGTCCGGAGCTTGCCGAGCTGGAGGAACGTATTTCCGCCGAGCGAGGCCGGATTTCTCTCTTGTATCAGGTACTGCTCAACTCCGCCCCGATAGCCTCCGGCTGGGAGCAGATGCTCACTGCCGTACGCAATCAAACGTCGATCTCCGCCGGTTTGCGTGAATTGATCATTCTGCGTGTCGCCGTGCTCAACCGGGCAAGTTTCGAGTTCGAAGCTCATGTACCTATAGCAGTGCGCGCCGGTCTCGATGGCGGAAAGATAGAGGCCGTAACGGAGAAAACGGTCTCGCAAGCTTTTGATCCACGCGAGAAATTGGCGCTTGAACTGACCGATGCGATGACCCGCGACGTGACGGTTCCGGAACACCTCTTCCGAAGGCTCAAGCAGGAGTTTGACGATAAGGGGATCGTGGAGCTCGTGGCAACCGTCGCTGCCTACAACATGGTCTCAAGGTTTCTGGTAGCGCTCAATATTTCTCATTAAGCCCGGAATCGAAGGCGGCGCGCCAGGTCCTTGGCTTGGTTGAGCGTAGCGCAGTTTTGCAGGAGTGTTCTATGGAATGGCTTTGGCAGATCGTTGATTCCCCGAACTTTGGTGTGTTGTTGGGTCAGCTCAAGGGCGAGATGATAACGACGACCTTTTGGGTCGCCGTTGGTAAGATCATCTGGATCAACATGCTGCTATCCGGCGACAACGCACTGGTGATTGCGCTTGCCTGCCGCAGTCTCGACGCGCGGCAGCGGCTCTGGGGCATGATCTTCGGTGCTGGCGCCGCGGTGTTGCTGCGGATCATGTTCACCGGCCTTGTCGCGACTCTGATGGGCCTGCCGTATCTCAAGTTGGTGGGCGGACTGGCACTGCTTGTGATCGCGGCCAAGCTGTTGGTGCCGGAAGAGGAGGACCAAGAGGGCGTCGAGTCGGCCGCGCATTTGTGGGCGGCGATCCAAATCGTCTTGGTTGCCGATATCGTCATGAGCCTCGACAACGTGATCGCGGTGGCCGCCGCTGCAAAGGGGAGCGTGCCGCTTCTGATCCTTGGGCTGGCGATCAGCATTCCCCTTATCGTCGCCGGTGCAGCGCTAATCATGGCTCTGCTCTGCCGTCTGCCGATCCTGATGTGGGCCGGCGCGGCGCTGCTCGGCTGGATCGCGGGCGAGGTGATCGCGATGGACCCTGCGATCGAGCCGAAACTAGAGACGCTGTTTGCCGGTCCTCTCGGCGCCACGCTGAATGCGCTTCTCGCCTCGTTCGGCGTCGTGGCCAGGTTTGCCCGTGATGGGGAACGCGGCGATCTCATGTTGGCGGTGCTTGGCGTAGTCATCGTGCTGGTCGGGGGCGCAACCTGGCGCCAGCGAGCGCTACAAAAGGCCGCGGCCTCGGAAGTGGCGACATGAGGTGGCGCTTGGGAGTCGAGAGGTTCGCATCGAACCAATATCTTGCGCGGCAATCTGGGACAGCGGGTCAATGCGGTGGCGCGCAATATACGGTAAGCTTGCGTCCAGCCCACCCGGACGCGCTTCCTAGCTTTGGCGCCTGAAGTGCCGTTGTTGTCAATGATCGCCCTTAGCTGAAACTATTTCAATTGATCGCTAAAGAGCGAAACCAAGGTCGGGGGTTCACCGCGCGCGCGGATCTCTAATTTTGCTCCTCCTCGACATGCTGGATGTAAACCCAGCGCTCATCCGTCGTCATCTGCACAGCAGCTATTGTGCAGGTTTCAATCTAAGCCTTTGCGTGACCTTGGCGCCGAAGCCGGTTTTGAAGTCGGTTTCGTTGACCCACATCCGGTGCAGGATGCCGGCAAGCTTGCGCGCAACCGCGACGATCTTGACATGGACCGCGCGGTACCAGCCCAGGCGCATCATCTGGTCCTGATCCTTTTTATCCTGGAAGCGCTGGGTATCGACAAGCATTTCGGAGCGACGCGGGTACGACGTTCAAACCGGAAGATGATCGTAGAGCCGACGATGACGTACAAGACGATTTTGGTTGAACGCCGCGGTCCGGTGCACTGGGTGACGTTGAACCGACCCGAGGCGCTGAACGCCATCAATACGCCCATGACCACGGAACTGAGCCACTATTTCGGCGATCTCTTCAATGATCGTTCGGCGCGGACCGTCGTGCTTCGCGGCGCGGGCCACGCATTCTGTGCCGGTCTCGATCTTCACGAAACAGCAGAAGGTGCTCCATTCGCAGGTGGAATCGGAAGCTGACATTGCCGCCGGGTTCCGCTGCGCGGCTTGATGCGAGGATTGGAAACCGAACCTGGCGTAGAGAGGCTCCCCACTATCGAGCTGCCGTCCCTGCACGGCAGGCGCCGGGCGTGGCGCGAAACCGCTTCCGGAAAGCGCGGTTGAAGGTTTCCTGATTGGCGAAGCCACAGCGACGCGAAATTTCTCCGATCGCCAATTCGGAAAATCGGGGATCAGAGAGCTGTTCGAGGCTGTGATTAAGTCGTGTTTCACGGACGCGCGTCGCGAACGTCAGGCCCGCTTCGGTTAGCACGGCGAACAGGCGACTGCGCGAGATTTTCAAATGATGGCAGGCGTATTTTGCTGAAAGACGCGGGTTGTAGAGTTCGTCGGCGATGAGAGTCAGAATGCGTTGCAACAGGTGCTGCTGGCGCGAATGAGGTGGGGTGACGACAGTACCGACCGACGTGGCCCGTACCAACAGCGCACAAAGCTGATCGGCAGCCAGATCGTCGACGAAGTCGAAATCCTCCGGAATTTCCGCGAGTGCACCGAGATAGGCCGATGCCAGCCGCCCGGCACCGCAGCCGGATATCACGCTCGCCGGCCGGCGCGATACCTGCCGCAGGTGTCGCCGCAGCCTGTCACCGGGAATGTTGGCGCAGATGATGTTGCAGCCCTGCTCGAATCGGATCGTAAACGGTTCGTTGGTATCGACCAGAACGATATCGCCGGCATGCGCCAGGGTTTGGGTGCCGTGTTGCTCGACGACGGCTTCGCCTGCGATCTGAAGGTTGGCGAAGAATGAACCGTCCTGGAAAGAGCCGATGCCGCTGCGGGTTCTGCGAACAACCGACGCGATTGTCCTGACCCGCGACAGTTGCAGCGAAGCACCGCTGATGCTTTTGAGATCGCCATCGAAATAACCCGAAGACAGCTCTTCCGGTTCGAGCGGCAGATAGGTTTGGCAAACGGCCTCGCGCCAATAGGCGAAGCGTTCTGCGGGCTGAACGTCGCCGGTACTCCAGGAAGCGCTTTTCATGGTCGCCGGTCCGAAATGTGGCCTCTTAGACCAGCATACAGACAAATCTCATGCCAGTCAGGTGGACATTTTGCCAAATCGGCAAGGACACCACGTCAATGACTTCGAGCCGGCCGGGGCTTAGTCCTCTTTGGTTCTCGACCCAGGCTGCATCGTCTAATCCGACGCGCCGGATCGCATCAGGGAGAGCCGCATGCCGATCGATTTCACGCTGACGCCTGCCCAACGCGAGCTGCAGTTGTGCGCGCGGCAATTCGCACAAAAAGTTCTTGTCGACGTCCGCGATGCGACGCGGCATCTGCCGACCCCCGCGGACCGCTTCGCTGCCACCAAGCCCTTCTACGAACAGGTGATCAAGGCTGGATTTTTGCGCCGGTTGATTCCCGCGCCACTGGGCGGGGAGGGGACGGGCGTGCTCGACATGGCAGTGGTCGCGGAGGAGTTTCAATCCGTCGACGTCAACGTGTCGCTGACCATGTTTGGCGCCTTGCTCGGACTTACTCCGGTCATGCTTGCGGGCACACCGGAGCAGCAACGGCATTTTCTAGCACCGTTCCTTGCGCGTTCGGGAGCGCCGCTGGCCGCTTTTGCCTTCAGCGAGCCCGGCGGGAGCGCGAATTTCGCATCTCCGGCGCCCGCTGAAGGGGTTCGCACCACAGCGCGGCTCGATGGCAACGAATGGGTGATTACCGGCGCAAAACAATGGGTCTCAAGCGCGACCGGCTGGGATGGAGAGGGCGCGGACCTCATGTGCGTGGTTTGCCGGACCGATTCCGGGGCCCCGCCCGAGCGCGCTATTTCCGTCATCGCGGTGCCGGGGCCTTCAAGCGGCATCGTTATCGAGCGCCTATCGGACTCAATGGGGCACCGCGCCCATCTCACGCCACGCTTCCGACTGGACCAAGTCCGCGCGCCGAAGGAAAACGTCCTCGGCCCCGCCGGGGGCGGGCTGGAACTGGTGGAAGCGAGCTTTGCCGGAACCGCGGCGCTAGTCGGCGTGTTTGGCGTGGCGCTGATGCGGGCCGCTTTCGACTTCGCGCTGAATTTTGCGCGCACCGAGCGTCGCGCCGGCGCAGTCCCCATCATCGAACATCAGGCCGTTGGTTATGCGTTGGCCGATGCCAAGACCGCGATCGAGGCTGCGCGTTACCTGAGCTGGAAAGCTTGCCACGCCCTCGACGTTCAGGCACCCGGAGCATTTGAACTGTCGCTGCAATCGAAGATCTTCGGTTCGGAAACCGCCGTCAGGGTGATCACCGATCTGATGAGGGTTGTCGGGATCGAGAGTTATGATCATCAGGTGCCGCTGGCCGGCTTGTTGCAGGACGCGATGGCGTTTCCTCTGTTCGACGGCGGCAACATGGGCGTTCGCCGGCGCCAAATGCATGCGTTGCTCAAGGATCCAGGCTATCATCCGCTTACCGCATCCGGGGCGTCCTAGCGGGGCGTGACTGGCACTCGCTGACGTGGTTGCGCCTCCCCGATTTGAACCCGTCAAATCGATGGCGTTGTGCAGCGGATCCCTTCGACTGCCGATCTTATCAAGGTGCGCAACGCGCCGGCGGTGATCCACCGAGGCCGGGCTCTTCGGCTCTAATCGTCGACGCGGGCCACGAACTGCGTCATGCAAAGGATTGGATAAGATCGTAGGTTTGGTTGGTGTGGGGAAAGGCGGTAGCGTTCGGAGTTCAAATGGTGGGTTTGATCTCGGAAGGCAGAAAATGCTTTATGTTTCAAAGGGGATTGACTGACTCCCTCTCCGCCACGCTACGCCACAGCTCTCCCCAGTATCCGATTGTTCGAATCTACCGCAAAACCACCGAAGAATTCCGCGATGTTGCGCTAATTCTTCGCCCAAGCTGTAGTTTTTCGCCGTGGGTTCGGAGGATGCTCCTTCCGCCACTACACTGTTCTCTTCTGTATCCCATCGTTCGGAATGACAGCGAAAACAACGAGTAGCGCGATCAAGTCGGTTGCGGCCAGTTCCGCGAGGGCCCCAGTAACGGTGCAAAACCGTAGCTTCTCGCCGTGGGTTTGGAGGATGGGTGGATTCACACTCGAAGTGCAACACTTGAGCAGCAAAGGTCTCGGCTGGGGTCCTGAAGTCAAGGCATTTGCGCGGGGTGTTGTTGTAGGCGGCGATGGATTTGACGAGGCGTCGGGTTGGAACTTGTCGAGATCGGTCCTGCGGGGGATGAAGCGGCGCATGCAGCCGATGGCGTTCTCGATGCCGCCTTTCTGCCAGGGAGCATGGGGGTCGCAGAAGAACGTCTTCATCAAAAGGCTTTGCAAGGAAAGGTGAGATGCGAACTCGGTGCCGTTGTCGAAGGTGACGGTCTCGCGCATCCGCTCTGGCACAGCCTTGAACAGGCGCACGAGATGCTTGCGACACCGGAAGCGAGCTTGCTCGGGAGGCGGACGCCGAGCAGCAGGCGGGAAGTGCGCTCATGTACGGCGAGGATCCCCAACTGATTGTGATCCTCGTGAGGTAGGGCGCCGCGACGCGAGAACCACTAAATTTCAGTTTAGTGATCTGGCTGTTAGCCATAATGCACGAGTTTGCAAAAGGGGAGTCGGGCTGCGGCTTATCGCCAGCAGCCCGATCGGTATTGCGTCTTTCAGTTTGGCGCTGTGGGCCATCCGTGCTGAGCGGGGAGTCTGAAAGCCGAGTCGGAACGTCCTATTAGCGCGTGGCACTAACTGTCATTACGTGCCCGGTTCGCAAGGAACGTTGTTGCCGGTCCAGGGCGCCGTGGCAAACGCGCCCACACGGGGTGCGGGGACGCAGAGGCGGCCGTCGATATCGCGGGGTGCGGTTGCGGCATCGCGTTCGACATTGACCGCAACGTGCCGTGTGGCGGCCTGGCTCTCGCGCGCGATTGCGGGCGAGGCCAATACTGCCGTCGCAATTAGCGCGGCCGAAACGATTTTGAGCTTGCTCATTGATTTCTCCTGTTGGATGTGGGAAGCCAAAACAGTCGGCTTCTCAAGAGAAGTGTGAACGGACGCGGCGATCTAAATGCAATCTATCTTCACGCTATCTCAATCGCGCGTGAGCAGGGGCATCCGGTGGACTGCCAATTCTCTCTCGCGATAGCGTGCCTCGCTGCTCGCTTGACCTTCCTGAAAGCGCAAATCTCGATCTGCCGTACGCGCTCGCTCGAAATCGAAAGCTCGCGCGCAAGCTGGTCGAGTGTCGGAGGGTCGTCGGTCAAACGGCGTGCCACGAACACGCGACGCTCCCGCCTGGTGAGCATGTTGATTGCCGCATGCATGGCGCCGGCCTGTTGCGTGCCTTCTTCGGAGTCCGCAAGAAGGAGTTCGGCGTTAGGCGCCTCGTCCTGCAGCATGTCCTGCCACTCGCCGATGCCTTCCTCTTGATTGACTGGCGAGTTGAGCGACAGATCCCCGCTCAAGCGACAGTCCATATCGATCACCTCGCGCGGAGTAACCGCAAGAGTTTGCGCAATCTGCTCGGCGAGCTCGGGCGTGACGCCTACTGCGTCGCTCTTTAGCCTCCGCTTTTCTCCGCGCAGGCGGAAGAACAGCTTTTTCTGGGCCGCCGTCGTCCCGATCTTGACCAGCGACCACGAGCGGAGGATGTACTCGTGAATGCTGGCTCTGATCCACCAGGCCGCGTAAGTCGAAAAGCGCGAGCCGCGATCGGGTTGGTATTTCGAGGCGGCAAGCACCAGTCCGACGCTCGCCTCGGCCATGAGGTCCGCCAGCGGCAGGCCGTATCCCCGGTAACTCCTGGCCAGTTTATGGGCGAGCCTTAAATGACTGGTGACGAGGGCATTAGCGGCATGCTGATCTTTGCTCTCTTGCCAGCGCCGTGCAAGCTGTTGTTCCTGGTCCGGCTCGAGCAGCTCGTATCTTCTTACGACAGAGGCGTAGCCGTTGAAGTGATCATTGTCTGGTCTGAAACGATGCGACGCGACAGCTGCGTTGACGACCTGCATTGTGTAGCTCCGATGTTCTGAATCCGGCACAATGACAGTAGGAGCGCAGGTGATGGGCAGGCCATTAAATAGGACTTTAACCGCCTAAACTTGCGTTTAGCCGACATCGCCGTGCTGACGGGAGGATGCCGGCCTCGCAGCAGGCGGCTGCTGCGAGGCCGACAAGGAATCAGCCAAGGCGTGCGAGCGTATTACGCTGGGTCCGCGGCAGCCTTCGCTTCGGCTGCTCGCGCCGCTCTGCGCCCGAGGACGTGCTGCAGCCGGTCTAGATAGAGATAGACGACCGGAGTTGTGAACAGGGTCAGCAGTTGAGAAAGCAACAGGCCGCCTACGATGGCATAACCGAGCGGTTGGCGGATTTCGGCCCCGTTGCCCGTTCCAAGCATCAGCGGCACGCCACCGAGCAGAGCTGCCATGGTTGTCATCAGGATGGGCCTGAAACGGAGAACGCAAGCCTGATAAATCGATGTCTCGGAGTCCGCCCCTTCCGTCCGCTCGAGCTCGAGCGCGAAGTCGACGATCATGATGCCGTTCTTCTTGACGATACCGATCAGCAGGATAACGCCGATGATGGCGATCACGCTGAGGTCCATGTGTACAGCCATCAGCAGAAGCAATGCCCCAAGCCCGGCGGAAGGCAAGGTAGAGAGAATGGTGATCGGATGGATCAGGCTTTCGTAGAGCACGCCCAGGATGATGTAGATCACAACGAGTGCCGCCAATACCAGGATCAGTTCGCCCCCCAACGCCGACTGGAACGCGCTCGCGTTACCCTGGAACGTGGTGGTCAATGAAGCCGGCTTGCCACTGTGCTGCTCGAAATCGTGGATTGCTGCGACCGCGCCACCAAGCGAGGTGCCGGGCTTCAGGTTAAATGAGATCGTCGTCGACGGGAACATGCCCTGGTGATTGATCGCGATGGGAGCCGAAGTGAGGCCACTGTTCGTGAGCGTGCTCAGCGGGACTTCTTGTCCGGTCGAAGACGCGAGATAGATGCGCTGTAGAGCCATTGGGCTGGTCTGGAAGCGCGGATTCACCTCCATGACGACGTGATACTGGTTGAGCGGTGTGAACATGGTCGAGACGATCCGCTGGCCGAAGGCATCGTCGAGTGTATTATCGATGCTCGAGGGCAGGATGCCGAAGCTCGATGCGACCGATCGATTCACCGTGACGTTGAGCCGTGGCCCCGCGTTCTGCTCGTCGCTGGTGACATCGATAATACCGGGAATTTTCTTCAGCTTTTCGAGGAAGATCCCGGACCAGTGTGTCAGTTCATTCGAATCGGCATCCGTCAACGTATACTGATATTGCGTTTTGGACAGACGCGCCCCCACCATAATGTCCTGCGCGGACTGCATGTAGAGGGTGATACCGGAGACGGAAGCGAGCTCGGTTCGAAGCCGCGCGATCACTTGATCGGCGCTGGCGCCGCGCTGGCCAAGGGGCTTCAGCGCAATGAACATCCGGCCGTCGTTCAGGGTGGCGGTTGCGCCTCCGGCACCAATTTGGGCACCGGTCGAAGCGACGGCCGGATCCTTGAGCACGACATTGATGATCGCCTGCATGCGATCGACCATGGCCGGATACGAGGTATCCTGGCCTGCTTCCGCGATCGCCGTGATCATGCCGGTATCCTGCTGTGGAAAGAAGCCCTTCGGAATGATGACATAGAGATAGCCGGTCAGGCCTATAGCCAGAAACAGCGTCGTCAGAGTGATCAGGCGATGACGCAGCGCTACCTTCAATCCGCGCTCGTAAACGGCGAGCAGTCCGTTGAACCCGCGCTCGAACTGATCATAAAGCCAGCCATGCTTTCTGGTGTCGTGCTTGAGGAGCCGCGCGCACAGCATGGGTGTCAGGGTCAACGAGATCAGCAGAGAGAGCACCAACGACACGCTGACGGTGACGGCGAATTCCTGGAAGAGCTGTCCGACATAGCCACCCATCAGGAACAGGGGAATGAACACGGCAATCAGCGACAGCGTGATTGAGACGATCGTAAAGCCGATTTCCCGCGATCCCTGCAGCGCGGCCTCCATCGGGGTGAGGCCGGCCTCGACATGGCGGACGATGTTCTCGATCACGACCACCGCATCGTCCACCACGAAGCCGATCGCGATCGACAGCGCCATGAGGGAAAGATTGTCGAGGCTGTAGCCGAGCTCGTACAGGACCGCAAACGTGCCGATGAGTGACAGCGGCACGGTGACGGCGGGAATGACGGTCGCCCAGAAATTGCGAAGGAAGATGAAGATCACCATCACGACGAGTGCGACCGTCAGCAGGAGTGTGAACTGCACGTCAGAGACCGAGGCGCGAATAGTCTGGGTCCGATCCGAAATGACGTTGATCTTGACGGCCGGTGGCAAAGCCGCTTGCAATTGCGGCAGCAGAGCCTGTACGCGATCGACCGTGTCGATCACGTTCGCGCCGGGCTGACGCTGCACGGCCAGGATGATGGCGCGTTTGTTGTTGTACCACGCGGCCAGCAGATTGTTCTCCGGCCCTTCAATGACATTGCCGACGTCGCGGAGGTAAACCGGTGAGCCGTTGCGATAGGCAACGATGAGATTTTTGTAGGCTTCGGGCTTGAGGAGCTGATCGTTGGTATTGAGCGTAAAGGTCTGCTTGGGGCTGTTCAACGTGCCCTTTGGCTGGTCGACATTGGCCTGCATAAGGACGTTACGGACGTCCTCCAGACCGATGCCTCGATTGGCAAGCGCCTGGGGATCGAGCTGAACGCGAATCGCCGGCTTCTGCTGGCCACCGATGCCGACGGTACCGACACCCGCGATTTGCGAGATTTTCGGCACCAGGATGTTTTCTGCGTAAGCATCGACCGTGGTCAACGGCAGCGTATCGGACGTCAACCCGAAGACGAGGATCGGGGTTTCAGCCGGGTTTACCTTGCGAATGGTTGGCGGATAGGGAATGCCCTGCGGCAGGTAGGGGCTGGCCGCGTTGATCGCCGCCAGCACATCGGTTGCCGCACTGTCGATGTTGCGGCTGAGGGCGAACTGCACAGTCAGCTGGGTGAATCCAAGAGCGTTGGAAGAAGTCAGCTGCACCAGCCCGGGGATCTGCGAAAACTGCTGCTCAAGCGGGGTTGCGACCGACGAGGCCATGGTCTGGGGATCAGCGCCGGGAAGCTGAGCGGTGACCTGGATGGTCGGGAAGTTGACGTTTGGCAGCGCAGCCACCGGAAGCAGTCTGTAAGTCACCAGACCACCGAGCAAAAGGCCGAACATCAGCAGGGCGGTGGCGATAGGCCGGTGGATAAAGGATGCGGAGATGTTCATGGGAGGGCCTCTTCGACCGAGCTCTGCAGGTTGGCTACTTTGGCTGCATCACCAGTAAGCTCTTGCACGCGCACCCCGGGCTGGAGACGATACTGACCATCGACGACGACTTTTTCATTGGGCTGAAGGCCCGACTTGATCAGCACCTGCCCGCCCCCGATCTCGGAAACCTCGACCGGCCGGGTCTGCACGGTTTGGTCAGGTGCAATCACCCAGACATACGCGCCCTTTGGTCCTTGCTGAACCGCAGACGACGCAATGGTGAGCCCGTCGTGACGTGTCTCGAGTAGCAGCCGCGCGTTGACGAGCTCGCCAGGCCAGAGGGTGCGTTTTGTATTGGGAAAGCTCGCACGCAAGCGGATCGTTCCGGTGGTCTGGACAATCTGGTTATCGACGAGATCGAGCTCACCCTCATCAAGCTTGGTCGTGTCATCCTGACCGTAGGCGAGAACCTTCAGCTGCCCTTCGGCCATTCGCTGGTTGATCTCGACAAAGGCGGTCTGCGGCAGCGAGAACAGCAGCGAAATCGGTTGAATCTGGGTGACATCGACGAGGCCGTTCTGGTCGGTCGGATGAATGATGTTGCCGATATCGATCTGGCGGATGCCTGTCACGCCATCAATCGGCGAGTTAAGCTGAGTGTAGCTGAGATTGGTCTTGGCCTGCTCGATTACGCCTTCGTCATATTTCACCATCGCCTGGAGCTGCGCGACCTGCGCCTTCGTGGTGTCGACAAGCTGAGTGCTCGCCCAGCCATTCTTGGCAAGAGGGGTATATCGATTCAGATTGGCTTGAGCATTTTCGACCTGCGCCTGATCGCGATCGCGATTGGCGATAGCCTGGTCGAGCTGAGCCTGGTAGGGACGCGGATCGATGTCCGCAAGCACATCGCCCTTCTTCACCGTCTGTCCCTGTGTGAAGCTGATCTTGGTGAGCTGCCCAGTGATCTGGCTACGTATGATCACGTTGTTGAACGCGATCACGGTGCCGACGCCCCGCAGGTAAATCGGCACGTCGTGGCTGAGCACGGTTGCGGAGACCACGGGCACCGCCAGAGGCACCGTGCTGTTCTGGGGCGGTTCGGTGTGTTGCAGTCGCCTTGCAGCAAGTGCGCCGCCTCCTGCGACCAACAGGCCAGCGAGCAGGGCAATCCCGTATCTGCGCATGATGTTCTCCGATGTGTCAGCAGCCGGCTGTCGTGGTGACGTTCGACCCGGAACTGACCGAGCCCGTGCACGGCGCCGTCGCTCCCGTTACTGTCGTGCCGGATATTGTGGTGGATACGGTCGGCGCAGGAATCGGAAGCATCGGACTAAGGCCGGCACCCGCGGTTTCGGTTGCGTCGAGCGGAATCGTGCCGCCGACCAGACTGGTCCCGGTGTTCGCAGCGTCGGCGGACGAAGCGGCAGTCGTGCTGCTCGTCGAACTCGAGCTACAGCTGGATGTCGAGCTTATGCCGCCGCCGTCGAAGGTTGAGCTGGAGCTCATGTTGCCTATCGCAGTTGTTGCGCCGCTCGAATTACAGCTCGAGCTCGGTGCCGGGCTGAGGCCGCCCGGATCAACTTCGGTTGCGGCGAGCGGGATCGTGGTGCTGATGCTGCCGTTGCCGCTGCTTCCGTTTGAGCCGAGGGTGCCGAGCGGAGACGTGGCTCCCAAGCCCGACGACATGACTGCGGTTTGCGCGCTTGCCGCGCTTGAACAGAGGACTGCGAGCGCAGCTAACGTGAATAGGGATCGCATCCAAGGCTCCTATCGTTCTTTCTGCACGACTGAGCACCCGCGAACGCGCTTCGCCCGGGCGCCTAGTCTCGAATTGAAGATACGGAAGCGATGGTCCGGCTCCACTAAATTGCCGGTTACGAAGCTAAATTCGAATTTATGGGGCCATGTACCCTCGATGTCCGGCAAAAATCTAAGGCTTGCGGCCTGATCTAGCCTTGCAGTCGCTGGTTTCAGGAGGCCACGCGCGGGAAAGCGATTTCAGCCACGCACCCCGGACCGGCCGATATCGCAAACCGAAATCCGTGGAGCCTCGTGATAGCATTGACGAGACTCAAGCCCAGCCCAAGTCCCGGCTTGGTACGGCTCTTGTCGGAACGAAAAAAGCGCCTTGCAACCAGTTCACGGTCGGCGGCTGCAATGCCGGGTCCGGTATCGCTGACACGAACAGCATCTTCATCGCCGATCCGGCAAAGCTTCAGATCGACGCACCCACCTTCGGGCGTGAACTTGATGGCATTATCGACGAGATTCGCAATGGCCTCGAACAGGAGATCGCGATCTCCACGCACGCGGCTCTCTCCACTTGTCTCGACCGTCAGTGTCACGCCTTTGTCTTCCGCGATCGGTTCATAGAGATCGCCGACCTCACGCAGCAACTCCGGAATGGCCACCTCAGCGAATCCCGCCAGCCGGCGACCATGTTCGATCTCCGCAATACGCAGCAGAGCGGTAACCATCGCGAGTGACTGGTCGAGGCCGGCAATAGCCTGGTCGATGGCACTGCGCAGCTGGTCGAGTGTGCTTGCGTTTTGCCGAGCGCGTTCCAGCGTCACCCTGACGCGTGTCAGCGGCGTTCGCAGGTCATGAGCGATATCGTCTCCGACGCCGGCAACACTGCGCAGCAGCGTCTCGATTTCATCCAGCATGCCGTTGATCAGCGTCGCAAGCTCGTTGAATGGGCTCTTGCCGCCGTGGGTTGGCAGCCGCTCGTGCAGATCGCCGATGACGATTCTTTGCACCAATGCATTGAGCTGCTCAACACGTTGTCGCGCCCGGATACTCAGAAACGACCCGAGCACCAAACCAATCCCAAGGGCGGGAATGAGGCCCCAGGTCAGGACCCGGTCCATGGTCCTCCCGAGTTGAGTCACCTGATCCAGCGCACGCCCGACAACAAGGGTCTGACCACCGTCGATCCAGCGCGCAACCGCGCGTGCTATCTGCATCTCACGTCCATGTAAATCGCGCCGTACGATCATTAGCTCCCGCGGCTCGTCGGATCTGAGACCTTGCGGGAGGGCGTCGATATTGCCGGTGATGCGTTTGCCTTGGAGATCGAACAACCCGATCAGCTTCACGCGAAGAGGATCGGTGGTCACTTGTTCCTCAATCGCCTCAAGCCGCTGATCGGCGGCGAGCCCGGCAAACGCGTTTGCGCGATCGACGATAATCTCGTCGACGGTCGATGTCACATAGGCCGAGGTCTGCCAATAGACGAAGCCGGCGATCAGGACGATGCAAACCGCGAACGCCCCGAAGATGAATAGGATGTACCGAAACGTCGGTGTGCGGGCAAATTCAGGAAGGAGCACGCAAAATGAATCCTTCTCCCCGGACGTTGTGGATCATCGGAATTTCGCCCGACGCATCGATCTTCCGTCGCAGGCGTCCCATGTGGACATCAACCAGATTGCTGTCGGGAACGAACTTGTAATTCCAGACCTCCTCGAACAGCATGCCCCGCGTCAGCAGTTGGTCCTTGCGACGCATCATATATTCAAGCAGGCGAAATTCGCGCGGGAGAAGATCAATATGGCGGCCGTTGCGGCTGACTATACGCTCAAGAAGATCGAGCTCGAGCGGCCCAACTCGCAACACCGTTTCCCTGGCGTCGCCAGGTCGGCGCAACAGCGCTTCGATCCGGGCGATCAGTTCGGCGACGGCAAACGGCTTCGTGAGATAGTCGTCGCCGCCAGCCCGCAAGCCGCGCACACGGTCATCGACGGCTCCGAGCGCGCTCAGTACCAGGACGGGAGTCCGTACCTGCTCCTTTCGCGCGACCTCGATGATGGTCAGGCCGTCTACGCCGGGGAGCAACCGGTCCACAATCATGACGTCGGCTTCCGCCGCACGTGCCTTGTCCAGGCCCTCTATTCCCGTAGCCGCATAATCAACTTCATACCCGCGATCAGCCAGCTCGGCTACGATCTCGTCGGCCGTTTCGTGATCATCTTCAATCAGCAGTACTTTCGGCATCACGTTGTCCCAGGCCCCAAGGGGATATGTCTCTCGCACACCTCCGTAAACAACGAGATAGCTCTAGCACATCGGCAGCAACTATTAAATTCGCTGTTAGCCTCGTTCCTGCTTTGCGCCAGTAGGCGCGGCAGCCGACTTCAACCATGCAACGCACTGCTAAACCTACACGCCTGCGGCTCCCGGCGCGAGCAAGCCTTCCGCGGTCGTTTCAGCAGCCGCGGCAGATGGAATCTATCATTTTATCAACCTTCGCTTGCTCGCGGTCAATGGCGGGGTCAGTGCCGAGCAAAGCTCCTTTCATGCGGCTGCCGGTGCCCGATGCTGCCAGCGCCGTCCCGAGCGAATTAGTGCCGGGCGCAGCAGCGCTCGTTCCGAATACGCCCCCCGTTTCAGACATGTGAGAGGCTCCTACGCCGCCGCGCGCGAACGCGGCAACGGTCGGAAAGCTGACGACGAGGGCGAGGCAAACGAGAAAAAGCGGTTTCAGGGCCACACTCCAGCAGTCATAGGGTGGTTGTGATCTAGGCGGCGCAGTCCATCCGCGCTTCGCGCTGAATCTGCTTCCAGTGCGGTAAAAGACCCACTCATCTGCGCAGATGAAGTGCGAGGACGGCGAGGGCGGCACCGCCAAAGATCATGTCGATGCCGACCAGCAGGCCGAGCGCCCATGTGGCGGTTCCTGGAAAGCCATGGAAGACGATGGCCGCGATGAGCAGATCGATCACGCCGCTTGCGACGAACGAGCCCCACGTCGGCACGCCTCGGCGGTGTTCGAGGCCAAACATGATTGACGCGATGCCCTCGACGGTGAAGAAGGCGATCATTACGAGCGTGAGGGAAACGGATCCGCTGAACGGCCAGGCCAGCAGGACCAGACCAGCGGCGATTCCGGCCACGGCAGAGATCAGCGACCACCAGAAACCGGCTGCATGACGTGCCCGGAATGTGGAGGCCAGGCCGAAGACGCCGGCTGCCAGAAAGACCCAGCCGATCACGATCGTCGCGCTCAACGTGGCGATCGGCGGGATGATGATGGCGACGACACCAAGGGCGAGGAGGAGCAAACCCTCCATGAGGTAAAGCACCCAATGTTGGTGGACGAAGTCGGCCCGCGCGTCGCGAAGCTGATTTGGGTTGAGGCTTTCATTCGTTGACATCGCAGGGGCGCCTTCCGATCTATGATGACGAAAAGGAAAT
Source organism: Bradyrhizobium sp. LB11.1 (assembly GCF_040549385.1). Lineage (NCBI taxonomy): Bacteria > Pseudomonadati > Pseudomonadota > Alphaproteobacteria > Hyphomicrobiales > Nitrobacteraceae > Bradyrhizobium > Bradyrhizobium sp. LB11.1. The sequence continues at coordinate 68,719 of NZ_JBEPTH010000017.1, read as the reverse complement.
TACGCTCCCTACACTCGCCAAGCCATTAAACGGGCGTTTAGAAACATAAATTCGAAGCTAACGGGCGGTCGACACGCCAGCAAAGCGAATAGCTGCAGGCCGACGTAGATCGAGCCAAGCGACCCGCGAGCCCGCTGCCTCGAAATAGCTCGCGGGTGATCGCGCGGGTCATCACGTAAGCACCTGCGGTGAGCCGTTCAATTCGATGCGTTCTAACGTGCTGGTTAAGAGCTTCAATCCTAAATCCGTTTTTAGTTGAGAACATTTGGCTTGCTTTCCATCTGGGAGGCCGTGTGTAGCTGGCGGCACGGAGGACAGGAGGCCGGTTCGCGGTTGGTCGCCGCCTCCAGCCAGCACAAAGCCCAGCGCACGATCCAAAGGAGAAACCAGTGCCCATCGCCAATCAGCCGAACACAATTAAATCCGTTCCGAACCATCCGACGCCGGCCTTCGGCAATCCTGATTTGCCGCCTCAGGGGCGGATGAACACGACGGGCAACCCCGAGAGCCTACGAAGCGATGGCCCACGCAATCAGGTCATCGAAAGTCAGTTCCCCTCGCAAATTGATCCGCCCGCCACCGATATCAGCACGCAGCCCTTCTTCTGGTCGTCGTTTAACATCTCGCCCAAACGGATCCAGAACGGAGGCTGGGCACGCGAACTCACCTCTGAGGACTTTACGATCTCGGAGGAGATCGCTGGCGTGAACATGCATCTGGCTCCGGGCGGCGTCCGCGAGTTGCATTGGCACCAGACCGCCGAGTGGGCGGTCATGACGCGCGGAAGATGTCGCATCACGACCATCGACGCTCAGGGGCGTCCGAGCATCGACGATGTCGAGGAGGGGGACCTTTGGTATTTCCCGGCTGGCCTGCCGCACTCGCTGCAGGGCCTTGGCCCCGAGGGTGCCGAGTTTGTCCTTGCCTTCGATAGCGGCAAGCAGTCCGAAAGTAACACGCTGCTCGTCACTGATTGGATCGCGCACACGCCACCGGAGGTGCTGGCCAAGAACTTCGGTGTGCCCAAAGAGGTTTTCAGGAACATTCCCCTCAGCAATCTCTGGATCTTCCAGGGCGAGGAGCCGGGAAACCTAGCCGCCGACAAGGCCGCGGCGCGCGTCCGAGCAGACACCGAACCGGTGGTCTTTCACCTTTCCCGCTCCAAACCGGTCAAGCAAAGCAGTGGTGGCTGCATTCAGATCGCGGACAGTACGAATTTCAAGATCTCCAGAACCATCGCGTCTGCCCTGGTCACAGTCGAGCCGGGCGGGATGAGGGAGATGCACTGGCACCCGAACGCCGACGAATGGCAGTACTACCTGCGCGGGCAAGCACGGATGACGGTCTTCAATACCGGGCCGAAGGCCACGACGAACGACTTCCGCCCGGGCGATGTCGGTGTGGTGCGGAAGAATCTTGGTCACTACGTCGAGAACACCGGCAATGACGTTCTGCAGTTCCTGGAGGTATTCCGGACCAGCCGATACGAAGAGGTGTCGCTTGCGGAGTGGTTCGGCCATCTCCCGCCTGAATTGCTCATGCAGCATCTGAATCTGACCCGAGAGGATCTCAAGAAACTTCCGAGGGATCGTCGCGGCATCGTGCCGGTCTGATCGTCGGCAAAAGCAGACCGAGAAAGGCTGTCCCTCACGAAGCCGCAGAGTCGGGCTCCTTAGTTCTGTTGAGGATCGCCGGGAAAAACCGGCGATCCTCCGAGTTCTGCGTCGACCCGCGAGGAGGTTTGTCATGAGCGCTATCTCGGCGGAGCCCGGCGACCTCACTCGCGAAATCAGCCTCCGTGACCGGCTGCTTTTCACGCTTACGGTTTCGTCGGGCGCGGTGGACGCAATCAGTTTCATTGCCCTGGGAAAGGTCTTCACGGCCTTCATGACCGGAAACATCGCCTTTCTCGGGCTCGGCATTTCGCAGAACCCCAGGGCGCCCAGTACAATTGCCGTCCTGGCATCGATGGCTGGCTTCGCAATCGGCATCTATCTGGGCACGAGAATTGTTGTCCGGCGTCCATCCGGGTCGGAGCAATATCGGGAGCCTCTTGGTGCGGTGTGGCCGCAGCAGACGACGTATGCGCTTGGGCTCTCGCTGCTGGGTCACGTCGGGTTCGTGCTGATCTGGCTCGCAACAGACGCGCGGCCGGGCGCGAACGCTACGCTGGCTCTCTTAGTCGTCTGGGCCATCGCGATGGGAATGCAAAGCGGAGCGGTTCGGCGGCTGAATGTGAGTGGCGTCTTCACGACGGCCGCGACCGCCACGTTCATCTTCGTTGTCGGCGACTTGGCGCATGAGCCGCTGACGGGCGAGGAACGACATCGATTGAGAGCTGTGCTCGCCTCTCTGGTAATCGGTGCCACGGCCGGCGGGCTTCTCCTCCTCCATGCGCGGCTCTATGCCCCGCTGCTTCCCTTCCTCATCACCGCCTGGGTTGTCGCGACCGCCACCAGGGCATTTGGATCTCGCTATGGCAGCCACCGAGGGGGATAGGATGGACGAGCCTAACCCAGCCAAGCCAGCGCAGGCTCGTTCAAGCCGGCATGACCGAGCACTGAGCGCGATCTCCGGTCGTGACGACAACCGGTCCAATCTGGTTTCGCTCGATCAGCTGGCGCCAAAATTGGTCGAGCGGATTCGCGTTGACCACCCCACGCTCGCGCCCGGAGCGCTCATCAGCCGCGGCGAGGCAGCGAGCTATCGCCGAATTTACGTCGAGGAGCTGCTGCAAGCCGAGCATGGTGAATTGACGGAGCTTGACCGTCAGGTCGCAGAAAGTCTGGCCAATCAGGACACGATTACCGAGAATATCGATGCCGAATATGAGGTGCAGCGGACAGTCGGTGAGCGGCTTTCCGACCATTTGGCTGATTTTGGCGGAAGCTGGGCGTTTATCTTATGGTTCATGGTCGCGCTTGCGGTTTGGATCGGTTTCAACCAGGTGGCGTCCGATGCATTCCGTTTCGATCCCTATCCCTACATTCTGCTGAACCTCATCCTCTCATGTGTTGCTGCGCTCCAGGATCCGATCATCATGATGAGCCAGAAGCGTCAGGACGCCAAGGATAGGCTGCGATCGCAGAACGACTACGAGGTTAACCTCAAGGCCGAGCTCGAGATCAGACACCTTCATGAGAAAATGGACTATCTGATGTCGCGCCAGTGGCAGCGACTCGCCGAGATCCCGCAGATGCAGCTCGATATCCTTCAGGATATCTCACGCGAGCGCCGGCGGGAGGTGCCTGGCGCTGGCTCTGTGGGAACGCCGTGCTCAGAATTGCGTGAGCACGCCGCAAACCGGCTTTAGCTGTACTTTAATTTAATAGCGTCTCGGTCTCAGCCAACTCATTATTTTGCAGATGTTCGCAATGGAAGAATCCGAGATGTACCAGCAAGGTCAAGACCTGCACGGCAACACGATTTGCTCCCGCATCGAAGTCGATGATCCCACCAGTGCGGAAGGGGCGGCTGCTGGAGATGCGAACAGCGAGGATGGCGCATTGTTGATTGCAGAGCTAAATCACAGGGCCCGTAATCTGCTCGCCATCGTCGAGGCAGTGATCCGGCAAACGCAGATCAGGCCGGTTAAAGAATATCGCGCCGAATTGCTGAGTCGCCTCTCGGTGCTGCGGCGCTGCCATGAGATGTCGGGGCCGAGTTCTACACTTGAACTCGCCGCGCTCATGGAGCAGGCGATCCGGCCCTATGCGGCCGATCGGATGCAGGTCGTCGCGGCGGGACCCGATGTCGAGGTTGCGCCAAGCATTGCGGTTGCGCTGCACCTCATTTTTCATGAGCTCGCAACGAACGCCTATAAACACGGCTCCCTAAGCTCGCCCTCCGGAAGGGTAGAGATTTCATGGGAGAGCGTACCGTGCGGTCCTAATACGCAACAGCTTGCGATCATCTGGGCAGAACGTGGTGGACCGCCTGTGAAAGAACCAGTGCGTCGCGGCTTCGGTTCGCGTCTGATTGCGGGCGCACTCGGAGCGTATGGTCGCGCACAACTCAGCTTCGATGCCGAAGGACTGATCTGCCGTATTCTCGTCGATGGTGGCGATTCCATCACCGACGCTGCGCCGGCCGCCTCGTCTTGATAAGCCGAACATTTCGTAGTCGCCAAACACTGTGCACATTGACGATCGTTATTATTCACGTGAATCGTCAAAATCGGTTAGTTCACGCCACGCGTATGAGGCACCTTGTGCGATTTCGCAATATCGATCTTAATCTGCTGTTGGTCTTCGATACGGTGCTGACGGAGCGAAGCGTGGTGCGGGCCGCCGACGTGCTGGCGATGAGCCAACCTGCTGTTAGCCACGCGTTGAACAGACTCAGGCATGCGCTGAAGGACCGGCTGTTTGTTCGGACGCCGGCGGGCATGATTCCCACTCCCAGAGCGGAGCAACTCGCGCTACCAATCCGGAAGGCGTTGAACGACCTGCAACTGGCCGTCGAGGGAGACAGTTTTGAAGCCGCCACGGCGGACCGACGCTTCATCATCGCCGTGAACAACTATGCCGCGGTCGTAGCCTCAGGCCCTATCGTGGCGGCAACCTGTGCACGGGCGCCCAAACTTCGCCTGTCTCTCGTACCGAGCGGAACGCTCAATATTGCCGATAAGCTGGACCGCGGGGAACTTGATATCGCCATCACTGCGCAAAAATGTGATGGAGAGCGCTTCGCTTCCCAAGTACTGATCGACGACCGCTACGTGGCGGCGCTTAGAACAGGACACCCTGCACTTCGTGCTCAGTTGACGGTGGCGGGGCTGGCCGAAGTCCAACATCTTGCAATCAGCTCCGCCGCCGAGGACTTGAGCTTTATCGATGAAGGCTTGAAAAAGAGCCGAACGATCGCTTTAGACGTCCCTTATTTGTCGGCCGGCGCGGTGCTCGTGCAATCGAATTTGGTCGCGATCCTTGGAGGAAAGCTCGCAGAGGAATTCCGCCGTGCCTATCCGATTGAAGTCCTTGAGCTTCCATTCGATTCTCCTAACCTTCGCACGGTAATGACGTGGCATCGACGGTTCGATGACGCGCCGGCTCACATGTGGCTTCGCAAGACAATCGTAGCAGCTAGCGTCGCGATTTAGAATCCGAAGAGATCGGCCAGTGTGTGCCAGCCTCAGCTTAATGGTGCCTGGGAGGAGCCGCGGACCGTCTCCGCAGGATGCCTGAAGCAATGTCTTGTCGCTCAATCTCGATAGCGGAGGAGACCTGCCTTGCCACCGTACAGCAGTGTTGAAAGGCCCTCTTCGCGCGACCGAGGACCAGCGAACGGGACGGGCGGGGTGCCGGAGATCGCGATCGGGTTCTGGACAAACAGGTTAGTCGTCACGGCAGGCGGCGGGATCTTGGGTGAGGCACTCAATCGGAGTTACTTGCATCACTCCGGACGTGTGATTGTTGCATTGATGCTCTGGTTTGGCGGTGCACTCGTGTGGCGGGCCGCAGCACCACAGCTTGCCAGAGTGACGTTCTGGTCAGCTCTGTTCGCGGCGAGTGTGCTCGGTGTGGTGCTCGCGCGGACGATTGATGCCGCCTTGGGCGTTGGCGATCCCGCTGCGACCTTGCAAATCGTTCCGTTGCTCGTGCTCTCGTTTGTGCTTTGCTATCGCAACACTGGGACATCCGCTGCTCTCACCGATCATCCAGTCGACGAGTTGTTCTTCTGGCCGATAGCGGCGATCACTCAGGTCCTCGGGAGCGCTTTGGCCGGTTGCTCCCGTTATCCTGGCGGACCTGGCTACGGCCTCGCTCTCATGGTCATCGCCGTGGGCCTATTGACAACGATCGGGCTTGCGTCATTGACGCGCCTTCCGCGTGCTGCGCTGTTTTGGATTGCATTCCTGTTGACAGGAGTTGCTGCTGCGCTTGGAGGAGTACGTGGCTACGAAATCGTTTTCGGCTATTGAAGCGCCTGATGCCGCTATCGCCTGGTGAAGTGGCCGGCGGCGTCTGCCTCCGCGGGTCGCGGACCCGCCTGAGGTCGACAGCGGTCAGTCGGATAATTCGATACGAGAAAAATGCAACCTGTGAATTGGACGATAAAGACAGTTCATTTGAACCATATGGGCTCTCGCCCTAGGTCTCTTCTCGTCAGCACATGACTTCAATGCTCACGGAGGAAGTTTAGATGAATACGCTATTGCGTCCTGGTCGCTTGTCACTCGCAGCGGCTTGCTGCATAGGTCTCGTTCTCACAACTCTGTCGGCGGTCGCCGCTACGCCCCCCGCCGCTGCGCCTCCCGCCAAAGAAAGCTGGTATCTTAGCGGACCTGATGGCACAAAGATTTACGGCTTCACGAGCCTGGATCAATGTCGGGCATCGAAGGTAGGAGGCGGTGGTTCCTGCAATCGCACTTCATCGGCGACCGCCACGTCGAATGCCTATGCTGAGGGAGATGCGCACCGTCCAAGGTAGTGAGCCCGTCCTTATCAATGCCCGCAGGCTGATAGGTGCGCGATCATCAGCCGACATCGGTTGAGCCGAACTTTGGTGAACAAGTGCTGGACCATCAGCCAGCTCACCGCGTCGGAGGAATTTCGGTTGAAGTCCGCCGGCGCGTAACCGGCGGACTTCCTTTGCGAGAAGATTGGTCGCAGCTCAGTCTTGCAGGTCGTCCCCGCCCGTCGAATTTCCGGCTGAAGGACCACTCTTATGCCTGCCGCAAGCGGTTACGTCCTCCATGGTTCCAGAGGGCCGGCGTGACATTATTCTGAACTACGCCGAAGCAAACGGGCACGACGCCACGCGGTACTCGCCGAACCCGTGCCGAGCGTTTCCTACGGTAGCTGATCAATCTCACCGCGCCGCGATAAATTCAAGACGAATCCAAACAGCCCCTAGGTGGTCATCCAAACATGCCCATGAATCAACGACGCCCGTTCCGCCAGTACCGGCAACAAGGCACGCAAACGGGAAGTGGACGTTCTGATCACATCCCAGGTACTCGGCTACAAGATTCAGGTTGCCTTTGGCTGTTAGAATGAGACCAGGGACGACGAGCGGGGACAGGATCCGCTCCCAAAGCATCTCGTTGCCGGCGACATCATTGGAATTTGGCATCTATGTGCACCCGCATTTTTTGTGCGACGAAGAGGTCATAGACTGAGTCGCAGGATCACCGGGCGACGAAATTTGCCGGAAGATTAACTGATGATTCGCGGTTGCGAGTCCGCGATTTGAACCTATCGAGCGCAGTTCGGCGCTCTCCGGTCCGGTGGCCGCCGACCTTTGGCTCCGCCCGTAGCTTAAACAGTGGGTTTTGATTTAGTAAGGTCGAAAATACTTTGTCTTTCAATGGGGATTGACTGACACTCTCTCCGCCGCACTGACTTCGCCATCATATCCGCTCGCTCGAAGTGACAGCAATGCATTTGATGTCGCGCGACAACGCCTGTTGCGATTAGTTCCGAGATGTCACCCGTAGTCACCGCGCAAACCGTAGGTTCGGAACGTGGGGTTGGAGGACGGATTTCGCTTTGAAGAAACATAACGCACAAAGCTAAAGCCGCTCGACGTCTGGCGTGAACAACCGCCAGTTTGATCTCAACCCGAACTCAATATCGGTTTGCATTCTCAGTATCAAACCACCAACGCGTGTGAGCCGACCTAATTTAGGTGGATGGCCACTTGCGCGCTATCTCGCCTAGCAAGCACGGCATCAGCGACGCGACGTTTTACAAGTGGCGGTCGCGCTATGGCACAGATCGCTCGCCGACATCCCGGCAGCATGTTCCTTCAAGACCTTGATGATCTGCTCTTCCGTGAACCTGCTCTTACGCCGCAACGGCGCCGCTTCGGCTACCGTCGCCTGGGGCTGCTATTGGCTCGGCAAGGGGTCCGGATCAATCGGAAGAAGCTGTACCGGCTCTACAAGGAGGAGCAGTTGACCGTGCGCAAGCGCGGTGGTCGTAAACGGGCGCTGGGCACAAGGGCGCCGATATCGCTCCCGCAGGATCAGAACTTGCGTTGGTCGCTCGACTTCGTGATGGACACGCTGGTCAGCGGCCGTCGCTTCCGTATCCTGACCTTGGTCGATGACTTCACCCGGGAGTGCCTCGGACTGGTCGTCGACACCTCGCTCACTGCGCTACGCGTGGCGCGTGAACTCGGCCAGATCATTGAAAGTCGCGGCTGCCCACGCATGATCGTCAGCGACAACGGCACCGAGTTCACTTCAAATGCCATCCTGGCCTGGCAGGAAGAACTCGGGATCGAGTGGCATTACATCGCGCCCGGCAAGCCGATGCAGAACGGCTTCGTCGAAAGCTTCAACGGCCGCCTGCGCGACGAGTGCCTGAACGAGCACCTGTTCGCCAATCTCAACGAGGCCCGCCAGATCATCGAAGAATGGAGGATCGACTACAACACCAACCGACCGCACACGAGCCTCAACGGGCTCACGCCGACCGAGTTCGCAACCCGCCCCAACAGGGGCCAGATCCAGAACAGACTCTACTTATAAACGAGGGCAAATTGGGGAGCAGGTCACGCTGGGCCTCTGTTGCGACATCGTCAAACCAGTGTTCTCTACGCTATTATACGATGAGGGCTCCTGCTTTATCCTATAGCGACCGAGCCTACTCCACATCCCTACTGCATGCCCATCCGCTTACGACCCGAATGCAGCACAACGCAGTCACTTAAGAACTGCGATCAACTGACCCACAAGCTTTTCGCGATCTGCGGCACGCAGCTTATCAAGATTGATCTGCTTCCATCGGACTGCGGGAAGCTCTGCCGCTCCATCGACGCCCAGCAGAGTCCAATCTGGCTTCCCGAGCTTGAATCCGATCAGAAATTCCCGATGCTCCTTCGGCATCTTTCCAGATACCTCGGCGATCAAGTTCTCGCGGGCTCTCAATAGCTCATCCAGCGAGACCGGATCTGAGGTCATACCCTCGAAGCCGTGCTCGAATTCCTGGCGGATATCCTTTCGCCGCGGCGCCACAACCTCCGAAATAGGCCGATCATGGCTGATGAGATAGACGATGAAAGCGCGCCTCAGGTCGTCGCTGATTCCCTCATTCGCCAGAAGATCGTGGATGTCAAAAAGATCGCGAGGATGTTGACGGTCAAGGGCCGCGACGATTTTTCCTGCGTAGAGGTCGAAAAACGAGACGACTTGTGTCTCCGCAAAACCAAAGCTCTCCTCGACGTTGGGACGTACGGATCGCATCTCGGGATCGAAGACGCAACCACGAAGGACGGGAGTGACTTCGATCTTGATCTGAGCGCCAGCCCTTTGAAGTGTCAGCTTGGTAACGATGCCTTCCGCGCGGTTCACGACCTCATTCAACTTGACGCCCGGAATTCCCTTGCCAATGGCGACAGCCATTCTTTTCATGCCCGCATCGATCGCGGCCAGCGATTCCGGCCGGCCGGCGACAGGCAGGTAGGTTAAGTCGATATCGACTGACAAACGCGGCATATCGCGCACGAATAGATTGATCGCAGTCCCGCCTTTGAGAGCAAAATCCTTTTCCGCCGCAACGAATGGCAAGGTCTCGATTAGCAGCGCAACCTGATGCCGATAGCGTTCAGACAGGGGCACTGAGATCCTCCGGCACGGTGATCAAATATTTCGGATCGAGCCTTCCGCCTTTCACCAGCATGCGCTTTCCTTTCCCCAAATCGACCTTGTCACGGTCTATTTGCTTCAGCCATGAATGGTTGTGCCGGTCGGCAAACCAGAAGAACAGCCTTTTGACTTTCACGCTTCGGCAATCGTCCAGCAGCTTTTGCAGCTTGCGGGGACTGAGGTTGCGCAAGCCCTCAACAAGCATGTCAGCCTGGTGGAAGCTCTCGCTATTCGGCAGCTCGTCGAGCAGTTCGAGCAACGCGCGCTCGGGCGATGAGACGGTGAGCGGCCATTCGCCCTGGCCCCATATCTGCTTGAATGGGCCTGCCTGGAATTCATCGGCGGCTGCGCCGGTATTGTTCTGGACATTCCAGGCGAAGTTCTTGAGCCCCTTCGTCACCGGATCGGCTTTGAAGAGCGTTGTGCTCTTGCGGAATGTGAAGCGTTCCTTGAGCGGAAGCTTGGACAGCCAGCCGGGCGGAGCAGTGGGACCATACAGATAAACTACGGTCGGCCCTTCAGCCCGGAGGTAGTGCGAGAAGCCCTGCAATTCGAGCGCGGTTCGCCCTCCGACGATCAGGGGGCGCTCAAGCAGCGTCTGAAGCGATATGACGGCCTTCTGCCATGTCAGAGTGCCAAGCGGACGCTTGAAAGTTCCACGCGTCGGCTGAACCAGCCAGCCAGCCGAGACATACTGGCTGCGCAGACCTGTCGAATAGCCATGTTTCGTCATCCACCCAGCATCGACCAATAGGCCTTCCGGGAGGGTATGTTCAAGGTGGTTTAGTTTCCCGCCTGAATGCTCAGTCATACTAAGCAATATAGCAATATTTCAAACCAACGGCAAGTTTATAGATTTGCAAATTTGCTAAGCCTGACTATGCAGAAATCAAATGATCAAAACCCGGCTTGCCGGGGCACGCCCAATCACATTTCGATCTCCAATGCGCAGCCATGGGTGAAGCGAGGCGAAAAAGGGAAGCCGTCTTAAACGGACCGTGTCCATGCAGCTCGGGGAAGACCGCGCGCCTTTGTTGCTTCAACGGGCAGGGCTGGCACAAGCCGTCCGCAGTCCTTGGACTCAAAGCGCTGCCTGCCACGGGACGTGTCGAAAAATGTTACATGAAGGAGCTGGGATCATGCGTTCCCCCCATCTCGGCCGAGCATATCATTTCGGATTCCGTCTGCCGCGTATTGATGGGCGACGGTGAGTTCTCGATCTCAGGCGTTCCGTGGCTGGAAGCGGGCGAAACGAAGATCATGCCGCCTCTCCAGACAAAATGCCTCTGTACCAAGCACAACAGCGCGTTTAGCCCGCTCGATGCCTCTGCACATTACTTCTTCGCCTCCCTCAAATCTTATCTCGAACACGATGCCGGGTCGCGACACGCCATTCTATCCGGGCATGACCTCGAACGCTGGATTTTGAAAACCGCCAAAGCAGCTGCCGTGTCCCGGAACATGGCACGCGGAAGACAACGACTGTCGGGCGCGTTCTCGCGGGATGAGGCAATTCTCGACATGCTTGACGACCCCCGGCATTGGCCCGCAGGGGCGGGGCTGTACTGCACCATGAACAGCGGCAACATCATGGAAAACATGCCGCGCTTTCAGTTCCAGCCGCTGACCGACGAGCAGGATGATATTAAAGCGTTGGCGATTAACATCATGGGCTTTCGCTTCGAGTTGCTGCTCGAAGCGCCTGATCTGAGCAAGTATCCGTCCTTGGCCGGTGCCAGATATCGACCCAGCCGAATCCTGATCTCGTATCCAACATCAACGAATTGGGTGACCCTGAGCTGGGAGGATGGCAAGCAACATCAGGAATTGACCGTCCAATGGCTTCAACGGCGTTGACCCTTCTCCGGCTACATTCAGGGGCTGCTTGACGGCATCGAGTTCAAGCAGACCGCCTACGCGTTGGACCGCGACTCACGCAAAGCCGCCCTGGCCCGCTTCCTGAAGAGGGCTTCGGGCGCCGATTCAGAAGAGGGCGAAGAGGAGCGCCGCTTGGCTGCCTAGGTGTGGCGTGTCACCGCGAAACCGGCTGCCGGATCATTCCTTACGTCTTCATGCCGGAGTGGTCGTGCATCTTCATATCCATGTTGCCGGCGCCAGCCGGGCCTTGCGCGCCGACGCCCTGCACATCGAGCGTGACGTTAGCCTTGCCCGCCTTTTCGAATTGAAGCGTCACCGGCACCTGGTCGCCCTGCTTGAGCGTCCCCTTCAGGTCGAACAGCATCAGGTGAATGCCGCCCGGCGCCAGCTTGATTGTCTTGCCGGGCTCGATCGTGACCCCTTCCTCGAGCGGCCGCATTTTCATGACACCGTTGACGGTCGTCATCTCGTGGAGCTGAACTTTGTCTGCGATATCGGCCGATCCGCCAATCAACCGATCGGGGCTAGCGCCCTTGTTCTCGATGGTCATGTAGCCCCCGCCGATCTTGGCCCCGCCCGGCGTGGCGCGTGCCCACGGCTGCGAGATGACAAGATCGCCGGCTTTGACGTCCTCGGCGCGCGCGGAAGGCGCGGCCATCAAAGACGCAAGCAAGACAGCGCAGGCGGTCGCTGCAACTGTGAGAGTCCTCATTTGCATTGTTGGCTCCTTCTATTCCATTTTATTTCACGAGATGAGCGGCGGGATGGAGCGTGCCGAGCACGCCGACCATGGCAAAGATCGAGAGCCCCAACGCAATCTCGATCATTGTATTGCGCGAGAGAGCGCGAAGCGCACCTTGCCGCCTATCGTCGGAAGGCGAGGCGAGCTGCGGCGTCAGGGCAAACCTGTTCAGTGCAGCGAAAACAAGCATCACCGCAAAGGCGGCGAGCTTGAGCATCAGGAGCTGCCCATAACCAGTCACAACCAGTCCGCGGAACGAACCGACCAGGATCCAGGCGTTGATGACCCCAGACAGGATCAGTGTCGCGACGCTGGCGATGCCGAGCGTTGAAAACCGCTGAACAGCGTCGAGTTCCAGCGAAGCCAAACCCTTATGGCACCTGACAGCGCCGAGCAGGAGCGCAAGCGGCACCAGGCCGCCGATCCAGGCCGACGCGGCGGTAAGATGTAGGACATCGCTGCCGAGGTGCAGGTATCCCAATGCGTGCGCCGTGGACGCGGCATGTCCGGTCCAGGCCACCGATACCATCAAGCAGAAAGCCATCGCCAACCCGAGCCAGCGCCACAACACTGAGCGGTCAAAGACCAGACAAATCGCCAGCACGATCGCGAGCGCGAAACGAATCTCCGACACCCGTCCGAACTGAGTCAAATTGAGGACGTCGCGCAGCGCCCCCGACATCACGGCCTCGCCGAGATTCTCGCCGCTCAACGACATCGTCAGCAACAGCACCCAGGCCAGTCCGCTGACCACCGCGATCGGGAGATTGATCCATGCGATGCCGCGGACCTGCCTGTTGATCAGCGCGCACGCCGGCGGCGCCGCGCGCAAAGCCGGTTCCGCGATGAAGCCACGGAAAATCAGTGCGCCAACTACCATCGCCGAGGCGGCGAAGTGGACTGTGCGCGTGACGACTATCGGGCCGTCGATCTCGGCCCCGAACCAGATCATCGGTTTATCCCGCAAGCCCTACTGTCCGACCTGGAAGGTAAAGTTGCCGTTGCTGGTGTGCGTGTCCACTGACAGCACGCGCCAGTTCACGTGATAGGTGCCCGTTCCTCCCGGACGCAGCGAGACCGACATCTGGTCGCCGCTGACGCGGGCCTTTCCACTATCGACCCGTTGGCCGGCGGCATTGGTCACGGTGACGGTGCTGAACGCTGGCTCGAGCTTTTGCGTGAACCACAGTGTCACCTCGCGCGGAGGGCTCGCGACCTTGTTGCCGACACGCGGTTCGGCATGGTCGAGAAACGAGTGCGCGGAAGCGTCGCCGGCCGCGAACACAAACAGCAGCGGGATTATTCCGATCAGAGATGAGTGTCGCATGTTCAGTTACCTTGCGAAGGGACTTGCGGGCTGGACGGGGCCGCCGAACAGCGGCCTGCCGATCCCGTGCGGATCGATGTCATCAAGGTAGTAATGCAGTTGTGCGATCACGCCGACATTGCTGCCGCTCTGCCGGTTGATCGGGATCAACGCCTCGATGCCAACCTGGAAATAGCTGCCGACCCAGATCACGCCAGGATTGATGGTGCCGGTGGTCAGCCTTCCCGAGGTCAGCGTGTTTGCCACCGGTGTCTGCAGGTTTGCTTCGACCAGCGGGATCAGGTGATTGATGAAATCCGGCAAGCCGAGATCCATCACCGCGGATTTCAGGTAGGGCATGCTGTATTGAATGCTCCCGCCCCAGTTCAGCACTTGCGGGTGGAACTCGGTGTCGAGGGTCTGAGCGCCGGTGTCAGGGTCGATGCCGAAGGTGGTCGTGGAACTTTGCCCGGGGATTGCATAGCCGACCACGCCGGTGATCGCGACCGGCCTCACCCATGAGAGGGTGTCCGGCAGATCGCCAAGCCCTTTTCCGAAGTAGATCGTGGGCGTGTAGGTGTTGAACGGTTCGGCGCCGACGTTTGCTGAGCCGGTGCCACCCCACTCGACGCTGAGCCCGACCGAGAACACGAACTCGTGTTCGGGGCTTTTGAAGACCCGGTATTTGAACGTGGTCTCGAAATTCTGGAATCCGTTCGCTCCGGGCGCCGTCGGATCGATCGGACCGAGAAAGGTGTAGGTCGTGCCAAACGATATCGCAAAATCCTCGGTGATGCGTTTGGAGAACTCGCTCGAGATGTCACGCTGCCGGACCGGTGGAATGTCGCCGGTATTGAAGCCGTCGACGGTCGGAAGCGCCAGCTCATCATTGACGCCGGGATCGTCGACCGAAAGCGTGGCCGGGAAGAAGCGATTGCCGACGATTTCGTGGGCTGCACTTTGACTTAAAGAAACGAATGCGACGCCAAATCCGAGAAGACTCGCGCGCAAATGACGGAAGGACATTGGCAACCTCCGCAACTGCCTGATCACGATGGGTTCGGCGGCCGAACGGCCACCAGCTCACATCGGCAGCGGCGGAGCGCGCGCTTGCGAATTGGACCCGGTGCGAGAGGCCGCGAACTCCAACGCGGCCTCGTGCCAGACGACGGACTGAGCCTGCCTATAGGGCGTCGTAACGATGTTCATCCGGGGCGGATCAAGCGCCGTGATCGCGTGCACCAAGGAGCAAAACGCGCAGGCGCCGTGGGCGTGAAGCCCACTGCTTTGATCGCTTTGACCGGGCAACGAAGCCGGCGTGCTGTGACAGAGTTCGCTTCCCACCAGCGGATCGGACATGGCGATCGCAGTCGCCCAGCACGCGGCGATCGGCGCCAGCACCAGCACCGCCAGCGCAATCAGAACGACCGGAAGAAATTTTTGTAGTCGCGACCGCATCACGGAATCCACCCCGCCGCCAACTAATCACCGGAGGAGACCGGAGTCGAGTTCTTTGGGCGATCGCCGACGCTCAGGTGGGCCACATGGGCGGCGATGGTCCCGCAAAGCCAGGTCGCTGCGGTTCGTTGGACGCCCGTGCTCAGTTCTACCAAGATCCAGCCCTTGGCGTGTACGACGTTGGCAGCGTGCGCGACGTGAGTAGAGTGGGCGATCAAGCGCTACTCCTTTCACGCGCTTGTGACGAAATGAACGGGCGGATCCTGACGTTCGGCGCTGCCAGGCAGTTGACCGCCCTAGTCATAGCATCGGCCCGGGACTACCATGCCCCAATGTCGCCCCGGTCCCTTCGGCAGATATCGGCTTTGTTGATGACCCTGGTTCTGGTCATCGGCTTGGTGACGCATGGCTTCGGCGGTCCTGGTGTGATGCTCAGCTCGACCATGACTCTGGCGAGCGACATGTCCTCGTCGGGCGGTGAACCCATGCAGGGCAAATGCAATGGGTGCGCGGGCGACGAAAAAGGGGTGGCGCCCGCGGCGTGCTCCGCCTTCTGCAGCGCCGTGGCCGCATTACCTGCAACGGACGTCGGCCTGTTCGCGGTTCCTGCTGAGACATTGACGCCGACAGCGGGACCAGACGCGATTGGCTGGACCCGTCCTCCGGATCCTTATCCTCCCAGAACGACCATCCTGAGTTAAGGCGCATCGCTGTTTTGGCGATGTCGCTTCGGTGCGCGCGCGCGATTTCGATATCGCGCTGCGCCCGCTGTCATTAGGCCATGTGCGTGACGCCATGCGCGTGGGACCTGCGACTTAGGATGGCGAGAAATGTTGGCTACTGTTCGTGCGGCGACAAGCCGCCGCTCATTCCTCATCGGCGCTGGCCTCTTCACGACAGGAATCCTGTCGACGGCCTCTGCGAACGATTCGAAGCCGGCCAGGCAATTCACATTGACTGCGGCGAAAGGCCGAGCGCCACTTGTCGGCAACGCGCATCCTGCAACAGACGTCTGGTGCTACGACGGCGGCATCCCTGGCCCGCTCATCCGGGCGCGACAGGGCGAGCCAATCCGTATCGTTGTCGAAAACAGATTAGGCGAGGGCACCACGGTTCACTGGCATGGTATCAGGCTTCCCATTGCGATGGACGGCGTTACAGGTATTTCGCAGCCGCCGATCGCACCGAGCCAACGCTTTACCTACGAATTTACCCCGCCTGATGCCGGAACGTTCTGGTATCACCCGCACGCGGACAGCTTGCAGCAACTTGGGCGCGGCATGGCCGGCGCGCTCATCGTCGAGGAGCCAGAGCCCGTAGCCGTCGATCGTGACGTCCTCTGGGTGCTGACGGACTGGCGGCTCACGGAAGACGCGCAGATCGCCTCAGGCTTTGGCAACGGCATGGACGCGGCTATGTCGGGCCGCGTCGGCAACACCGTGACAGTGAACGGTGTCGTCTCTGACGAGGAGCCGGTGCGGGCTGGCGAGCGTATCCGCTTGCGTCTTGTCAACAGCTCGCTGGCGCGGATCATGGCGCTTCGCTTCGAGGGTCACCGGCCGCTGATCGTTGCGATCGACGGCCAGCCCTGCGATCCCCATGAGCCGGCCGGCGGCCGGCTGCTTCTTGGCCCTGCGATGCGCGCCGACATCGCGCTCGACATGTTGGGCGAGCCCGGGCGGCGCTACCGGGTCGTCGATGATTTCTATGAAGGCCTCGTATACTGGCTGACAAAGCTCGCCTATGACGACAAGCCGCCTCTTCGCGCGCACTCCCTCGATCCTCCGCTCACATTGCCGCGCAACCCGGTGCCCGAGCCGGACTTGGCGACGGCGCAACGGCACGAATTGCACCTCGAAGGCGGCATGATGGGCGGCGGCGCGATGATGGGAATGGGTGGCATGTCCGGTACGTCGCATGCAGTTTGGGCGATCAACGGCAGTTCGATGACCGGTGATGGCCAGGCGGGTATGGCGCCGTTGCTGACGCTGCAACTCGGACGCAGTTACGTGTTGACGCTTCGCAACGACACGGCGTGGTGGCATCCGATGCATCTACACGGCCACAGCTTCCGCGTGCTCAGCCGCAACGGCCAGCCGGTGCCGTACCGGCAATGGGCGGACACTGTGCTCGTTCCACCGAAGGAAGAAGTCGAAATTGCCTTCGTGGCCGACAACCCCGGTGACTGGATGCTGCACTGTCACGTGACCGATCATCAGGTGTCGGGAATGATGGTGATCCTTCGCATCGCTTGAACGCCAAGATTTTGAAAGGGAGAACTTCAAATGAAACGACGTACCTTCTGCATCGGCTGCCTGTTCGCCGCAATCGGCCCGGCCTTGCCTGCCATGTCGGCCGAGCCAATCCGCGCCACCCTTTACAAGAACCCGCAGTGCACATGCTGCGAGGGTTACGCGGCCTATCTGCGCAGCACTGGATTCGAGGTCGACGTCAAGCCCACCAACGATCTCAACCAGATCAGCGAAAAGGCAGGCGTGCCGGAGAAATATCAGGGCTGCCACACGATGTTCGTCGATGGCTATGTGGTCGACGGTCACGTGCCGGTAGAGGTGGTGCGCAAGCTCTTGTCCGAGCGACCGCCGATTGCCGGGATTACGCTGCCAGGCATGCCAACAGGTTCGCCCGGCATGTTCGGCAAGAAATCGCAGGCCTTCGTGATTTATGCGGTCACGAAAGACGGCAAAGCGCCGACGGTCTACGCCAAGGTATGACAAGCGCCTTGATCGCGCGCGTCCTGAAGGGACCAGTCGTCGCCGAGAAAGGACCCAGGAGGTTTCGGTTGCAATGAAAGGTAGCCTGCGATCGTCGTCGAGGCGTACCGCTGCGTGTGCAGCGGCGTTGCTCTTTGCGCTGACGAACATGGAGATCGGTGCCGCCCAAGGCCTGCCGAACAATTTCGTCGTTCACGATTCGCCGCGGCCGCTCGCGAACGCTCAATTCGAGGATGAAGGCGGACAGCTTCGAAGCCTGGCGGATTTCAAGGACAAGGTCGTCCTTCTCAACATCTGGGCAACCTGGTGCGTGCCGTGCCGCAAGGAAATGCCAACCCTCGACCGGCTGCAGGCCGCTCTGGGTGGTCCACGATTTCAAGTCGTTCCAGTCTCGATCGATCGCGGAGGCATCGAATCAATCCGCAAGTTTTACGGGGAGATCGCGGTCCAAAACCTTGGGATGTACATTGACAAGTCCGGTCGGGTCTTACGCGAACTCGGTGCAATCGGCTTGCCGACGACGCTCATTGTAGATCGCAGCGGACAGGAAGTTGCCCGGATCGTCGGGCCGGCCGAATGGGATTCACCTGAGATTGCGCAGTTCCTCCGGCCCATCATCAGCGGATCTGCCAGCATCCAGGCCAGCGCTCAGGCGGACAAGCTCGCGGAGGCAAACGGTGATGCGCCCGGTGTCTGGCAACGAGGGGTCGGGTGGTTGAAATCGTTCTTCGGCAAGTGAACGGAGAGACTTATGACGGCAACCGAAACGACCAAGACAGCAAATGTCTTCCAGCGATGGAGGGCGCTCGACGTTGTCCGACGACGGCTGGGAAGACGCCGTGCCCTCGCGGCCGTCGCGATTCTGGTTGCCGCCGGCGTGGCAATTGCCGCGGCCGCCAACTGGAGCTGGCTGGTAGCCACCGGAATAGCCTCCGTCCTCTTCAGTGTGCTGCCATGTCTTGTCATGTGCGGGCTGGGGTTATGCATGCACAAATTGAGCGGCGGTGCAGGCGCAACGACAACCAAATCGGCGGCGACTGATGGGTCGGCGGATCCGGCTTCGGTAGCTTCCGGCAGTTTAGCTAGTGGCGATCTGAGCTATTGCTCCGAAGCGCGTCACTCTGATCCTGTGATAGTTCCGCCAAAAGATGCTTCCATCCAACCGAAGGAGAAGAACGATGCGTAAGTTCGCTCTCGCAGCGCTGGGTATAGCTTTCTTGGCTGGCCTGGCGTTCTCAGCCACAGTTTATGCCGCCTCCGAATACTCGTCGGGCTCCATGATGGGAGGAGGGGTGATGGGCCGCTCAATGATGGGAGCAGGCGGCATGATGTCACGAATGAGCCGCATGGTGGATGGCTGTAACGCCATGATGCAAGGCGGCTCTCACAGCAACCGTCCGAACGACCAGTGGCGCGACGAACGATCAACCCCCGATCGGGACAGATGAGAGATCGGCCGACTATCAACCAGCAGGTGCGTCCAATGAACGATAGATTTTATTGGGCAATTGCCGGCTTTTCGGCGCTGCTCCTCGGAGCATTCTGCGTTGCGGCCGGGTTATCGTTCTTGTTTTATCCAGAACCGATTGTCAGCGAATCGGGAACGGTCACCACAGGAAAGGCCTCCATCGGCGGACCGTTTGCGCTGGTTGCAACCGACGGCCAGATGGTCACCGATCGGACCTACCGGGGCAAATGGCTTCTGATCTACTTCGGTTACACCTCCTGTCCTGACGCTTGCCCGACCGCGCTCAACAGCATGAGCATCGCTCTGGAAAAACTCGGCCCGCGCGCCGGCGAGTTTCAACCGCTTTTTGTCACGGTCGATCCACAGCGCGACACGCGTGACGTAGTGGCCAACTACCTCACGTCGTTCGACTCGCGAATAGTTGGCCTGACCGGGACCGAGGATCAGATCGACGGTGTAATCAAGGAGTACCGCCTGTACGTCTCACGCGAGAAGCCGGATGCTGGCGGAAAGGACTATCTCGTGTCGCACAGTTCGTACATCTACCTGATGGACCCGCGAGCAGCCTTCGTGAACGTGATCCAAAGCGATGCAGCAGGCGACGATATCGCTGCCTGGTTGCGCAAGGAAATGGCTCGTGTCGATAAATGAGAAACTCCGAGATGCGATACGTGAGGCGATTGTGCGACGAAGAAGAAATGAGCCGGTCATGAAACTCCAAACACGCAAAAACCTACGTGTGGTGGTGCCCTGCCTGCTTACTATTGGCATCATGATCGGTCTCGTAGCCTACTCGCCGACGCTGTATCGCCTGTTCTGCGGAGCAACGGGATATGGCGGGACAACGCAAAGGGCTGCTGCCGGCCTAGAAACGCTATCTGATCGCACCGTCACGGTATTGTTCGACACCAATGTCGCGCCAGATTTGCAATGGCGATTCGAGCCGGAACAACGCGAAGTTAACGTTCGGCTCGGGGAACAGAAGCTTGTATTCTTCAGTGCCGAGAACCTCAGCGATCAGTCGATTGTCGGGCACGCGGCGTTCAATGTCTCGCCTGGCACGACCGGAATCTATTTCAACAAGATCCAGTGCTTTTGCTTCGACGATGAGCGGCTCGAACCTCATGAGAAGGTCGATATGCCAGTCGTCTTCTTTGTCGATCCGGCGATGGCGAATGATCCGGAAACGGCCAGCGTCGATGCGATCACCCTCTCCTATACGTTCTATCGCTCGGCGACGTCCGAGAATGCGAAGGATCTTTCGCGCTTTCTTGCAACATCAGCACCCGATGCGGGCCGCGGCCGTCAGCTCTTCGTAGAGCGATGCGCAGCCTGTCATTCACTAGAGGCCAACAAGGCCGGCCCCATGCTTGGCAATGTGGTCGGACGAAGGGCTGGCTCAGAGGCGGGATACAGCTATTCCGCCGTGCTTCGCAGCAGTGCGCTAACCTGGTCCGCTATTACGCTCGATAACTGGCTCAGCGATCCCCGCAAGTTCATAGCTGGCACCAAAATGCCCATTCGCGTGCTTGATGCTTCGGCCAGAAGGGACATCATTGCCTATTTGGAAGCCGCGAGCGGCAAGTCATCCGGTTCATCGGAACGTAAGACGGTGGCACAGGGGCCGTCTGGTCAGCAGCGGAAGGAATAAGGGAGGTTCACATGGCATATCGATCGTCAGCGTCACGCTTATTGGCGTTGGCTGTACTGGCACTCGGCATTGCTGGGCTCTGGATCGCAAAGCCATCCGAACTGCATTTCGCGGATGCTGCCCGGGCAGCCACCGATGTGCCGCAGGATGAATTCGAGCAACGTATACGGAGCTATCTGCTTTCCCATCCAGAAGTGATCGCTGAGGCGCTCAACCGCCTGCAGGCAAAGCAAGACGAGCAAGACGCGGCCACAGCGAAATCGGTATTGAAGGCTCATATCGCCGATGTCTTTCTCGACCCGGATAGTCCGGTCGGAGGAAATCCAAACGGCAACGTGACGGTAGTCGAGTTCTTCGACTACAACTGTCCTTATTGCCGCACCATGGCACCTTTGATGGAGAAAGCCGAGGCAGCCGACCCGCAGCTACGCATCGTCTACAAGGAATTTCCGATTCTCAGCCCGGGCTCGGTATTTGCAGCCAAGGCAGCGCTCGCCGCGAACAAGCAGGGCAAGTACGTCGCCTTTCACCGTGCCCTCTATCAGAATCGCGGACAGGTCGACGAGCGCAAGGTGCTCGAAGTCGCGGGCACCGTAGGCCTCGACGTCGCGCGGATGAAAGCCGACATGCAGGATGCCGCAATCGAGGGCATGCTGGACAAGAACAACAAGCTGGCGCAAGCGCTTCGCATCACCGGCACGCCGGGTTTTGTTGCGGGCGACGAAGTGCGGACCGGCGCGACAGATTTCAATGGTCTCCAGGCTCTGATCAGCAAGGGACGGGAGGCTCAGCAGAGCGTCAAGTGAGTGATCTGTACGACGCAGAGGCTCTCAAAACCAGCAAACAGGCGAGAAAGGACTTCACGATGACGAACATCACGATAACGCGTCGCGGGACATTCATGCTTGCGCTTGGCGGCGCCGTCGGCATCGCCGATCGACCTCGCCCGGCGCGAGCCGAAGGCGATGAGATGGTGAAATCGCGGGCGGCATCGGCGTCGCCTCTGCGAGACTTGAAAACGGTGGGGCCGGAGGGTCAGGTGACGACCGTGCGACACGTCGGCAGCACTTTTGAGATAACGACCGCAGATGGACGAGTGGCGGTCGTCTGCGAGATCAATCTGCGGTTCAAGATTGATTCGAGCGAGCAAGGTCCGCCTGCTGGCCGGCCGATAATCCTGCCCGGTGGCATGATGGGCGACCGCGCGACAATGTTTGTTGCGACTCCGGAGGAACTCGGCGATCTCATTGAGCAGCGAGGATGACATCAGCACGCTCCACGTGTCGGCGATCGACGCCGCTGCCGCCGTTTGCAAAACGTAACGATTGCGGCTTCGGAGCCGCAGCGATCGGGCGAGGATGGGAACCGAGGGCGCTAAAAGGATTTGATCAAGATCGATGCCCGAATAGTCCAAGTGGAGCCAATCATGAGGAGAAATGACATGAAGACCAGAGCGCTTCTCTTAGCTTCTGTTGTTGCCGCCACCGCCGCGGTGATTGCGATCGAGCCGGCTACTGCACAAGGTATGCAAGGCAAAATGGAACCTGGCATGATGCAGGGCGGCATGGGCCAGCAGCCGAAGGATCAAGGAATGATGCATGGGGGGATGGGCTCAGACATGATGTGCCCGATGATGCGATCCGGCATGATGCAAGGCGGCATGATGGGCTCTGACATGATGGGCTCCGGGATGATGCACGGCGGAATGAGCCCTTTGTTCGGATCGCGGGTCACGCCAGTGATGAATCTGTCGGTCGATGATGTGCGCGGCTACCTCGCCTCGCAACTCGAGCGCCTCAATAACAAGCGACTGAAGGTTGGAGACATCAACAGTGGGGATGGGGCGATCACCGCCGACATCGTCACCGTCGACAATTCGCTCGTACAACGATTGAAAGTCGATCGGCATACAGGAGCAATAACATATGAGAACTGACCCTCCCGCGTGCATGTGCTAGCGAGTGAGAACAGAGGAGACGGAGGGCATGATGCGCGAGCGCTTGACATTGGTGATTGCGATCGTTGGCGGCATATCGATTTCCGGCGCACCGGCGTTGTCTGCCGATGTCAATCTCAATCGAGGCCAGCGGGCCTTCGGCGCCTGCGCGGCCTGCCATTCGCTCGAACCTGACCGAAACATGACGGGACCAAGCCTCGCTGGGCTCTGGGGACGCAAGGCGGGCTCGCTGCCGAGCTTCGAACGCTTCTCCGATGCTCTCAAATCCTCAGGGATCATCTGGGACGACCGCTCGCTCGACGGATGGTTGACTGATCCCGACCGCATGGTGCCGGACAATGAAATGCCCTTCAACGGCATCAAGGATGCGCGCGACCGCGCGGAACTGCTCGCCTTTCTGAAAGAAGCAACCAAGCCGGACGCCGCGCCGCAGCGGACTGCACAGGCGCCGATGGGAGGAATGGGCGGGATGATGGGAGGCGGCGGCCGCGAACCAAATTTGAAAAGCCTGGAGCCGAACATGCAGGTGAAGGCGATCACCTATTGCCACGACAGCTATCGCGTTGCCACGGCCGATGGAAAGACACGGCATTTTTGGGAGCGCAATCTGCGCCTGAAAACAGATTCCAGCCAGGAAGGCCCGCAAAGTGGTGCACCGGCCCTCGTACCCGCGGGCATGATGGGCGACCGGGCGGACGTGATTTTTGCCGCGCCCGTGGAGATCAGTAAAATGATCGAGGAGCGATGCTGAGCGGACCCCAAGTCTTTCGCCTTTGCTGATGATCGAACCAACGGGACCCGGCGGACGTTCTGTCATGTGCTTCACGTACGGGAGCGGCCCATGATGCAATCCATCTTACGCGCGCTGAGCATGGCTTTCGCCATGGGATGGGAAATCCTGTGGCCGCTTATTCTCGGCTTTGCGCTCTCGGCCATGGTGCAAGCCGTCGTCTCCCACAAGCAGATGAGCCGATTGCTGCCGGATGATCGGCCGCGCTCGATCCTGATCGCGCTTGCCCTCGGCGCGGCCTCGTCGTCGTGCTCCTATGCCGCAGTAGCACTGGCGCGCTCGGTGTTTCGGAAGGGCGCCAACTTCACGGCGGCAATGGCGTTCGAAATGGCATCGACGAATCTGGTGCTTGAACTCAGCATCATCATGCTCGTATTCCTGGGTTGGCAGTTCACCCTGGCGGAGTTCGTCGGCGCTCCGATCATGGTCGCGCTCCTCGTCATCCTCTTCCGGATGTTTCTCAATCGGA
Organism: Bradyrhizobium sp. LB11.1; assembly: GCF_040549385.1. Classification (NCBI taxonomy): domain Bacteria; kingdom Pseudomonadati; phylum Pseudomonadota; class Alphaproteobacteria; order Hyphomicrobiales; family Nitrobacteraceae; genus Bradyrhizobium; species Bradyrhizobium sp. LB11.1. Next base: position 44,673 of record NZ_JBEPTH010000017.1, on the reverse strand, counting down.
CTCTTCTCGATGAGGCCATGAAGCAGGCGGACAGAGGCATCGCCGGCCGGATGGAAGGCCATGCCGAGATGGACATGTCGGTCAGCGAAGACGGCAGCCTTTGGCAACGCATCACGTCTGAGCAGGGTCTTACCGCGATCAGCCATTATTTCGTGATGGATTGGGCCTCGGTCTGGATGGACATCGTTGGGGGTCTGCTGATTGCCGGCGCGCTTGCCGCGTGGGTGCCGCCCGAGTTTTGGCAGTCGTTCTTCCTGGTGGATCACCCAGTGCTTGCAAAGATATGGGGGCCCATTATCGGTCCCCTGGTGGCGGTTATCGCGTTCGTGTGTTCGGTCGGAAATATTCCGCTGGCCGCCGTACTTTGGAATGGCGGCATCAGCTTCGGCGGCGTGATCGCGTTCATTTTTGCCGATTTGATCGTGCTTCCGGTCCTGAACATCTACCGCAAGTACTACGGGCTAAAGATGGCTGCGTTTCTGTTTGCGACGTTCTATGCTGCGATGGCGGGCGCCGCTCTGATTGTCGAACTGATATTCGGCGCTTCTGGGCTCGTTCCTGCCCAGCGGAATGCGCGCGTCGTCGAGGCTTCCATCACCTGGAATTACACGGCCTGGCTCAACATCGCATTCATCGCGCTTGCCGCACTGCTCGTCGTGCGCTTTGCAAAGACCGGTGGGCCCGAGATGTTGCGGATGATGAACAGGCCGGCGGAACGGACCGTCGGGTGATGCCGAAATATTCTCCTTGAGCGGTGCATCGATTAGGATCGAATCCGACGCGTCGACGATCGACACCCAGAAGTGCTCAATGGAGCGAACGTGTGCGGTGCACTCGCGTTTGCCAATCGCCCTGGCCTCGTCCTGGTCGGTATCATTTCAGTGGCACGCGACCGGATTTCCCTGCTATTATAGCGGCATGCGAGTCATGGCCCATTCGTTATCCTTGCTGTTGTTAGCCGTGGCAATGATGTTGCCTACGGTTGCACGGGCCGACGCGCGTGCAGAAGTCCCGATTGCGGCCCTAACCGCTTTCGTACAATCCGCGACTCCCGGTCACTCAAAGCGAATGGCGATGCGGTGCTATCGCTGCTTTGGGAAAGCTTGCAGTGCGTCTGCAATCGCTTGCGGCGCGTCTTGTGGCTCAGCGAGTGCTCTCGCTCCACTCGTTGTGGTTTCGACGCCGGTCGTCAGCGCTGAAACACAACCAACCCCCTCCAAAGCCGCCCGCGATCATGGCATCTCGCCGGATCCGCATCCCCCGAGAGCTATCGCTATCGGTTGAGTTGGCCGCGCTTGCGGCCGTGCCGAGTTGCGCGCATCAGGTCGTATGTCAGGCACCTGAAAGCGCCCGCGAACGATTCCTTCGGCCGTCAATCGCATCGATTTCTGCCGAACGATGATCCCAATGCACAGCTTCGAGAAATCGGCGGTTAACAGCCGAGCCTGACATCCTGTTCGTCGGCATTGCGTTGACGAAAATGCTGGGAGGACGAAATGTTTGCTTCACAAGGTTTGGCCTTGCTAGGAGGCCTTGTAGTCTTGCTTCCCGTTGCTTTGACCGATTTGCCCTCCCGTCTCACCGAACAATCGGTGGTTCGTGGCAATGAACGATCGCATATCGTCACCGAATTCGATCCTCGTCAAATCGTCGATGCACGCCGTTCGCCGTATTCGGCGATTGGACGATTCAAAGGAACAATGACTTGTACAGCAGCGGTTGTGCTCAATCCAAGAATCATCGTTACGGCGGGTCATTGCATCACGGAAGGAGACGGCACGATTCGACGGTCCAATCTATCGTTCCAAGCCGGCTATCAACTTGGAAACGATCTTGGGCGCTATCAAGCGACGGTCTGGGCTATCGGATCGAAGCAAAGCTTCACGCACGAATCTGTCCGCGAGGCATCGAGAGATTGGGCGATACTCGTCCTTGATCGCGCGCCTGCAGGCGTCCGCCCGCTTCTGCTGGACCATCACTCGTTGGAGGCCTCAGAGTTGCTTGGGCAGCAGATTGTCCTGCCGGCCTACTCAAACGATATCGTCAACGCTGAAGTTCTCAGCGTCGATCCGGCCTGCACTGTTAGCCATCTCGTTTGGGATGCCCTCGTGCACACATGCAGGGCACAACCGGGCTCCTCCGGAGCGCCGCTGCTGCTGCGGGAAGGGTCAGGTTATGCCATCGTCGGCATTCACACCGCATCGATGTATGCGAGTGATGAGGATGGTCACGTTGCAAAATTTGTGGGCAACCAGGCGATCGCCTCCTGGATGTTCGCGGATGCGGTGGTCGCACTTTCCCTGCAGTTGGACGGTGCTCTCATCCAGACGGTCAATTCAGCGGACTTCTGATCTCAACCTTGCAGAACCGATATGCCTCGGCTGGACGGAGAAGGCACATGACGACCGATCAACTGGTTGCCCTACTTGTTGCAGACCTCAAGCCGGTCAATCCGAGACGTGTCGTACACGCGGTGATTATCGCATTAGCCACTGGTTTGGCGGCAGCCCTTGGTGCCACGATGTTGATCTTTGTTTTCCCGCCCGAATTGCTTGATGAAAATAATCTGGAGTTCCTGTCGATCAAACTGCTCTTCGCTTCAGGTATCGTGGCGACCGCGGCTGTTCTCTTGCCTCAGCTCGCCCGTCCTGGAGCGCCAATGCGCGGCAATTCCGTTTTCGCTCTCGTACCATTCGCCTTGATCGCGGTAGCCGCGACGGCCGAGCTTGCGTGGGTTCCTGCGTCCGCTTGGCCCCGCATGATTGTCGAACAGGACTCACTGACGTGCCTTCCTTCAATTCCGCTCCTCGCGATCTTGCCGTTCGGCGCTCTCATTTGGGCCGTGCGCGCAGGAGCGCCGACCGATCGAGTACACGCAGGCGCCGTCGTCGGTCTTACTGCTGGCGGCCTCGGAGCTTTGGCGTGCGCCTTCCCCTGTATAGAACAGTCTCTTTCGTCCATCGCGCTTTGGTATGGCCTTCCGATCGGCATATGCGCTGCCATCGGGGCGAAGCTCGGTCCGAGGCTGCTGCGGTGGTGAGCATAGCTGCCGCGAACGAATTGGGAAACGCGAAGCGAGTCAGAAGATGGAATCAAATTGTGCAGCCACAGCTCCATGGGTTCTAGTGCAGCGAAACTGCATCCGAATGCTCTTGTTTCAACGAAGGAAGAGGCTAACGAACAGCAATGACAGTCCAGCCTTCGAGGAGGTATGAAGCGCCCGGATTGTTCATTCGGTTTCGCTATTTGGTGGCCAAATTCATTTATGACGTCATCTTCGTCATCCTGGTACGCGACGGAAGCTGGCAGGAAGAAGTATTCGCGTCGCTTGCGCCCAAGGCAGGCGATCAACGCCCCCCTAAAAGTTCGGCCCCCTGAGTGCCGCTTTTCTTCAGGGCCCCGCAACGAAATCGCAACAAATTAGGTGAAACGAGCATGAAAAAGCGGTACTGGAGTGCTCGCCATCACAAGAGAATCAATAACTTAGAAGTTGCTCACTGCGTTCGGGACCCAGGGGCGCCTGCGCTCAGAGGGACTTGAACCGAACGTCGGTATCGGTGGTTAGGCCTCCGGGATTTAAATCTGCTTCACTCTGCTTTTGCGATCGCCCTGCGTCACTCGGCAATTGCCGGAACGGGCGAGTTCAGCTGACCGACCGTGTCCGGCGGTGCGGTTAGGCTCCCGGGCTTGTGCATGCATCAAGCTGCACGCCGCATTTTGTCCTGCTCTTCGCCCTGAGCGCCTGGCTCCACTCCAAGCTCGCTGGTTGCACGACGGCTTGCCCCATGGCCGAGCCAGCCTCGCAAAGCGGCGTCTTCCGTCAGGAACTTACCGAGGGCCGAGAACACTGCGGTGCTGATCGCTTGTTGCTGGCTGCGAAGGTGATCCTCAAGCAGCTTGTGGCGAGTAACGTAGCCGGCGTTCACGCCTGGAATTGAATGGTTCATTAGCAGCTTAGCATCAAATTCCGAGACTCCAGCAGCTGTTGCAATGGTCCGGAATGTTTGGCGAAGATCGTTACCCCACTTCGAGAGGGTATCTCGATCCTCCTTAGTTTCAGCAAGGTGCCCTGACTCGCTGTCGCCGGGAAAGACCCATTTCTGCGACTGCAACGGATACATCTGCCGGCCAACGCGGATTGCCCGGATGAGACACAGGATCATTTCGCGGGAGAGCGGGATATCGAAAGCTCGCTTCCTGCCGCCCTTCGGCTTTTCGATATGCAGAGTTCGGCTGTGAAAGTCGATGTGACTTGGCTTCACTTGCTGTAAGGCGGTAGTTCGAGAACCACAGAGCAGCGTGAGCAGGTGGAATTCACGGCGGATCGGATTTTCAAGGACAGCCAACTCCCGGAACCACTCGGTCAAGTCGCTGATGCCCATGCCGGTATCTCGGCGTTTCTCCTCATTCCAGTCGACGGCATCTGCTGGATTGTCGCGCGGCAGTGATCTGTTAGTCTTACGAGCATGATTGTAAATTGCGCGTAGCGTTCGCATACAACCATTCGCGATATAAGGACCGTTGTCCTTCGTAATCTCGTCGTGCTTCTCGGCAACGCGAGCAGGATCCTCCGCGAGGCCGCCCAATGAAGTATCAAGCCACTCCGCAAAGATACGTTCTACGTGGTCGCGATAACCACTTATGGTCTTTTCACTGCGACCCTTTCGGACCAGGTGGGCTTCCAGATATCGCTGCCATGCATGCCTGAGGGTAACAGCCGCAACCTCGGTATTCACCTCGTTCCCAACCTGACCAAGGCCGGCTTCACCGTCTTGCTTTGCCGTTTTCGGGCGCTGTCCCCTGCTGATCTGAGCCAGATATTCCTTTGCGATCGCGCGCGCTGCTCGGGTGGTCAACTCGCGCGTGTCGCCGATCGATACTCTGATGGAGGAGGCTCGCCTGCCTCCCTGCCGAAGATCGCCTTGGACAGTGAAGGTTCTTTTCCTCTTCCCCACGACGACGAAGAAGCCCTTCAACTCAGTGTCGCGGGCTAGATACCACCCCTCCTTTGGGGTAGCCAACTGAACAATGCTTTTGTCGGTCAGAGGAATGCGAATGTCATTCATTGGAGCGGACGCCGTGAACTAAAACGGTTTTCAAACGGTTTTGGCGAACCGGCATGTTTGGATGTTTGGGTTCGACGTACCGCGAATCTATGCGACAAACCCCTATAAAATAAAGGGCTTCCGAAGGATCGTCGTACTGCAGAGCAGATTCGGAAATCGTAGCGAAACGCTGATTTTGAACTCTTAATCAGCGGGTCCCAGGTTCGAGCCCTGGTGCGCCCACCAAGCAAATCAAACACTTAGCAGTAAGTGTGGCGCGATGAGATGACTTCATTTTACAGGTCGTTTTACAGTTTTGTTCTCGCTTCGAGCTTCAGCACCGCAGCTTCGGCGAGCTGAATATCGCGACCCAAGTAATGCGCGTCGAGAATGGCTTCGACGTCCTTCAACGAGTGGCCCGTGACCGCAGCGATCTGCGGCACGCTGGCACCAGCAATCGCCAACCGAACCACGGCGGTGCCGCGCAGGTCGTGAAAGGTGAGACCGCTGATGCCGGCGCGCTCGCAGGCCTTTGACCACGACGTGCGAAAGCCGTCGGACGTCCAGGGCCGGCCCAGTGTGTTCGTCAGGATGAGCGGCCCCCGACGGTCGGTGACGTCGAGCAGGGCTCTCAACGGCGTGCCGGCCGGCATCGCGACGCGCCGGCCGCCTTTCGATTGACGCAGCCGAATGTACGGGCTCTCGTACGCAGACCAGGGCAGGCGCAACAGGTCGCCCTGCCGTTGGCCGCTCCACAATGCCAGTATTAAGGCGAGTTGGATCTCCGCCGAGGCGACGGACAGGACCGCAGCGATGTCCTGCTCCGACCAAATCTTGTCTTTGCGGTCGGCCGCATAGAGGCGACCGCCTCGCTCGCACGGGTTGGTAGCAATGATGCCGCGGTCTTTTGCGAACGACATGAGCCGCGCCAGTGTCGTCCAGGCGTAGTCGGCCTTGCGTGGCGTGTTGGCGAACTTGTCTCGCCAGCCCTTAAACTCGCCGCGAACTCTACGGTCGGTGAGTGCGGCGATTGGCAAGTCACCGAATTCGTCCTCGACGAGTTTGATGTAGGCGAGATACGCACGCTTTGTCGATTGAGCGAGCGCCGTAAAGTCCGGCGCGGCTTTGTATTGCGCGATGATCGTCATGAACGTGCCGGCACGCGGCTGTCGAACGCTGACATGCGCTTCGTTGTATTCCCGAACAAAATCCGGCGTGCCGGGCTTGGCCTTGATTTGCGGTCCGCCACGCCAAGCATAGTAGTAGGTTTTGATTTCGCCCGTAGCGAGGCGGGCGTTGACCTTATGAACTCCTTTCAGAACGACGCGCACGTTTAGCTCTCCATTCGTCTAAGGCAGACGTTTCCTGCTGCGGCTGGAGGCCGCTCATCGCGTCCAGCGCAAGATTGATGGCCTTCACGTCCCACCTTGTTGTACCCGGAAGTGGCGGCGGCAGCTTTCGTGATCTAACCCAGTTCGAGAAGGTGCTCGTTGAGACACCACAATAGCATGCCGCTTGAGACCGGCTCAGCAGTCTCGGACGTATGTCATTAGCAGCTTCGTCAAGAGCGTCCGTCATGGTGTAGTGGCCAGCAGCCGGCCTACATCCGGCGGAGCCGAGTCATCCTTGGTTTCGAAGGAGCGGCAGCTTTGAGGATCAATAAGCCTCGACACAATCCTTCGACCCACGTGGGTTCTCGGTAGGCTAGTCTAGCCCTCGCAAAGGGCTACGTACGAACGCAATTCGCAAGGCGCGCTCGTCTGGTTGCTCTCGCGCACTTCCACGATGAGGCCCGGAAACAGGACCCAGGCAGCGTCCCATGTCAAAAGCTGTTAAAGCGCATCTCGAAAATCGGCGGGCTTGCCGCCATCGCGAACGCGCTGCCGAGCCATGAGCTTGTGGGGAAGTTTGAATCAGCTCAGAAAGACGTCAAATACGTTGTTTCAATAGTCGAGTATCTCTTGCGCAGCAAAGCGCATCCTGAGGCCGGCATTCGGTCGACCATTGAGGACGCAAAGGCGTTCGTATGGCTAGAAATAGGAGAATACGGCATCACCAAGATCGGCCAGATTTGGGAAGATTACTGGCGCAGACGATCACCCTGCAATCCGGATAACTCGCATTTGCCTCCCGACCCTCCCGCATAATCAAGATCAACGTCAACGTACGGAAATGATTTCGAGACATTAGGCCTTCGTCCGTAAGCGAACTGGAAGTTACACAGATGGAGTCAGTCAACCCGACTGATAAGGTTTGGTCGCAAAGCTTATCAGTCGCGGACAGGGTGCAGCTCCGGTTTTTGGGCCGTGACACCGGCTGCTAAATCGGCTGCTGCGACGGGTATCGGCAGCACACCGCCAAGGAGACAGTCCCGACGCAGGCAGACGGCTTGGCTTCTGCGACGATATAGGGCATTTCGATGTTCCAGCTGGGTCAGGCCAAGCCAGGTTGCATAAGGCAAGCTATGCTATTTCGTTGGGCTTTTACGGACGCAATATAGTTGAAGCCTTCAACGAAAGTCTATTTAATGGAACTGGTACATCCAAGGGCGAAATGCCGAGGATGGGTCAAACGATAGGGCCTCTCCGTCGGTAGGTTGTCGCTATTGATCACCTGAGGTCACGTCGATGGACCGACTCAGCGTGGACGTCAGCGCATACGTTCCCACATGGGTTAGGAGCGTTCTCGCCGAGAGACGCCTCAGCCTGGACAAATCGATCCTCGAATCCGGATCCGCGGCCATCCTGTTGTTGGATATTGCCGGTTTTGTCGAGACAACGAACCAGCTGGCCCGCCGGGGACCAAGCGGCGCGGAGGACATCTCGAATCTTCTCAGCTTGTGCTTTGGACCCCTTACCGAGATCATCGGGGCACACGGGGGAGACGTCATCGCTTTCGTCGGCGATGGAATCCTGGCCATGTGGAAAGACACGGCGTCACCCGAGGAGGCGTCTCTTCACGCAGCACGTTGCGGCCTGGCGCTGAAGGCCGAAATGAACAGGCAAGTGCAGGCGGGGCAATATCAGCTGCGCCCACGCATTTCAATTGACGTCGGCAAGATTCACTGCTGCAAACTCGGTGGCCTTTACGATCGTTGGCATTTCGTGATCGTCGGACCTGTGCTCGAGCGCCTGGGAGAGGCGTATCGACAAGCACAAGTCGGCGACGTCGTTTTGTGCCAAGAGCTATATCGCTCCATACAGGGTCATTGCGAGGGAACACTCGCGGACGAGCTATTTACACTCGACGTTGTTCGAAGCGGTGGTGATCCGTCGAAACAACGGCTTCGGAGCGAGGCGCCTTGTTTGCAACTCGAATCGCTCGTCCCGTATGTCGTCGTTGATCACCTTCGGTTCGGTCAACAAAGATGGTTAGCAGAATTCCGGAACATTACCGTTGTTTACGTCAGCCTGATGGACCTCTCGTTTGAGCATGCTTTCGCTGAAACGCTTCAAACTGCAACTAGGCAGGTTCAGCGTACTGCTGGCAGATTTGATAGTGAAATTCACAAGGTCATCATGGATGACAAAGGATTTAGCGTCTCGCTTGCCTTTGGTCTTCCCCGTCAGGCGCATGAAGACGACCCGCAGCGGGGAATCGAGGCAGCTCTTGCAATATCCAACGAGCTTGAGTCCGCAGGCGTGCGGACATCGATCGGCATAGCGTCCGGCAAACTATTTTGCGGGGACTATGGCGGCCGCGAGCGTCGTGAGTATTGCCTTATGGGACCCGCAATCAACATGGCATCACGCCTGATGCAACTGGCGGCCGGGCGGATTCTCTGCGATGCCAAAACTGCGGAAGCGGTTGGAGAAAACGTCAGCTTCTCGGTTCTGCCTCCGCAACACATCAAGGGCAGTGACGCCCTGGTGACTGCGTTTCGTCCAATAACCGTCTCGCGCTCGCATCGTAGCCGTCGTGACGATGAAATTGTCGGTCGAACGAGTGAACGTCGCCAATTGCAAAATGCGCTTCAAAGTCGGTCGGGCGGAGAGATTGTTATCCGGGGCGAACCTGGCATCGGTAAGTCAGTTCTGCTCGACGACCTGGCAGCGTTTGCCCGGTCGCAAGGCGTCCGGGTCTTGCGGGGCTACGCGACTTCGATCGAAAGGCTCACGCCGTACTTTGCCTGGCGCGACCTCATTCATGGCTTGCTGGGAGGCGACTCGCCGGAACAGATCGGCCGCGCTGCCCTTGATAAGCTTAGCCATGACGAAACCCTTCTGTCATGGTTGCCTCTGCTGCGTGACATCGTCAACATCAACCTTTCAGAAACCACCCTCACGCAGCAGATCGTCGGGTCGGCCCGCGCCGCATGCATCGAAGCTCTTGTCGTAGCGCTGCTTTCCGACAGCGAACGCAGTCCGCGCGCCTTGATCTTTGAGGATCTTCATTGGTTTGACAGTGCGTCAATTCACCTCTTAACGGCCGTTGCGCGGCAGTTGCCCAACCTCTTGTTGGTCGCAAGTTGCCGTCCACCGCCGGTTGGGCGGGCACGCCCGGCGGTGATTGAGTTCGCCACCGAGATCAATCTTTCCGCGATGACCAAGCAGACGATTGAACAGCTCGTTTGCAGAAGGCTCCGTGCAAATAAACTTCCCGAAGATCTGGTGAATTTCGTCTACCAACAGGGTGAAGGAAACCCGTTCCATTGCGAAGAGCTGGCGCTGGCGCTTCGCGATACAGGAGCGGTGACTGTAAGCCGGGGCGTTTGCGAGGTATTGGCCGATCTGCATGACCCGGCCAAGAGGTCGCTACCGGCAAATCTGGAGGGTGTGATCGTCAGTCGCATCGATGAGCTTCGAGTCGAAACACAGCTTCTGCTGAAGGTCGCAAGCGCAATCGGCGATGACTTCACTGCGGAGATGGCTCAGGCAGTCTATCCCGGGCAGACGGCATTGGTTGATGTCAGCGGGATGCTCGATGAGCTGGCGGCCCAGGACTTTCTCGTCGTCGAGGATAGAGGAACAGCTGCGAACTATGCGTTTCGTCATGCTATCAGCCAGGAGGTGACTTACAGGCTTTTGTCTTTCGCGCAAAGGAACGCGCTGCACAGGACGATCGCGGACGTCATCGAGCGCCAGCATTCCGAATGGCTGGAGCCGTATTACTCGCGGCTTGCACAACATTGGGAGCGCGCCAACGAAAGCGACCGTGCGATACGTTATCTTGAGCTCTCTGCCAAGCAGGCGCTGAGAAGCTACGCAAATCGCGACGCCATACGCTATGTTCAGAGAGCGCTTGAATTGATCGAAGCGGCTTCGGTCGCGAGCAACGACGTCCTACGGTCCGAATGGGAGGAAATTCTCGGAGACGCGAACAACGAGCTCGCCGACTACGAGGAAGCGTTCATTCATTTCGATCGGGCGATGGCGCTCCTGAAGCAGACTTCCCCGGGGGGGAGTGCAGGTCGGGTGGCGCGCGTGTTGACGAACGTGCTGCAGCAAATTCGATTGCGGCTATGGGCGTCGCCACCGGAAAAGTACTCGGCGGGGGACAGGAGTAAATTCCAGCGGACCGCGCATATTCGAGAGCGGTTGGCGGAACGACATTTTTTCCTGAACGAGTCGCTGGCTGTGCTCGACGAAACGTTGTCTGCGCTCAACTTGGCGGAGCGCTGCGGCGCTGCTGCCGAGGCGATCAGCGGCTACAGTGCCCTGGGATTAGGTCTCGGAATGTCAGGTCTGCGCGGGGTTGGCCGCTACTATCGCTCGCGCGCGCTGCGGGTTGCGGACGAGGTGGGTAGTTTACCTGCCACGGCTCGCGCGCATCTTCTTGCCGCCGTTTTTGGTTACGGCACAGGCGAATGGGAGTTGACGGAGCGTTGCGCACGACATGCGCTTGAGCTCTATCGACAGCTTGGTGATCGCTCTCGCTGGCATGCGCCGGTGACAATTCTGGCTTTCTCCGCAATTCTGCGCGGAGATCTGGCCACAGCCGAAACGCTGTTGTCAGATTTGGAGACGATGGTTTCGTCCGATTCGACGCACCAGGCAGAGGCATGGCTTGCGGCTGCAGTGGTGCTGTCCAATTTGATGCGCAACAGGACCGATCTAAATCAGTTGCGTCGCCTAAACGAGCTCACTGAAAAGCGGTTGACCCGGGCGGACCGGCTGCTTTGCCTTGGAATTCTGTCCTCTGCCTTTTTGCAGCGAGAGGAGGCCGGAGCAGCCTTGGAAGTCGCTGAACGTGGCCTTGCCGTTCTTCAGGAGGTCGACGTGGTTTGGGGCAGCTACGTCTACGGGGTTGTTGGGGTAGCGGAAGTCTTCCTGGCAAAGTGGGCCGAAGAGAAAGACCGTGCGGATGCCGGTTCCTATGCCATGTCGCGGGCGCTGCTTGCATGCAAACATGCAGCCCGGGCCACTCGAATGTCACCCGTCTGCCGGCCACAGGCACTATTGCTGCAAGGCCAAGCGGCGCTTTTATCTCATCGGCCGGCCAAGGCGCAGCGCCTCTGGGAGGCAGCCGCGGGGGCAGCCACCCAGTTGCAGATGCCTCGTGAGATCGGACTCGCACTCTACCAGATTGCACAAACAAGACCTCTTGGTGATCCGCAAAGATCATCAAATCTCATTCGAGCGCAGGATATTTTGTTGGGCGTAGGAGCCGAACCAGATCTCGTAGCCGTCCGCAAGGCGTTGTCCATCTGAAGGATAGAACTCGGGAAGTTCGCGCATGACGAGGCAGAAGATCGCGATCTTGGGCGGAGGAATGGCTGCGCTGGCAACGGCATTCGAACTGACGCAACGCCAGGACCTACGAGATCGTTTCGAGATTACGATCTATCAAATGGGCTGGCGCCTGGGAGGAAAAGGTGCCTCGGGGCGCGATGATGATGGCCGCGTCGTCGAGCACGGTCTCCATATCTGGTTTGGTTGCTACGAAAACGCATTCAGCATGTTAAGGGCGGCCTACCGAGAGTGGATGCCCCAAAATGGCCAGGAAATACGGTCGTGCGACGCCGCCCTGAAACCTCAGTGTGATTCTGCGATCGGCGCCGGGGATTGCCCGGAGGTAGTTTGCCTGAACTGGCCTAACATGTGTGGCGTTCCCGGAGACGGGAAGGCCGACCTTTCGCCGCTCGCCGCTTTCTCGCAGATGCTATTCGTGGTGCAATGCTTCTATACTCAGCTTATTCGGTCACCCCCGGATATTCCGACCAGCGTTGACCTGGACGATAATACCATCGCGTTGTTGACGTCTGCGGGGGTCGACTACAAAAAATATGCAAAGCCCAAACCTCGCTCGGCAGTGTCCGGCGTCGACGCAAGGTTTGATGTGGATGTTGGGCTTTGCGCGGCACTTGCGAGCGAATGGTCAGGCCAACTCGCGAGCATGGTTGCCGGTCCGGATGAAGTTCAACTGCGCTCCTTTGTCAATTTTATCAGAAATTTTGCAAGGGCCGTATTGTCGCCGACGTTCGTGCACGATCGCGCCGGAACATTCATGGCGCAACTCATCGACGTAGGAACAGCGACCATCAAGGGCATCGTCATGGACATGATGCTTGGCGGACTGACTGTTCGCGAGCTTGATCTGATGGATTTTCGTGAATGGCTCGCAGCCTGCGGAGCCGCGCCCGACTCGACCTATGGCTCGCCAATTGTCCAGGCGCTGTATGATTCCATGCTTCAATATTGCGACGGAGATCGTCGGCGTCCGAGCTACGCGGCCGGGACAGCCGCCCAGGCTGTCGTTCGACTTTACGGAACCTACCGGGATTCCTTCGCGTTTGAAATGCAATCCGGGATGGGTGAAGTCGTCGTAGTGCCGATCTACCGGGTCTTGAAGCAACGCGGGGTGAAGTTCAAATTTTTCTGGAAGCTCAAGAGACTCGAGCTGGATCCGCAAAAGGGCTCTATCGCCCGGATCGTATTTGATCGGCAAGTAGATCTCAGGAGCGGAGAATATTGTCCAACGATCGCGCCAAAGCCATGCAACGGGAATCTGGAATGCTGGCCGGAAATGCCGTTGTGGGACCAGATTTGCGATGGCGATCTGCTCTGCAGAAAGGGAGTTGACCTCGAATCGTACTGGTGCAGTCAGAGTGCTGGTCAGGAGACGCTTCAGCAGGGAAGCCAATTCCACACCATCGTTCTCGCTATTCCAATTGGAGCTTTCAAGGAGTTGAACGCGGCGCCGGGACCCTGCGAAGAACTCATCAAAGCCAACAGCAGATTTCGCGCGATGGCGGAGGCGGCGAGCCTGGTTCCAAGCATTTCGGTTCAGTTGTGGGGCGCTGTACCGACGGCCGGACTCGGATACCCGCCAACCGAGGCCGTACCGGCATGTTCTCCGGAAAAAACCGTGATGTCGACCGGCCCGCAGCCACTCGACATATGGGCCGACATGTCGCAGGTCTTGAAGTACGAGCGCCGGCACCTCTGCGCCGAACGTCCGGTGTCGCTCCAGTATCTTTGCGGAGTACTCGAGACGGATCTGTTCCGCAGGGCGCCTGATCAGCATCAGGTGCCGGCCGAAGCCAAGAAACGCGCGCGCGAGCTGGCGATTGAGTGGCTCAGCTCCAAGTCGCGTCATGTTTGGCCCGGAGCGAGTCCGTGCGGGCAATTCAATTGGAATGTTCTGTTCGACCCCACTTGCGCCGGAGGTCCCTGTCGCATCGACAGCCAAGTGTATCGGGCAAATGTCGACCCATCGAGTTGTTGCGTCGCGTCGGCTGCCGGCTCGACGCAGTGGCGCCTCACGACTGACGCCTCCGGCTTCGACAATCTGTATCTCGCGGGAGCGTGGATAGACACCGGCTTCAACACCGAGTGCATTGAGGCCGCGGTCATGTCAGGGAGGCAGGCCGCCCGCGCCGTCTCGGGTGCAAGCTTTGCAATTACGGGGGAGGACTTTCTGCAGTTTGGGGACGCGTTGCCCTCACTGTTTGCTCTCGCTGCCGAAAGAGCAGCGTTGCTGTTGGAAGCCATACTCGACGCTGTAGACGACCACCGCGACGTCGATGCTGATCTGTGGCGTGGGCGGTCACGTGAACGACGCACGGGACGCCGATGACGGAAAAAACACGAATTGCAATATTCGGCGGCGGCATCGGGGCACTTACAGCGGCTTTCGAGCTGATCGAGCAGGATCCTGAAAAGCGCTTTGACATCACCATCTATACGCTCGGCTGGCGGCTGGGCGGCAAGGCCATGATTGGCCGGGACAAGGGCCGAAACTGGCGTGGACTCGAACACGGCCTTCATGTGTGGGCCGGGTTTTACGACAATGCATTCGACCTGGTGCAGCGCCTCTATGCTCGTCTGGCACGTCCCCCGGAACAATGGCGCAGCAAGTTCGAGGGTTTGAACCATTTCACCGTGATGGAGTATGTGGATCATTCATGGAAGCCCTGGCAGCTGCAGGTGCGCCCGAACCCGCTTGATCCGGGGATCGATTTGGCAACCCTTGGTCCCGCCGTCCTCGTGAAGAATCTGCTGTCGTGGGCGGAGCAAGAGTTCTTCAATTCAGTACTCGCGAATTTCGAGGAACCTGAAGCACGTTTAAGCACTCAGCTGGCAATAGCGGACGTCATGGGAGCGCCCGAGGTATTTCCAACACCGCTTTCCGCGATCGCGGCGCTGCTGGATAGATCGGCTACGGTCACCGGCACATTCAGTTCAGATGTGAAACGACTTGTCGCCGCATTCCGGGCGCAAGTCGCGAAAGCCCGCTCTGCCGCGCTGGCCAGCTACGCGCACTTCGGTAAATCCGACAATGACGAGACCCGTCGCTTGGAGATCCTTTTCGACCTGGCGGCGGGATTGGTGCAAGGGCTGCTATCGGACGAGGTGCTGCTAGGCGGATTGGACGCCATCGACCATCGGGAATGGTCGAAGTGGATGATGAAGGAAAACGGGTGCAAGCCTGAAAGTCTGGATTCCGGCGTGGTGCGGGGATGTTACGACTATGTGTTTGGCTATGTGAAGGGCGTCCGCGAGGTCGGGGCTGGTGTCGGAACGCTTGGGTTACTCAGGCTGCTGCTCACCTACAAGGGATCAATTTTCTACACGCTACGCGAGCCGATGGGCGACTTTCTGTTTGCGCCGCTTTACGACTATCTTCACGGCAAGGACGTAAAGTTCAAGTTCTTTCACAGGTTGGACAAGCTAGTCCTCTCCGCGGACGGAAGTGCGATACAAAGCGTCGTGCTCGGTCGCCAGGTCAATCTTCGAGATCCAAATGGCGAATACCATCCACTGATCAAGAATGCGGACAATGGCCTTGAGAGTTGGCCTTCTCATCCTCTCTACGACAAGATCGAAAACGGAGCGGCGCTGGACGGATACGATCTGGAATCGTTCTGGACCACGTGGAAAGATGCGGGTTGCCTCACGCTGAAACGACGGCCAGCCGCCGACACCCCGATCGACCAAACGTTCGACATTGCGATCCTCGCCACCGGCTTTGGAGGCCTGAAGTCGATCGCTTGCGATCTCTCAACTCGTCATCCAGACACCTGGGGCCAATACCTGGCAAATATCCAAACGACCCCGACATTAGCTCTGCAACTTTGGCTGACCAAGGAAACGTCGCAACTTGGCTGGCCAGATCCGCGGACCGTCATGGTCGGATTTGGACGCGAGTCCGATAGACCCGATCGTGCGCCTCTGAATTCGTGGCAAGACAACTCGCAGCTGCTCACCACTGAAACCGGGATGGGCGCAAAGGTGCCGCGATCGCTGAATTACTTTGTCGGCGTCTTTCCAGACGCCGGGCCATCATGTGATCCGAACTATCCGGATCACGAGCTCGCGCGAGCAAAGCGCATGATCGTCGACTGGATGAACAGAGATCTGTTGGAGATTTGGCCAAAGGCCCGCGATCCCTGGACCACTAAGTTTGACTGGGGCCTACTTGTCCCTCCGTCGCCGGTCCAGACGCTGGACCCGGACCGCCTCGACACCCAATACGTTCGTCCGAACATAAATCCGTGGGAACGCTATGTGCTGTCAACGCCAGGCACCCTTCAGTGGCGCCTTTGGCCGGACGGATCTGGCATTTCAAACTTATTTCTAGCGGGAGATTGGGTGCGAACCGGACTGGATGCTGGATGTATTGAAGCGGCGGTCATGTCCGGACGTGCGACGGCGAGAGCGATAACAGGAGCGAACATGAATATTCCAGGCTACGGCAACTATCGCAAGATTCCCGTTCCCATCACCTTGTTGCCCGTCGTCAATTTGCTCAAGCAGCTCAAGATCGGTGCCGCCGGCGGCGTTGGGACGATGGAAGGTTACTGCATTACGATCTGGCGCGCTTCCAAGGAAGTCCAAAAATTGTTACCGCCGACCCTTTCGCTCGATCCACCGCACGGCCTCGCTGCCACGGACGAAAAAAAGGGAGACAAGCATCCGATTGTCTTTCTGTTCTGTCGACAGAGTAACGTTCGGCCCGGCTTCGTCCCTCTTGGCGGCCTGAGATATCAAGAGATCATCCAACTCATTCCGTTCGTAAAGAGAAACGACGCTGATGGCCCAGGCGGTGGTCCGTTCAACTATATGCCCCATCTTTTTCTTGATGAGCTTGCCCCTGTTTTGATCGGCGTCAACCTCTATGGCTACAACAAGCGACTTGCCCGCGTTGCTTCGGCGCGGGGATCCTTTCAGCTGAATTGCGATCTCGGGGAGATAAGCACCGATCTATCAGAAACGGGGTTGCCGGGAAGAGCGAGCACTCCACGCTTTCGGCACCTGAGGCTGGTGCGCCAAATGCTCGATCATCCGTTCATCTCCCTGACGACGAATGGCGTCTTCGTGTATTCTCACCTCGACTTTTGCTTCGACGCGGCAACCTTTCAGGGTCTGCAAGGAGAAGTCGCTATGGGCCCACCGCTCGATCCTCGCCCAGAAGACGCTTCTCAAACCTTCAAGGTCGAGAGCATCCTCGACAAGGAATATGGTGCGTTTCGCTTTCAAACCAACTGGACCCTTAGCGTACCACTTAGCACTGGGCAGGAGGAATCAAGCGTCATTCCTTCTGACCTTCAGGAGTTCGCCGCCAAGCTGCTTTCATATCGTCGGCCTTGAGCAAGAGAGCCGGCCGCATCAGAATGACTGACGCTTGCGCATGCATCGCGCGGCCTCTACGGGCGGGTCCTCCAGACGGTAAACCGTCTTGAAGAGTAGAACGCAGTTTCTTTCTTGTTCGGGTGAATTGAACAATCGGTTTCACAGGAAAAGGAGTTTGGTCGCAAGCGGAATCAGTTCCTCAACTGATAAGGTTTCTAACAAAACGGAGTCAGTTGACGACTGATAAGGAAATAGCAGAAAGCTTATCAGTGGCCAGAGACCACCGTACCCGGACGGCCGGCACGACTTCCGCTGTAAAAACCTCATCGTAGCCAGCAGCTGTGCGGCATGTGCATAAAGACGGGTGAGTGCTAACAAGTAGCCGCGGTTCCTCGAAATTGTGGTTTTGACGCTTCGCGCTAAGCATTTGCGAGCCGCCAAACTGCCATCTCCGCTCGCTTCCGTATGCCACAAAAGTAGGGGCATCGGCGAGACTCACTTCCGCTGGGCATTTAATCTATTGCTGCTGCTATAGCGGCCGGTGCTGCCGGAAGCGACCATGTCCAATCTCCTATCAGCGAGACGGCTCCTGCTGCAACGACGCATCCCAGGACAAAGCTGAGCAGGCGATGCAGGGAATGATTGAGTGGCGTGGAATCGCGCGGCAGCAGGGGATTGCGTGCGGCGAGGAGGTCCATCGCGGACAAGACTGCATTGGTCAAATTGCCGGTCATCACCGCAGTCGATATCGCGCCGGGGAGCGCCAGGCGAAGGAGCGCGTATTGGCAGGCCATGGCCGACACAGCCGTCATCGCGGCAGCATTGGCGTTCAGTCCAGAGGGATCGGCCGATGGCTTGGTGACGACGCTGAAGATCAACAGGATGAGAAGTAGCAGGAATTGAACCTGAAGCAACCGCCGCGCCAGACCCGAGCCGTGCCGACCAGAAGCCTGGACGATCAGCCAAACTGCCGCCAGGGCAATCATGAAGACGGGGATCGCCGATAATTGTGCCCAGTGAAACGAGCCACCATCAATGGCAACGACGGTGGCCAGCACGATGTTGCCGGTCACGTGCGCCGTGAAGACGTGACCAAGGGTAACGAAGCCGGTGGAGTCGACCATTCCGGCGATGACGCCGAGCAATGGTGGTAGCCGCGCCTCGAGGCGCGACAGTTCCACTGCCGCATTTGCGGAATCCAGCCCCCTCTGAGATACAGGACCGCCTGGAGTAAGCAGAGACATATCTAGCGGCTCCGGTTGCAAGCTCTGATCGGTCGCGAATATCGGCCTGGCGATGGCTCTCCCTTAGGAGCCGGCGCTTTGTCCGCCATCGACATGCAGAATTTCGCCGGTGACGAAGCCAGCACCTTCAAGGAAGAGCACGGCCTCGACGATCTCGTGGACTTCACCCATCCGACCAATCGGGTGCTGCTTCCCGAGACTGTCGTACATTTCAGGCCTGTGCATTGACGTCTTGGTCGCTCCTGGCGCGACCGCATTGACGCGGATTCCTCGGCTTGCGAGTTCGACGGCAAGCGACTTCGTCGCTGCATTCAGGCCACCCTTGGTCAGAGCTGCCAACGCTGATGGCGCTTGGCTGCTGACGTTCTCGTCAAGGCTGCTCGTAATCTGCAAGATGTGCCCGGAACCGCGTTTCAGCATCTCCACGGTCGCGCGTTGCGTGATGTGGAAAAAACCGTTGAGATTGATCGCCAGCATCCTGGCATAGTCATCGTCCGTATATTCGATGAACGGCTTGCCGATAAAGATGCCGGCGTTGTTGACAAGCGTGTCGACGCGACCAAATTTGTCGAGCGCCTGCAGAACGATTTTTTCTGCCGTGCATGGGTTGCCGATGTCGCCGGCGACGGCAAGAATGTCCGGATCGGATGACGGTTCGATCGAGCGGGCGTTCGCGATCACGCGGTAGTTTCTGCCGCGATACGCTTTCACCAAGGCTTCGCCGATGCCTCGCGAAGCACCGGTGATGATCGCAACTTTACGTTCTTCGTTCATGGGAATCTCCATTGTCGCTCGTCGAGCGATTCCACTGGTTGTTTTTGCTATTGTGCGGTCCATCCGCCGTCGACGGCAATCGCAGTGCCCGTGACCTGGTCTGCCGCAGGCGAACACAGGAAGGCCACGGTGCCTCCAAGCTGTTCCGGAGAGACGAATTCGGAGGACGGCTGCTTTTCACCCAGCAGCGCCTTGGCAGCGTTCTGTTGGCTGATGCTCTCTTGCGCGGCCAAGTCGCTGATCTGCTTTTCGACCAGAGGTGTCCGCACCCAGCCGGGACAGATCGCGTTGCAGGTCACGCCGCTGCCGGCCATCTCCAGGCCGACCACCTTGGTCAGGCCGATCAAGCCGTGCTTGGCCGCTACGTAGGCGGCCTTGTGCGTCGACCCAACTAGGCCGTGGGTAGAGGCGATGTTGACGATTCGGCCCCAGCGTTGTTTCTTCATCTCCGGCACCGCGGCGGCAATGCCGTGGAATGCGGCCGACAGATTGATGTCCAGGATCGCGTGCCACTTCGCGGGTGGAAATTCGTCGACCGGCGCTGTGAACTGGATGCCGGCATTGTTCACGAGGATGTCGAGGCGCCCGAACGTCTCGACCGTGGTCGCGATCAGTCGGCGTACGGCATCGCCCTTCGACATATCGGCGTCGTCGTATACGACCCGCACGTCGTGCTCACGTTCGAGCCCGCTGCGGATGGTTTCGATCTCGCCGGGATCGCCGAAGCCGTTCAAGACGATGGTGGCGCGGAGCCTGGCCAACTCCCTGGCGATGCCGAGCCCTATGCCGCTGGTCGAACCGGTGACGATAGCTACCTTACTTTTCAACATGGGAGTTCCTTTCGTTCTTTGTGGTGTCGTTGCGGACGAGTTAAATCAATGCCCGCCGCCGGCTTCGATACGTCCGGGCCTTGTCAGCATGAGCGCAGCGAGGAGCGCGACGATCTGCGAGACGCCGAGCAGATAGAAGGTGTCGCTGAAGCCGAGAATGAAGGCCTGCTTCTGGATGATCTTGCCGATCGCGACATAGGCATGGTGGATCGCATCAACACGGTCGATCACGCCATGGCTCATGAAATACTGGGTGAGCTGATCGAGCCGGGTGCGGGTCGCCTGCTCGAACATCGTCACCTGCTGCGAAAGCACGTTGGAATGATACTGCTCGCGTTTGGTCAGCAAGGTCTGGAGCGCGGCAATACCGATCGCGCCGCCGAGGTTACGCATCATGTTGAACAACGCGGACGCGGATCCGGCATTCTCCGCCTCGATGCCGGCCGTCGCGACGGCCGAGAGCGGCGCAAAGACGAGGGCCTGGCCAAGCGCGCGGATCACGTTCGGCCAAAAAAGCTGATCGGCCGCATAGTCGTTGGTCATGCAGATGTTCAGGAAATTGGATCCGCCAAACAGCACAAAGCCGACGCCGATCACGAGACGCGGATCGAGCCGCTGCATCAGGCGAGGTACCAGTGGGATAAGCACGAGTTGCGGCAGGCCGGTCCACGCCAACACCATGCCAATTTGCTCGGAGTTATAGCCCTGGATGCGGGACAGGTAGACGGGCAGGATGTAGACAGAGCCGTACAGCGAGACGCCCAGCAGGAAATTCGCCAGAACGCCGAAGCCGAAATTGCGCCGGAACAGGATGCGCAGGTTCAGCAGTGGCTTTGTCACGGTCAGTTCGATCGCGAGAAACAGCGTCAACGCGACGGCAGCGACCACGCTCAGCCGGACGATGAAGGGCGACCCGAACCAGTCGTCCTTGTTGCCCTCTTCAAGCACGGTCTGGAGTGCTGCGAGCCCGATCGCCATGGTGGCGATGCCGGCCCAATCGCCTTCGCGCAGCAGCGAGAGCTTCATGGGCTCCGCCTCCAGCGAGACATAGAGCATGGTAATCATGATCGAACCCGGCACGATGTTGACGTAGAAGACGTATTCCCAGCCGAGATTCTCGGTAAGATAGCCTCCGATGGTCGGACCGATCGCCGGTGCGAATGTCGCTGAGATCGCAAACATCGCGAGCCCGATCGGTTGCCTCGCCTTCGGCAACAGCGTGATGATCAGCGTGAAGGCCATCGGGATCAGCACGCCACCGGTAAATCCTTGCACTGCGCGCAGCACGATCATCTGCGGCAGGTTCTGCGCCAGCGCGCAGGCGGCGGAGAATACCAGGAACAGGAAGGCATTGGTGAGCAGATAGAGGCGGACCGAGAACACCTGGGCGAGCCAGCCGCTGAGCGGGATCACGACGATTTCGGCGATCAGATACGAGGTCGAGATCCAGCCGCCGTCGTCAATGCCCGCGCCGATCCCCCCCTGAATGTTGGCAAGGGACGCGTTGACGATCTGGATGTTGAGCACCGCCATGAAGGCGCCCAGCGTCGCTCCGCTAACGGCGAGCCAGGTCTTTGCCGAGACGGTGGGAGCCGCCGCCGGTAACTGACTTTCGCTGCCGGTTCCGGGGCCGACCGTGGTTTGCAGTGTCGTCATGGCGATCTGCTCACGTGTGAGGGAGGACGGTTTCGTCAGCCGCGGGGCTTGTTGCCACGTGAGGCGAGCTGCTTGTCGGCGGCGCGCTCGGCGATAACTGCCGACTTGGTATTGACAGTGGGCTCCGCCGACATTCCCGGCCGCAGGAGGCCGTTCAGGCGCTGGTCGTCGAGCACGATCTTCACCGGCACGCGCTGCACGATCTTGGTGAAGTTGCCTGTTGCGTTGTCGGGCGGCAGCAGGGCGAACTCCAGGCCGCTCGCCGGCGACAGGCTGTCGACGTGGCCCTTCAGCTTCGTCGAATGGAAGCTGTCGACACGCAGCTCGACCGGCTGTCCATCGCGCACGTGAGTGAGTTGGGTCTCCTTGAAATTTGCGACCACATAGACCGAATTGAGCGGAACCACGGCCATGAGCTGCGTACCCGCCTGGACATATTGGCCGACCCGCAATGTGCGCGCGCCGACGGTGCCGCCGACCGGCGCGGTGATCTGCGTATAGGAGAGGTTCAGGGCCGCCTGCTGCTCCAGCGCGCGAGCATGATCGAGCTGCGCGAGAGCTTGGGCACGTTGCGTCGACAGTATCTCGATTTTCTTGTTGGCGGCGATCAATCCCGCCTTACCCTGCTGCAATTGTGCGATTTGCGAGCGCAACGCCGCGTCGGTTTGCTGGGCCCGTTGAATGGTGCCTGCACCCGACTTCATGAGTTCGTCGTAGCGGGCGCGCTCCTGCTGGGCGAATTTCAGGTTGGCCTCGGTCGCATCGACCTCGGCTGCCTGTTGTTGAATGAGCGGCTCTTGTAACTCGATCTGGACATTCAGATTTTTGACCGCAGCCTCGGATGCTGCGACATCCGCCTGGGCTTGCTTCAACGCGGTCTCGAAATCGCGGTCGTCGACCCGCGCCAACACTTGCCCGGATTGCACGGCCTCGTTGTCGGCGACGAGAACCTCCGTAATGTAGCCGGGGACTTTTGGCGCGATGATCGTGGAGTCCGCCTTCACATAGGCGTCGTCGGTCGTCTCCAGGTAACGGCCGGCCGTGACATAATAGTGGCCGTAGGTCGTGGCCCCGGCGACGCCGAGCGCGGCGGCGAACGCGAGGGCTGCGCGCCGGATCGCCTGACGCGATGGAGCATGGAGCGTTTTGGCTTTCTGTTCGGAAGCGTAAGAAAGGATCGACATGGCTCTCTCCGGAAGCTGCGGGGGACGCTGAATCTCAATCACGGCGATGGACGTCATGGGTGACGATGCCTAGCTCGGGAGACGGCGGGTCGAGGCGGCGCGGATCAGCCAGCGTGCGGCGGATGTCGTCGAGCCCGCTCTGCCAATGCGCGCGCATCGCGCTCAGCCCGAACTCGTAATCCCGCGAATGGCCTTCGTGGATCTTGGTCTGATAAATCAGGTGAACGATGTTGTAGGAGCGCTCGCGCGCCATCTCAGCGATGTCGCGGATCTCCGGATCCCGCCTTGCGGCTTCCGGCAGCTTCTCGATGGTCCGCTGCAAGGCGCGGCGCATCTTCTGCATGCGCAGCACCTGATCCGTCACGGCGCGGGTGCGGCTCGAATACTGGATGTCCTTCTGCCGGCTTGAAACCTCCATCATGTCGTAGGGAACGCGGCCCCTGGCCGACCAGAGGTCGATCTGGAACGTCAGCGTGTCACGAGGCTCGCCCGACAGGACGCGGGAGAGCGGCGTGTTCGACACCACGCCGCCATCCCAATAGTGCTCGCCTTCGATTTCGACGGCGGGGAATCCTGGCGGCAGCGCGCCCGACGCCATGAAATGCTTCGGTCCAAGCCGGCGTTCGGCGGTGTCGAAATAGACCAAATTGCCAGTACGGACGTTGACCGCGCCGACGCTGACACGCACATCGCCCGAGTTCAGCCGGTCGAAATCGACGAACCGCTCCAGCGTCTGGTGCAGGGGGGCCGTATCGTAGAAGCTTGTCGCCGCATTGCCCGAGAACGGTGACCAGAGTGGCGAGGGAAAGCGCGGCTTGAAGAAGCCGGGCTGGCCCTGGACCAATGCTCTCGCTGCCGCCAATGCGTTGCGGACCGAGGTGATGTCGAACGCAAAGGGCAAAGCATTAGCAAGTCCTTCGCCTGCCGGCCATTCAATCGAAAAGGCGCAGATGGTCTCCCAGAACTCGCGCAGCCGCTGCACACGCTCACCTTCGGGCGAGCCAGCAATGATTGCAGCGTTGAGAGCCCCGATCGAAATGCCCGCCAACCAGTTTGGCCGGATACCGGCCTCGTGCAGGCCTTCGTAGACCCCGGCTTGATAGGCGCCGAGAGCTCCGCCACCCTGTAGGACCAGAGCAACCACGTCATATGGCAGCGGCCTGGATTGTTGTGATGCAGGACTATTTTGCTCGCGCATGACCTTAAGCATTGAGAATCTCCCGACGTTGCAGCTGATCTGATCAGCCGGCGTTTGCCTCAATGAGGAATTCGGATCTGGATCTGGATTGCCGTGAGGTCGCTTCGGGCGACAAATAGTCGTGGACCACAGTGCCGAGACCGAGCGTCAAGTCAGCCACAAGGTGTTTGGCCGACAGCACTTGCAAGACCGGAAGTTCAGCGACTGGCGCAAGAGCATGCGAATACAGGTCCAGCGCCGCCGGTCCGGTCCATGCACCTTTCACCGTGATGTCTTCGAGGTGGTAACGGACAAGCTCGCAGATGCGGGCCGAGCCGTCGACATGCGGGATGATCTTGAGCAGGAAATTGGGTGCGGTGAGCTTCCTGGCTTCGGCTTCGATGTCCAGGGCGCGGTGCTTATAACCCATGGTGCCGGTTGCGATGCGAACCGAGCCGTAATTCAAGGTGCCGACCAGCGTATCGATCTCGACCGCGAGCTTTGGTTGCGCCAGCTTCTTTGGAAAACCCCACAACTCTCGCCCGCCAGCGATGGGCGGATGATCATTAAGGAACATCTGATGGGTAAAGCTGCCAAGCTGCCCCTGATACGACACCGGGATGACCTGGCCGCTTTCGGTGTAGTCGCCGAACCCTGTTGAGTCAGGCATGCGGATGAATTCGTAATTCACCACCGGTTCGGTCAGTTCGAGTGGCGCCGGGACAATCCGGCGCAGGGCCTCGGGATCCGTGCGGTACTGGATGATAAAGTATTCGCGGTTGACGAAGCGGTAGGGGCCCGGTGGAAAAGCCGGGTTGGTCACCGGCATGGCGAACGCCTTCGTCCGCACGGTCTCATGATTCATCGAAGTCAAGCTCCAACTAGATTTGGGTGGGGGGACGCGTTTCAGCGCCGGAAACGCGGCCCGTGTCGGATGAAGCGCCTGGTGTGCGCTGGTCGAAATCAGAAGGCTCAGAAAGCCCTCAGTAGTCCCAGAGTGTCGGCACCCAACGAAAGACGTTCCCATCTGCGGCGACATGACCGACGGACGGGAATGGCATATGAGTGGCGACCAGCAACCCTCCGGTCTCAACCAGCTCCTGCAACAGACGGATACGAACCAGAGCCGCTTCCTCCGGGTCGTGCTCAAAGCCGTTGTGCCAGTCAGGGTGTTCGAACCCGACGGTGAATACGAGATCACCGGCGAATGTCAGCCGGTCGCCACCGGAGGTCAGGCGGACCACGCTGTGCCCAGGGGTGTGGCCGCCGGTGCGATGGACGACCACACCTGGTGCCACCTCGTGCTCTTCTTCGAACAGTCGTAGCTGGTTACGATATTCCTTCGCAAACCGTTTGGCTGTCTCCCGAAGCGCATCCGGGAAGCCGGGTGGCATAGAGACGCGGGAGAAATCAGGAGACTCCCAGAATTTGACCTCGGCGGCTGCCACATGGATCTGCAGGTCCGGACGAAGTTGGTCCTTCACTCCGTCAACAAGCAGCCCGCCAACGTGATCCATGTGCATGTGAGTGAGCACTACATCGGTCACTGATGCGAGATCGATGCCGGCGGCTTCCAGTCGATGAATGAGTTGCCCAGCCCTCGGTAAAGGGAACTCCGCGCCCATCCCAGCGTCGATGAGTATGGTCCGGCCGCCGCTACGCACCACGACCGCGTTCAGCGCCCAATCGAAAGCGTCCGGTGGCAGGAAATTATCCTTTAGCCAGGCCTCGCGAACGGCCGACTCAGCATTGTGGGCCAACATCGCGCCTGGCAGCGTCAACACGCCGTCGCTGACCACCATCACGTCAATCTCGCCGATGCGCAACGCATAGCGTGACGGAACGAACTCGTCGGAAACTTTTATGTACGAGGGGCTATGCAGATTCATGTTTCTCTCCTGTTTCATGGTTGGCTGATGCTTGGTCTTATTTGGGCGCGCCGCGCGACCAGCGTGGATGCGGCCGTTTCGCGTAAGCGCCTAGAAGAAACCACTTACGTCGCCCACACGTTCTGGATCAGCAGAGGCGAGCGCGGCTGCACGATTGGCCTGGGGCGGATATATCCAGACAGTGTTGATCTCGCGCTTGGTTTTCTTGGCGACATCGCCGACCATCGTCACCTCGCGCTCCCAGCCGCGCGTGAACAGCGCGCCGGCTTCGCCAAGGTCGAGGCAAGTAACGTATCGCTTTTGGTGATAAGGCTTGGTCGTAACGCCGAGCAGCTCGGCGACTGCATTGTTGCCGGCAAACGCCCCCATCCGTACCGCGTGTTGGCACGACATGAGCGCGTAGTTGCCATCATCGTCGCAGGCGGCGCGGGCGGCATCGCCGGTTGCGAAGACGCCGTCTACTCCCGACACGCGCAGATCGCGATCCACTAGCAGACGTCCCGAATTGTCGCGCTCGGCAGGAATCTGCTGGGTCAACGGCGCCGCGCGAATACCTGCGGCCCAGATCACGGTCTCCGCTTCGATGTGCTCACCGCTCGATAGCGTGATGCCGACTTCGTCTAGCGAGGTTATGCTGACAGCGAGCCGGGTTTCTACTTTGAGCTCTCGCAAAGCGT
Source organism: Bradyrhizobium sp. LB11.1 (assembly GCF_040549385.1). Lineage (NCBI taxonomy): Bacteria > Pseudomonadati > Pseudomonadota > Alphaproteobacteria > Hyphomicrobiales > Nitrobacteraceae > Bradyrhizobium > Bradyrhizobium sp. LB11.1. The sequence goes on along the minus strand of NZ_JBEPTH010000017.1, from coordinate 18,183 downwards.
TCTCAATGGGGGGCCGGGGGCCTTCGCCCATGGCGGGCGCGACCGAATTGTTCCGTTCGACTATGATGACGCGTGGCTTTGAACCCTTGCCTAGAATTTTGCGCAGTCGCGCGGGCATTTCGGTCGCAGCTTCGATGCCGGTAAATCCACCGCCGGCCACAACGACCGTGTCGCGTCCGTTTGTGGCCGGTCGCTCGGCGAGGGCATGTAGATGCTTGTCAAGGGCGACCGCATCGTCGAGCGAGTCGACGCTGAAGCCGTGATCGGCGAGACCCGGAATACTCGGACGGAAAAGCTTGCTGCCGGTTGCCAGCACCACACGATCATAGGATAGGCTCTTTTGCGTGCCTTTCCCTGTCGCGATCGACACTGTACGGGACTTAGTGTCGACCGTCTCCGCGCTGCCTTGCACGTACACAACGTCGATGGCGTTGAGAACATCGAGCAGAGATGCAGTCAGGGTCTCCGGATTTGGCTCATAGAGCCGCGGGCGGACCACAAGCGTTGGCTCGGGCGCCACCAGCGTGATTTCGAGCTCCTTGGGCGAAATGTCTTGGATATCGCGCAGGCGGGCAGCGGAAAGTGCAGCGTACATGCCGGCAAAACCGGCGCCAATGATGACTAGTCGCATGATCTGCTCCAGTGGTTTGTGTTTCTCAAAATTCCACGCGCTACCGCTTGGCCTCCCGTTGCCGGAAAGCCTTGTGATTGAGAACGACGCGAAGAAATGGAAGCGAAGGCTGGCTCTTAAGGGGGGCTGCAACTCGATGCCGTTGACAACCGCAGCGGCCAGCGTTGACGAACGAAAATCGGTTGAACCGGGTTCGGATCCCAGTCGGCATAGGGAAGCCGGATCTTATCCATGACCATGATGGACATCACCGGATTAATTCGTTGCGCGGATTGCACGGGGAGCTCTACTTCCTCGCCCGTTGCGGAGGTGAAGCGAACGGCCAAAGAGAGTCCGTACAAAATTGTGGTTGCAACGACTCTGCGTCGCGGTGCGATTGCAGGGAGATTGACGAAGTTCTTCCAGATCATTGTAATCTCCGTCGGCTTGTATCGTGGGCACCGTGATGATTTAGCGGGTCGGGTCTGCCATTGCGCAAGAGCGATTGCTCCACCTACAGAGCAATTGCGGCTACCGCATGCGTCGTCGCCAATCGCTTGGCGTTTCACCTGTCATTCGCTTGAATGCGGCGGCGAAAGCTGTTGGCGAGGCATAGCCAAGAACTTTGGCCACCGACAAGATCGACACATTGGTATCGCGCAACATGTTCATAGCTTTCTCCAGTTGCTGCTGACGCAGCCAGGCATGGGGCGAAAGCCCTGTGCTTTCTTTGAAGGCACGACAGAAATGGAAGCGCGACAGACCGGCGTCCGATGCGAGCGTAGTTAGTGATAAGTCAGTATTGCTGGCTGAGCGCAGGCGTTCGATCGCTCGTCGCAAAGCATGGGGCGACAACCCTCCGGTGATCGGTTCAAACGGGGTTGGCGCGCCCGTATGCTCAGCCAGGATGCGCGTAGCCAAGAGATCCGTCAGTTGCTGCCTGAAAAGGTTGTCGAGGATCGCATTGCCCTCTAACGCCTCCGCGGCGGTCATAAGCAATGCGGATGTGACGGGATCCGAATGCCCCGTTCGTTCGATAAGCTGGCCTGGATCGGAGGCACCGGCTTCGCGGCTAACGCGTTCGAGTGTTGTTTGCGGCAGATAGAGTTGAATGACGTCGACCAAGCCAGGAATATCCCACCTTGCGCTTGAACCTGCCGGAATAATCGTCACCACGCCGGAGCGTGCCGCGCCAACTGACACCGATTTGCCGGTGCGTCGTTCCAAGCGCTGAACGCCGGTAGGGTAAGTCATAATGACGTGGTCGGTCATAGGCTCCACCACGTCGTGCAGAGCCCCATGCTTCCAATGAGCTATGGTGCCATTAGAAGGATCTTTGGCCATCTGGAGCGGTGCGGTCTTAAGGACGCGCGCCATCTCCGCATCGGCATCGCGCCGTTCGGTGGCATGGGCGTCGGTGTGAGGCGCACCGGTTGAGACTAGCAGAGCCCTCAAGGGATCGTGCTCGATCGGGTTGTTCATGGGGCGGTCCTCGCGTTCGGAAGGTCTTCGTTCAGTCACGGTGCGCTGGTCGCTAACGCGCCCGCCGCCGCCAATCGCTCGGGGTTTCGCCGGCCGATCGTCTGAAAGCCGCGGCGAAGGCCGTTTGTGATGCGTAGCCAAGCTCCGCTGCAACCAAGGCGATTGATGCCTCGGTATCCCGCAACATGCTCATGGCTCGCTCGAGCTGATGTCGACGCAGCCAAGCATGAGGTGAAAGCCCAGTGCTCTCCTTGAAGGCACGGCAGAAGTGAAAGCGCGAAAGGCCAGCATCTGAAGCCAGAGCGTCGAGGGAGACATCGGCGTCGCTGTCAGAGCACAATCGTTCGATGGCACGGAGCAGAACCTTGGGTGACAGGCCACCCGTGATGGACTGAAACGTAGTTGGCGAGCTGCTGTGAGCAGCCAGAAGGCGTGTGGCCAGGAGATCTGTCAGCTGAGTCCGGAACAGCGTATCTAGAGTCCTATTGCCTTCCAGGACGCCAACTGTGCTCAAAAGCAATCGGGATGTTATGGGGTCTGGATGCGCCGTTCGCTCCAAAAGGTCGGTTGGTGCGGCGGTCTCGGCTTCGTCGGCAACGCGCTTTAACGTTACGTGAGGAAGATAGAGCTGAACGACATCAACAGGTTTCGGAATGTCCCACCTGGAGCTTGATCCCTCTGGGATAATTATCACGACGCCGCGGCGAAATGTGCCGGTCTCAAACGACTTTCCTGAGCGGCGCTCCATGCGCTGTGTCGAACCATTATAGGCCATCACAACGTGGTGAGTCATCGGCTCGACGACGTCGTGCAGCGGATCATGTTTCCAGTGGGCGATCCCAGCCCCGGAAGCATCCAAAGCCATGCGGAATGGTTCGGTGCCAAGGACACGGGCCATCTCCTCATCGGCCGTCCGCCGGTCATTCCGGGATACGCCTGACGCCGCAGATGGATATGTCGAGGTGTTGTTTGGTTCGCTCATGGCGGCTTGCTGGTTTGGGGCCTGAGCTCGTGCCACGAGGCGTCATCTGCGGGTCGGCACTCATACGAGCGCTCTGCCGTTTCCGCTTCGATCCGTCTCAACGTCGCGAGCTTTCGATGGGAGTTCTAGGCGCGTAGGACTACGGGCTCTTTCCCAAAACCGACGAGATTTGCCTAAATCCGCTCGAAGGGCCAGCCGGGCTTTCCAAAATGCACGATCTAACCGATCGATGATCGGCGCTGTCTTTTCATCAATCGTACGAAGCGGTCCAACCCCGTTGAAATCACGCTGAAAATCGTTCTGCCGGGTGCTGACGGAACCGTTACCCAAAGCTGCCTCTTTCCGAGAGTTGTCTGGACGGTTGTTCTGATTCCAGTTAGTCAGCATGAACTCCTCGGAAACGTTTGATCCTGCCGGTTCAACCCAACGGATAAGCTATGGCGCAGGCAAGCACCTTCGGACATAGGGTTGGGCAGTACATGCACATGAGGGACGCGCCGCCCTCGCTTGTCATACGTTCGCTGCGCGGTTCGGAACTCGCGGTCACCGAAACGCATGATGACAACCCGGCGCCGGGCCTCTCCGGTTCATTGGCCGACGAGGCCTATCTCGTCAGCTTGAAGCTCCAGGATTACCCAGCCTGCGAGCTCTGGAAAGACGGCAAAAGCGTAGCGAAGGCGGACGTCAAAGCGGGTACAACATGGTTGTACGACCTCAGGCAAGACCCGCGCTATATTGTCGATAAGCCATTCCATTCCATTCAATTCTACCTTCCGCGTTTGGTGCTCGACGGTATCTCTGCAGAATCTCGCACCCGCATCAACGATCTCGCCTTCGGGTTTGGTTCTGGCTACGATGATTCGGTGATGCGTCATATCGGCGGGGCACTATTGGATGGGCTGCGTCGGCCTGAGGAGGCCAGTCGGCTTTTCATCGATCACATGATGCTTGCCTTCTCAGCGCACATTGCTCAAGCCTATGGCGGCGTCGAGCGACTTACGAAACTAACTCGCGGTGGTCTGGCCCCGTGGCAAGTAAAGCGCGCCTGCGAGAGACTTGAATCTGACCTTGGCGGCAAACTTTCACTGGATCAGATCGCGGCTGAATTTGACCTCTCGGTTGACCATTTTTCTCGCGCGTTTCGTGTCTCTACGGGCTTTCCGCCGCACCAATGGCTCCTTCGTCAGCGTTTGAAGGCGGCCAAGCAGTTGATGACCCTACGCGACCTGCCGCTCGCCGAGATCGCCATCTCAGCCGGGTTTGCCCATCAGAGCCATTTTACGAGAGTATTTTCTGCTGCAGTCGGCGTTAGTCCCGCCGTTTGGCGCCGCGAAATGTTGGGTGTCCATGAAGGTGAGGCTTGAATCAAGAAGATTCCGGGCATCAGTTAGCGGCGCCGAGCAAGCGACAGTTTGTAGACCACGCGCCGTGCCTGAAAGATCTCATCCGGCGGATACCCGACACCTTCGGCTAGATTGGCTGGATCGAAGATCGACGAGTCGCATATGTCGTTGGGGTCGACACAGGTAACAACAAGCGTTCCGAGGCGCACCGACTCTCGACAATCCTCGTCCGGCCATCGCACAGTCACGTCTTGGATAGGATCATTTGGACGGTCGAGCAGCGCCAGGACGCTAAATCGTACGTCACCTTTCGCGATCCGAGTCCTGAGTTCGTTGCTCAGAAACTCGTTGGACGGCAACTTGGGCTCGTCATCGCTCGGCGGCATGGCACCGCTAACTGGTGCGATCTTGATCTTTATATACCGTGTCTCGCCTTTCGAGTTGGTTGCGGAAAAGGAGTGCACGCCCCAGTAGGTCGTGCTTGCAAAGTTCGTGAGCAGCGGAAGCGCCGTAAGATATTCTGCTTGATGCAAGCTTTCGGGATTGGCCGCGAAGAAACTCCGGATCCTTTCCGCGTCTCGCTTACCGTCCTGTCCCGGAGTATGCGCCTTAAGGAAGGCCAGCATTTGGTCAAGCGTTTTTGCATAATGAACCGGAGCGCTCTGCGTGAGAAGATCTGAGCGATGGCCGTTTCTGCCAAGCCGGAAACTAAAACCGCGCAAGGCAGCTCGGTCGGCATGGATTATTCCGCTATTGTCGTCTTCCACAGAAAATCGTCCGAGCACGCGGGATGGCTTTGTGAAACTCATCGATTTCGTAATTTCGCTCGCCTGATCTGAAGGGATATAGGCACCGCGAACACACTGCCCTCGGAAAAAGCTTGCGCGCGTCTTGGAAGGATTATCGGACAGCGCCTTTAGGGCATCAACGATCATTGCGGGCGTGACGAACTGGGACATAAGACATCGTTAGCAAGCTGGCTCGGTGGCCGCTCCAGCGGAATTGCTACGATCCCAGAGAGATTGCTGGCCCATGCTTGATTTCAGGCGCGATAGTTGGTTGGTTCACGATTTAGGTCGCGAGAGCGCCGGGCTCTTCAGCTTTCTTCTTCGGAGGGCGCGGTTTGGCGGTTGCTGGCGGCGGCTTCCGAAGTTCTGCCGATTCCGAGCTGAGCAGTAGCTGGCGTGCATAAATGCGGGACGCTTCTTCGACGGCCGATCGGGTTGAGAAGATCGCCAGATAGGCTGCGTGCAGGAAGGCGATGACAGAAACCGGCAGCAGATCAAGCGAGCCTTGCTGTATCCACAAATATGCGGCACTGCCGATGACGATCAGGATGTTTAAGGTCAAGGCCGGCCACTTGAGGGCAAATAGATTGCGCCGATAGCCATAAGTGACGTTTTCGTTGAACAGGATGTCGAACTTCTTCTTGCTGCGCGTATTCTCACGTAGCCAGTTGCCGGCTCGCGCGTAGAAACCGTCCGCGGTTTCTGGCGCAGTGGCTTCCTGTTCTGCTGTCGGTGCCGGCTCGGCCAGCTTTTCGGCTAGGAACGCATGCATCCTGGCTTTTGTCGCTGCGTCAAACGTCGTGTCGCGGTGCCGTAGCATCGTGATGCTTGGCAGGCCGCCCATCTGCTCGGCCAGGCACGGCTCTATAGCCTTGCCCCGCCTTCTGGCGACGTCGCCGAACACCATCAGCAGCACGGCCAGGGCGGTGCCCGCGATGGCCTGCACCAATCTCAGCTCCTTGCTCCCAATGACCGTCCAGGCCAGCGCGATGGCTGGCGCTCCCGCGATGATGGCCGGGAACAATCGGGCATACAGGGTGTACTTGTCGAACTTCGGGAGCAGCTAAATCATCGTCGACATCCGGGTTGAACGGGATGATGTCGACGGCAACCGCGCCTTCGCGCCTATCGTACTCGTGACGGAAACTGACCCAGCCAGTATGGGTGGCGTAGACGTTGTAGCCGCGTCGCGTGAATGCGTTGGCGACCCTTGTGCGCGGATAGATGTCTTCGTTTTTGCCGACCGATGCGATGGCGCTGCCGTTGCCCACTGCGGGGTATTTGCCCAGCCAGCGGTTGAGCACCGTGGAGGTAACGTTGCGGCGTCTACCGTGATGCGGAATCTGCACCAACGTCGGCTGGATCACTGGGCTGATCAGCCCAGCGTAGTCGGCCGCCTCGGCCAGACCTTCTGGCCCGACGTCGGCGGTCAGCAGCACGCGCTTTTCGCCAAAGGAGCCCCACTGCACCACCGAGGTCTCGTTCGAGGCCGAGGTAGCCGGCGGATTGTCGTCAGAATGTCGAGACGATGCGGCTTGATTTCACGCGGGCTACCGAGCCTCGAAGCTGGTCCCGGAGAAAAGACGTCCTAGCCTGTCGGCGGTACTGGACAGCGCAAATTTGACCAGCGGATGAGCCCAGCTCTCGAAAAAACGCCAGACGCCGTAGGCGAGGACGAATGCGCCGACCACGATGGCACAGGTGATGGCCACGACGTGCGCTTGCGGTGCCACCGCGGTGAAGATCACGTAGCCGAGCTGCATGTGCAGCAGGTAGAGCGGGTAAGTGACGCCGCCGGCGGCCAGCACGACTTTTGCCGGCAGCGGCAGGCGTTTGATCCTCGTCGCGAGAAACACAAGTCCCAGTCCCACGACGGAGATCGCGGCGACCACCCACGGATCGTAGCTGGCGTGAGGGTGTACGCCGAGCCGTTCCAGCTTGTGGATGGACTGGAAGACGGCGGTCCCGAGCGACAGCGCTGACAGCACCCACCAGCGAAGGTCGCGGCGACCGCGGTAGTGCTGGTAGATCAGAAGGCCGACCGCGAAGAAGCCGCTGTCGTCAGCCATGAAGAGCTTCTCGAAGATCGGCGCGTCGATCGTCAATTCGTTGGCGAAGGTGATCGCGAGCCATGCGACGATGATCGCGTCGATCCGACGCGGAAACAGTCCAAGCGCCATGAAGAGGGCGACCCAAGCATAGAACACGACCTCGATTACTAGCGACCAGTAGGACGTGTCGACGTAGGGCTGACCCAGCATCGGCGCCGCGATGAACAGGTTGGCGAGCCATTGCCTGGTCGTCACCTCAAAATGGCCGGCGCCGAAAAGTGCCGTCGCCGCGAAGGTCAGGGTCATGCAGAGGACGAACGTCGGGTAAATGCGGCTGAAGCGGGCGATGGCGAAGCCGATCGGCGTGCGCCCCTCCGCGGAGTAGGCGATCACGAAGCCGCTGATGGCGAAGAAAACCGGGACGCCGAGGAAGCCGTACTGGGCGAACGGACCCAACGCTGGGAGCGCCACCTGGGTCTCGCCGTGTGAGGCCGGACCCCAGAAGCCGTAGTGGTATAGGATCACGGCGCCGACGGCGATGAGGCGCAGCAGGTCGAGGGCGGGCACCCGCGAGGACTCGGTCCGGATCTGGTCCACGTGCGATCTCCAGATAGACCGGGCATTCTCAGCAATTTCGTTGAAGATTGGCTTAATTCGGCCAGTGAAACCGACCGCCTTTTCCAAATCTCAGATCAGAGCCATCGCGGCGCCGGCCGCGGCGCTGAACGCCACGACGACGAGCGGTGGGGCTCGCCAGGCGACCAGTAAGACGAAGCCTACCAGAGCAATGCCGAAATCCTTGCCTGAGTGGACGGTCGTGGTCCAGACCGGGTCGTACAGCGCAGCGCCGAGCACGCCGACCACCGCGGCGTTGACGCCCCGCATCATCGCCTGGGCGCCGGCGCGCTTCCGGAACGAGTCCCAGAACGGCAGGGCGCCGAGCAGGATCAGGATCCCGGGCAGGAAGATGCCGATGAGGCCGAGCGCCGCTCCGGCGAGCCCATGCGGCTCTGGAGAGACCACCGTGCCGAGGTAGGCCGCGAACGTGAAAAGGGGGCCCGGTACCGCCTGGGCGGCGCCGTAACCGGCGAGGAAGGCGTCGTCGCTCAGCCAGCCGGGCGCCACGAAGGCCTCGCGGAGGAGCGGCAGCACGACGTGGCCGCCACCGAAGACGAGCGCGCCGGAGCGGTAGAAGGCGTCGAACAGGGCGACGCCGGCGGATCCCGTCGCGCCGCGCAGCGCGGGCAGCCCCGCCAGCAGGACGAAGAACATCCCGAGGGTGATCGAGCCCACGGTCCGCGACACTGGAATCTCGACGTGTCCGGATGGTGCCGGCGCGTCGCTGCGGCACAGCCACAGGCCGGCGAGGCCGCCGAGAACGATCGAGCCGATCTGGGCGATCGAAGCAGTGCTGAAGAGGATGATCAGCGCCGCCACGACCGCTATCGATGCGCGCTCGCGGTCGGGACAGAGATTGCGCGCCATTCCCCAGACCGCCTGCGCCACAATGGCGACAGCCGTCAGCTTCAGTCCGTGCAGCAGGCCGGCGCCGACCGGTCCGCTCAGCGCGCCGGCTCCGTAGGCGAAGAGGACGAGGATCGCGGCCGACGGAAGGGTGAATCCGGTCCAGGCGGCAAGCGCGCCTAGGTAGCCGGCCCGCATCAGTCCGATCGAGAAGCCGACCTGGCTGCTGGCGGGGCCTGGCAGGAATTGGCAAAGCCCCACCAGGTCGGCGTAGGCATGTTCGTCGATCCACTTTCGCCGCACGACGAACTCGTCGCGGAAGTAGCCGATGTGCGCGATGGGACCGCCGAAGCAAGTCAGGCCGAGCTTGAGGAAGATGCGCAGCACCTCCAGCGGCGAGCCGCGTCGTGCGGAGATGGTCGTTGCTTCTGCGGTGGTGTCCATGTTTCACGCGTACTCGAACAGGGCCATGAACCCGAAGTCCATGTGCAGTTGCTGATAGCAGTGGAAGAGCGTCGTTCCCGGATTGTCGGCGACGAAGTCGAACTCGATCTCCTGGAAACCGCCGAGCATCACGACGTCCTTGAGGACGCCGGATGTCTGCTTGCCGCCGACCCGCACAAGTTCGAAGCTGTGGCGGTGGAGGTGCAGAGGGTGGATGTCGTCGCTGCCGTTGCGGAATTTCAGACGATAGCGCCGACCCTGCTGAACTTTGTACATCGGCTTCATCGTGTCCATCGAGAACGCTTCGCCGTTCATGGTCCACTGGTTGAAGCCGTTCAGCGCTCCGTTGCGTTTGAGGATCGTGAATTCCATCGTCTCGTCCGGCTTTGTCGGGGACGCCCCAGCCTTGCCGAACAGCGTGTAATCCCACTTGTAGGGCTTCGGTTTCGTCCACTGCGGCTTGCCTCTGGCACCGGCATACTCGACGACAATCCCCATTCCCCGCTTGCGATCGTCGTCGGCAAGGTCGCCCATGACCCAGACGCCCGGGTGATTCATCTCGACGATAGCCGAGACGCGCTCGGCCGTCCCGAGCCAGAGGACCGGCACGTCCTTCAGCGCAGGCACGGGGTTGCCGTCCAGCGCGACGACCCTGAACGAGTGCCCTGGCAGCGCGAGGCTCCGGATCTCGCCGGCGCTGCCGTTCAGCACGTGGAACAGCACGCGCTCGCCTTGCTTGACCCGGACAGGATCGCCATGCCCCAACATCTTGCCGTTGATCGAGAACAGGTCGTAACCCACCTCGAACCCCTTCGTCTTTTCCTGGGCCTCGTCGTCGGACTTCTTGCCGAGGTCCTTCAGATCCTTGACCTCCTCGCCGGCTAGGAAATCCATCGCCATGTCGCCGCCGCGACTGAACGAGGGCGCGAACTCCTTGAGCGTCAGGAAAACCTCGCGATCGTAGGTGCCGGGCTCATTTTTGGGCGCGATATAGACCGGTCCAACCTGGCCGGTATAGGTGCCGCGGTTGAGGTCGGCGCCGGCCACGACGTGGGTGTGGTAGAAGCGGAAGCCGGAGGGTTTCGGTACGAAAGAGATGCGCCGCATCCCATGCGGCGGGACGAAGGGCGTGCCTTCCTCGGCCGCCCCGTCGACGTCGCTCGGTATCATCTGGCCGTGCCAGTGGACGAGCTCCGGCACGTCGGTGTCGTTGTAAACGTCGACGACGGCACGTTGGTCTTCCTCGAAGCGCAGCAGCGGCCCGGAAACTGACCGTTGTAGAGCGTCGTCGAAGCAATGTGGTCGGGCGCCAATTCGGCAAGGCCGGTCGCGATCCGCAAGGAGTAGTCGGCCTTCTCCTGGTCGCCTTGTGCGAGGGCGGGCGACATTCGGGTCTGCAGCCCGACGAGCGGGAGGAGCGCCCCGCCGGCGAGCAGGGAGCGGCGATCTATTGTCATGTCGGAATCCTTCCACCAGGCTGCGCCCCAGCCCGCGGCGGCTTTATCGGGTTCCGATATCGATAACCGATATTCCGATGAAGGCAAGCAACTTCCCGGGTGGAGGGCGGTTCCTATCCCTTCATGGCCTCGCCGGTGAATTCCTTGAGGCGGACCTTGGCCAGCGCGAGCCCTTTTTTGCCCAAAGGCGTGGCACGATATAGCTTTCGGGCGGTGCGGCCCTCGCGCTGCTTGCGGGATTTGAGGTAGCCGCGCTGTTCCATCGCGCTCAGCAGCGGATAGAGCGTGCCAGGACTGAGCTTGTAACCGTGCCGCGCCAGCTCTTCGATGATCCACTGGCCATAGATTTCGTGCTCGGCGGCATGATGCAGGATGTGCAGCCGGATGAAACCGTTCAGCAGATCCTTGAATTTCATTGCAGCGCCTTTATCGGGTTCCGTAAAAGCAGGAACCGGCTCGGTCCTGCAAGGTTGCTGACGATACATCAAAACCGGCCGATCGCCACGGGGCCGACGCCGGCGCAGGGAGTTCGTTCCATGGCTCGATAGGCCTCGGTCACATCGCCTGCGTTTCTCTTCGTGATGACGATGCGTTTCTCTTCGTGATGACGACCGGAATCGTCAACCTGTTCGGCGACATCACCTACGAAGGCGGCGGCAGCATCAACGGCCCGTTCATGGCCTCACTCGGAGCGACCGCTGCCATCGTCGCGTTACGGCGGGCTTGGCCAGTTTCTTGGCTATGCACTGCGTCTGCCGGCCGGCTACGCGGCCGAACGGACAGGACGCTACTGGCTGATCACCTTCGTCGGCTACGTCATCAATCTCTTCGCGGTGCCGGCCATGGCGCTCGCCGGAAGCTGGCAGGTCGCCGCCGCGCTTGTTCTCGCCGAGCGGATCGGGCGGGCGCTGCGCAAGCCAACTGTCGAGGTGATGCTCTCCTGTACGACGGGCGAGCTGGGCAAGGGTTGGGTCTACGCGCGGAACACCGCACTGGACGAGATCGGCGCGACGATCGGTCCCCTCATCATCGCACTGGTCCTCCTGCTGAAGGGAGACTTCCGGACTGGCTACGCCTTTCTGACGATCTCGGCCGCGGCGGCGCTGGTCTCGCTGGTGGTCGCCCGGGTGAACTTCCCGCTGCCGTCACGTCTCGAGCGCGGCCGCACGGCGCCCGCGGGGGACTTTGGCAGCGCCTACTGGCTGTACATGTTGGTCTGGTATCACACTCATCCGCATCACGACACGGGCCGGCAGGTCTACCTTCGGTGGCGAGCGAGTTGCATAAAGGCCTCGCGTGGTTCCGATCTCGTTTTGAATTCTTTGTGACGGTCGCCCGATATTCCCACGTCGCGCGGTAGGACGCAGGTTGACACCAAGTCACTCGTGGTTTTTATTTGCGTTACGGGGATGTGCGATCTCCCCGCGAGGCGTCATGCCCAAGAATCGCGTCCTAATCACCAAGGGCGCAGCATGTCAGCATCGTATACCTCTATTTCCCCCGATAAACTGTCTCGACTGGTAGGCACGGCGGCCGCGCCGACGCTCATCGATGTACGCATCGACGAGGATTTTTCGGCCGATCCTCGCCTGATCCCCGGCGCCGTGCGGCGCTCGCATCTCGATGTCCAGGACTGGGCTTCCCGCCTGACGGGCCAATCCGTCGTCGTGGTCTGCCACAAGGGCAAGAAACTCAGCGAAGGCACCGCGGCCTGGCTCGGTTGTTGCAACGTCGCTGCCGAAAGCCTCGAAGGTGGCCATGTCGCCTGGAAGGAAGCCAACCATCCGACGGTGCCGGACGGCAAGATTCCCAAGCGCGATGGGGGTGGTCGTACGGTGTGGGTCACGCGAGCGCGTCCCAAGATCGATCGTATCGTCTGCCCATGGCTGATCCGCCGTTTCGTCGACACCACTGCGATCTTCCTGTTCGTCGCGCCGTCTGAGGTCGAGGAAGTTGCCGAGCGTTTCGAGGCCACGCCATTCGACATCGAGAACACGTTTTGGAGCCATCGCGGCGAGCTCTGCACCTTCGACGTCATGGTCAAGGAGTTCGGCCTCTCGTCACCTGCCTTGGAGCGGTTGGCGACGATGGTCCGCGCCGCCGATACGGGACGCCTCGATCTGTCTCCGGAGGCGCCCGGCCTGCTCGCGGCGTCGCTCGGCCTGTCGCGCATGTTCGACGACGACCTCGAGCAGTTGAACGCCGGTCTCCAGCTCTACGACGCGTTCTACCGATGGTGCCGCGATGCGACCAAGGAGTTGCACAACTGGCCGACCAACAAGGGCAAGTGAGGCCGAAGGCCTGATGACTTCTGGGGCAGGGACAACCAGGAGATCAGCAATGCGAACATCGACGATCTATCGGGCAGCGCTCTTCGTAGCGCTGGCGGCTGGCTTGGCGCCCGCCCACGCCCTGACCCAGGAAGAGCTGGTCGCCAAGATTCAGGCGGCCGGCTACTCGCAGGTGAGAGACGTCAAGTCGACGGCCGAAGGCACCACCGCCAAAGCGGTGAAGGACGGTAAGCCGGTGACGCTTGTCGTCGACAGCAGCGGCCAGATCAAAGAACGCAACTGAGTTCGAGGAGCAGTACGATGAAACGGACAATTCACGCGCTGTTCGCGCTCGGCGTATGCATCCTGGCACCTGCTTCCGGTTGCTTCGTTTCGGCGGCACATGCGCAGAGCGTCGACTGGCAGAAGGTCGACGAGACGCTGGGGCGCAAGCCCGCCGTCTCGGACGACGTCCACCGCTACGGCTTCCCACGCACCGATCTTTCCGTGACGCTGGACGGCGTGGCGATCAAGCCGGCGCTGGCGCTCGGCGGCTGGGTCGCGTTCAAGCCAGGCCACGGCGGCGCCATGGTCATGGGCGACCTCGTGCTGCTCGAGACCGAGATCAACCCCGTGATGGCGAAGATGATCGCGAGCGGTCTCGAGATCACCGCCGTGCACAACCACCTGCTGCGGGCAAGCCCGGCGACCTTCTACATGCACGTCGCCGGCCACGGCGATGCCATCAAGCTGGCTTCGGCTATCCACGATGCACTGGCCGAGAGCAAGACGCCGCTGACGGTCGCCGCGCCGGCGAGCCTGCCGCCGGCCGTCGATCTCGACACCGCGAAGCTCGACCAGATCATCGGCGTGAAGGGCCAAGCCAACGGCGGCGTCTACCAGTTCAACGTCAGGCGGCGAGACCCGATCACGCAGGATGGCATGCCGTTAACGCCCGTCGGACCGATGGGCGTCGCGATCGGGATCAATTTCCAGCCGACCGGAGGCGGGAAAGCCGCCATCACGGGCGATTTCGTGCTGACCGGCGACGAGGTCAACCCGGTCATCCTAGCGTTGCGGGCACACGGCATCGAGGTGACCGCACTGCACAGCCATATGCTCGACGAGCAGCCGCGCCTGTTCTTCATGCACTTCTGGGCGAACGACGACGCCGTGAAGCTCGCCGAGGGTCTGCGCGCAGCGCTGGACAAGACGGCCAGTACGAAGAGTTGAGCCACAGATTGAGCGAAGGAGTCGCCTAATGCCCTACGAAACCAAACCGCTGCCGTTCGATCCGAAGTCGATCAGCGGCATCTCCGAAAAGGTGCGCGCACCTCCTCACGGCGAAGTCAGGGTTGCGCTGCCAACCGCACGCCATCTGGCCCAATCAGCCCAGCGTAGGGTGCCTTGAACTTGTAGACGGTTCCGCTGACGGCACCTTCCATGTAAATATACTGGTTGTTCTCACCGCCAAAGGCAAAGTTCGTGGCCGAGGAATCACCATTTGGCAACGGTACGTAGCCGATAATGAAGCCACGCGGATCGTACTCGATGACTCCACCGATGCCGCACGCCGCCCAGAGATTCCCATGCACGTCATAGTGGATGCCGTCAGGTCCGCCGTTGCCGGGATTGTAGCTCCCGGCTGTGGCGAAGAAGAATGTCGTGTGCGACGGATCGTTAGCGCAGTCGGCGCAGGCGGGATTCGGCCCTCGCAGGAACGAATAGTACAGCATCCGATTGCTCGCATAATCGGCAACAGCCAGCGTGCCGTCATCCGGCGAAACGGCTATGCCGTTGGGAAAGCTGCCGGTGGTGATGATGCGCCGGAGAATCCCGTCTTTGGAATATTGATAGACCGCGCCGGTCCTATCCGCCGCGTCGGGTCCGGGTCCTGTTCCCCAAGGATCGGTGAAATACAGATTGCCCTCGGCGTCGAAGTCGAGATCATTTGGACCCTTGAAGAGTTCGTTGTGGAACGTCGAAACGAGCGAGCTTAGTTTCTTCGTCTCAGGATCATAGATTAGGACGCCGAGGTGGCGCGTCGTGACGTAAAGCTTGCCGTCATGCCAGCGCGTGCCCTGCGGCTCGCAAGCGGGACCGAGGTCTCCTTTCGGGTTGCAGTTGAATACGGGAACTAGCTTGGCGTCTGGAGTGAGGTAGGACACCCAACCACTGCCAATGGCGACAAACCAGAAGTTGCCTGCTTTGTCGAAGGCCCCACCCTCAAGAAACTTGCCCTGCGGTTGATCATGGATATCCGCAAACAAAGTGACCGGTCCGATGCCCGGCGGCGGCGGCGGCAAGCCCCACGGCTGCACTTGCTCCGGCGATGGAGGACCCGCGAGCGGAGGCGCGGGGATGGACTGCGCTTGCGCCGATGCGGTATGAACGGTTGCTGCAGAGCCACAGAATACGACCGAGAGAACACAGACGGCACTTGCCAATTTCGAGGTCATGACGGTTTCCTCCGACGCTTTTGCTTATTGGTTCGTATTCTGCCCGTACCTCAAGCATCAGCTCGAAACGTGGCATGAACATGGGCGTGAGGCTCTCTTTTCCTGGTGAACCCATCCGTTTTGAACGGCCGTAGCAACAGTCGAGTCGTTTGCGGTTGTCCGGGTCTATGCCACGCTTCCGAACAGGCCTCGTCCGGATACCTCGCGATCCTACCACTCCCCTCGTTCCATTGTTGTGCTGCCCTTCGCTAACCTAAGTGGTAACGCCGAGAAAGACTACTTCGTGAATGGTGTCACAGAGAGCTTGACCGCAGACTTGCCGCGCATCGGGGGTTCGTTCGTGATTGGCCGCCAAACCGCATTCACCTACAAGGCATGGCGCTCGACATCAAAAAGATCGGGCGCGGGTTGAATGTGCGCAACGTGCTCGAAGGTTCAGTTCAACGCAGCGGCAAGCGGTTTAGGGTGAATGTGCAACCTGTCGATGCTGAAACCGCCAACACCTATGGGCCGATCGGCTTTACAAACCGCACGCCGATCTTTTTGACTTGCAGGATGAGACCTGGCGCGGCTGGTTAACATGCTCAATGCTGAGCTACTGCCGCAGAGGCACGTGAGAGAGGGGAGTTATTGACGGACATGTCGTCGCTGGCGGGATAAAGGGCCAGTCCGGCTTTATTTCTTTCCCGGACAGCCGACGAAACGGGCTGTATCCGCCACGAAGCCATTTTCCGGGCTTAGCGAAATACGGTAGAAGCCGGTTCGGCGCATGGTTGCTGCGTAGACAAAACGTCGAGGAAAACCATGCGCATCAGGCACACCCAATTGCTTGCAGTTGCTTTTCTTATCTCGATGGGCTTGCCGGCTTTCGCGGGCTCGACTGCGATGCGGGAAGGAAACTTCAGTCGTTCGCCGTCGAACTATCGCGGTACGCCCTACTCGCCTCCTGCGGGAGTAGGAATCGGCACAACCCGTCCTGTCTATGGGAGCGGCAGTGGTGTGCCGACTTCAAGTGCCGACTTTGTCTATGCGGACCCGCGAATCGTGCCGCCGCCAAGCGCCGTTGAGGCGATTACACCGACGCCGTATCCGACTGTCGGTGAGTCTATTCCATGTCCCTGTATCATACCCGCACCGACTTACTCGTATGTATTGCCAGATGGTGAGTTGGTAGATCCGAGAGAGGATTTACCGAAAGACGAGGAACTGAAGGAATATTGGCGGCGACAATTTACGCCCACGACGGAAACTTATTGGCCCGAAGGTGATGCTGCCGACTAGGATCAGATTCCGGTTTTGCCTCTACTGGCCCAGGCTATTTGACCGGACCTTTTTGTTTCTCGACATATCTTTGAGTGCTCGTCGAGGCCTGAGACCTGGCGTTCGCTACTAGGATCGACCGCCTGCCGGAAGCTCCATTTGCACGGTGGCGGAACGGTAGACGCCCGCGCCGGGTTAGTCCCATGTCGGCGGCAGTTACGGGCATGTTCTTGCTCGGAACATGCCTAGCCGAACCCGGATTGTTCTGGCGGGTCGCCACTTCCCCTCTATTCTGCGCCCCGTCGTATTCGTCCGCGAGGCGCGCTTGGCGAGTGCTTCGATCTCCAGAGCATCGGCCTGCGCTCGATGGGCCGCAACCACCATGGGCGCGGACACGGGCTGCGTAGCGGCGCGAGCCGGACGATCGCGGCCGGGTGGTCATGTCGCGCGAACAAAGAGCCAGCGCTTTGCGCCGGTGCGCACCCAATTCGATAAAAGCTTAATGGCAGAAGGCGGGCGCGATCGAAAGAATGGCGATGCGAGCGTTAGACCTTAGGATCCTATCGCTTCCGATCAGGGCTGTTGCTGATGCCCCGTGCTAGGGGCGTTCAAGTAGCATGACCCTCGCTAAACTTCGGAGTTGTTCCATGTTCAAGAAAGCACTCATTGGACTCGGTTTGACTATCGCTCTCGCGACGGCCCCGACCGTCGCATCTGCACAACGGTTCCACGGCGGTAGTTGGCACGGCGGTGGCTGGGCCGGTGGCGGATGGCGTGGTGGCGGTTGGCGCGGGCCGGGATGGGGCGGCGGAGGCTGGGGCTGGCGCGGTCCTGCGATCGGCCTCGGCGTCGGCTTGGGATTAGCTAGCGCCGCAGCATGGGGACCTGGTTGGGGCTGGGGCGCTCCGGGCTGGGGTGGACCCGGATGGAGCTACGCCAGCTATGGCGGCTGCACCCGTTGGCGCCGGGTTTGGACCGGCTGGGGTTGGCGCCTCGCGCCCGTAAACGTGTGCTGGTAGCAAAGGCAGCGATGCTTGGCGCGCTCGAAGAGGGTGCGCGCCGCATGCCCGGCTCAAGCGTCCCACTCCGCTCTCGTCCAGCGACGTACTTGGAACGCGTCAAGGTCGGGCCTGGCATGTTGCGTCGTACTGAATCGTCCGTGGGCGGCGCGTGGCCGCATTCATGATCAATGGCGAGGCCGCCGTTATTGGAAAAGCCCGGGTGATACCCCGGGCTTTTGTCTTAGCGCCGATGACCGAGTGCGATCCCCAGGGTTCGGGCTTTTTGCCTCAGCGATCCTTCTGTTCGCTTCATCTCCTTTGCAATCTTCGCGACGGGCGTTTTCGCTTTGGAGTGCGCCGTGAGCAGCTTCGTATCAGCAGCTGTATATTCCCTGCGAGCCGCACTTGCCTTTTTCTTTGCCAATGTAACCTCTGTTCCTAGTTTTAAGGTCGCGGTCTTATCATGATCTCGCGAAGTGAGCTGGTCCCGGTTGTCTGAACAGCATCTCCGCATCGATAAGTGGAGGCTCTGCCGGGGTTAGGCTGCCGTGCGGAGCGGCAGCGGGGTGAAG